>CAZRWW010000035.1:0-19062 GCA_964603725.1 uncultured bacterium
CTCCGGTTGGGCCTATACACTCACACTTGTGTCCAAGAAGCCGGGGGCGGTACAGTCTGACCAGCGACGAGCGTGAGTTCCCACCAGTGGCCGAATGCCTCGAATCCGAGCTTCTCCAGTCCCAGACGTCGATCCCACCAGGTCGTGCCAGTGAACGACACCAGGCTGTCCGCCGCCTCGATCGTGCCTGTTGCTCGCACTTCCACACGAAGGGGGTCCCGGCCCGACTGGATGTTCGCCCGAAACAGGCGCGTGTCGCCCGATCCACTGCTCAGAACCCCGAGCCACAGGCCGTCGAAGTAGCTTGCCTCGCTGCCGGGCGGCTCGGTGGTGTCCGAGTCGCAGCCGAGAACAAGGCAGGGCGCGAGCAAGAGCATCAAGACGGCTATGCTTCGGGATGATCTTGCCGACTGCATCATTCAGCCCCCCATCCGGGGGCAGCCGGCAGACCGAGCCATCCCGGGATCCTCCGGCTCAGGTCTTCCTCGGGCGCCAGCGCCCACACTCCCCGGACCGCCCCCTCTTGCCAGCGGCCACAAAACTGCGGGCCCTCCACCGCCGACTCCCGGTACTCGCCGCAGAAGACGAGGGAGCCGGCGGCGAAGGACACATAGAGCCCGCCCGACGGGATTGGCCACGCGCGTCCCAGGCGGATTCTCTCCGGCCTGCGTGCTTCATTGGCGTCCTCTTGACTCCGAGTCCCATCCACGTTTCCCCCGAAGCAGAGGATTCCCTCCACGGTCCAAGCGGGATCCGCGAATCGAACGGCCAGAAGCACGACCTCGGTCGTATCCTCCCGGGCCGTGAAGCCCACCCAGCGACCGTTCGGCAGGAACCGCTCTTGCGGCGCAGCTAGCACTACCGCACCGACGCCCACGCCGTCGCCCGCTGCCGCTGGCGATTCGACCCCGCCTCGAACGACGAGGCCCAGCAGCAACAGAAGCAGAGACTTCATGCCGGGTGACCTCCAGCAAGTCACCGGTACAGGGCCTTCAGCTGCCCCCAGGATACCCCGGCTACCGGTGTAGGGGAACCATCTAACCGCCACAGGGCGAGGGTGTGCTCGTCGACCGGCAGCGGCTCGAAGCCACTTGGCAACGATATGCGGACGACGTCGCTGATGCGGAACTCATCCAGTGCGCCAATCCACTCCTCCTTATAGTTGTGGACATTGGCGAACCCGATCCAGGTGCTCTCCGTGTAGTTGATCGCAAAGGGATAGGCCTCCTCGGCCTTCATCTGCCCATTGACGTACAACCGCAAGTACCCGTCCCCCACCGTGAAGCCGATACTGCCGCACTCATTCGCGGGCAGCGGAATCCGAATCGTCGACCTGAATGAAGCTAATGAAGCTGTAGTACGAGTCGTAGACGACCCTGGCAAACAATCGGCTGGTCTCACGGGAGATTCCAAGGATCCAGCTCCGTCCAGCATCACCTTTCTCCTGCGTGGATTTGTCGACGATGTAGCTGCCGTAACTCCCCTCGCAGGGCCGAGCTGGCTTTCCCGGTTATCAGGAGCGCGACCTGCATGTCCGTCAGGCGCCCCGACATGATCCCCCCACGCAGGAGCCTGCGGTGGTTCTGCCTTCCATTCAGGGATACGAAACCGGGAGCCAACCCCTTTCATGCTGATTCGGTCGGAAAACGCGCGCAACATGCCGCGAGCCGTCGCAGCCAGGTCCGCACTGCGTGAACTTCGCGCGCAGCGCCTCGAGCATCACGCTGTCCCTGACCGAGTCCCAGGCTTCCTGATGGGCTTGGTCCGTTCCCGGCCGAGAGAGGCCGCGATCCGCGGCGCGCGGGTCCGTTTGACAGTAGAAGTAGATCGGTGCCGCCATGCTTCGATCTCCCGTTTGCGGAGTGCTGTTCCCTGCCGCTGAGCCGTTCGCGCATGGCCATCAGCGCAAAGCCAAGGAGACTCAATCCGGGGCGTCTGCCCAGGCGTTGCGCCATCCCACCGCATCACACCGGACGCGCCAGAGGATCTGGCGGCCGGGAGATCATTGGGAAGGCGGCCGCACGGGCGAGCGAGAGCACCCGTGCCCAGCACCCAACCTTGCCTTGGGTCGACATGACTGGGATGCGCAATCGGTTTCCCTCGGGACTGACACGCGGGCCAGGCCCGCGCGCTCGCTCAGGCCCTTCTCGAGGGCTCAAGCCACGCACCGCGGGCCCCGCGGCATCTTCGCCCGGCCTGCGGTCCCGGACCACCCGCCGGCGCCATCGGGCTCCAGCCGGTTCATCTGACCCCTCGCTCGGCGTAGCGAGAACGGTTAGAATCGATTGGTGTGCCGGAGAGGTTGCCGCCGGACAAGTGAGCAACCTCTACGAGCATCCGGCGCGGAAGTGATGTTCTGATTGCCCAGCGTTGGCCGCAATGGTGGGATTGGGAACTCGACCTGAGCCCGCATCTCTTCAAGAGGATGGAAGACCGCCGGTTCACCGAAGTCGATCTGCGGGCCATGTTCGAGAACGCGGTCCGAGTCCGCCCCGATGCCGTTACCGGCCGCTGGGTCGTCGAGACAAGATTCCGGAGCAAACGCTGGGAGATCATCGTTGAGCCGGATCATCAAGCCCGTGTCTTGGTCGTCATCACCGCCTACGCGATAGGCCGATAGGAAGCTGAGCCATGAAGAACGGGTATCTCGAGGTGACTTTCCGCAATGGTCGTCCCATTGCCGCGTACTACTACCTCCCGCGTCGCGAAGGGCAGAAGAGCTATCGTACGATGCGTGTCGAACCCGGCATGGTGGTGGATTTCAGCCGATCTGGGAAGCCGATTGGGATTGAGATCACAACACCCAGCGCGGTGACTCTGGCGGCATTCAACCGGGTCCTCCGCGAGTTAGGCCTGGCCACCCTGAAGCGCGCTGATCTGGCTCCGCTCCTGGCTGCGTGACGCGCGACCGCTATCGACGTCGCGAGGCGATGACTCCTAGAGACCGCGGGACGGACTCACGTGAGAAACCAGGGCAGGATCGGGACCGCGCCCCGCTGCCGGGCAAGGCCACCACCCAGCAGAGTGGTTGAGCCGCGACTTTGCCCCGGGGCAAAGTCATATCTTGCTCCAAGTCAGTACCTTACAGGAATGCCTTTCTGCAAGTACGCCCGGGCCTGAGCACCCCGCTCGGCAGTAGCCTCGCTCCTGCCCCTTCTTGGGTTAGTACGGGCGCCCGGAGATCGGATCTGGACCAGCAGCGCTTCCCCACCGGCGTCACGGCGCGCTGATGGTCTTCGCAATCCGGAAGCCGATCGCGTCGCTGCTATCGCCCGGATTGAAGCTGTACCGATACGCGCACCGCAGGTAGAAGCTGTAGTTGCCCCATGATCCGCCGCGCAGCACGCGGAAGGCGCCGCTGCTCGGGCCGGGCGGGTTCGTCACCGGTGTCGTGCCCAGATCGCAGACGTGCCAATCGCCGCACCACTCCCACACGTTCCCCGCCATATCCAGCAGCCCCAACGCCGCCGGGGCGGCGGGATGCTCGCCCACCGCCGAGGTCCAGCCAACGCAGTAGGAGCTGGGGTGGAAGTTCGCCCGGCTGCAGTCGGGCCCCTCGCTTCCCCACGGATAGATCCGCTCGTCGTCCCACTGGGCCGCATACTCCCACTCCGCATCGGTCGGCAGCCGGTACCCGGCCGCCCCGTAGGGGTCTCCGCCGTTGCACGACCACGTGCCGGTGTGTTCGTATGCCCGCGGCAGGCCGGCCTCGAGGCTCAGCCAGTCGCAGTAGCGCGCCGCCCCGTACCAGGTCACCTCTTTCACCGGATGGTCCGGGTTGAGGCCGCGGCCGGCGTCGCGCAGCGAGAAGGTCCCGTTCCGGAAGGCGAGTTCGCACCCGGGCCGGTCCAGGTGCACAAGCTCCTCGCTGCTTCCGTCCAGGTTGTCCTGCACCAGACTGCTCGTCGCGATCACGTACTCGCGGTCATACGCCCACTGCAGGGCCGCCAGATACTCCTGGTTCGTCACCTCGCCCTTCCCCAGGCGGAAGCCCCGCGTCAGTGTCACCTGATGCTGCTGAGTGCCGCACGAGGCCAGCCCGTCGCCCATCGTGAACTGCCCGGCCGGCACCGCCACCATCGGCGGCACGGCGAGCGTGTCGTTGTCGAAGGTGAGGCTATCGATGTCCGCCACGACGAACCGCGTGACGTCCCCCCCTCGGTGAATCCACATCGTCCATTCGCCCCGACTCTCGGTCGCCCCGCAGATCAGCGCCAGAGCCAACACCACCATCATCCGCCTTCTCATCGCTTCGTCCCCCCTTGAGCCCGCCGTTCAACTCCGGCGGCTCCGAGTGCGCCGCTGGCGGCCTGGCCTGGTGCGACCTGACCCGGTGCGACCTGGCCCGGTGCGCCTCTGGCCGCTCGCGCGCTCCCCGCGCTCAGCGCGGCAACAGGATCATCCGCCGGCTCTCGGTGACGCCCGGCGCCGATAAGGCGTAGAAGTAGACCCCGCCGGGCGCCGCGCGGCCCGCGTCGTCGAGCCCGTCCCAGACCGCTTCCTGGCGGCCCGCCGGACGCTCGCCGCTCACCAGCGCCCGCACCAGCCGGCCATCGGGGCTGTAGATGCTCAGCTCCGCTTTGCCGGCCGCCGGCAGATCGAAGACGATCCGGGTCTCGGGCGAGAATGGGTTGGGCTGGTTCTGGAACAGGCGTATCGCGGTCAGCAGCCTGGCCGCCTCCGCGGGGTCTTTCACCGCCGCGGGCTCCCAGAGAAACTCGATGCGCTCGATCGTCTCGTTCGCGTAGCGGTCGGCTCCGGCAGCGGTCACGACCACCAGCGTTTCCTCGCCGTCGAAACCGAGGCGCTCGATCTCGGCCAGCGCGTAGCTCGCGTCCGCTCCCCCGATCACACGGACCACCAGCGTGGGCTGGTCAGCGCGCGCCGCGGTCAGAACCGGCGTCCCGGCGGTGAGGACCAGGCCGCCCAGCGCCAGGCACAGAAACTGCATGCTCGTTGCGCGTCGCATGGGAACCTCCCGGATGGAAGCCGCTCAGGTTGCGTCTCAGCGTGGACCGTCACAGACCTTTATCGGCCGCGCGGCCGGCCGGCATGAGCGGGGCCCATGGGGATCGTCGGGTCGCCGCCGGTGCAGGCTGAAAACGCGCGCCGACTTGCCAGTCCTGCAACAGGGTGGCCGGTTCGCCGGGGTTCATCGTCGGATCGCTGAACAGGGCTGCTGCCGCGATGCAGCGTCCGGTTCCTTTCGGCCATCCAGGACGTTGATTGAGGTAGGTGGGTCTGTAGAAGAAGGCTAGCTCTCGGGTGGTCGCCGCCGGTCGTTCTCCTGAGCCAGCGGTCCCATCTCGATCTGCACGCGCATCCCCGCGAGTTCCTCCGCCCCCACGCCGGTCAGCTCGGCGGACCCATCCTCGCGCACGGGAAACGATAGCCCACGGTCGGTCAGCACGAGCCGCAGGTCGGTCAGGACGGCCACGGTTTCACGAATCACGTAGGCCACGATCGGCCCATCCGGATCCGGACGGCGGAAATGCACCAGCAGCCGCCGGTCGGCGCTGGCCAGGGTGGGCAGCCCCGGGATGCGGTCGGTCTGCGGCGCCGCCGCCAAGGTCGGGGCCTCGGCGGCGGCATCCCAGACGAGCCAGTCCAGGGAGAGGACCTGGCGGACTCTGCCGGATGGCACGGTCTGGCGCTCTGCGCGCGCCACGGTCTCCGCTATCTGGCGGAGCCACGGCGGGGCATGGCCTACGGTGAAGGGTCCGGCGTCCGCCTCCCCAACTTCAGAGAGAGAATCCGTCCGCTCGGACTTCACGCAGGCGGCCACGAGACGACGGCACGCATCGCAGATCAACAGGTGCTCGTGCAGCGCGCCACGCAGCGCAGGGCTGGCCTTCCCGGTCACCAGCAACGCAATCTGCATGTCCGTCAAACACGCTGACATGACCTACCCCACACCGGGGCCCGCGGCGGTTTCTCCCTCTATCCGGGGATACGCCGGGGCGGGCTCCACCCTTTCATGGTTTCTTGTGCGGCTCATCGCCATCCGGGCCATCCAGGCGCGGGTCGCACCACCCGCCCCCCAATCGCTCCCTCAGCACCTGCCGGGCCCGAAACAACAGAGCCCCCACGCCGCCGGGGGTGATGCCCAGGAGCCGGCCGATCTCCGCATCGCGCAACCCTTCGAGCCGCCAGAGGGTCGCCGCCCGCTCGCGCGGCGGCAGCGCCGCGATGGCCTCGCGCAGCTCGCGAGACATCACGAACCCATCGGGACTCGCGCCGGCAGCGGGCAGATCGCGCGCGGCATCGAGCCCGGTCTCCAGACGCCGGGACTTCGCGGCCGGCGGCCGAACGTCGTTGGAGATGTAGAAGCGGACGGCCAGGACCCCCAGGTACTTCTCCAGGGGTACCCCCAGCTCAGGCCGAAACGACTTGAGCCGGTGCTGTTCGCGCTCGAAGAGCCAGAGCAGGAAGCCCTGCGTGCGGTCGGAGACCAGCTCGGGATCGTGGGTCAGACGGCGGAAGCGGGCCACGAGCAACGGCCAGGCTTTTCGGCAGAGATCCTCCGCGGCCGTCGGGTCTCCGCTCACGCACCGCCGCCACACATCGGTCCATTCGTCGTCGGTCGTCATGCCGACCCCACCGCGATCCTCGTCATGGCTCCGCTCGGATCGGTCCGGCCCGCCGGATCGTCGCCGCCGGCCGCACGTCTCAGGGCCGCGGCTCACGATCGTTCCCGGCGAGCCGGGCGTCCCATCCCATCTGGATTGTCCGCGTCCGGCGGAACATCGCCCGCCAGCGCTCCAGGTACGCCGGCGACGAGAAGTCCGTGCCCGCGCCATCTCTGACCCAGTATCGGCACTGGTCCGCGTGACGCTGGTTCACGATGATGTCGACGCCGCCCACATCGAGATCCCGCGGGATGTTCAGCAAGTAGTCGCTCGCCACGCTGGACCCGGCGCCGATCTCGACGCGGATCAGCTTCCCCGAGTCTTCCGCCTCGCGCAACCCCAACCCGAATCCGCCCAGGTGGGTGACGTCGCGCACCTCGAAATAGCCCGGCAGCATCGGGATTACGAGATGCCCGACGCAGGGCTGCTCGCCCAGGGACCATGGACCGGCAGCGGCCGAGGAGCTGTTCTCGGGCGGGGCATAGAAGTTCTCGGCCCGCAGCACCAGGAGGCTCATGCCCTGGCTCGGGCCGTGATATCCCGCGGCGAGGATCTCGAGCCTTCCGTCGCCGTCGAGGTCATGGGCCAGCAGGTGTTCCAGGTGGCCGTTGTGCAACAGGCTGCCGGTGCGGGCGAGGTGCCCATCTTCCGTTCCATCGATGATCTGAAGCGTCGTGAGGGCGTGCGGATTCGCGGAAGCGGAGATCACGATCTCGTCACGACCGTCCCGGTCCACGTCGGCCAGCACGCCCGCCTTGACATCGTAGTGCACGCCCGGCAAGACGTGCCGCGGTTCGAACGGCAGGCCCGCTCCTTCGATGTGCCGGACGCTGAGCGTGCGGCCGGTGCGCAGATCGCGGACCTCCACGAAGCCGTGGTGTCCGCCCTCGGAGTCTTGATTCACGCCGCACACCAGGCAGGGCCGCCCGCCCAGGTCGCCGGCGAGCTTGTCCGAGATCCCGGCGAATCCAAACCCTCGGCCCGGCGGCGGCAGCACCTCGAGATCCCGGATGCCCGGCAGCGCCAGCGTGAAGCCGGGCCTGACCAGAGCGGGCACGCGCAGCTCGCTCAGCGGCGGGAACGGGCGCCAGAGCGGATACCAGTGCGCGCCGAATTCGTCCAGGATGCGCGGCAGGAATCCCACCAGCGCGAGGGCGGCGACGGCGCCGGCAGCCACCAGGAGGTTCCGGCCCAGAACCGGCCGCCGCAATCCGCCGGCCACCGACGCCGGCAATCGCCAGGACTGCATCAGGTCGCGGTTGCCGAGCACCTCCAGGAGACTGCCGGCCTCGATGACCTCCGCCTGCCAGTCGAGCCGCCGGACGATCTCACGCGCCAGCAAACCCATCCCGCGCGGCACGACGACGCCCGCGAGCCCCGCGGCGTGCGCGACGCGGATCTTGGCCGCCAGAGAGCCCCGATCGACCTGCAGCACCTCGCCCGTCGGCAGCATGCTGCCGGTCCAGGCCAGATCCTCGCGTGGCCGCCAGGCGCACTCGCCGTTGAGCGCCCCGGCCATGGCGCCCGCCATGGCCGCGGCCAGCGCCAGCCCGATCGAGTCGCCGGCCAGCGGCATCTGCTTCTCGGGAATCGACAGGTCGAATCCCAGCCGCTCGAGATCGATGCGCCCAAAGGCCTCCGCTCGCACGCCCAGGCCCTCGCGGTCGCGACCGGCTGACTCGGCCAGCAAGTGCATCGCCTCGCGCGCCGCCACGCGCAGGTCGGCCGCCACGTCGCGGAAGGCCCGCAGCTCGCTGGTGGCCGTGAGGGCATTGCCGTTGTTCCAGGTGATCGGTTCGTCCCGTGGCTCCTTGACGCGCAGCGCCACGGTCACCACCGCCGGCACGCCGACGTACTCGTCAGCCGCCGGCGAGCGCGGCCCGCGGGGAAGCTTGCACACCAGCGGCACCCGCACCGAGACCTGAGCCGCCGCGGCAAGCGGGGATTCATCGCGCGGCGGATGGAACGTGCCCGCGCGCACGGCAAGCCGACCGAGCTCGCTCGCCTCGACCGCGCTGAAGACCCCGGCCCGCTCGAGCGCCGACACCGCGGCCGCGATCAGTTGCCCGTGCTCGGGCTCCCAACAGACAAAGGCGTCGTCGCGCAGCGCCTCGCACAGCCACGGCCCGACCTCGGCCAGGTAGTAGCCGCGGCCCTGCAGATCGGCGGGAACATCTTGAACGAAGCGCGCAATCGCCATGGCCCGCGCACAGGGCATGACGCATTGCTCGAGGAAGGAACGCAGCGTCTCGTGGGCGCGCTCCAGATCCAGGATATCCACGCGCGGGCCTCTTTCTGCCTGCAGTCTGGCGCTCAACACGCCGAGCGTCTGGCCATCAGATCTCCGATGGCAAGCGCAACTCCACGCATCGATCCGGCCCACATCAATGTGAACATACGTTTGTGCCTCGCGCGGATCAAGCCCCAATGGTTGTGGCGCGCTGACCGCCGCGGCGCATGCCACAGCATCTTCGCGCCGCGGATCGCCTGCCCCTCACGGGAACTCACTCCACCTGGATCGTCCGCGTCCGGCGGAAGAGGCGCTTCCACTGATCGAGGTACTCGGGCGAGGAGAAATCGATCGTCACGCCCTCGTGGAGCCAGCGCCGGCACTGATCCCTCTGCGGCTGGTTCACGACGATGTCGATCCCGGCCACGTCGAGATCCGGCGGCACGTTCATCAGGTAATCGTAGGCTCCCGTGACGCCGGCCCGGATGTCGACGTGGATTTCCTGGCCGGAACCGGCCACCTCACGCAGCCCCAGCATGAACCCCCCGAGCTCGGAGACGCCCGTGACCTCGAAGTAGCCCGGCAGCGGCGGGGCCACGAGATGCCCGGCGCAGGACTGCGTATCGAGCGACCACGGGTGGGCCGATGCCGCCGCGGCGGCATCGCCGGCCCCCGGAGCGTAGAAGTCCTCCCGATGCAGAACGAGCAAGCTCAAGCCTCGGCTGGGCTGATGGTACCCCGCGGCGACGATCTCCACCCGGCCATCGCCCTCGAAGTCGTGAGCCAGCAGGTACTCGAGATGACCGTCATGCAGCACGCTGCCCGTGCAGATGAGGTTGCCGGCGCCATCGTCTTCGAGGATCTGCACCGCGGCCGGCGCGTACGGACTGGCCGTGACGCAGATCACAATCTCATCGGTTCCGTCCCGATCCACATCGGCCACCGCGCCCGCCTTGACGTTGTAGTACGCGTCATGGCGCACGTGTCGCGGCTCGAAGGGCGTCCCGGCAGTCTCGATGACCCGCGAACGCGCGACCCGATGGGCGCGCAGGTCGCGGACCTCCACCATGGCGTTCTTGCCCAGGGTCGCGTTGTAGCTCGCCCCCGAAACCAGGCAGGGCCGCCCTTGCAGTTCTCCGGGAAGATTGTCGGAGATCTGGGCAAACTGGATCTTGGCGTCTGCAGGCGGCAGGACCGCGATGTCCCGGGCGGCCGGCAGCGCCAGGGTGAAGCCCCCCTGGATGTTCGCGGGCACCCGCAGCTCATGCGCCGGAGGAAACGGCCGCCAGAAGGGGTAGGTGCGCAGCCCGAACTCGTCCAGGATGCGGGGCAGGACGGCCAGCAGGGCCAGCGCCGCGAACGCCGTCGCCGTGAGCATCAGGGTCTTGCCCAGGATCGGCCGGCGCACCTGGCGCACCAGCGCGCTCGGCAGGCGCGCCTCTCGCATCAGGCCGTCGTGCTGCAGGACTTCCAGCACGCTGCCGACCTCGTGGACCTCCGGGCTCCAGCCCCGGCGCCCGGCCACCTGCCGGGCCAGCGGACCCATGCCGCGCGGCACGACGATGCCGGCCAGGCCGGCGGCGCAGGCGACGCGCACCTTGGCGGCCAGCGAGGAGCGGTCGACCGGCCGCACCTCGCCTGAAGCCAGCACCACACCGGTCCAGGCGAGGTCTTCGCGCGGCCGCCGGGCCCGCCCGGCCCGCAGGGCGCCGATCATCGCGCCCGCCATGGCCGCCGCCAGGGCCAGGCCGGCCGAGTCGCCCGCCAGCGGCATCAGCTTCTCGGGAATCGACAGGTCGAACCCGAGCCGCTCCACGTCGAAGCGGCCGAAGTCGGCCGCGCGAATCCGCAGGCCGTTCGGGGCCACGCGCGGCAGATCCGCGAGGCGATGCACCGCCTCTCGCGCGGCCAGCCGCATGTCGTCCGCCACGTCCCGGAACGCGCGCATCTCGGCCGTGGCCTGGAGGGCATTGCCGTTGTTCCAGGTGATGGCCGCGTGGCGCGGGTCCTTGGCGCGCAGGGCCACGGTCAGCGCCGCCAGCGATCCGACCTCCTCCGCTCCGTCGCCCTGAGCGTGAAAGGCGGGTATCTTGCAGACCAGCGGCAACGGCAGGCGGATCTGGGAGGCGGCCGCGGGCCGCGGGCCGACCGTTGGCTCCTGGGCTCCGGGCGCGGGCGGATCGTCCCAGCCCCGGGGTCCGGACCGGGCCGCGCGCTGCGCGAAGTCACGGGCCTCATCGGCGGAGAACCCGCCGGCCCGTTCGATCTCGGCCACTGCCTCCAGGATCAGGGGCACATGCTCGGGGTCCCAGCACGAATCGGGGTCGTCCCGCAGCGCTTCGCGCAGCCAGGGAGCGATCTCCAACAGGTAGTACGACCGGCCCTGGAGATCATCCGGAATGTAGTCGCTGAAATGCGCGACAGCCGCCGCCCGGGCACATGACAGCTCGCATCGCTCGAGGAACTTGCTCAGCCGCTCGTGGGCGCGCTCCAGATCCAGGATGTCCATCACCAGCCGGTATTCTTCGCCCAAAGTTGCCCCAAGCGACACGCAGCCGTCAGCGTCCCCCTGCGATGTCGACCCGCCGCGGGAGCGCCTGGCCCGAGGTTCCCGCCTCGCCTCTCCTGACCGGTCGCCCGGAGCGCCGCCGCTGCGCCGCCCCCGGACGCGCGGCCATTGGCCGGATGTGACCCGTGAAGTTACGGCAGCTTACCCTGGAGAAGCGCAGGAATCAAGACAGGCGTCCGCGCCTCGCACGGGCGGAGCCGCGGCTCGTCTGCCCCGCAGGCCTCGATCTGCCCGGCGAGTCGCTCGTCCAGGTACCGGGCGAAAGGCCGGACGTGCAAGTAGAGGGCCGCCAGGGAAACCACCAGCCGCACGGCGCGCGGATTGCGGATCAGGCATTCGAGCACGGCTCGCCAGTAGTGCCGGCGCACCTGGCGATCGCGCCAGCCCAGCTGCCGGCTGATCCGCGCGAAGGAGCGCAGGTCGCGCAGGGCATACCGCGGCGGGCGGCGCAGCTTGTGACCGGAGAGATCGAGCGCGCGCGCCGTGCGACCCACACGGCCGAAGAAGGCGCGCGGACCGTAGATTCGCCGCAGGACCTCGCGGTAGTCGCTCAGGATCTCGCGCCGCGGGCGCAGCGTCACGTAATTCAAGCCGGTGGTGCACTGGTCCGTGTCGCCGTCGGACGCCACGCGATCGGAGTCCGCATGGAGCCGTCCCTCGCGGAGCAGGCGCCGATAGAGCTGCGTGCCAGGCAGCGCGTAGAGCAACCCGACCATGCAAACGGGGATGGCGGCCCGCTCGATGCACTCGATCATGGCCGACGCCGCCGATCCGGCTTCGGCATCGAAGCCAATGATGAATCCGGCGTTCACGAAGATCCCCGCGCGGCTGATCTTGCGGATGCACTCGGCAACGTCGAGCCGGGTGTTCTGCACCTTCTTGGTGCTGAGCAGCGTGGCCGGATCGGAGCTTTCGATGCCCACGAAGACGGCGAAGAACCCGGCGCGCCGCATGGCCGCCAGCAGCTCATCGTCCTCGGCCAGGTTGAGGCTCGCCTCGCTGGTGAACTCGAACGGATAGCCCCGTCGCTCCAACCATCGACCCAGTTCCACCAGCAGCGGCTTCAGCGCGCGCCGATTGCCGATGAGGTTGTCATCGACGAAGTCGACGTGTCCCCGGTAGCCGAGCGAGTGGAGCGCGTCCAGCTCGCGGATCACCTGCTCAGGCGTCTTGGAGCGGACGATGCGGCCGTTGAGTTCGATGACGTTGCAGAACTCGCAGTTGAACGGACAACCGCGGGAGAACTGCACGCCGACGTGCATGTAGTGTTCGAGCTTGAGCAGATCGAAGCGGGGCACCGGCGAGCTCGTGATGTCGGGAAAGGTCCGGGCGCTGAACATGCCGCGCGGGGCGCCCGCACGCCAGGCCGCGATGAACTCGCCCATGATCTGCTCGGCCTCTCCCAACACTCGGAATTCGGCCTCATCGTAGACCGCGGGGCTGGCGGTCACGTCGGGTCCGCCCATCACGACCGGCTTCCCGCACGCGTGGGCCATGGCAATGACGCGCTTCGCGTCGCGTTGCTGTGGAAGCATGCCGCCGACCATCACGAGGTCGGCCCAGCGCAGATCGTCCTCGCTCAGTTCCTCGATGTTGCGGTCGACCAGGCGCAGGGTCCACTCGACCGGCAGGAGCGCCGCGACCGTGATGAGCCCCAGCGGCGCGGCCACGTAGCGGGCGCCAACCACCGTGCAGGTTTCACGGTAGTTCCAGAACGAGTGTAAGCTGAAAGAGGGGTTGATCAGCAACACCTTGGGATTCGGTGAGCGCTTCAGAACAGGCACCTCCAGGGTACAGGAGCGAGGGGAGGACATGTCCTCCGCGGATCACTGACCGGCATCATGGCACTTGGGCGCTTGCGGCGCCACCTCGAAATCGGCTCCGCGAACGCGCCGCCTCGGCAGCGGCATCGCCATCGACGCACCTGCCTTCATGTCCGTCGCTCCGTCCGCCGGTGTCGGAGGGCCGCGGTCGACTGTGGCCCACGGCATTGACAGCCCGCCCGAGAACCCGTACGATTCCCCTCGTAGAAGCTGCTGCGGAATGCGACCAAGCTCGCGCGACCGAACGCCGCATGGATCCGCGCATGCGCTCACTGCGCCTGTTCGAGCCCACCTCGCAGGAGGGACCGAGCCATGAAGCCTCCCCTGGCGATCGCGTACCTTGGAACCCTGCTTCTGGTGCCCCTGTTGAGCATTGCGTTCGCGGAGACGGCCGGTGCGATCGGCACGGCTGCGCCCCCGGCCGGCGTCGCCCTCGCTGCGGTCAAGCCGCCCGCGACACCCGTGTCTCAACCCATCCGCGTCCCCTGCAACCTCGGCCCGGTCGCCATGGATTGGAACTTCGCGACCGGCACCCACGGGTTCACCGGGATCGACTGCGACAACGGCGGCCAACCCGCGTGGGAGTGGGGCGCGACGAGCTATGTCCCGGGCGCGCCGGATCGCGTCTGGGGCACCGTTCTCGGCGGCAACTACCCGAACGACGCCGGCGAGGGATTGATCTCGCCGCCGTGGGTGGTGACCGAGAGCTGCTGCCTGGTCGAGGTCGTGCACTACTTCGATGTGGAAGCAACCTACGACGGCTGCAATGTCGTCGTGCTGCCGGGCGGCTACGTCTGGGAGCCGATGGGCGGTTACACCGTTCCGGCGATCTCGACCAGCGCGTCGTACTACGCCTGGTGCGTCGACGGCGAGCCGGGCTGGACCGGGGCGAACGGCGGCTGGCGGGTCGATTGCTTCGATCTCTCCGAGTTCATGCAGCAAGAGGTCGCGATCGAGTTCGACTTCGGGTCGGATGCGAGCGTGACCGCGCCGGGCTGGTACCTCGCGCGCGTGCGGGTCGGCGCACCCGGGCCGCCGCAGGCCTACCCGCCGACGCTCGAGCTCGGTTCCTGGCTTGGCGCCGAGCCCTGGCACAACTGGGTCGCGGCCGACTCGATCCCCCTGTTCGCGAGCTTCGATACGCCGCCTTGGGAGCCGATCGAGTTCGTGGCCTTCTACTGGGACTCGGCGGGCACCTGGAAGCTCCTGGGCATCGACGACAACGGCACCGAGCCCTGGTTCGATACGGTGGGCGGCGCGGCCCCGATCGGCAACGGCTGGTCGCTGGTCGCCACCCTGCCCGTGCCAACGCCCTACCCGGTGCCGTTCCGCGCGGTCGCCCACACGGCCCTGCGTCGCGAGATCGTGGCCCAGGGCGAGTGGGTCGTCGATCCGTCGCCGCCATCGCTCGGACAGGTGGAGATGCAGGACTGGACCGTCGTGGAAGACGACACGGTCGGCGTGCGCATCAACCCCGGCGGCACCCAGGTGCACATGATCTACGTCTGGACGAGGCGCATGGGGGACGTCTACCACAAGCCCGTGCCGGGCATTGACCAACACGCGCATTCGGACTTCCACTGCGTGCCGACCGCGACCGCCCAGTGCCTGAAGTACTTCGAGGCGGCGCACGCGGACACGCAGCTCACGGGCGGCCTCGACGACTACACCTTGGTGGAGTCGCTGGCGGTGCACATGGCGACCAATCAGGGCCCGCAGCCCGGAACCTATCTGAGCGATTGGATCGGCGGCCTGGCCGGCTGGATCGCCCGGCACGGCACCGGCTACACCTTCCGCTCGCACCGGCACTTCGATGAAACCGGTTGGACCTGGAGCGCGCGCGACTGGCGGCGCATGCGCAATGAGCTCGAGCGCAGCCAGGATGTCCTCCTGGGCATCTTCTGGGAGACTCCGTTCGGCTACCGCGGCGGGCACGCAGTCACACTGAGCGACATCTTCAACGAGCCGTTGCCAGGCGGGAACATCGTGATCGGGTTCAAGGACCCCTGGACCGCATTGACCGAATGGGGCGAGCTCGATCCCGAAACCGGGCGCATCACGAACATGACCGGCGCCGGCAGCGGTGGCGCGTGCCGCATTGGCGCCACGCTGCTCGTCTGTCCGCGCGAGGAAGACCCTGGCAGCGGCGGACCCGGCCCGCTCATCTATCAGGGGCCGAATCTGTGGCCCGACCCCATCCCCATTCCCCTGCCCGAGCCGGGGCCGTACTTTCTCCACGTGGTGCTCCTCAACCTGAGCGGCCACGCCCATCGCACCACGCGGATCGTCGTCTCGCAGCCCACGGGCGATGTCGAGCGCGAGCCCTCGCAGCCGGCGACCTTCGCCCTCGGCACGTGCACGCCGAATCCGTTCTGGACGGCGACACAGATCAGCTACGCCATGGCGGCACCGGGGCGCGTGACGGTCGCGATCCACGACGTGGCCGGCCGGCGCGTCACGACGCTTGTGGATGGCGATGTCGCGGCGGGCTTCCACCAGGTCGCCTGGAACGGGTGTGATGAAGGCGGGCGTCCGGCGGCGGCCGGCGTGTACTACGTCAGGATGACGGCGGCGGGCTATCGCGGCACGGCCAGGCTGGTGGTCCTGAGATAGCAGCCTTGGCCGTCGTCGCCGGGGCAAAGGTCGGATCCACAACCGCCGCCACCGCTCGGTGGCAGGCTCACTCGTTGATGTCGCCCGAAACCATCGTCGGCCCAGCGGCGGCCGCTCGGTCCAGCTCCTGAAGCTCGGCCCAGTAGGGCGCCGCTCGGTCGTGTCGGCCCCAGGCCTCGTAGAGCGCCAGCGTGCGCACGACCGCCCTGCGCTTCTCGGCGAAGGGCACTGCCGGCGAGGCCACCAGCACGTCGTGGCTCGCCACGAGCAGCGTCTCGGCTTGAACGTACTGGCGGCGCGCGGCCAGACAGGCGCCGAGCAGGCTGCGCGCGAGCGCGATCTTCCAATCGCCCGACTCCAACGAGGCTTCCTGAATGTGCAGGCACTCGTGGAGAAGCGGCTCAGCCTCGCGCTCGGCCCGCCGATCGATCAGCACCGAGGAGAGGCCGAGCAAAGAGCTCGCCACGCGCGGATGCCGGTCGCCCAGGAGCTTGCGCCGCATGGTCAGCCCCTCGCGGTAGGCGCCCTCCGCCTCGGCGAGCTTGCCCTCGGACTGCAAGATGAGCCCGAGGTTGTTCAAGTTCGTCGCCACCGAGGGGTGCTCCGCGCCCAGGAGCCTGCGATTCATCGCCAGGGCTTCGCAGCAGAGTGACTCAGCCTCCGCGTATCGGCCGAGGCTGCGCAGCAGCGCGGCGAGGTTGTTGCACGCGCGCGCGAGGAAGGGGTGCTCCGCGCCAAGGGCCGTCCGGCCGCCGGCGATCGCTCGGCGGAAGAGGTGCTCCGCCTCGGCGAGGTGGCCCTCGTCTTTCAGGAGCGATGCAAGGTTGTTCAAGCTGAAGGCCACGTTGGGGTGATCGGGTCCATAGACTTTCTCCGCAATGGCCAGCGCCTCGCGCATCGCGTGCTCGGCGTCCGGACGCCGGCCCTGCGCCTTGAGCAGCGCGGCCAGATTGTTCAGGCTGGCGGCGACGTCCGGGTGATCGGGCCCCAGGACCCGGCGGCGGATCTCGAGCGCCTCGCGCAGGAGCGGTTCGGCATCAGCCGAGCGGCCCTGGGCCTGGAGGAGCTGGGCCAGGTTGTTCAGGCTGAGCGCGACATCGGCGTGCTCGTCGCCGAGGAGCCTGCGGCGCAGGGCGAGCGCCTCGCGGCACATCGGCTCGGCCTCGGCCTGGCGGCCCTGGTCCTTGAGCAGCAGGGCGAGGTTGTTCAGAGCGGTCGCCACTTCCGGGTGCTCGGGTCCGTGGATGCGGCGCAGCGCGGCGAGCGATTCGCGCAGCAGCGGCTCCGCGCTCGGATAGTCGCCCTGCTTCCACAGCAGCGCCGCAAGGTCGTTGCGGCTGGCGGCCACCTCGGCGCTGCCCGCGCCCAGGACCTGCTCGCGCAGACCCAGGGCGCCCCGCAGATGCTCCTCGGCCGCGTCGTACAGCCCCAGGGCCATGTAAGTGCTGCCGATCGTGCCGCGCACCGCGGCCTGGACCTCGGGCTCCCCCGCCAGACGCTCCTCGACGCGGCCGGAAGCGGCCTCGAGCACCTCGCGGACGGTGACCTCCCGCCCGAGCGCCTGCTCTGGCTCGACCGCGGCCAGCATCTCCTGGAGAAACCCCGTCACCTCGCCGGCCTTGCGGGCCTCGCGCTCGGCGCGCAGCCGCTCCCGGCGCTGGACGCCGAACATCGCTGCCATCGTCACGGCGAAGACGACCAGCAGCACGGCGAGCGCCCCCGCGAACCCGACCGCCGTCTTGTGTCGCGCGACGTACTTGCGCAGCAGATAGGTCGCGCTGGGCGGGTGGGCGAGGATTGGCTGATCGGCGAGGAAGCGTTCGATGTCCTCGGCCAGCGCGAAGGCGCTCTGATAGCGGCGGGCCGGGTCCTTCTCGAGCGCCTTGAGCGCGATCGTCTCGAGATCGTCCGGCAAGCCCGACACGCTGCGGCTCGGCCGGCGCGGCTCGGCCTCGCAGATGATGCGCACCGCCTCGGGCAGCGCGCCACGGGGTATGTCGTAAGGTAGCTGGCCGGTGAGCAGCTCGTAGAGAATCACGCCGAGCGAGTAGACGTCGGTGCGCAGATCGATCTGCTCGGTGTCCCCGCGCGCCTGCTCGGGGCTCATGTAGGCCAGCGTGCCGGCGATGCGTCCGGCGTCGGACAGCATCGCGGTCGCGCCCGCGTCCGTGTCGGCGATGCGCGCCAGACCGAAATCGAGGATCTTGATCTGCGGCCCGGACCGGCTCGGTCCGGAGGCGAGGGATGCGGCGTGGGCCGGTCCGGAGGCGGGAGATCCGACCACGGTCGGCCCGGTCGCGGTCGGTGCGCGCGCCGTCGCTTCCGATTCCTCGGCCGGGACCACCAGGATGTTGGCGGGCTTCAGGTCCCTGTGGATGACGCCGCGCTGATGGGCGTAGGTGATCGCCGCGCACACCTGCAGGAAGAGCGCCAATCGCTCCCGCAGCTGTTCGCGCAGATGCGGTTCCGCCGGCGCTCGCGGGCCCAGATGCTCGCGCAGGCGCGGTTCCGCCGGCGCTCGCGGGCCCAGGTGCTCGTGGAGCGGCCGGCCCTGAACCAGCTCCATGGTGAAGAACTGCCGGCCCTCGGCGGTGTGCCCGGCCTCGTAGATCGCGGCGATGCCCGGGTGCTTCAGGCGCGCCAGCGTCTGGATCTCCCGGCGAAAGAGGCGCGCGTGGTACTCGTCGGCGCCGGCGCCGCTGCGGATGACCTTCAGCGCCACGACGCGGCGGGGACTGGGCTGCTCGGCCTCGTAGACGACGCCCATGCCGCCTTCGCCGATCTTGCGCAGGATGCGGTGGCCTGCGATTTCGCGAGGAAGCTCGGACATCGCCAACTGAGCCTCCCGGTGCGGTCGCGCGCGGACACCCGATCTCGGACCCGAGGGTACCGCCGCGGGGGTGCGCAGTTCAAGCCGCGCAGTTCAAGCCGCGCACTTCGAGCCTTGACCGCTCGCGCGCGGGCCACTTTCCTATGGGCTTGTGGGCCGAGGGACTGAAGGCCCCGCGGGCCGGCGGGTCGCGGCGTCGAGCTGGCTGGGCCGCCATCCGCCCGGCAGCGCTTCTCCATCGATCAAGGAGGGCCGAGCATGTCACGCTTCATCTCCGCGCTTCTTCTGCTGGTCTGGCTCGTCTGGTCGGGAGGGACCGCCCACGCGCAGGAATCGGCGTCGATGCCGCCTGCGCCTGCGCCTGCGCC
>CAZRWW010000035.1:19162-50506 GCA_964603725.1 uncultured bacterium
CCTGCGCCTGCGCCTGCGCCCCCGCCCGCACCTGCGCCTGCACCTGCGCCCGCGCCCCCGCCCGCACCTGCGCCTGCACCTGCGCCCGCGCCCGATGCCCTCGACGAGGCCCTCGGCCTGGCCGGCCTGACCCGCGCCGATCTGGGCTGGGAGGCGCGCGGCTGGTGGGAGCGATACCCGCAGGACATTCCTTACAAGCTGCGCCATTTCGACGACCTGTGCGCCGAGCCGCTGGCGATCGCGCCCTTCGTGCGCGACATGGGCGGCACGCTGCGCTTGACCCTGGCGCCGGAGATGGTTTCAGGGCAGAAGGGCGAGCGCGGCGCGGGCGCGCTCTACCGCGCAGTGCACGACCTGGGCGTCAACAAGCGCTACGGCGCGACGCGGCCCTACTCGGCCAATCTCGCGGCCATCCCCACCGCGCTCGACGTGGCGCTTCTAGAGTGCTGGCGCGCCGGCGACCGCGCGACCAGGTTCGTGACCTTCGGCCAGGAATCGCCCTACCCGCTGATCGCCCAGGATCTCGCGACGGCCTGTCAGGGATTGCCGGACGATGTCAGCGCCGTGCTGGGCAAGCTCGTGCTCGACCTGCTCGACGCCCGTCGCTGGACGATGCTTGCCTTCCGCAACGTCGACTTGGAGACGCGCGTGCGCATCGCCGCGCGGCTCGACCTGGGCGCGGAGGAGACCGACGCGCTCGAGTACGAGCCGGCCATGGACGACGCCGCGCGGGCCTGGGACGAGGCCAGCCTGTGGTACGCGGGCCTGAAGACCGTCGAGGGCCTCGATCTCGCGCGCCTGGCGCTGACCGAGCCGGTGGCCAAGGCGGGCGGCGCGCTGTCCGGCGTGCGGATCGAGCTCGCGACTCCGGTCGGCCTCGTCATCGTGGACGGATCGGGTGGGAGCGCGATCGAGATTCCCGCCGGCGGCGCGTTCCTGGTGGTCGACCTCGGCGGCGATGATCGCTACAGCGGCCCGCTCGCCGGCTCCGGTCCCACCAATCCGCTCGCCGCCGCGCTCGATCTGGGCGGCGACGACACCTACGCCGCGACCGACGCGGCCCTGGGCACGGGCGTGACGGGCATCGGCGTGCTCCTCGATGCGGCCGGCGCCGACGCGTACAACGCCCACACGCTCGGGCAGGGCGCGGGCCACTTCGGTCTGGGCGCGCTGCTCGATCTCGCCGGCGACGATCGTTACGAGCTGCGCTACAGCGGCCAGGGCGCCGGGTTCTTCGGCATCGGCGTGCTGATCGATCTGGAAGGTCGCGATCGCTACACGCTGTGGAGCGACGGCCAGGGCTTCGGCGGCGTCGCCGGGGTGGGCGTCCTCGCGGACCGCGCGGGCGACGACGAGTACCTGGCCGTGCCCGATCCAGCCGTGACGGGCCGACCGTCCTATCACACCGAGGGCAAGATCGCGGTGAGCGACGCCCAGGGCTGCGCCATGGGTCGCCGCGGCGACGGCTCCGACGGCCACTCGTGGGCGGGCGGCGTCGGCGCGCTGCTCGACGCCGAGGGAAGCGATCGCTACACCGCGGGCAACTGGGCCCAGGGGTGCGGCTACTGGTTCGGCACCGGCGTCCTCTGGGACGGCGCCGGCGACGACGAGTACCGGGCCAACGGCTGGGCCTCCGCCTCGGGCGCGCACTTCTGCATCGGCGCGGTGATCGACGAGGCGGGCGACGACCTGCACGCCGTCGCGCAGAACTGGGGTCCCGCCTTCGGCCACGACTTCACCGTGGCGCTCCTGCTCGACGTCGCGGGCGACGATCGCTACGAGTGCGGCGGCGAGGGCCTGGGCCACTCGATCAATCGCAGCGTGGCGCTGTGTCTCGAGGGCGGGGGCAGCGATCGTTACATCTTCCAGACCGAGGGGAAGCGCCCGGGCCTGACCAACTTCGATGCGCGCTTCCTCGACCGGCGCGGCACGTCGATCTACTGGACCGAGCCGACGTCGGTGGGGCTCTTTCTCGACGTCGCCGGCAAGGATGAGTACCCGGCCGGCTGCAGCGACGATTCCACCTGGACCGACGATCCGGCCAGCGACAACGCGCGGGCGCGCAACCGGGGGATCTTCGTCGATCGGGCCGTGGGCGTGATCGACCTCGATCGCCCGCATGGAGGACATCGGCGATGAGCGAGAAGTCGCATCCGGCCGCTGGCGAAGACGCGGGCCCGACCGACCGGTTCGAGCACGTGGCCGGCGGCTACGACCGCTGGATCGGCTGGGGGCCGAGGCTCGCGCGTGAGATGCCGTTCCTGCTGGCGAGCCTGCCCGCGCCGGGCCCCGACCGAGCGGCCGACCGAGAGGCCGGCGGCGCCGGCAATCGCGTCGAGCTTCTGGACGTGGGGTGCGGCACGGGCGCCCACGCGATCGCGCTGGCCGCGGCCGGCTACGACGTCACCGGCCTCGATCAGTCGACCGCGATGCTGGACGAGGCCCGCGGCGCCGAGGCGCGCGCCCGCGCGGAGGGCCGCCTGGGCCCCGCGGCCGGGCTGCGCTGGGAGCGGGGCGACATCACCGACCCCCGGGTCCTGAGCGGCCGCGCGTACGGCGCCGTCCTGGCCATCGGCAACAGCCTGCTCGCGCTCGGCGAGGAAGAAGCCGTGCTGCGCGGCCTGGAGTCGATGGTCCGCCTCGTCGCTCGCGGTGGCGTGCTGCTCTTGCAGTACTTGAACGCCACGCCCATCCGGCGCGCCGGGCGGCTCGTGGTGAAAGCTGCTGAGGCCGGGCCCGAGAACAAGGGCACGGGGGCGCAGCAGATCTGGCTGCGGCACCATTTCGAGGCCGCGGGCGGCCTGCATTTCCACTCCTACGTCCTGCGGCGCGAGGCGGGCGGGTGGACGGCCGAGGTGCGCCGAGAGCATCTGGCGGACCTGCCTCCGGACCGCGTCCGGGTCTTGCTGGCGCCGCACTTCGAGAGCGTGGAGGTTCTCGACGGGCTCAGCGATCGCCCGTTCTCACTCGAGACGTCCGATGCGGTGGGCATCCGGGCCCGGGGCAAGCGCCCGGGGTGAGAAGAGCGCAGCCGGTGGAGGGGCCGGCCGCCCGCGCTCGGGCGCGCCGGGCCGGCGTCATGGCCCCGGCCGCAGGCGATGCAGGGATTCGTCCAGTCCCGCGAAGAACTGCTCGTAGAACACCGGGTCATGGACGGGACCCGCCTTGGCCATCCGTCCGCCCTCGTAGGTCGTGCCCTCGCAGCTCACGCGCACCCGCGTGCCCGAACCCGGCTGCAGCGGGTCCAGATTGACGGTCACCCGATACTCGTAGACCGTGGCTCCCGAGCTCCCCGCGAGCGCCAAGTCGAACTCCGGGGACGAGGTGTCCGACTCCTGCTGCGCCTCGTTGTCTCTGCTTCTGGTCCTGGTCCGCTCGCAGCTCTGCTGGTCTTCGTCGTCATCCCCGGACAGCGCATTCACGACCAGGATGACGAGCCCCACGACCAGAACAATGCCGACGATCACCGCCCAGGTCGGAGGCCCATCCCGATCCTCCTCGGGGTTTTCGTCGGCGGGCTCGAGCTGGACCGTGGGCTCCTCAGTCTCGCTCCTGCGGCTCGCCGTGATCAGGCCCACATCCGTCTGGATCACCTCCACGGTGTAGCCCAGGTCCTGCAGGGCGCCGATCGCGGCCTTCAGCAGCGTTTCGACGTCCGCATCCAGAACCCGGGTCTCCATGCGTCGCACATCGTCGAGAGTGGGCCTCGGGGCCGTGCCCGCACAGCCGGCCAGGAACAGGCAGAGATAGCATCGCAGGGCGATGCCGCCCACCAGTCGCCACGGAATGCGCGCAAGAGGATTCGCCGCCATCGCGCTCCCCCCTCCCCCACGCCGGACGCGCTCACGGATGCCCGCTGGGAACCACGTTCAACACGCCCCTCAGCCTGATGTCCTTGGAGGACGCGCCGATCATGACGCGCACACCCCCGGGCTCCACGACCGGTCGCAAGTTCTCGTCCAACATGCTCAGCGCTTCCGGCGCAATCTCGAAGCTCACGGCGCGCGCTTCTCCCGGCACGAGATGGACGCGCGCAAACCCCTTGAGTTCCGCGATCGGCCGCGCGACCGAGGCCAGCTCGTCGCGCAGATACAATTGCACGACCTCATACCCCGCGACCCGGCCCGTGTTGCGCACCACGCAGCGCACGGTCGCCGACTCGCCGGCACGGACCGTTTCTGGCTCGATCACAAGATCGCTGTATTCGAAAGTCGTGTAGCTGAGGCCGTGTCCGAAGGGAAACAAGGGCTGCCCGGTAAGGTCCAGGTAGTCGTCCCCGCGCCCCGTCGGCTTGTGGTTGTACACGATCGGCAGTTGACCCTCGGCCACCGGGAACGTGATCGGCAGCCGGCCCGCGGGATTGTGGTCGCCGAAGAGCACATCCGCCACCGCCTCGCCCCCGGCCTCTCCCGGATACCACGCGTCGAGCACCGCCGGGACGCGATCGAGCCAGCGCGACATCGCGACGGCGCTCCCGCCCACGAGCACGACCACCACCGGAGTGCCGGTCGCGGCGACGCGGGTGATCAGCTCCTCCTGCCGGCCCGGCAATCCGAGCCGGGCGCGATCGCGGAACTCGCCCTCCTCGATCCCCGCCGCGATGATGGCGACGTCGCTGCGCGCGGCCAGCGCGACCGCCTCGTCCAGCTCGCCCTCGGCGGCCTGCGGGGCCCCGTAGTCCCAGACGAGCCGGAACCAGGCGTTGCCCGTCGGCTCGAAGTACTCGAGCCGCAGGTCATAGGACCGATCCCGCTCGAAGGCGTAGTTGGCCGTGACGATCCGGCGCGTCACCTTGCGCCAGTTGTCGATCACGAGCCGGCCGTCGATGTAGAGCCGATAGCCGTCGTTGCCGTCGATCCCGATGCGGAGCGTGTCCGTCGCCGGGCCCCTGAGCGTGCCGGTCCAGCGCACGGAGTAGAAGTCGTAGGGCAGCCGGTCGGGATCGGGCGAGAAGAGCGTCCACTGGAACTGAATCCGCGGATCGACGCGCGTGAAGGCCGGCGGTCCCGCGAGGCTGATGTTGCTGTAGTACTCGCCGAGCAGACCCTGGCGCGGCGTTGCGCCCTCCGTGCAGCCGAGCCATTCGGACCCGACGGTCTCGTAGTCGACTGGGAGCCGATCGCACCCCTTGGCGTACTGCACCCGCTCAGCGCCGATTCGTCCCCGAATACCCGCGAGGATGCTGGTCGTGCGGTTCCCGGGGCCGCTGTAGCCTCCCAGGCGGGCCTCGGCGGCGTCGGGACCCAGCACGGCAACCTTCGCAAGCCCCCCGCTGATCGGCAGGGTGGCGCGCTCGTTCTTGAGGAGCACGATCGACTCCTGCGCCGCGCGCCGCGCCAGCCGGTGGTGTTCCTCGCGGCGCGCCTCCGGTACCGCCAGATCGACATCCGCGTAGGGCTCGTCGAAGAGCCCCAGCTCGAACTTGAGCCGCAACACGCGCGCGACCGCGCGGTCGAGCACCTCCGGCGTGATCCGCCCATCGATGAGCGCGGGCTCGAACAGCCGGTAGTGCTCGGGAGAGGTCTGGAAGATGACATCCAGGCCGCCCGCCAGCGCGCGGGCGCCGGCCTCGGGGTAGTCGCGCGCGGTGAAGTGGAGCACGTTCGCGCCGCCGACCGCGCCGGCATCGGAGACGACCACGCCGGTGAAGCCGAGCTCCTCGCGCAGCAACGTCTGATTGAGCCAGCCGTGGGCGCTGCAGGGCGTGCCGTCCAGCGAGTTGTAGGACGTCATCACGGCCCGCGCGCCGCCGCGGCCAAGGCAGGCCGCGAAGGGGGGAACGTGGACTTCGCGCAGGAAGCGCTCGCTCAGGTGGATCGGATAGCTGTCGCGGCCGCCGTCGCCCACGTTGGCGATGAAATGCTTGGGCGTCGTGACGACGCCGCGCTGCTCGAGCGCCGCGACGAAAGCGACGCCCATCTGGGCAGCGAGGAAGGGATCCTCGCCGTAGGTCTCCTCGACGCGTCCCCAGCGGGCGTCGCTGGCGATGTTGACGACCGGCGAGAGCACTTGCCTGATCCCCGCCGCGCGGCACTCCTCGGCGATCGCCGCCGCGATCTGGGCGACGAGCTCGGGATCGAAGGTCGCCGCCAGGCCGATCGCCTGCGGGAAGGAGGTGGCGCCGGGCTGGATGAGCCCGTGCAAGGCTTCCGCGAACGGAATCATCGGGATCCCCAGCCGCGTTTCCTCGACGAGCCGGCGCTGGAGGGCATTCACCCGATCCCGGGCGTCGCCGGGGGCGCCGACCCGGTCGGCCTCGCCACCACCACCGGCGTCGCCGGCCTCCGCGCCGGCCGGCATCCCCACCTGCACGCCGTAGACGCCCTCGGCGAACCGCCGCGGGTCGCCGTCCAGCCCTTCGGACACCATGAAGAGCTGCCAGAGCTTCTCCGCCGGTGTCATGCGCGACAGGAGGTCCTGGACGCGGGTCTCGATGGGCAGGCTCGCGTCGCGGTAGGGCGGCGTCGCGAGCGCCCCCACCTGCGCGCCGGACATGGCGTTCGCCGTCGCGAGCGCCGCCGCGAGTGGCAGCAGCACGACCAACGCGAGATGCGCGATCCCTGTCCTACAACACTCTGATTTCATCGATGAAGATCCATGCCAACCCGCCGGAGCCCTTGTGCCACGCGGGGCAGGTTTTCATGCTGCGGGCCGTCACCTTGACGTAGCGCGCCCGGGTGGGCGCGAAGCTGAAGTCGAAGGGGGCGATGACCGGTCCCCAGCGCTCGGCCGGGATCGTATTCACAACCTCGCCCACCGGATGATAGTCCCTGCCGTCCTGCGAGACCCCGCAGGCGACGCTGAGCGGCATGAAGACCCACGAGTTGATATCCTGCAGGAAGTCGGTGGCGACGCTCGTCACGGTCCGCACGGAGCCCAGGTCGATCAGCGCCTCCATGTCTGTTCCTTCGAATCCCAGCCAATGGAAGTGGTAGTCGTCCCAGCCGCGGAGCCCGTCGGTGAGCGCGGCCTCGTCGCCGTTGTGATACTTGGGGCTGGCGGGCTCGGCCAGCGACACGGGCCGCCCCAGCGCCAGGTGCGGCCGCGCGCTTTCGTCGACAAAGCGCCGCGTCATGGCGAGGTACTCATCCGGCGGCGTGCCGTGTTCCCACAGCCGCGGGATTCCCGCTCGCCGGCAGCGCTCGACGAACAGGGTGAGCAGCCCCTCGATCTCGGGGCGCTTGCGCAGCAGGCCGTCGTCACCCCTGAGGAAAGCCCCGCGCTCGCCTGCGCCTATCACCTTGGCCTGCTCCAGCAGGGCGAAGTGAAGCGGCAGGCGCGCCGCCTGCACGCGCTCGAGGAGCGCCGGATCGTCGCTCACCGCCGCCTCGGCCTGGTCGAAGAAGCGGCCGTACTCATCCAGCCGCGCGACCGCGAGGTAGCCGTTCTCCGACGGCAGCGGGTAGCCGTAGATCGAGAGATCCTCGCCCGAGGCCTCGAGGGCATCGTGCATCGTGTCGATGTAGCGCCGCAGGTAGGGCGCCGCGGGACCATAGAAGCCTTGAAGGAAGTCGTCCATGACCGCATCGACGTCCACGTCCGGGTTCCACAGGAGCTTGGCGATCAGGTACGCCCGCAGCTCGGCGAACTCGCCGTGCAGCTCGCCCAGACCCTGCTGGAAGACCGCCGGAATGCCATGGCGGACGAAGAACTGGATGTTGGGTTTGAGCACACGCAGATTGGGAAACGGACTCATCAGGTTGCGGAACTGGATGACGTAGTCCCACAGGAAGATGTTATGGGTGAGCGCGCACCAGTCCTCGACATCGCGCACGAAGGAGGCGCTGCTCGGATCCTCGGCCAGCGGCCGGCTCCGGTTGCACTCGATACTGCAGAGCATGATGTTCACGTTCGGCAGCGGCTTGATCGTCCTGGGGGCCGCGCGGGTGTACTGGTACGCCAGGGTCGAGATCGTTTGGTCGGGGAACTCCGCCGCCACGCGGTTGACAAACGCCAGCAGCGAGCCCGTGGGCGATCCCTCCACGCGGTCGATCGCCTGACAAGCATCACATTCGCACGGCGCATAGGTGTCGTTCTGCGAGACGGACCAGAAGGTCGCCTCTGGGCGGGCGCGCATACGCGCGCGCAGCTCGTCGACCACGATGCGGAAGACATCCGGATGCGTGAGGCAGAGCTGCCCGTCCGGCGTGCGATGGCCGTTCAGCAGCGAGAAGTATTCCGGGTGCTCGGCGAAGTGCTTCTGCGGCGGCACCAGCGTCGCGAAGGTGTGGACGAAGAGGCCGAAGGACTGGTTGGAGTTGAGCTTGTGCCAGGCCTCGTAGGCCGGGGCGCGAAAGCTCTGCAGGCGGAAGCCGATCGGCGGCACCTGGGTGTCCTCGATCCGCGGCAGGACAATCAGCTCCCGGCGCGGCACGACGGTGACAGTCGGGCTGTACATGCGACAGCCCAGGTAGGTCTCCAGAAACGTGTAGACGGCGTTCTGCAGGCCGTATTCGGTGCCGGCCGTCAGGAGGATGTCCCCACCGGCGGTCTTGATGCGAAAGCCGTCGGGCCCGAGCGCGGCGAGGTCGACATCCGGGACGCGGCTCTGGCCGACCTCGAGCACGATCCGGCGTCCGGCCGGCTCGTCGGCGCGCGTCACGGGCAGATCGACGGAGGAAATCTCTCGGACATAGCGGCGCAGGGTGTCGGCCACGGCCAGCGTCGCCGGCCCGGCTTGCACACTCACCCAGATGCTGAACGCGCTGCGGCCGTCCGCGACAAGCACCGTGGAGTCGGGCTCGACCTTGGCACGGACCGCCGAACCCGCGCCGCTGTCGCCAGGCGCCGCCGCTCCCTGCGCTGCGCCGGCCAGGGCCGCCGCGCACACGCAGAGCCCGGCCACGCCCACGGCCACCGCCGCGCCCCGCACGGCGCATCGGCGCCAGGCAGGGCGCCACCGGGCAGACCGCCACGAGGCATGCCGCCACGGGGTAGCTCTCCGCCAGCCAGGCCGCCACCCGGCGAACGGGCGCGCTACTCCGGCGTGAACCGCAGGACCCAGGCATGCTGGCATGGCGGCAGGCTCCTCACCGGCTCCGGTATGGGCACGACGACGCCGTGCGCGCCGATCTCCCAGGGCAAGGGTTCCGCGACGCCCAGCATGCTGACCGGGCTGCCGGCTCGCGGCTTGAAGGCCGTCATCGTGATGCGCGCCGGCGGCCGCGTTTCGCCTTCCTCGGCCAGGTAGATCGCATGGACGGTCGCGTCCGGCATGCGGGTGTAGCACACCCGCCCCTCTCGGTACGGCGCCACCGCGCGGCTGTTATAGAGCGCGCTACCGTTGATCTCCATCCAGGCGCCGAGCTCTTCCAACCGCTCCAGGGCGGCCGGCGCCAGATCACCCTCCGGGCTCGGACCGATGTTGAGCAGGAGGTTGCCGCCCTTGGCGACGATGTCGACGAGCAGGTGGATCAGCTCCCGAGCCGGCTTGTACGTGTCGGTCGCGACGTAGCTCCAGGAGGTCGCCATCGTCAGGCACGTTTCCCATACGTAGTCGGGCGGCGTGTCGGGAACGTGCTGCTCCGGCGTGCGGTAGTTCTGATAGCGCCCCTCGACCGCCCGATCGACGATGATCAGGCCCGGCTGCAGCGCGCGCGCCATCGCGGCGACCGCGGGCATGTCGATGTCTTGATCGCACGGCCGCGTGCCCCAACGCGGCGAGGTCGGCGTCATGGGCTGGACCCAGCCGCCGTCGAGCCAGAGGATGTCGATCGGGCCGTAGCCGCTCATCAGCTCCCTGATCTGGTTGTGGGTGAAGCGCTTGAACGCCTCCCATTTCTCCGGGTAGCGCGCGATGTCGTAGTTCACATTGCGATCGAAGGGTGGAAAATACGGCCACCAGTAGTCGGCACAGTGCCAGTCGGGCTTGGAGAAGTAGGCCCCGATGCCGAAGCCCTGCGCGCGGAAGGCGGCGAAGATCTCCTTGGCGACGTTGCTCCTGGGATTGGCGCTGAACGGGCAGTCGGGCGCGGTGACCTTGTAGTCGGTCTCCCGGGTGTCGAACATGCAGAAGCCATCGTGGTGCTTCGTGGTGAAGACGACATAGCGCATGCCGGCCCGGCGCGCGGCGGCCGCCCAGGCGTCGGCGTCGAACTTGACCGGATTGAAGGTGGTCTTCAGGTTCTCATAGGCTTGCTTGTAGGCGAAGTAATCCTGCGCGTACGGGCCGCGCCGCTCGCACCAGTTCTCGTCCTCCGGGCACAGGCTCCAGCTCTCGACGATCTGCCACTGGCTGTAGGTCCCCCAGTGCATCAGCAGCCCGAACTTGAGGTCCTGGAACCAGTCGAGTTTCCGCAGGACGGCGGGGTCGGTCTCGACGTCGCCGGCCGCGCCGGCGGAAGGATCGCGCGCCGGATCCGCGGCGGCCGCCGGCGCCGCCCAGCCCAACAACGCGGGCAGCACTACCCCGAGATAACCGACGGCGCGCCTGCGCGCCTCGCCCGTGCGCTGACTCATGTCGTCCTCACCGCCAGTCGAGGGGGCGACAGCTCCGGCCTCGCGGGCACTCCACAGCCCGGAGCCCCCAGCCCGCACAGGGGACCCTGCGCTGGACAGCGTGTCAAGGCGCCATCGTCCTGGACCTCCGGGGGTTGCCCGTGGCCACAACCCCAGCCCTCACCCTACCGGCTCAGCGCTTGCAGACGACCACGATCGGCGCGTGATCCGACGGCGCCGGGTCGGCATCGAGCAGCTCCACGAGCGTCCGCGCGCATCCGGTCGGCTCCGCCAGCTCGATCCCGCGCCCCATGAACCAGTCGAGCCGCAGGGGCAGCCCGCGCCGGTCGGGCCCCATCGCGCGGGCGAGCAGTGGGTCGGCGAGTCTCGAGAGGCCGCGCGCCTCCTCGATCGTGTGCAACGGCGCCCAGGCCGTGTGCATCTCCGCGCTGAGCGGCTCCCAGGCGTAGCCGCGGCGCGCCAGGTCCGCGAAGAGCGGCTCCCGGCCCCCCTCCCACGGCCGCCGCAGCTCGCGCCAGAGCCGCTCGCGAGGCGTCAGCGCCAGGCGCAGGAAGCCCCGCACCCCGCGCCCGAAGGTGCCGCGCGCGAAGGTGTGGGTGTTGAGATCTCCCCCCAGGAGGACCCGGCCCGCGGGCCGCCCGGCGGCGGCTTCCCGCGCGCAGAACTCCTCCACGCCGTCCAGAAAGGCCGCGAGCTGGCGGGCCCGCGCAGCGGGCGTGTTGCGCACTTCGAGGTGCACCGCTCCCACGACCCAGCCATCGGGCAGGCTCGCGACCAAGCCCCGGCGCTGTCCGATGCGCTTCTCGACGTGCGGGAAGTAGTCGAAGATCTCGGGCAAGTCGACCGCCGCCAGTGCCAGCGGACGCCCGCGCGTCAGGATCGCCACGCCGTGCAGGCCGATCTCGTTCTCGCCGGGCGCGAGCGCATCCGCGCGCGGGCCCTTGGTCAACTCCAAGTAGCTGGGCACGTAGGCCCAGTGCAGCCCCAGGCGCGCGGCGAGATCGGCGGCCACGTGCCGGTTGCCCCCGCGCGCCATGCCGACGTCGACCTCGTTGAGAAAGACGATCTCGGCGCCGCGCAATCCGGGGTGTTGCTCGAGCGCCTCGACAATCGCTTCAAAGGCGATGCCCTTGAGGATGTTCCACTGGACGGCGCGTACCGGGCCGCGGGCACGCGGCGCGTCCGCGGTGGGGCCGGCGCCGCCCGGCGCTGCGCTCGCCGCGGGCGGGGCGCCCACCTGAATGGCGCCCAGCAGCTCCTCGATGAGCGCTGCCTGCCGTGGCCACTCGGCCGAGGCCTCGAGCGCACCGCGCGTGGGATATCGCGCGATCTTGCGCGCCAGCTTCCGCACTTGGGCGCGTCGCTCGGGGCCCCACGGCCAGTCGGCCAACACCTTCCCTCGCGGCACGCCTGCGGTGGGAACGGCCATGACGCGCGATCCTCAGGACGGCTGGTCCGCGGTTTCTTGCGCCGCCGTTACGATCGCATCCCGAAAGCCCCGGGCCTGCTCGCGGTCGCGCGCCGACATGAGGAGCGCCCCCGGGTATTCAGCCCGCAGCCCCAACGCCTGCTCCTCCGTGAGCAGGTCGGCCTTGTTGAGCACGAGCAGGCGCGCCACGGCCCGCCCGGCGAGCAGCTCCTCGGTGACCGCGTCGACCGCGGCCATCTGCTGGCGCATCGATGGATGCGCGGCATCGACGACGTGCACCAACAGATCCGCCTCACGCACCTCGCCGAGCGTCGCGCGGAATGAGGCGACGAGGTGGTGGGGCAGCTTGCGGATGAAGCCCACCGTATCGGACAAGAGAATGGCGCGGCCGCCCTGGAAGCCCAAGCGTCGCGTGGTCGTATCGAGCGTGGCGAAGAGCTTGTCCTCCTCGAGCACGCCGGCACGCGTGACCGCGTTGAAGAGCGTCGATTTGCCGGCGTTGGTGTAGCCGATCAGCGTCGCGCGGAACACCCGCTGGCGCCGGCGGGTCCGCGTGCAGCGCTCGCTCTCGATCTCCTCCAGGCGCCGCTTCAGGATGCTGATGCGCTCGCGCACGATGCGGCGGTCGACCTCGAGCTGCTTCTCCCCGGGGCCGCGCGTTCCGATTCCGCCCTCCTGCCGCTCGAGGTGGCCCCACATGCGCGTCAGGCGCGGGAGCAGGTACTGGAGCTGGGCCAGCTCCACCTGCACCTGCGCCTCGCGTGTCCGGGCCCGCGTGGCGAAGATATCGAGGATGAGCTCGGTGCGATCGATGACCTTGCGTTCGAGCGATCGCTCCAGGTTGCGCATCTGGGCCGGCGACAAATCGGCATCGAAGATGACCAGGTCGGCCTCGCCCGCGGCGACCTCGGCTTGCAACTCCTCGAGCTTGCCCTTGCTGACGAAGGTGGCCGGGTGGATGGACGCGCGCGCCTGACGGATGTGCCCGGTGACCTCGCAGCCGGCCGTCTGGGCCAGCAGGCCCAACTCCTCCAGGCTGGCCCCGGCGGCGGCGCCGCCATCACCTGAGGGGCCGGGACGGCCGCCGTCGGCTGCGCGAGCGGCCTCGGGAAACAGCCCGACCAGAATCGCGCGCTCCGCCCGAGGCTCCGTCGAATACACCATCGATGCTATTCTCCTGCTCGCCGACTCGGCCGCGCCGTCGCCCGCGGCCCCGCCCGCCGGCGGGCGGCCGGGCGCGGGGCACGGGAGCCAGGCCCATTACAGGCCTGCCCGGATGGTAAGATCAAGGGCTATCGGCGGCCGAGCCGCCGTCGCGGGAGCGCCCCCGCGGCAGCGCCTCCGCGCGCGCCGTCACGGGAGTGTCCCCGCCGGCGCCCCCTTGAAATCGCCCCGGGCGCCGCGCTATACTACTTCGCCTTTTCCCCGGGTGTATTTCACGGGGCGCACTGGGGCGCCGCGGGCACCCGCGGGATCCAACCGCGGAGGTCTGAGAGGAATGGCGGCATTCGACGAGCTGCGGGTGATGATCGACCACCACCGCATCGAGATGGTGGATCTGAAGTTCTCCGACCTCTTCGGCCGCTGGCAGCACGTGACGCTGCCCGTGAGCGCCTTCGATCCCCAAACCCTTGAGAACGGCGTCGCCTTCGACGGCGCCAGCGTCCCCGGCTTCAAGCCCCCGGCGGGAGCCGACCTGGTGCTCATGCCCGATCCGGCCACCGCCCAGCCCGATCCCTTCTGGGAAGCGCCGACGCTGAGCATCCTGTGCCACATCGCCGAAGCCGACACGGGCCAGTGGTTCGCCCGCGATCCCCGGCGGATCGCCCTGCGCGCCGTCGAATCCATGCAACAGGCGGGCATCGCCGACGAGAGCCTGTGGCTGGCCGAGCTCGAGTTCTACATCTTCACCAAGGTCTCCTACGGCAGCGGGATCAACAGCTCGTTCTACGAGATCGACTCGGACGAGGCCGACTGGAACACCGCCAAGGGCGGCGACGCCCAGCTCGGCCACAACATCCCGCACCAGGGCGGCTATCATGCCAGTATGCCGCTCGACCGCCTGCACAACCTGCGCTCGAAGATGGTCAAGATGATCGAGCAGGCCGGGATGCCCGTGCGCTATCACCACCACGAGGTGGGCGGGCCCGGCCAGTGCGAGATCGAGCTCACGCGCCAGCCGCTCATGAAGTCGGCCGACGGCACCATGTGGGCGAAGTACATCATCAAGAACCTGGCGATTCGCAGTCACTTCAGCCCCACCTTCATGCCCAAGCCGCTCTATGACGAGGCCGGTTCGGGCATGCACTTCCACCAGAACCTGATCAAGGGCGGCCGCAATCTTTTCTACGATGAACGCGGGGATCACGGCCTGAGCGAGCTGGCGCATCACTACATGGGCGGCCTGCTCAAGCACGGGCGGGCCCTGCTGGCGCTGACCAATCCGAGCACGAACTCGTACAAGCGCCTGGTGCCCGGCTTCGAGGCCCCGACGCTCCTCTTCTACGGCCTGGCCAACCGCAGCGCGGCCATCCGCATTCCCAAGTACGCCAACACCGAGGAGGAAAAGCGCATCGAGTTCCGGCCCCCCGATGGGACCTGCAACGTCTATCTGGCCATGGCCGCGCAGCTCCTCGCCGGACTGGACGGGATCAGGAAGCGGATCGACCCGCGCGAGCAGGGCTGGGGCCCGATCAATGCGGACGTCCGCGCCCTGAGCGCTGAGCAGCTCGCCCGGATCGCGCCCGTGCCCACGTCGCTGCGCGATGCGCTGCGGGCGCTCGAGGAGGACCACGCCTTCCTGACCGAGTCGGGCGCCTTCCCCGAGGACTTCGTGGCGACCTGGGTCGACCGCAAGATCGCCCTGGAGGCCGACGAGGTGCGCGACCGGCCGCACCCTTACGAGATGACGCTGTACTACGACTTCTAGCATCGTACTCTGCGAGAAGTCCGCCGAGGCGTCTTCCAGGCCGATCCATGCTTGTCGAGGCCCGAGATCGGGTGACGGAAGCCGAGGACGAAGCGGAATGAGGGTCATTCTCGGGAGCCGGCAGCAAGTCTCCGGTCGGTTGACCCATCCCGCCGGGCGCAGTGGTCGTGCTCCGCGAAGACTCCGAACGTCCGCCTGGGATCGACTGCCCGAGGCCTGCACTCTTTGACTCGGAGTTCAGCGCTTCACGAGGACCACAGATACTAATTGGCGATGATGACCTTCCGAGAGAAGCTCTCTGAGCCCGACCGCAGTACGGCGAAGTAGGTGCCGGACGGCACCCCGACCGGAGCCCACTCGGCGATCCGGGTGATTCCGTCAGCAGCCGCAAAGCTTGCGACCCGTGCCACACTCCGTCCCCGCACGTCGTACACGTCCAGGGTCACCCGGCCGGCTCGACGTGACGCGAAGCGGAAGAAGGTCCTGACGGTGACCGGGTTCGGTGTCGGTGGGTCGAGTATGAGATCTTGGTGGTGGGCCAGAGGCGAGACGTTGATACCGCTCTGCTCGGGAACCGGAATGACCTCGATCGCTGAAGGGTAGTACATTCCGGTGCCGACAATCGACTCCCTGTTTGACAATGACGCATCCAGGTTAGCCCGCCAGACGCCCTTGTTGTCGACCATGTTCGTCCAGTAGATCTTCCCGGCGACCAGGTCGAGGGCGAGGTCCGTCGGACTGGGATCGGCCGGCGGCCTGAGGGAGAACTCCTCCAGCCCCGAACCATCCAGGTTCGCCCGGCAGAGGAGATCTTCCTGGGAATCGGCCCAGTACATCTTGCCCGCGGCTACATCCAGCTCGATTCCCACAGGGTAGAACCAATTCCCGGGCGCGCCGGGCGCGGCCAGAAGCGTCTCGCGCCCTGTACCGTCCAGGTTGGCCCGGCTGATGGTGCCGTCCCCGAAGCCTGATTGGATGTCGGTCCAGTAGATCTTCCCCGCGGTCAGATCTAGATCGAGATGCGTACAGAACGGAACACTCGTCAGGATTGTCTCAACGCCCGTGCCATCCAGATTCGCCCGCCGAATCAAGTCGTTATCTTCACTGCTGAAGTACATCTTGCCGGCGGCCACGTCCAGGGCGATCCCCCGGGGGTCCGCCATTCCGGTGAGGAGGTCCTCAACACCTGTACCGTCCAGATTGGCCCGCGAGATCTTGTTCACACTTATCCCGTTTGTCCAGTACATCTTGCCGCCGTCCGGATCAAGCGCGAGTCCCATGGGCCAGTTCACTCCGGTGACGAGCACCTCAACGTCCGAGCCGTCCAGATTGGCCCGCCTGATGTTGTCATTGCCGGTATCCGTCCAGTAGACCTTGCCCCACGCGTCAGCCCACGCCGTCGTCGCGCCCAGGGCTGCGAACAAACTGCCGATCGCGAACATCGCGATGCGTGCCATGAATCCCGTTCTGACGATCGTTTCCATCACCTTCACCTCCACACGTGACATTTCCCATTTGAGCCCGCCCGGCCACGTCGACGGGCCGTGTTGCGCTATTATGCCAGCGTTCGCAGCCTGCGAGAAGCCCTTATCGGACCGGGCGATGAGGCGGAGTCGTGCGCTCGTCTTGCCGGGCGTAAACAACTTGCCCCTGGCGCTCACCGATCCCCACCGCCAGCGGGCTTCCGGCGCAGTTCCTCGATGCGCTGCCGCGCGGCGGTGTTGTCGGGATTGAGCGCCAGCGACTTCTCGTAGTTCGTGATCGCCAGATCCACGTCGCCGTGTTGCACGTATCCATCGGCCAGGCTGTCGTAGACGTTCCATGACTCGGGGAAGGCTTGCACGGCGAGCTTGAACAGCTCGATAGCATCCTCCACACGGCCAGACTGGAGAAACGCGTAGCCCTGGTTGTTCAGGCGCTGCTCAGTGAAGGGTACGCTGCCGGGATGGTCATGTCGAAAGCGCTCATACTCCGCAATGGCGGCAGCGACCCCTTCGCGAGCCAGAATGTAGCTGAAAGGCCCTTCCTGCAGGAATGTCCGAACCAGAGTACTGAAGGCCTCCGGCTGTTCTAGCGGCACCAGGTGGCCCGAGCCGGAAACCACCACGCGCCGGGCGCCGGCGATGCCCGCATCGATCGCCCCAGAATGGGCGTGCACATCCGGGATGTCATGCTCGCCGACCACGATCAGCGTGGGGACCCGGATCTCGCCAAGGCGAGGCAGCGCCGGTGGAGGCGGTGTCTCCAGCCGGAGCTTCGTGAAATCCGCATTCCGGGGGTACTGCTCCAAGAGCATCCTGACGCGCTCGCGAGCGGCCGTGCTCGAGGGCGCCAGGTTGTAGGGGTCGGTTGTAGTGATGTAGGTTCGCAGCGCCGTGGGATCGTTGAGGATCTGCTGCGTGAGACGGCCACCGCGAGTGTAGAAGTGGTTCGTGTAGTCGAAGCCACTCACCACCGCTCCGACGAGGACGAGGCCGCTGACCTGCTCGGGATGGGCCAGAGCGAAATCGATCGACAACCCGCCACCCGCGGACATGCCCATCACCCAGGCCCGATCGATGTCGAGCTGCTCGAAGAGCCGTAACAGGTCGGCAACGTCCGAGTAGGGAGCCGTCGGCCATTCCGACTTGCCGTAGCCGCGGCGGTCGTAGCGCACGACGCGGTGATCTTGCGCGAAGACGGGGAATTGCGTGTCCCAGATCTCCCGATGGACCAGCCCATCGTGGACGAGGACGATGCAGTCCCCGGTTCCAGCTTCCTCGTAGAAGAGCTGCCCCCCCTCCACGTCGATTCGCCCCGACGTGATTACGAGCGCGGATGCGGGTTCCTGCACCTGGGCCGGACAAGCGATCGAAAGCAACCCTGCGGCCACAGCCGACACCAGGAGTACTCGCGACATGGGTATCACCTCCACATGGCCTGCAAGACTACACATGGCGTGCAGAACGCCGCATGGCCTGCAAAACGCCGCATGGCGTGCAGAACGAAGCAGCCGGCGCAGTGCGCGTCCGGACCGGCTGCAGTCATCCCGCGGCGCGCACGTGTCTCCACCAATGCAGGGGGGTGAATCTTCAGCCAAGGTCTACAGCATCGCAGCCCCGCACGCAACCCCACGGGGTTGGGTCGCGGGGGGGCATCGCATGTCATCGCACAAGCGCCGTGCGCGGGGTGACCTGCTCCGTTCCCGCGGCAACCGAGAAGTCGCCAGAATCGGTCGTGGATCAGTGGCCAGTCCTCTCACTCCTCCCGATGTCCGCGGCCCGCATCGCCTCTCGGCGACCCCACCGCGACGCCCCGGATCTCGCTCAGCGGACAGACTCCGCTCTGGCCCTGGGTGCATCGCCCGTGATCACGGCGGCGGCACCGTGGGCAGCCGCAGGCGGCGGCAGAATCCTCGCGACCACGGGCGGATCGGCGAGGAACGCCAGGATCGCCATCGCGGCCCCCAGCGACGCGGCGCTTGAGGTCACTCTCCGATCAGGATCGCCCGCCGGGAAGTCGTGCCCGCCGCCGTTTCGAGGCGGGCGAAGTAGACTCCGCGCGGGAGGCGGTCTCCGCGGTCATCGCGCCCGGACCACGACGTTCGGTGCATGCCCGCGCCGGCCAGGTCCTCGTCGGCCAGCACAGCCAGGGTGCGGCCCTGAACGTCGTGCACGGTGATTCGCGCGCGGCCGGCCTGCGGCAGGGCCCAGGAGATCTCGACGCCCTCGCGAACGACCGCGGGCACGAACAGGCTGGGCGCCTGGAGAGGCGCTGACTCGGCGACGTCCGCCGTCGCGCAACCCACGCTCTGCGCTCCAATCAGGACGCCGCAGGGGTTGTTGCCGGGCAGACAGGGCGAGGCGGCGTCGAGGGCGTAGTTGCCCCCCGTTGCGGGAGCAGTGAGGCAATCCAATGGGCTGCAGAACTGCGGCTCGGTGAATACCTGGCTGCCTGTGTAGTTCACGGGTCCGACCACGCCGGACGGGTCCAGGCAACAGCAGTTTACGGTGACCGACCCCTGGGCGTAGAGCTCATCGGCCTGGTTGATGGCGCAGTTGTCCCAGAGGATACAGCTATCGAGGACCGTGTTATAGCCATAGACGCCGCCACCGTTGATGGCCCGGTTTCCAGAGAACGTACACAGCTGGAAGTTGGTGCCTTCGCTGTAGGCCCCTCCGCCCAGGCTGCCGAGAGCGGTATTGCCCGTGATGAGGCAGCGAGAGATCGAGGAAGCGTTGGCAGCGACGCCCCCGCCGGTCCCGGAGTTCCCCTGGATCGTGCAAAGGATCATGGACGTGCCGCCGCCGGCGTTGAACATCCGCACGCCGCCGCCGAAACCATAGGTGGTATTGGAGTAGATCTCGGTTGTGCTGATCTGGCCGCCGAACGCTGTAATCCCGCCGCCCTCATCATCGGCGTGGTTGTTCATCACGACGCAGTAGTCGATGTTCCCGCCCCAGATGGCGATGCCGCCGCCGCTGCCGACTTGGCCCGGCGCGATGCCCGACGCGAGGTTGCTATTGACTGTGCAAGCGTAGATCGAAGGCGTTGCGCCGAAACCCCCGTAGATGCCCCCGCCTTGCCCCCCGGCATACGCCCCCCCCGCGGTGTTGTTGGCAATCCGGCAGCTCACGATGGCTGCGGCGGACGTGCCCCCGCAGTAGATGCCGCCCCCAAGGCCGTCCGCGGTGCTCCCGGCGGCCGTGCAGTTCACGATGACGCAGGCGTTGATCGTCGGCGAGGCGGAATCGATGTAGATGCCCCCCCCATAGAGGGGCGTATAGCCGTTGATGATGGTGATCGACTCGAGCTGCGCCGTCGGGCTCTCCCCCTGTTGGAAGATGAAACCGCGGTGGGGGGAGCCGGCCGTGCCCTGGCAGTCGATGATGCAAAGCTGCGGGTTCAGGCTGAGCGACCGCACGAGGACGTTCTTGCCCGAGAAGTCGACGTCCCGGTTGCCAGGGCCCGTGTAGGTCCCGTCCCGAAGCAGGATGGTGTCGCCGTGGGTGACCAGGGGGGACGCGATCGCGGCCTGGATGCTGGGGAAGTCATCGCCAATGCCGGTGGGGTTCACCACCCAGGAGGCGGCCTGCGCCGGCGTCGCCGAGAGAAGACCGCCGGGACCCATGAGCGCGAGCCCGGCCGAGAAGGCCAGCGCCGTTGTCGATCCTGCCAACGAGTGAACTGCCCTGTATCGAGAGACCATGTCTGCCCGCCTTTCGATTTCGCGCGTCAGCGCAACGGAGAACGCAACTCCGTTGCCGCAATGCCATGCTCATTTGGGCGAGATACCGCCACGAGGACGATGGGTTCCCGGGGCAACAAGCCGGGGCGACATCCTGGGCCTGATCGTACAGGAGCGGGAATCCCCAGCCTTCAGCCCCGCCGGCGCGCATGTGCGCGGGCCCGTGCCGCGGGTGGGTCTGTGTGCCGTTTTCGCCTTGGACGCCTGCGCTCGGCACGTGATCAGCGGGCCTCAGCCCTCAGCGAAACAGCCTCTTGATTCTCCCCCAGGTCGTCCTTTCGGTCGGTACGGACACCCCGCACGGGTTGGGATCGCAGGAGGACCACTCGGGGTGACACACACCACCCGGGAATACGAGGCACTCCGCCGTCGTCAGCACCAGCACGCACTCGGAACAGACGCAGCACGCTATCGGCTGCGGACACGGATTGGGGGTGCAGCTCTGACCCAGATCCGGTCGCCAGGTTCCCCCCATCTGGCGGCAGTCCATCAAGGAGACGAGTTGACAGGTGCCGGGTCTGAAGCAGCAGGCGTATGGCTCCTCTGTGCAGGGGTCGGGGTCGCAGCTTGCCCACTCGGGATGGAAGACGCCGCCCGCGTGCTCGCGGCATTCGGACGCCGACATCACCACCAGGCACTCATTGTAGATGCAGCAGACATGCGGCTCCAACGGGCACGGATTGGGATCACAGCCCGTCCACTCGGGATGGAAAACTCCGCCCGGATGCTGATCACACTCGGTCGGTGAGTAGACCACCCAGCAGTCCCCATAGGCGCAACAGGCCGCCGGCTGGGGGCAGGGGTTGGGTTCGCAGCTTGCCCACTCGGGATGGAACGTGCCGCCGTGGGTATGGCAGTTCGCAGTGGTGACGGCCAGACAGGTGCCGTCGCCGAAGCAGCAGGCGGCGGGACATCGGTTGGGCTCGCAGGAATGCCACTCGGGATGATGCGTACCGCCCAAGTCGGCGCAGGTCTGGGCGCTGAAGACGAGCCGGCACTCGCCGCCCACACAGCAGACGGAGGGCTGCGGGCAGGGATTGGGGTCGCAGGACGACCACTCGGGATGCCAGGTGCCACCCAGATCGGCGCAGGCCTGGGCCCCCCTGAGGCGGCAGCCGCCGCTGGTCAGGCAACAAGCGCGGGCCAACTCGTAGCAGGGATTCGGATCGCAAGAACTCAGCCAGGAGAGCCATTCACCCGCGCCAGCGAGGCAGTCGGACTCGGAGAGGATCTGGCACGCGCCTGAGGGAAGACAGCAGACCGCCTCGGGGATTGGGGGAAAACAGGGAACTGCTCCCGGCGTGTTGATGCCCAGCGCGCCGCGCTGCATCGATTCGATCTCGAAGGTGAGGGGCGGATTGAGGCAATTCGCGAAGCCGACGAATCCGGTCATCGGATTCGCCGCCAGCGGGATCGCGGTCTGTACGCCGCCGGCACCCCCAGCATAGCCTGTGAAATAGTACACCGGTTCCCAGTTGCCCGTCCAAGGCGCCGCGGTCGTGACGAAGGCCGTGCCTTCGCCTGGGCCGGGCCACGCGGCGGTTGGAAGCTCCAGACCCGCGGTTGGGAAACAGGGACCCCAGGCGGAGAATCTGAAACCGGCTGCCTCGTAGGCGCCGAAACCGAACTCTGTCCCGCACCAGACCTTCTCCTCGCTCTCCCAGGCCGCCAGCACGTACCACACGGCGGGCACGTCCTGGCCGTAGATGACGGGAACCACCGCGTCCAGCGTATCGATCGCATGGGGAGCGTACGCCGCGCACCAGCCCTCCGCAGGCGGACTGGAGCTGAAGGAGAGCGCGGCCACGTAATGCGCCACGAGAACCGCGCGGCCGAGTTCATCCGGGTCGGACCGCGCCACGCCTACCGCCAACGGGCCCAGGAGACCCAGGATGCACAGCACGCCCACCACGGACTTCGCAGAAGTTGCGCTGGTCGCGCGCAGGTGGATTGGACCGGGGGCGGATCGGCCGTTCATGGGAGGCAGCCCTTCTGTTGATGCGGCTCCGGCGTCGGCACGGACAGAGCACGCAGGCACCCGGACGATTGCCGGATCCTGAAGACGGCGACCCGTGGGATGGGACGTCGATGAACACCGGGACCTCTCGCTGGCCGCGTCTATCAAGAAGAGCATAGCGACCGGCGGACAGGAGTGTCAATACCATCGCGGCCGAGCAGCGCGGGCATCTCAGGGCGTCGTGAAGGAGGACCCGGAGCAGGAGCCGCCCCCTGGGCAGGGGAGCGCGGCGTCGGGCACACGCGCGTCGGGGATTTCCCTCCCTCCAACGCCGGCCGACCGGGTATCCTCCCGGACGCGTGGCCGGGGCAAGAGACCCGGCTTGACGAGCAGTCGCCATCCGACCCGGAGGTTCCGATGAAGCCCTGGTTGTCAGTCCGCTTGTTGTCACTCCGCTCCCCTGTTCTCGCGGTTGTCTGTCTTCTGCTCGCCGTCCTCGGCGCCTCGGCCGATACCGACACCTGGCAGAAACCGCCCCAAGAGGTTCTCGACGTGATGCTGGCGCCGCCGTTTCCGTACGGTTCTCTCGACCCGACGCGCGCGACCCTACTTCTGGCGACCCCCATTCCCTACCCGTCGATCGCCGATCTGGCGGAGCCGATGCACAAGCTCGCCGGCATCCGGGTGGTGGCGCGCAATCACAGCCTCTACGGCTCCGACTACTTGAGCGCGTTCGAGCTGGTGCGGGTGGCGGACGGCTCCAGCATGAGGGTGGCGCTTCCCGAAGGCGCCAAGGTGGACATGCCGGACTGGTCGGCGGACGGAAAGCGCTATGCCTTCGCCGTGGTCACTCCGGACGCGATCGAGTTGTGGGTGGGCGACGCGGAGAGCCCGCGGGTCCGCAAGATCGAAGGGGTGCGCCTGAACCCCTTCTTCGGCGCAGTCTGCCAGTGGATGCCCGACCAGCGCACCCTTCTCGTTCGAGCGGTGCCGGCCGGGCAGGGAGCCCCGCCCCCTCCGCCGCCGGTCCCGGCGGGGCCGAGCGTCAAGGAAACCTCCGGCGGCTCTGCCGCCAGCACCTACGAGGTGCGCGACGTGCTCGCCACGGCGCATGACGAAGTGCTTTTCGACTTCTTCGGATCGACACAGCTCATGCTGGTCGATGTGGAGGGCGGCGCAACGACCCCGATTGGCCCCCCCGGCATCTATGTCGGCGCGTCACCTTCGCCCGACGGTTATCTCCTGGTGGAGTCGATCCACCGACCCTACTCCCGCCTGACCACCTACGACCGCTTCCCGCGGGAGGTCGACGTGTGGGACTCGCGCGGAACGCAGGTCAAACACATCGCTTCCCTTCCCCTGCACGAATCCGTGCCCATCTGGGGCGTGCCCGAAGGCCCGCGGGAGTTCCAGTGGCGTGCCACTGCGCCGGCGACCTTGTTGTGGGTGGAGGCGCTCGACGGCGGCGATTGGGACAACCAGGTGCAACACCGCGACAAGGTCATGATCTGGGAGGCGCCCTTCGTCGATACGCCGCGGGAGCTGGTCCGTACGGTGGATCGCTTCGGCGGAGTCTGGTGGAGCGATCGGCCGGACCTGGCCTTCGTCACCGAGGACGACTACATCAAGCACTGGACCCGCACGAACAGCCTCGAGGTCGACGAGCCGGGAGCAGAGCTGCGGAAGTTGTGGGAACTCAGCTCCGACGATCGCTACAACCATCCCGGGTATCCCGTCTTCCATCCTCTGGCCAACGGGTACTGGGTGGTGCAACAGGAAGGAAACACCATCTGGATGCGCGGGCAGGGCGCCTCTCCCGACGGTGACCGCCCGTTTCTCGACAAGCTCGATCTGGAGACGCTGGAGGCCGAGCGCCTCTTCCGCTGCGAAAAGACCGCCTACGAGTCCTTCCAGGGATGGACCGACCGTTCCCAGGGTCAGTTCCTCGTCCGCCGCGAGACCCCCAAGGATCCGCCGAACTACTGCATACGAACCCTGGAGCAGCGCACGGCCTCCGCGCCGGCCGCGGGGGAACCGTGCTGGGTCTCGTCGCTGGGCCGTTCCATCACCCACTTCACCGATCCTACGCCGCAGATCCGGGGGATCACCAAGCAACTGATCACCTACAAGCGCGACGACGGTCTCGACCTCTCCTTCACGCTCTATCTCCCGGCCGGCTACCGGGCAGGGACGCGGCTGCCCGCCGTGGTCGACGCCTATCCGCTCGATTACGCCGACCCCAGCGCGGCCGGCCAGGTGTTCGGGTCGACCCAGCGCTTCACCACCATCACCTGGCAGCATCAGCTCTACTTCCTGCTCCTGGGGTACGCCGTCATCGACGACCCGTCGCTGCCGGTGGTCGGCGACTCCAAGAAGATCTATGACACCTATCTGGACCAGCTCCTCGCCGGAGCCAAGGCCGCGGTGGACAAGGCGGTCGACCTCGGGGTGGTTGACCGCGACCGCATCGGGGTCATGGGACACAGCCACGGAGCGCTCATGACGGTGAACCTGCTGACCCACTCCGATCTCTTCCGCGCCGGCATCGCCCGCAGCGGGGCCTACAATCGCTCCTTGACCGCCTTCGGCTTCCAGAGCGAGCGCCGCACCCTCTGGCAAGCGACCGATACCTACGTCAAGGTTTCTGCGTACTTTCACATCGACAAGCTCAAGTACCCCGTCCTCCTGATCCACGGAGAGGCGGACCCCAACCCCGGAACCCGTCCGATCCAGTCCGAGCTTCTCTACGAGGCCATCCGGGGAAACGGCGGCACGGCCCGCCTGGTGACGCTCCCATTCGAGATGCACGGCTACTCGGCGCTGGAGTCGAACGAGACCGTGCTGGCGGAGCAGATCGCCTGGTTCGACAAGTACGTGAAGAACGCGGCGCCTCGGCCTGCCGGAGAGTGAGGCGCACAGCCTCCGTGACACGACATCGGAGTTGGGAACGTCTGGATTGGCCAGGATGGAGTATGGCGCTGCGCGCGATCGGTTCTACTCGCTCTGCCATGAGACAGTCGCAGAGGATCTCATGGTGCGTCCCGATGGTCACGGCGGATATGTGACTTTGGAACTTCGCCGAAATATCAAGCCGTGTAAGGAGCAACGGCCGGATGGATCCGTCGTTCGTGAAACGAGCAGGGCCGTGCTCCGCGGGGTGGTCGGTGAGGGTCTCGCCTTCGTGCTCGAGGACGACCTCGATCGCGCGGTCGAGGCGGACATCATGCGGATGCTGGCCGAGGTGACGGGAAGTGAGGCCGGGCCAGCTCGGGCTTGACGGTGTGTCCTGTCTATCCCGAAAACCACATCGGCCTGCTTCTGCTGGACTTCCCCGGCAGGCGCAAGAACCGGATCGGCCCGCCTGAGATCCCGCTTGCCATCTGACATCCCGCTCGGCAACCCTATCGCATCGCGGTCCCGGATCACAGCCCACCAAACATCAGGATATCAGCACCATGGTTTGGCTTGCCACTCTGCTCGCCATGATCACCGGGGTCGTCCGATCCCGCACCGCCCTCCAGATCGAGAATCTGGCGCTCCGGCATCAGCCGGGCGTCTACCACCGAACCCGTCGTCGGCCCCGCATCCGCACTCGCGACCGCATCTTCTGGTCCTGGCTCTCTCGGATATGGTCCGACTGGCGCGAGTCACTCGTGATCGACCAGCCGGAGAGGGTCATCGCTTGGCGGCGCCGGAGGTTCCGCGATTACTGGGTGAGGCTCAGCCGAACAGGGAAACCGGGCAGGCCGGCTGTGCCTCGCGAGATCCGCGACCTGATCCGCCGCATGTCGACCGCCAACCCCCTCTGGGGTGCACCTCGGATCGTAGGTGAACTCGCCAAGATCGGCATCCACCTCCCCAAGTCCACCGTCGCCAAGTACATGGTCCGCCAGCGTAAGCCCCCGTCGGCAACCTGGCGCGCGTTCCTCAAGAACCACGTCAAGGAGATCATTGCCGTCGACTTCTTCGTCGTCCCGACCGTCTTGCGGCGCATCCTCACCTGCTACTTCGCCTACTACCATCCGTGGCGCTGCCATCAATCGCTCGAGATGGACTGCCCGGATGGACGCGGCGTTCAATCTGCCGGTCAAGGTCCGTGGTCGAGATCGAGCACCTGGGCGGTCTGCATCACCACTACGAACGAACGGCGGCCTGGCTCCGAGGCGCGGAGGCTCCCATCCTGTCCCTGCGGTCCGGCGAGCGTGGCCTCGGCGTGCCCGCACTGCTCCAGTCCTGCACTTCCATCTTGCGAGCCTGCCACGTGCTCGGCGACCATAGAGGCAGAGTGAAGGCTTGGTGCGATTGTGATGAAGCAGGGCTGGACTCGAAGACTGGTCTCAGCGCCGTACAGGGTTTTGGGGACCCACGGGCCGGATGCCCGGTCCCGTCCGCCGGGTCAGCCTCCAGCAGCACTCTCAATGGGATGGCGGCACCCGATAGTACACGATCTCCGGCACCGTGTGCTCCTCCTCTTCCCCCGAGAGCACGGAGCCTCGCCCGAACTGGGCCGCGAGGGCATCGAGATAGCCCCTGACCAGCACGATCCCATCACCGTCAAGGAAGAAGAGGGCATCGTCGACCCCGTTGCCCTCGCACGCCATCGCCACCTGCCGGATGAAATGCCCCTCGGGGTCGAACACGTCGTAGGTCAGCATGATGCCATCCGCCTGTTCCCGTATGCCCCGACTGCTCACGACCCACAGCGTTCCGTCGGCAGCCAAGTGTAGCGGCCGGTGCCAGTACGAGATTGCGGGCTCGTACGCCTCGACATCGATCGTGTAGGGGATGCTGAGGCCACCGACAGCGCTCTCGAAGAGCAGCCGCATGCGCGCATACTCGGCGGGCATGCGTTTCCAGAGCTGGAAGTCACGCTCGATGACACGTTCCAGGGTTCCGTCGGGATGGAATACCGAGATCGCATAGCGATCTCGATCGGCCACGGCATACACGCGCCCGTCGGGGCCGACCTCGGCGCCCCACCAGAAAGGGGGCGTATCGAGCCTCTCCGAGAAGACGTACTTGCTGAAGTCCCAGAAATTCTGCGTCTGCAGGTAGCGGACCTCTTCACGGCCGCCTGCGGCGAAGCTTGCCAGGAAATAGATGCGGGTGCGCGTGCCCGGGCGGTCATTCTGGCCCGGCTGCGCCCCCGTGCAGATCAGGTGATCGCCGCGGCAGCAGGCCATGATCAGACTGACCCATCCGCCGCGGGTGGGGTCCTCCGATCCCGGAACGATGCTACTGAGCGGGTTTCCGGTTCGATCCATTCTCACGATCTTGCCCGGGAACTCCTCGGCGAGGCCCACGCTGCCATCGCCGAGCAAGACCATGTCGCGGGGAGACTCAACCTCACCCGGCCCTTCTCCCTGACGGAACAGCGTGCGCAATCGCCGCCCCTCGGGCGAGTAGACGTGCACCTGACAGAGCTGGGCGTCCAGAGCGTAGCAATTGCCTTGTTCATCGCCGCAGACGTCGCTGATCAGCCCGAAGAAGACCTCCTCGTCCTTTGCGCCGCCTGCCCGCCAGACCTCCTGGAGATGAAGCGTCTCGGTCCCCCGAGACGGCGTTGCCGGGTTTTGCACGTGCGCCACCCCATCGACCAGGGTCACCTCTCCCGCGCCGGCTGGAGTGGCCACCAGGAAGGCGGCAACGGCGGCGACCAACGCATGGACCCTCGCCTCTGTGAGGCTTGCATAGCAAGGTTTGGAAGCTGGTAGCATGGTAGATTCCTCCGATCAATCCGACAGGTGTCTCACCCAATCCGACGCAGTTTGCCCGAGCCGGTTACCGATCTGTGAAGCTGTGGGTGTCCGCGGTAGTGGATGTCCCCACTGCCTGTGATCGTGGCATCGAGGAATTCCTGGGCGTAGACGGTGGCATTGCCGCAGCCGCTCACCATCACCTCGACCAGAGCGCTGTGAAGCCCTTGGGCATTGAGGTTACCCGACCCACTCACGAATACCTCGTGCTCGACCACACTGCCTTCCGAAATGACGATCTTGCCCCCACCGGTGAGACGCACATCGTTGGCCAGGCCTTCCAGGTGCGCTATCTCGGTGTCACCGGACCCGCTCGCAATCAAGCGACACCCCCGAGCGTCAACCCGTTCGCAGGCCACCACACCGGACCCGCTATTGTGCACCGTCAAGATGTCGGTCTGCAGGACTCCTACGTCGATCCGGCCCGATCCGCTGTGTAGGATACTCAGGCGATTGGTCTCCAGATGCGGCACGCTCACGCTCCCATCGCATGCAAAGGTGATTCCGTCCAGCTGGCGAACCTGCAAATGGAAGCGCAGCGGTTTGGTGGGGATGGGAGCCACATTGCCTCGATGTCGGATCACGAGTTCGCCGTCGACCACCTTGGTCTCGACATAGTTCAACAGGTTGTCCTCACCCTCGACGAGCAGCGCTTCCCGATCGGCGACCTCGATCTCCAGGTCCCCGGAGGTCATGAACGCCACGGATGCAAACGCGCCAACCTCGCGGGTCTCCTGAACCACGTTGCCCGATCCGCGGACCGTCTGCTCGCCAAGACGGGCACATCCAGGACCGGGGGGGGTACTCAGCAGCCCCAGCATTGCCCACAAAATCCCTACCAGCCTTCTACATCCTGTCCTTGCACGCATGACATCCTCCGTTGTGCCGGCCTACTCCGCCGGTTACCCATGGCTCCACCCTCCCAGCCGCGGGCGTCGCGACGTCCGCCTCGGGATGTCGCGACGCCCGCCTCGGGATACAGCCAACATGGTGAGAGTTCTGATTGCGCTGCACCTGAGGGAGTCCATAAGATCTCCAGAGGTTTTGTTTAGGGGATGGTCGCCCGCGCAGCAGATTGAGGGGCCGGAGGGGCAGTCATCGTAGAACCTCCTGAAAAGCCGGGAGATAGCGTGCCCTCACGCGCCGGCAAGACCCCCGCTCCGTTGTCTTTCCGCTTCGGGGATTGGCGCATCGATCCTCGCCTCAACCGAGTCTCTTGCCCGGATGCGACCCATCAGCTCGAGCCCAAGCTGATGGATCTGCTCGTGGTACTCGCATCCCAGCCAGGCGAAGTCTTCACACGGGAGGAGCTTCTGGATCGCGTCTGGCCGGACGTCGTCGTGGGTGAGGAAGTGCTGACGCGCGGCATATCCGAGCTGCGCCGCCTCTTGGGCGATGACACACGCACGCCGCGTTACATCGAGACGATCCGCAAGGGAGGCTATCGGACCCTTGCCCCCGTGCGGCCGATCGAGCCCGCCACCGCCACGACCGCACCGGGAGGGATTCCCGATGTGGCATCACCGGCCGCAGGTGGGCCGTCTCCTCCCGAGGCCCGGGGCCTGCCAGCATGGGTCGGATTCCCGAGGAGGGCCGTGCTATGCGCCGCAGCCGCGGCCCTCGTTGCTGTGGCAGTGGGGCTCTATGGGATCCTCACGCGGGACCGGGAGCAAGCGACGGAGAGGGGTGAGGTGTTCAGACCACGGCCACTGACGTCCTATCCGGGCAATGAGGTCACCCCTGCGCTGTCGCCGGATGGCCGACTGGTGGCCTTCTCCTGGGATGGCCCACAGGGAGAGAACTACGATCTCTACGTGCTCCAGATCGGCGCCGCGTCCGCCCTGCGTCTGACCGACCATCCCGCGGTCGACATCCACCCGGTCTGGTCACCGGATGGATCGACGATCGCCTACATCCATGACGAGGGTCCTGGTGCAGAAATCCGCACCCTACCCGCTCTGGGCGGCCCCTCCCGGCGCATCATCTCGGCTCCCCTGGGATTCGGGGGTGGCTTCGGTTGGTCTCCGGACGGGACCCGCATCGTCTACGCGACTCGCACACAAACCGATCGATCAACGCAGTTGTTTCTGTGCGACCTGACAACCGACGAGGTTTGGGCGCTGACGCCCCAATCCCCCCTGGGCCGCGACGATGTGGAACCCGAGTTCTCCCCCGATGGAATGACGATCGCCTTCCTCCGGCGTCATGCTTCCGGGTTCGAAGACATGTGGGTGGTGCCAAGCGGTGGCGGCGAGGCTCGGTGTGTCCGGAAAGGCCTGCTGTACGTGATGGGTTTCGACTGGACACGCACCGGCGAGGACCTCCTCTGCTCCGCGCTTCATGAGGGTTCCTTCTCACTCTGGCGGGTCCACCTGTCGGATGGTGCCGTCTCTTGGTCGTCGGTGCTCGGAGACTGGATCCACACTCCCTCGGTCTGCCGCAATGCCGACCGGCTGGTTTATCATCACTACAGCCATGAGAGGAACATCTGGCGTGCCAGGCTCGGGGATCCGAATCAGGCCGATGCCACCCCCGTCGTCGTGTCGTCGCACTGGAACTCCGATCCGAGCCTCTCGCCTGACGGCCAACACATTGCCTCTACATCGACGCGCTCCGGCACACTCGAGTTGTGGGTCTGCCAACAAGACGGATCGAGCCCCAACCAGTTCACCGATTTCAACGGCTGTCTTGTTGCCCAGCCACGTTGGTCGCCAGATGGCACTCACATCGCATTCCACGCCAATCCCAGGGGAATCCAGGAGCTATACGTCATCGAGTTGGATGGTGGGAAGCCCCGTCGCCTGCAGCTTGGACCGACGAACGCGTTTGTGTCGGATTGGTCGCTCGACGGCCGCTGGCTGTACTTCTCCAGGGAGGCGGACGATCGGTGGGATATCTGGCGCCTGGATCCCAGCGATTCCTCCGCCACCGGCGCAACCCGCGTGACGGTCGATGGCGGCGTTCGCGGCTATGAGTGCCCCGACGGCAACTTCTACTATGCCAAACTCGACAGTGCTGGTCTGTGGCGTCTGGCGCTGAGCGCGCTCGATATGCCTGGTGGGAACGCCCCGGTGCAACCCATCCGCGGTTCCCTGTGGGAATCGGAGTATCCCCCGCTGAGTAAGTGGAACAGCTGGGCCGTCTGCGGCGATCACGTTGTCTTCATCATCGAGGACCAGCAGGGCTCCCTGCTGGCGCGTCGCGATCCGGATCTAGGGGAGTTGGTGACGCTGGCCCGGCTAGTTGGGCTGGGGGCCTCGAGCATCGCGCTGGATCGGGAGTGTTCGAGCTGCCTCTACACGCGGGTCGAGAGGGCTGTGGGGGATCTCATGTTGGTGGAGGGGTTTCATTAGGTCTCAGCATTGGGCTGGCCGGCCCCGGAGATGCACTGTCCATCCCGAAGACTTGATCTCACTCTGAGTTTGGAAGTTACCCTCCCCCCTTGGGTCCCTGGGCGCCCGCTAGTGCAACATCTCCGGTTGCTCCAACTCATCCCCTTCATCGCGTCGTTCCTCCGGGACCAACTCCGGTCCTGTTGTGTTCCCCATCCGTCAAGACACTTTGATGTAGGAGTAATCCCCGTCATGG
>CAZRWW010000036.1:0-49147 GCA_964603725.1 uncultured bacterium
CGATGGAGCTGAAGCCGAACGAGCTGTACGAGGTGCAGTGGCCGTCGATGCTCTACGTGGACGCCTACAACCGGGGCAACACGGAGACGTACATGATCCCGGCCCTGCAGCAGCTGGGCATTCCGTTCGACAAGTTCGACTTCACGGACAACTCGTCGAACTACAATGCCTCCTTCAAGCGCGATCTGGGCGGCACCGGATTCAATCCGGGTGGCTACGGCAACAACGGCTGCACGACGGAGCAGTTGCTCGGCTACCGCCTGATCGTCTGGTGCAACGGCCTCTTCGGGATCGGCAGCTGCGAGCCCGAGGACTTCACCATGTTCGAGTCCTGGCTCGAGACGACCAACTGCGGCCTGGCCAACGTGCGTCGCGGCATCATCTTCGACGGCGACGCGATGTGCGAGGTCATGGCGGATCCTGTCCAGGGCCTGGCAATCAACTTCAGCCACAACGTGCTGGGGACGACGTTGGTGGCCCAGTCCTATCGTGACTACAACGAGGACCCGGCCTACTGCGTCTACATCCAGCCGGTCTCGGGCGCGCTGTTCCAGATCGGCGCGCCGGGCGACGCGGTCTACGGCAACGGCTGCCCGCAGGAGTACGACTACAACGTGCTCGGCTTGCAGCCGGGCGTGCAGAACGCGGTGGGCAACCTGGACTTCTGGAGCTACGAGCTGACGGGCAACAATCAGTACGTGAGCTTCGCCCAGGTGGTCCGCAGCAAGCAGCAGTCGGGCGTGGCGAACTGGCGGTCGGCGGTGAACGGCTTCAGCTTCCACCACCTGGCGCAGCGCAACTGCGGCGGCGAGCCGTGCGCGAGCGATAGCGCCTGCATCGTGGCGGGCACAACGAACCTGTACGGTCCGATGCTGACGTGGTTCGCCGCGGGCGGCAGTCCGTTCACGAAGTGGACCTATCCGTGCATCAACACGGCGGTGGAGGAGCCTCCGGTCACCAACGTGGGGATGGTCAATCACCTGTATCAGAGTCGTCCGAACCCGTTCAACACGCGGGCGACGATCCGCTTCTCGATGGCCAGCCAGGGTCAGGTGAACCTGTCGGTCTTCGATGTGTCGGGTCGCCTGGTCAAGACGTTGATGGACGGCGAGGCTCAGGCCGGCGAGAACTCGGTGGTCTGGGACGGGACGGACTCGAACGGCAACCGTGTGGGTGGCGGCGTCTTCTGGATGCAGATGGCCACCCATGATGGCTATACTTCGGGCAAGAAGATGCTCGTGCTCCGGTAGCCGAGCGTCGAAGCGCGAAGCAGGCCGGCGGACGGGCCCGGGGAATCGCTCCCCGGGCCCGCCGTCGTCAATGCTGCCGGGACTCACCCCGAGTGGATCTCAAGGATGTCCCCGTCGGCCAACACGTGATCCCGGGCCACGCTGACGCCCTGGTGCTTGCCGGAACCCCAGACGCGCGCGAAACGCATCTTCTCGGCCAGTTCCTTGTGGATGATGGGGGCGGCATCCATGACCGTCGCGCCGGCCGGCAGCACAAACGGAACGCCGCGCTCGAACTTCTTGCCCGGCTTCTTCGTGTAGATCCGGATGATCTGGAGCGCGTCGAAGAGGGCCCGGGGAAGAGCACTCAGCCCCGCGCCCGTTTCGGCTGACCCGATCAGGATCGGGGTGCCTGCGCCCAGGACCTCCGCGAGCCCGGCGACCTGCTCGGGGTTACCGAGATCGGTCTTGTTGGCGAAGATGAACGCGCGCTTCTCGACCGTGGCGGCGCTACCCGCCGCGTGGAGCGGCGCGGCGGGGTTGATGCGGATGAAGTGCTCCTCCAGGAGCGCGAGGCAGTCGAGCAGGTCGCCGGCGGGGTCGGGCGCGGCCAAATCGACGACGAAGAGAATCATGTCGCCCACCCGGAAGGTGTTGAACAGCGCCGACTCGGTGTACTCGCGCGACAGCGGGGGCGTGTCCACAAGCTGGATTTGCACGTCCTCGAAGGGGACCATGCCGGGCATCGGCAGCTGCGTGGTGAAGGGGTAGTTCGCGATCTGCGGCGCCGCGTGCGTGAGGCGCGCCAGTAGACTCGACTTGCCCGAGTTGGGCGGTCCGGCCAGGATGATCTGACCGGCGCCCTCGCGCGCCACGTGGAACAGGTCGCGCGCCCCCCGCTTCTGTTTCTGCTCCGCCGCCTCTTCCAGCTTCGAGATGCGCCGCTTGAGGTCGGCTTGCATCTTCTCGGTGCCCTTGTGCTTGGGTATCACCGTCAGCATCTCGCGCAGGATGACCAGGCGTTCCTGCGGGTCGCGCGTCTGGCGCAGCTTCTCCTCGAGGCGGATGTAGTCCGGTGAGAGGTTGGCGGGCATGGTTCCCTTTCCGTTCGCAATCGCGTCTTCGCCCGACCGCCAGCGCCGGGTGGCGACCCGAGCCCGGGCGTGCGGTCCGGCGGTTCCGCAGCGGCGGGGGCGAGGTCGGCGCCGACTTCAGGGTACCGGGCATGCCCGGCCGGGGGCAACCGGGTTCCGCCGGTTGGGTTCCGGCTGCCCCGAGTGAGAAGCAGGCTGCCGGAGGCGCGACCGGAGGGGGCGCTGATTGTCCTTGCGCCCATGCCTCCGCCTGACTACACGTGGATCAGCGAACCACTCGGCGCGCAGTCTCGGAGGACCGCGATGAGCGATCGCCGCCGTCAACGGCGAACACCTGCCCCGACCCCCACGGAGGCCATCCTCGAGAGCATCTCCGACGGCGTCTTCACCGTCGATCTCGAATGGCGCATCACCTCGTTCAACCGGGCGGCCGAAGAGATCACCGGCACGCCGCGCCGGGAGGCGCTTGGCCGCCTGTGCTCCGAGGTCTTCCGGTCGAGCATGTGCGAGGCAGAGTGCGCCCTGCGCCAGACGCTCGCGACGGGCAAGGCCATCATTGGGCAATCGGGCTACATCATCAATGCCCGCGGCGCCCGCATCCCCATCAGTGTGTCAACCGCCGTGCTGCGCGATGCCCAGGGACGCATCATCGGTGGGGCGGAGACCTTCAGAGACCTGAGCGAAATCGAAGCGCTGCGTCGCGAGCTGGACGCGCGGTCGCGCGTGGGAGACCTGGTGAGCCGCAGCCCCCTCATGCAGCGCGTCTTCGAGGTCTTGCCCGCGATTGCTGCCAGCCCGAGCACGGTGCTCATCCTCGGTGAGACCGGGACCGGCAAGGAACTGGTGGCCCGAACGATCCACTCCCTCAGCCCGCGGCGCGCGGGGCCCTTCGTGCCGGTCAATTGCGCGGCCCTGCCCGACACGCTCCTCGAATCGGAGCTCTTCGGCTACAAGGCCGGCGCCTTCACCGGAGCAAACCGGGACAAGCCCGGCCGATTCGCGCTGGCCAAGGGGGGGACGCTGTTTCTCGATGAGATCGGCGAGGTGAGCCCGGCGCTGCAGGTGCGCTTGCTGCGCGTCTTGCAGGACCGGACCTACGAGCCGCTGGGGGGAACGCGCTCGGTCACGGCCGATGTCCGCGTCATCGTCGCCACCAACCGTGATCTGGCGCAGCAGGTGCGCGCCGGAGCCTTCCGCGAGGATCTCTATTACCGCGTCAACGTGGTGCGCGTCGCGCTGCCGCCGCTGCGCAGCCGCAAGGAAGACATCCCGCTGCTGGTCGAGCAGTTCATCGAGCGATTCAACCGCCTCCAGCAGAAGAGCCTTCAGGGGATCTCCCCCGAGGCCCTGTCGCTGCTCATGGCCCATGCGTGGCCGGGCAACGTGCGCGAGCTGCAGAATGTCATCGAGCGCTCGTTCGTCCTTTGCGCCGCTGGACAGATTGGCATTGCGCACCTTCCCGAGGAGTTGACGGCCGGCGGCTCCGGGAGTGTGCCGGTGACCGGGATGAAAGCCGCCCGCGACGCGCTCGATGCCCAGGCCATCCGGACCGCCCTGGCGCGGCATGGGCACAACCGCCTGGCGGCGGCCCGTGAGCTCGGAGTCCACAAGAGCACCATGTTCCGCAAGATGAAGAAGCTGGGGATCGCCGATGCGCGCCCGCCGGGACGAACCGGGCGGCGCTCAGCGGGGTAGCGTTACTGCGACTCGCTACGGCTAGTTAAGTCGCGATTGTGCGACAGATCCTTTTCCGTCGGCGACCCGCGTCGGCCTTCTAAGTAATTCAAGAGATGACGATTACGGGTCACATCCCTGCCCGACCGCGCGCTGGCACGATGGATGCAAGTTGGTGATGGGTCGGCGGAGCTGATGCTGGGGGCCACGACGATGAAGGCCGCGTTTGCCGCCTGGGACAATCGAGTCGCACCGGTGTTCGACGTCGCCCGCGAGATCCATCTGATCGAAGTTCGGGCGGGGGACATCGTTGCCGAGCGGCGGGAGACCCTTGCGGATCAGATGCCTGCCCAGCGGGCGCTCCGTCTGGTCGAGCTGGGGGCGAGCACGCTTGTCTGCGGAGCGATCTCCCGGCCCATGCAGGCTTTGGTTTCGGCCTACGGCATCGAGGTCATCGCTTTCGTGGCCGGCGATCTGCGGGAGGTCATTCAGGCTTGGCTGTCGGGAGGATTGCAGAGCTCCCGCTACGCCATGCCCGGCTGCTGCGGGTGGTCGCGGCGGAGGCGCTGCAGGCGTGCGAGTGGCCGGGAGGAGGGCGCAATGCTTGATGTCGGTTCGTCATCTGGGCGAGGCGGAGGTGCTCCTGGCCGCGGTCGAGATGGCGGCCGGGGCGGTCAAGGCCAGGGTCAAGGCCGAGGCCAAGGCCAAGGCCAAGGCCAAGGTCAGGGTCGAGGCCAAGGCCAAGGCCAAGGCCAAGGTCAGGGTCGAGGCCGAAGCCAAGGCAAAGGCCGAGGACAGGGCCAAGGCCAAGGCCGAGGCCAAGGCCAAGGCCAAGGCCAAGGCCAAGGTCAGGGCCGGGGTCAGGGTCAAGGCCGAAGCCAAGGTCAAGGCCGAGGCCAGGGCCCGGGTCGCATGGGTGGACCCAGGGCGGCGGGGCCAGGCGGTCTGTGTTTATGCCCGGCGTGCGGGTATCAGGAACCGCATGAACGGGGCCGGCCCTGCCCGCAGCGGGCATGTCCGAAGTGTGGGGCGGCTCTGGTCCGGTCCCAATCATGAAGAGCCCCAACCATCATGAGAGGAGGTGCCATCATGCCAAGAGGTGATAGAACCGGACCCGCGGGTGCGGGGCCGATGACGGGTCGGGGGGCCGGCTACTGCACGGGCCATGGGATGCCAGGGTACATGAACCCCGTTCCCGGGCGGGGCTTCGGCGGGCGTGGCGCCGGTCCGGGCTTGGGTCGCGGCGGCGGCCGGCGGGGTGGCGGCTTCGGCGGTCGCGGGTGGCGGCACCGGTACTACGCCACGGGATTGCCGGGCTGGATGCGCTGCGGCATGCCGGCGCCGGTGCCGGGAATGCCTCCGGCAGGGCAGGAGAAGGAGATGCTCCGCCAGCAGGCGGAAGCCCTGCGCTCGGAGATCGACCTGATCAACAAGCGGCTCAGTGAGCTCGAGGCCGCCGAGGCGGGCGAATGAGCCGGTGGAGTCTGCGTCCTGCAGGGAGGGTGAAGGATGAAGATCGGCATCATCATCTGCGCGCGGTACAAGGACTGCGGCGGGGGCAAGTGCTTCCGGGCGCTGCGCGAGCGCCACGGCGGCTTTGCCCGCTATCCGGCCGGCGAGTCGGTCGAGGTCGTAGGCTACTCCACCTGCGGCGGCTGTCCGGGCGGCAACGTCGAATACGTTCCGGCGGAATTCAAGAAGAACGGCGCCCAGGCCATTCATCTGGCGACCGGTTTGGTGGTCGGGTACCCGCCCTGCCCGAACATCCGACGCTTCAAGGCCTTCATCGAGGCCCAATTCCAGCTGCCGGTCGTGATCGGCACGCACCCGATCCCGTTGAAGTATCTCACGGCCCATCAGCAGCTGCCCTTCTGGGGAGAGACCAACATGGCCGCCGTGGCCGGGCCGCTGATGGACGAACCGCGGGAGATCATGGAGGCGTACAACTGACCGCCGTCGGCCGGGCACGGCGCACGGGAGGGATTCATGAAGATTGCTTTCACAGCCACGGGCGAGACTCTGGACGCGCCCCTGGACAGCCGCTTCGGCCGGGCGCCGCGCTTCATCATCTATGACCTCGAGCGGGGCGACTTCGAGGTGATCGACAACCAACAGAGCCTGAACGCCGCCCAGGGCGCCGGCGTGCAGGCCGCGGAGACCGTCGCCCGGGCAGGGGCCGACTGCCTGGTGACCGGCCACTGCGGCCCGAAGGCCTTCCGCGTGCTGACGGCCGCCGGGGTCAAGGTCTACACCACCAAGGAGCCGACCGTCGCGGCAGCGCTGAAGGCCTACCAATCAGGGACGTTGGTCCCCGCGCAGGCAGCCGACGTGGATGGACACTGGGCATGAACTGGGCGCAGGCATGATTCTGGCCGTGGCCTCGGGCAAAGGCGGCACTGGCAAGACCACCGTCGCGGTGAATCTCGCGCGCGTCGCAGCAGCGCGCGTGCAGCTCCTGGACTGCGATGTCGAGGAGCCGAATGCGCACTTGTTCCTACGGGGCACGCCGGTCGGCCGGGACACGGTGACGCTGCCGGTTCCGGAGGTGGATGAGTCCCGGTGCGATGGTTGCGGTGAATGCGGGCGGTTCTGCCAGTACCATGCCATCGTGTCGCTCCAGACCACGCCGCTCGTCTTCCCGGAGCTGTGTCACGGATGCGGCGGCTGCCTGAAGGTCTGCCCGCAACAGGCGATCCGCGAGACGCCCCGGCGCATCGGCGTCATCGAAACACTGCAGGCCGATCGCATCACTTTGATCCAGGGCCGTCTCGATGTGGGCGTCGCCATGGCCCCGCCGCTCATCCGAGCGGTCAAGGCTCGTCTCGGCACGAGCGGCGCGCTGGTCATCCTGGATGCGCCCCCGGGCACATCCTGTCCGGTCATCGCTACGCTGCGCGGGGCGGATGTCGTGCTGCTCGTCACGGAACCGACGCCCTTCGGCCTGCACGACCTCGAGCTGGCGGTGGCGATGGTGCGCGAGCTCGCGATCCCATTCGGAGTGGCCGTCAATCGGGCCGGGAGCGGCGACGACCGCGTGCACCGATTCTGCGCCCGCGAGGGCATTCCCCTGCTCGCCGAGATCCCCGACGACCGGCGCATCGCCGAGGCCTATTCCCGGGGCGACCTGCTGGTCGATGCGCTGCCTGAATACCGTGGTCTGTTGGAGGGGTTGTTGACCAGTGTGGATGCGCTGCGGCCGGAGGCGACCGGGGCGCCCCGGCCCGCGCGGCCGGTTCGAGAACGGATCTGACGTCATGGTGCCGGAGCTCGTCGTCATCAGCGGCAAGGGCGGCACGGGCAAGACCAGCCTGGCGGCCTCATTCGCGGTGCTGGCCAATGGGGCGGTCGTCGCCGACTGCGACGTGGACGCCGCCGATCTGCACCTGGTCTTGAGTCCCCGCATCAGAGAAACTCACGAGTTTCGCAGCGGGCGCGAGGCGATCATCCGTCCTGGCGATTGCACGGGCTGCGGGGAGTGCGCTGCGCTCTGCCGCTTCGGGGCGATCCTCAAGGGTGAATCTGCTCCGGGGAACCCCGGCTACGCCGTCGACCCGGTGGCGTGCGAGGGGTGCGGGGTATGCGTTCGGTTTTGTCCCGCCCAGGCGATCGACTTTCCCGAGCGGGTGTGCGGCGAGTGGATGGTGTCCGACACGCGCTCGGGCCCGATGGTCCACGCGCGTTTGAGCGTCGCGGGCGAGAATTCGGGTAAGCTCGTTTCCACCGTCCGCCAGGCGGCGCGGCGCCTGGCGGAGCAGGAGCGGCGTTCCTTGGTGATCGTGGACGGCCCGCCGGGCATCGGCTGTCCGGTGATCGCGTCCGTGACCGGCGCTGCGCTGGTGCTGGCAGTGACCGAGCCGACCGTTTCAGGCGAGCACGATCTGGAGCGGGTGCTGAGTCTGGCCCGCCATTTTGGCATTCCGGCGGCAGTGTGCGTGAACAAGTGGGATCTCAATCCCGCCACGGCCGAGCGGATCGAGCAGCGCGCGCGAGCGAGCGGCGCCCGCGTGACCGGCCGCGTCCGCTACGATCGCGCGATCACCCGCGCCCAGCTCGAGATGCGCGCCGTGGTGGAGACGGATGCGCCCTCGGCGACGGACGTGCGTCAAGTGTGGTCTGACTTGGGTCTCTGAAGGAGGAGCCAATGAGAATCGCGATTCCCTTGGCCGACGGCAAGCTGGCGTTGCACTTCGGCCACTGCCAGAGTTTCGCCTTGGTCGAGGCCGATCCGGCGGCGAAGACGATCCTGCGTCGCGAGGACCTGCCGGCGCCGCCCCATCAACCCGGACTCCTGCCGGCCTGGCTGGCGGAGCGCGGCGCCAACGTCATCATCGCCGGCGGGATGGGGCAGCGCGCGCAGGGTCTGTTCGCGCAGCATGGCATCCAGGTTGTCGTGGGCGCCCCCCCCGATGCGCCCGAGGCGCTCGTGGTCGATTATCTGGCGGGCACCCTCAAGTCAGGCATGAACTTCTGTGACCACTGATCATCCAGCGCCGGCCGGCACGGAGAATGGGCACGCGCACTGCCTGCTGTGCGGGGCGCGCAACTCGGGATCATGGGGCCTGCGCTTCTGCGCGGCGGGCGACGGCACCGTCCAAGCCACGTTCCAGGCCCATCCGGGACTGCAGGGCTACGAAGGCCTGTTGCACGGCGGCGTGGTGGCGGCCCTGCTCGATGCGGGGATGACCCACTGCCTGTTCCATCACGGGATCCAGGCGGTGACCGGAGACCTGCACATCCGGTTTGTGGAACCGGTTCCCTGCCGAGCTGCGCTGCGCATCCGGGCGCTCGTCCAGCGAGCCACGCCGCCCCTGTACCGGCTGCGGGCCGAGCTCCTTTGCGATGAGCATCTCATGGCCTGGGCCGAGGGGCGCTTCATGCAACGCCGGCCACCGCGCCCCGATCCGCGCACGGCCGAGTGAGGGTCTAGCGAATCAACGTCAGCCTGCGCGTCTGCGTGGTGCCCCCGGCCTCGAGCCTCAGGAAGTACAGCCCGGATCCGAGCGGCGCCCCGAACGCGCCGCGGCCGTTCCACGCGATCACGTGACGGCCGGCCGCCCGCGGGCCGTCCACCAGCACGGCCACCCGGCGACCCTCGGCATCGGCGATCCACAAGCGGACCTGCTCGCCCTGCGCCAGCGTGAAGCTCAGGAACGCGGGCGACACGCAGGGATTGGGCTGCACCGGCGCCAGGCGCACGCGGGCCGGATCGCCGGCCTCCTCGCCCGACACGCTGGAGGCGCCCGCCCGTTCGATGGCCAGGACCGTCACGTCGTCGATGTTCCAGCCGCAGTAGGTCCAGCCCCCGTCGGTGCTGCCCATGGTCCAACGCAAGTAGACCGTAGGCTGATTGCTGGCGATCGCTGAGATGTCAATCTCCTGCAGCGTCCAGGAGTTGTCGGCGATCTCCGCGGGGTTCGACCAGACCGTCGTCCAGCTCTGACCATCGGTGGACAGCCGGACGTGGGCGTGATCGTACTCCGGCTGCTCGACCCCCAGCCAGCGCCAGAAGCTGAGCTTGACGGCGTACAAGTCGCTGCAGTCGATGGGCAGGGCCGTGAGGTGCCGCTCGGGCATGTTGTTCGTGTAGTCGCCGTTCAGGTTGTAGCCATAGACCCGGGACCCGGTGTGTCCGGAGGTGGGATCGGGATAGCCGTGGCTGCCGCCCTGCCCGGTCGGCTGGCCGAACGCCCATTGGGCCTCGGTCGTCCAGCCCGGATCGGTGTCGAAGGTCCACGAGTAATGCACATCACGGTCACCGACCGCGACGACGATCGTGCGCGTCGCGTCGCCCTGGTGATTGGTCAGGTTCGTGAAGACGACATCGGCGACGTAGGCGCCCGGATCCAGGATCGCGGCCTGGGCATTGACCTCGATCGCAATCTCCGCCACCGCGGACGGCGTCAAGGTGCCGCTCGCGGCCCCCGACAAGGTCAGCCACGGCGCGGCGGAAGCGAGCTGGACCTCGTAGGCGATCGCCTCCAGACAGCGATTCTCCAGTTGGTAGATGATCTCGGATGGCGTGAACGGACCACCCACGGGGCCCAGCGACTCCAGGCCGAATTCCGGCGTGACGCGCAGGCCCGAGTCGGTGGTCAGCGCCTTGATGCAGAAGTTGCCCGTGTCTTCGATGTCGTACAGATCGTGCCAGCTCGAGCTCTCGAGGTAGTAGCTCTGTCCCGGCTGGGCCGAGGACGGCACGATGACGCGGTAGTGTGCTCCCAGCAGAACCGGCACGTCCGAGGTGCGATCGAAGGGCTGCCCGCCGGCGGAGAGCTCCAGGCACACGTAGAAGTCGTTGCCCGCCGTCAACAAGACCGGCGTGTCCAGATCCACCGTGTGGAACCCGCTGTACTGAAGAGATCCGGTCTGGCTCGCGAGCTCGTCGAGCAACTGCCCGCCCGCGAAGCGATCGTAGATCCGGACGGTGAACGTCACGCCGTCCGCCGCGGTGAAGAAGCTGACGGCGCGCAGCAACTCGCTGCCGCCGGCCACGAAAGCGTTGAAGGCGGTGCTGTACTCGGCCTTGGTGTCGCGCCAGCCGTGGTAGTCGTGATAGTAGACGTGGTCGTAGGGCATGTAGACGACGTCCTGGAACGAGATGGCGCCCATCTCTGGGTGCTGGCAGCAGTGCTTGTCATAGTAGGAGATCCAGAAGTAGCCAGCCAATCCCCAGGCGCTGCCCCAACTATTCTTGCAGAGCCAGGCGCCCGGCAACGGCGCCTGGGTTGCCTTGTTGTCGTCCCAGCCGACGATGGCGACGGCGTGGTTGGGGTCCAGCGTGCTGCTCGGCGGCTGGTAGTGGATGTAGTTCTGGATGAAGCTGCCATCGTAACACATGCAGGTGCCCAGTACCCCTTCGGCCATGATGACGTTCTTGATCGTGTTGATGTTCTCCAGATTGGCGCCGGCCGTGAACCACTCGATGTCGCGGGGGTAGTAATGGTGGTAGCTCGGCAGCAGGCGCGCTGGAGGCGTGCTGTAGGATTGCCCGTCGATGTCGCGCACGGCGCCCTCGCTGCGCGAGAGGTAGGCCGAGGTGACGCGGTAGTCACCGCCCATGTGGACCTCGAGGCCGGTGCCGGTCGGTGGATCGACATCGTCGTTGTTGTGCTGATTGAACCCGTTCCACCAGTCGAGATGGTACTCGGCCAAATCGGGCTCACCGATTTCTCCGGCGCCGGTCCAGTTGCCGGTCATCAACAGGTTGCCTTCCATGGCCGCCATGGCCCCGTGGGTCCAGCAGGTGCCGCCCTGCTGGCTCTTGACCGAGGTTACGTAGTTCTCTCCGCCCACATTGCGCAGGTCGAAGACGGCCGGCGGATCGGCGAGCACGGACCCCGCCGCGGCGGCGCAGACAAGAATGGCGAAGATCGATCGCAGCGACACGCTAGGGCGAAGATACACGGCAGCGCTCCTTGCAAGCGGGGGCGAAGTCCGCAGCGGCGGTCCTCTGCCGGCAGAGCCCCCGAGCCAAAGCCGAGGTGGCGGGATGATTCTCCATCTGCAACACTATAACACTTGATCGCCCGGGCGACAAGTCCGACGAGGGCGCCTGTGCGAGGCTCTTGCGCTACGCTGGCTCCGGCGGGCGCATCCGTTCACCCGGCCTGCGCGCTCACACCTCGCTCCATTCGAGCACCGGGAGGTTGTCGAAATCGGCAAGCTCGAGCGCGTCCACCAGCCGCTCGGTCAGCCGCAGGTTGGTGAGCAGGGGCACGCGGTGATCGATCGCCGCGCGCCGGATGAGGTAGTCGTTGGAAAGCTCTTCTTCCTCGTTGTTCTTGGGGATGTTGATGACGAGCCCGATCTGGCCGGAGCGGATGTAGTCGATGCAGTTGGGCGTGCCGTGCTCCAGGGGCCAGCGGAGCGTTTCAACGTCGATGCCGTTGGCGCGAAAGAAGCGCGCCGTGCCGGCGGTGGCGTAGAAGGTGTAGCCGAGACGTCGCAGCTTCATCAAGACCGGCAGGAAGGCCGCCTTGCTCTCGGGTGGACCGGTCGAGACCAGGGCGGTCTTCCGATCCAGCCGGAGCCCCACCGAGCGCAGGGCGAGCAAGAGGGCGTGCTCCATCTCGAACCCTAGGCAGCCGACCTCGCCGGTCGAGGCCATGGCGACGCCCATGGTGGGGTCGGCGCCCTTCAGGCGGGCGAAGGAGAATTGCGCCGCCTTCACGCCGACCCGCTCGAGGTCGAGACTCGAGCCCTCGACCTTCTCGACCTCCTCGCCCAGGATCGCCCGCGTGGCCAGGGCGATGAAGTCGCGCTTGAGGACCTTGGACGCGAAGGGGAACGTTCGCGAGGCGCGCAGATTGCACTCGATCACCTTCAGGCGGTTGTCCTGGGCGATGAACTGGATGTTGAAGGGGCCGGTGATCGCCAGCGCCCGCGCAATCCGGCGCGCGGCCTGCTTGATCCGGCGGGTCGTCTCGACGTACAGGCGCTGGGGCGGGATCACCACCGTGGCGTCCCCGGAGTGCACGCCGGCGTTCTCGACGTGCTCGCCGATCGCATAGAGCAGGATCTCCCCGTCGCGGGCGACCCCGTCGAACTCGATCTCCTTGGCGTCTTCGATGAACTTCGAGACGACCACCGGCGTCGCGGGGTTGACCTCCGTCGCGCGGTTGAGGTAGGCGCCCAGGCTGGCCGCGTCAAAGACGACCGCCATGGCCGCCCCCGAGAGGACGTAGGAGGGGCGGATCATGACGGGATAGCCGGCGCGGGCCGCGAACTCCTCGGCCTCGCGAATGCTGCGCGCCTCGGTCCAGGCGGGCTGGTCGATGCCCAGCTCATCCAGCAGCGAGGAGAACTTGTTGCGGTCCTCGGCGCGGTCGATGTTCCGGGGCGACGTGCCCAGGATGCGCACGCCGGCGCGGTCGAGGCGCGGCGCCAGATTGTTGGCGACCTGTCCGCCCATCGACACGATCACGCCCTCGGGCAGCTCGAACTCGTAGATATCGAGCACCCGCTCCAGGGTCAGTTCCTCGAAGTAGAGCCGGTCGCAGATGTCGTAGTCGGTGGACACCGTCTCGGGATTGCAGTTGACCATGATGGTCCGGTAGCCGGCCTGCCGGGCCGTGGCGACCGCGGTCACGCAGCACCAGTCGAACTCGACGCTCGAGCCGATGCGGTAGGGGCCGCCGCCCAGCACCATCACGGCGCCGGCGCGGGGCTCGACGTCCGAGGCCGCCCCCTGATACGTCATGTACAGGTAATTCGTCACGGCCGGGTACTCGGCGGCCAGCGTGTCGATCTGCTTGATGCAGGGCACGATGCCGCACTCCTTGCGCAGCGCGCGGACTCGATCCATGGGCAGGCCGGTGGCCTTGCCGATCTGGTAGTCGCTGAAGCCGAGCACCTTGGCGCGGCGCAGGAGGTCCGCACCCGGCTCGCAGGCGAGATCCTGCAGCTCGCGGGTCGTCTGGGCGATCTCGGCCATCCGCTCCAGGAACCATGGATCGATGCGCGTGAGCGCATGCGCCTGGTCCACGCTCATGCCGCGCAGGAGAGCCTCGCCGACCGCGAAGACCCGGCGGTGCGTCGGTTGCGAGAGCTCCAGGTCCAGATCGTCGAACGCCAGGCGATTGAGCACCAGGCCGTGCATCCCGGTCCCGATCATGCGCAGCGCCTTCTGCAGGGCCTCGGCGAAGGTGCGGCCGATCGCCATGACCTCGCCCACGCTCATCATCTCCGAGCCGATGCGCGTCGAGACGCCGCGGAAGCGCTCCAGGTCCCACCGCGGGGCCTTGACCACGACGTAGTCGAGCGCGGGCTCGAAGAAGGCGACCGTGCTGCCGGTGACGGCGTTGGGCAGCTCGGCGAGCGAGCGGCCCAGCGCGAGGTGAGCGGCGACGGCGGCCAGCGGGTAGCCGGTGGCCTTGCTGGCCAGCGCCGAGGATCGCGACAGGCGGGCGTTGATCTCGATGACCCGATAGGCGGCGCTGCGCGGATCCAGGGCGTACTGGATGTTGCATTCGCCGATGATCCCCAGATGGCGCACGGTGCGCAGCGCGACCTCGCGCAGCAGGTGGTAATCGCGGTTCGAGAGCGTCTGGCTGGGCGCGACGACGATGCTCTCGCCCGTATGGATGCCCATTGGATCCAGGTTTTCCATGTTGCAGACGGTGATGCAGTTGTCGAACCGGTCGCGGACGACCTCGTACTCGACCTCTTTCCAGCCGCCGAGGTACTCCTCTACCAGGACCTGAGGCGCCTGGGCCAGCGCGCGGCGCACGATCGCGTCCAGCTCGCCCGGCGCGCGGGCCACGCCGCTGCCCTGGCCGCCGAGCGAATAGGCCGAGCGCACCATCACGGGGAAGCCGATGGCCTCGGCCGCAGCGCGGGCCTCTGCCGCGGTGGCGCAGGCGCGCGAACGGGCCGTCGCCACGCCGATCTCCGCCAGCCGGCGCACGAAGCGCTCGCGGTCCTCGGTGTCCTTGATCGCCTCGATGGGCGTGCCCAGCACGCGCACACCGTGTTCGGCGAGAACGCCGCGATCCGCGAGCTCGACGCCGACGTTGAGCGCGGTTTGGCCGCCGAAGGAGAGGAGCAATCCGTCCGGGCGCTCCTTGGCGATTACCCGCGCGACCGTCTCGACATCCACCGGCAGCAGATACAACCGGTCGGCCATGCCCGCGGTGGTCTGCACGGTGGCGATGTTGGGATTGACCAGCACGGTCCGCACGCCCTCGGCGCGCAAGGCCTTCAGGGCCTGGGAACCGGAGTAGTCGAACTCGCCGGCCTGTCCGATCTGCAGGCCGCCGCTGCCCAGCACCAAGACCTTGGCCGGCAGATCAGCCATGGCGCGCCGCCTCCACGAAGAGGTCGAAGAAGTCATGCGAGTCGGTCGGCCCGGGCGCCGCCTCGGGATGGAACTGCACCGCGAAGTACGGCCGCGTGCGATGACGCAGCCCCTCGACCGTGCCGTCGTTGAGATTCGTGTGCCAGACTTCCCAGTCCCCGGGCAAGCTGTCGGCCGCGATCGCATAGCCGTGGTTCTGGCTCGTGATGCGACAGCGTCCGGTGCCGCGCTCACGCACCGGCTGATTCTGGCCGCGATGGCCGAACGGGAGCTTGTACGTGCGGCCGCCCGCGGCCAGCGCGAGAAGCTGGCACCCGAGACAGATGCCGGCGATGGGCACCGGCCGCGGGCGCGCCTGCGCCAGGGCCTTGGCCACATGCGCGATGGTTGTCTCGCAACGAGCCGGGTCGCCCGGGCCGTTGGAGAGCAGGATGCCGTCGCACTCGAGGTCGGTGAAGTCGTAACGGTAGGGGACCAGCGTGACGCGGCACCCGCGCGCGAGGAGCTCGCGCACGATGCTGCGCTTGCAGCCGCAGTCGACGACGACGATGTGCGGGACGCCGGCGCCCGTGAGCGAGGCAGGGGCCGCCAGCGGGGTATCGTCCGCCAACGGGGCGGGACGGCCATCCCCGGGCGGAGCGTGCGTGATGATGTTCCGGGCGGCGACCTCCGCCACGAGATCGCCGGCATTGGGATCCGCCACCGCGAACTTGGTCGGGGGGGCTGCCTCGAGAATGATGCGCCCGAGCATCGTGCCGCGACTGCGCAGGGCCCGCGTGAGAGCGCGCGTGTCGATCCCCGCCAGGCCGACCACGCCTTGCTCGCGCAGCCAATCTCCCAGGGTTCCGCCGGCTTCCCAGTGACTGCTCGCCGCGTGATAGCTTGCCACGACCAGACCCCGAACCTGGATCGCGTCGGACTCGAAGCGATCGGCGCCGGGCTCGTGACTACCAGCGCCGGGCGGGCGGCTCCCGCCGCGGAGCGCGTGTGGCGGAACGCCGTAGTTGCCCACCAGCGGGTAGGTCAAGACGAGGATCTGTCCGCGGTACGAGGGGTCGGTGAGGCTCTCCACGTACCCGACCATGCCCGTGTTAAAGACGACCTCGCCGTCGGCGGCGTGGTGCGCGCCGAAGAGCGTGCCGGTGAAGCGCGTGCCATCCTGCAGCTCGAGATGGGCGACCGTCTCGGTGGCCGTCGCCGCTGTCGCCGGGGATTCTGCGCCCGCGGGCGCGCGCGCCGTGGCTTCCGCCGCCTGATCCGCGGTCGCTGCGGCCGGCAGAGGGCCCGCGATCCTGCCGTCCATGTTTGAGCCTCCCAGGCGGCGTCGGCTTGCGCGCAGCACGCGGGCTCCGCTACGGGGGGAGACGTGGCGTCACCACCGTGTCGGAGTCTCCTGTGCCGAAGGAAGTGCGTCCCGCGGCCAGGAGAGTATGCGAAGCTCGGCCGGCGCGCACCCCCCTGGAACGTGACTTCCCCGGGAACGTGACTCCTGAAGACACTCCTGGGCCCGTGGCTCCCGGCAGAATCCCCCTTGGGGACATCACCCCGGAAGACGTGACTCCGGTGGCATACCGCTCGGAGCATGATCGATATCCACGGACGCCGCCTCTCCCGGAAAGCCTTGTGAATTCGGAGATGTCCTGGGGTCGGTCCCAAGCGTCGCCCCGAAACCCGGGTGCAGCGCGGCAGTCCGGCGCGATCCGCAAGACAATGTTTACGGCGCGACGGGGATGTCGGAAGCCTGTCTGCCAAAGTGCTACTGAACAAGCAGTTGCGGTTGTGCCCCGGGGCACAACCGCAAAGTCTTCGTTCTCAATGCGTTGGAGGTTCCGCCCTTTGCAGCCACGTGCAGGGATCGGCGCGACCGGCGACCATTGGGGCGGAACCATCCACGCGCGGTTGGGCGGAACCATCCACGCGCAGTGGGGCGGAATCATCCATGGCGCGGGATGCGGGAGGATGGGTGCGTTGACAGCCTCCCGGCAGGCGCAAAGAATACCGGCGCAAGGTGGTCTGACTACTGGTCGGGCCTGCTGCGGCAAGGGCTGGTGCGACCCAAGGTGAGGGGGCAGGCGTGGTCGTGGGTGACGCTGGGGGTGAGGCGGCAGATGGGGCCGCGGGTGCGATTGCGGATGGACGGCCGATGAGGCCGCAGATGAGGTGACCATGTCCCAGATGGTCCTGATCACGGGCGGCTCGAGCGGCATCGGCGCCGCCATGGTGCGGGCGTTTGCCGCCGCCGGATACCGGGTGTGCTTCACCTATCGCACGGGCCGAGAGCGGGCCGAGAAGCTGGCGACCGAGCTCGGTGGACGCGACGTGGCGTACCTGCCCCTCGATCTGGGGAACCGGGAGAGCCACCGAGAGCTGCTGCGCCTGCTCCCCGGTCCGGTGGACGTCCTGGTCAACAACGCGGGCCTGGGCACACGGACTGTCGAGCAAGTTTCATCGGACGTCCATGAGCAGGACGCCGCCCTGATGATGGTGAATGCGGTGGGATCGCTCTGGCTGGTGCGGGATCTCCGGCCCGCCATGGAGGCGCGCGGATTCGGCAAGATCATCCTCATCAGCTCGGTCGGGGGCGGCGTGACGCAGTTCCCCTCCTTTCATCTTGCCGATGGGATGAGCAAGGCGGCCCTGGCCTACCTGGGAAGACACCTGCAGGCCCGCCACGTCCATGATCCGATCGACGTGTTCACGATCTGCCCCGGCGCGACCGAGACCCCGATGCTCGAGGCTTCGACCCTGGCCGCGCTCGAGCCCGACGAACGGCGACGATTGATCGACGCGCTTCCCGCTCGCCGGCTGATCGACCCCGGCGAGATCGCTGCGCTGGCCGTGTGGCTGTGCACCGACGCGGCCCGAATCCTGCGGGGGGCGGTGCTGGACGCCTCGCTAGGGCTGGGATCCCATCCCGGAATCCTCACGGGAGACCGTGGGTGACCTCGGTGCGGGCATGGTACAGGGGCGGCTGCACGCGGTGCGCCAAGCTGTCCGGACAAGGCGGGGCCGGGACTTGCAGTCGATCTGCGCGCCTGCCTGGACTCGAACCAGGGACCAGCGGATTAGAAATCCGCTGCTCTATCCACCTGAGCTACAGGCGCGCACGGAAACCGCGCAGTCTCGCACAAGAATCGCGGCAGTCGCGCACAGAAACCGCCGTGGTCCAGCACGCAACTTGCTATGGTCTCCAGGGTAGAGGCCGGCAAGCAGCTCTTCGCCTCGGAGCTTCAGGACTTGCCGGCCGGCCTGTCGGGGTGAGAGGATTTGAACCTCCGACACCCTGGTCCCAAACCAGGTGCGCTACCGGACTGCGCTACACCCCGGAGGAGTGGGGACTTGAAGGCCAGGCCCTCGAGGCCCACGAGAACGAGCGTAGCCGCCCGGACTTGGGACGTCAAGGGTGTGCGCCCGCAGCCGGCTGGAGCCGGGCGGGGTGGGAGGCTCGCTGCGCTGACCGCGAAGCGGTCGAGGAGGCATGATGGGCAGTCTCAACAAGGTGATGTTGATCGGCAACCTGGGCCGGGATCCGGAACTCCGCTCGACGCCCAGCGGCACGCAGGTGGCCAACTTCACGCTGGCGACCACGGACATCTTCACGGACCGCGGTGGCAACCGCCAGGAGCGGACCGAGTGGCACCGCGTGGTGCTGTGGGGAAGACTGGCCGAGATCGCCGGGCAGTACCTCAGCAAGGGCCGGCAAGCGTTCATCGAGGGCCGCCTGCAGACGCGCGAGTGGGAAGACAAGCAGGGCCAGAAGCGCCAGACGACCGAGGTCGTGGGCACCTCACTGGTGCTGCTCGGTGGGCGCGGCGAGGGTCGCGGCCCCGGCCGTGACGAAGGATCGTCGCCGCAGTACCAGCCGGCCGATGCCGGCGACATGGGGGCGCGTGACGCGGGTGCCGTCGGGAGTGGGACCGAAGACCCCTCGATGGCGCCCATCCAGGAGGACGACGATCTGCCCTTCTAGCCCTCGGAGGCCAGCGGCAGTTCTGGCTTGACGGGAGCCGTTCGGGCTTGTAGGCTCACCGGTCGCGTCTCCTTGCGGGTGGTCGGCGGGACCTCGCCGGAGGATGTCCTGCGTTGCGGGACCGCGGGGAAAACGCGCAGAGCCAAGGGCGCCAATAGCTCAGCTGGTAGAGCAACTGACTCTTAATCAGTAGGTCCCAGGTTCGATTCCTGGTTGGCGCACAGGGGATGAAGTGGAGAGGGCGGGGCGGCCGACACCCGAGCGTGGAACGGGGGTGGAAGCCGGGCTTGGCCCTCTTGCTGTCTCCCGGCTGTCAATCACGGCCAACGCCTGCGAATGGGGGCGAATTGGGTTCGACGGGGAGGTTGAGTCCTGCGCTGCGTGTCGAGGTCCCTACTGGCTCGTAAAACAAGTAGGGAAAACACAATTGCCGACTTTGAGCCGGCACTGGCCGTAGCCTAATACGGCCCGTCCCCAGTCCTGGCGCCTGCCGGGGGACTGGATGGACGCCGACACGGTGGGCTAGCGGCGAACCCGCCCGAGGCAGCCGCGAAACTTCAGGGCTGGCCTGCGAGGTGATCCCGCTCATCGGAGTCCTCGCGGGCGAGACTTAAGTAGGTGAGACACACACGTAGATGCGCATGATGAAACTCTTCCGGACGCGGGTTCGATTCCCGCCGCCTCCAATTATATCTCGTTATACGACATTGCGTTAGGGTCTTGTCGTCGCGCCGTCTCCACGATTCCTCCGTGCCGCGGGGGGCGGGAATCGCCTCTGCGGCCTCCACAAGTCCAGAGCCGTCGAGCCAGACCTTCGGTCCATCGCAAACGTCCAGTAGACCCATCTTTCGTGCTCTCAGGCGAAGCTTGCTTCTTCCATCAGTGGGAGTCCGATACCGGGATGGAGGACTTGTGCGCGTCAAACGCGATGCTGCGCGGAGGTGTGTGCGCGCCCGCGGCCGTGCTCGTTCATCCTGGGAAGCGAGAGGCTCCCCCGAGCCGATACAACGCCAGCGGCAGCGGCTCCACCGGAATCCCGCCAATCTTCTCCGTACTCCAGGTTCGAACCCAGATCCTGCCATTTCCGTACTTAGCGATCTGCTTGAGGTCCTTCGGTCGCAACTGCTGCGTCCACTTCACCTCGATCGGCTGGAACCGCTTCCCCTCGACGTAGGCGATGTCGACCTCACCCTCGGCCTTGATGTAGTAGGTAGGATGGAACCGGCGCACGTGCGTAACGGCGCAGGCCTCGGCGATCCTTCCGGACCATTCCGGGTTCTTCAACATCGGCTCGAGGCGATGGTGAAACGGATCCGGATCCGGCCGAAGCCAGCTGCTGACCGCATGCAGGATGAACGGATCGGTGAACATCACCCGGCGTGCCTTGCGCGGTGCCGCAGTCAGCTTGTTCTCGAGCAACGCTGGCTGCACGTAGACAGCGTCCATCGAGGCCAACAGGGCGACATAGTCAGCAACGGTTGCCGGATGGTCGATGGAGAGCTCCCGCGAGAGAGCGTTCCAGGTCACCTGCGTCCCGTACCGGCCGGCAATCGCGGCCAGGATCTCGCGCAAGTAGTGCTCTTGCTTTCCCCGCTTCAGCATGTCACCCCGGATCCAGTCCCCGTAGGTGGCGAATGTTGAGGGGAGGATGGAATCGCTTTGGGCCATGTCGTTGATGGCACGCAGGAAGCCACCATGGGAGAGATACCGCGCGAACTCGGCATCGAGCAGGCGTCGGGTCGACTCCTTGATGCTGCTCATCGGTCCAAGGAGTGATTGCCGGCCGGCCGTGGGGATCCGCTTGGCGAGTTCCACGTACTCGCCGAAGGTCAGAGGGCCGAGGTGGAAGTCCACGATCGGGCCCAACCCCCGCCGACCGGGGAAGCGCATCCGGGCTTCCTGGATCAGCGCCGAGTCCGAGCCGGAGAGCATCAGCACGGTGTATTCCAGCGTCCCCGCGTCCACCAGGAACTTCACTCCCTTGTCCCACTCTCGGATGTACGTGATCTCATCTAACAGGAGGTAGCCAGGGCCGCGTTCTTTCCACTCGGCGACCTGCTCGGTGATCAGCCGGATCAAGGTGTGGTGGTCGTCGATCAGTTCCCCTGCCAGGTAGCAGATGCGCTCTGGGTCGGCGCCTGACTTCAGAAGCTCCGCCATCCACTGCTTGAGGACCGTGGTCTTGCCGATTTGACGGCCGCCGGTCAGGGAATAGACGCCGGGGCTGAGGCTCTTCAGACGGTCGAGGAGCGGGGAACGATAGGGAAGTGGCAGCTTGATCATCTGTCTCAAATTGGGGTCGCGCTTCGCGAATTCACTGACCGACTCCAGGTGGGTATTGTGCGGCAAGAAACGGGGATCCATCGATTCACTCCCATGTTTGGACAATGCACACTGACTAAATTTGATCAGAGACGATTATCCATATTGAGCCATGCCCGTCAAGAAGATTCATGGAGTGCGGCCGTGCGCCTGGGGCCGGTAATGGTCCTGGAAAGGCCAGAGACGATCGGTCCGGGGTCGCGTCGAAACGTGCGACTCAACCAGGACTCCACGGATCGCATTTTGGTCACCCCTTGAGGCGGACGCGGGACCCTGCCCTCCGCCTCCAGAATATCTCCACGACTGGGGGGACTCGGGGGGACTCCAGTGGACTCGAGAGGAATGATGAAGGGGGCGGCAACCGACTGTTTTACAACCCGATGCATCCGAAATGGCGCGGCGCCAACCAGTTAGGGTTTCCGCCCGCATTGGGGTTCGATTCCCGCTGCCTCCAAGCACTTGATCTGTAACTGATTACGATGTCACTCCTCCTTCTCCTTCCTCAGGGCTCCTCCGTAGCGTGGCGCGGGAATCCACACGACGCGATACGCGGCTGGGTGTAGTCTCGGCAAGCGCAAGCTCACTCGTTGGTGCGGTCACGGGCCGCGCTTGTAGGAGGGAGCTTATGCTGAACGTGGGGACTTCACTCGGACCGTACCGGATTCTCGCCCCGCTGGGTGCGGGGGGCATGGGCGAGGTCTATCGCGCGCGCGATCCACGGCTCGAGCGCGAGGTGGCGATCAAGGTGCTCCCGGCGGAAGTCTCTCGAGACCCCGACCGGCTGCGCCGCTTCGAGCAGGAGGCGCGGGCGGTTGCGGCTCTCGATCACCCGAACATCCTCTCGCTCCACGACATCGGCAGTCACGACCGCTCTCCGTACTTGGTCACCGAGCTGTTGGAGGGCGAGACGCTGCGGCAGAGGCTGAGGGACGGAGCGCTGCCGGTCCGCAAGGTAGTGGAACTTGCCCTGCAGATCGCCCATGGTCTCGCCGCCGCCCACGAAAAGGGGATCGTTCACCGGGACCTGAAGCCGGAGAACGTGTTCATCACCCGGGACGGGCGGGTCAAGATCCTCGACTTCGGCCTCGCCAAACTGGTCGAGACGCCGCGGAGTTCGTTGAGCGCCGCCGAGGCGTCGACGCTGGTTGACAGGACCAAGGCCGGCGTCGTGCTGGGCACGGTGGGCTACCTGTCGCCGGAACAAGCTCGCGGTCAAGCCGCTGACCACCGCGCCGACATCTTCGCCTTGGGCTGCGTCCTCTACGAGATGCTGTCCGGGAAGCGCGCGTTCGCCGGGGAGACACCGGCGGACACTCTCTCGGCGGTTCTGAGCCAAGACCCCGCGCCGCTCGGCAGTCTCGGCGGCGGCGCTCCTGTTCTCCAGGGCATCGTGAGCCGGAGCCTGGAGAAACGTCCGCAGGACCGATTCTCCTCGGCCCACGATCTTGCGCTGGCCCTCGGCGCCGTCGCCGAGTCCCTGCTCACCGGTCAGCCGCAGGCTGAGGCGGCGGCTGCGTTGCCGGCCAGGTCGGTGGTGGTGCTCCCATTCGAGAACCTGAGCCCCGACCCCGAGAACGCCTTCTTCGCCGACGGTCTCACGGAAGAGCTGATCGCCGACCTCTCCAAGGTGCGGGCGCTGCGCGTGATCTCGCGCACGTCGGCGATGCTGCTGAAGGGCTCGCAGAAGGACGTGCCGACGATCGCCCGGGAACTGGGCGTTCGCTACGTGCTCGAGGGCAGCGTGCGGCGCGCGGGGCCGAGCCTGCGGATCACGGCCCAGCTCATCGACGCCGCAAACGACGCTCACCTCTGGGCGGAGAAATACGGGGGAACTCTGGACGATGTTTTCGCCATCCAGGAGAGCGTCTCCCGCTCGATCGTGGACGCGCTGAAGCTGACGCTGACCTCCGACGAGAAGCATCGCCTAGCCGCGGGCATGATCCCGGACGTCAAGGCCTTCGACCTGTATCTGCGGGCGCGGCAGGAGCTGTCCCGGTTTTCGGAAGGCGCACTCGATAAGGCTCTCCGGCTGACCCGGGAGGCCATCGACATCGTGGGTCCGAGCCCGCTCCTCTTCGGATTGGTCGCCATGATTGAGTTCTCCTATCACGACCAAGGCATCCATCCCGACGACGAGACTCTTCGTCGTGCGGAGTCCTGGGCTGTGAAGGCGCTGGAGTGTGACCCGAGAAGTGCAGAGGGGCTCCAGGTAAGAGGTCTTGTGGCGGCGCGAAAGGGCGATGTGGCGCGGGCCATCCGTGACCTCCGGCAGGCCGAGGAGCTGCAGGGGAGCGGCTTCCATCTGGGCTTCTTGCCGTGGATCTTGTCGGAAGTCGGCCGGATGGATGAGGCGCGCTTGTACGCGGCGGAACAGGTTGCGCTTGATCCCCTGCAGTGGATCCCCCGTTGGGCTTACGCCTGGGTGTCGATGCTGGATGGAGACTTCGAGACTGCCCTGACCCGAATGCAGGAGGCAGCCAAGCTGGGCAGCGGCGAGCCCATTCAGCTCTTCTTTCTGGCCGTCTGTTCGACCTATGCAGGGCGGCTGGACGAAGCCGGCGATCTCCTCGACCGGGTCGTCGGCACCGGGGCCGCCGGCATCTCGACCGTGGCGGCCGCGCTCAGGGCCCTGTATCGACGAGACGCGGCCGTGGCCGGGAGGTTCCTCGGCAGCCAAGCCCTCAAGGATCTTGCTACCCAGGACAAGGAGTTCTCCTGGTGGCTGGCGTCGGCGTGCAGCTTTGCCGGCGAGGCGGACGAGGCGTTGCACTGGCTGGGGAACGCGATCGACCTCGGGTTCGTGAACCACCGTTTCTTCTCGGCCATGGACCCCTTTCTCGCCCCGCTGCGCGGGGATCCCCGCTTCGCGGCGCTCATGGCGCGGGCGCGGGAGAAACAAGCGGAACTCGAGGCCCGCCTATGACACTCGCCGCAGGCACCGCACTGGGGCCGTACAAGATCCTCGCACCCATCGGCGCGGGCGGCATGGGCGAGGTCTATGCCCGGTGCCCGGAACTTCCACCTCGGTCAGCACGAGGTGACGAACCAGGAGTTGTACATCCCGAAAACCGCATTGGCCTGTTTCTGCTGGACTTGCCCGGCAGGCGCGACAACCGGATCGGCCCGGCTGAGATCCCGATCGCCATCTGTCTCTCCAGATCGAGAACCTGGCCCTGCGCCATCACCTGGCAGTGCTCGGCCGAAGCTGTCGCCGGCCTCGCATCCGATCCCGCGACCGCATCTTCTGGTCGTGGCTGTCCCGCGTCTGGCCGGGATGGCGGGAAGCGCTGGTCTATGTCCAGCCAGAGACCGTGATCGCCCGGCGACGGAGGTGGTTCTGCGAGTACTGGGCGAGGCTGTCTCGATCAGGAAGACCCGGTCGCCCGCCCGCCCCGCGCGAGGTCCGTGATCTCATCCGGCGCATGTCATCCGCCAATCCCACTCTGGGGCGCGCCCCGAATCGTCGGCGAGTTCGCCAAGATCGGCATCGACCTTCCCATGTCCACCGTCGCCAAGTACATGGTCCGCCGGCGCACGCCCCCGTCGGCGACCAGGCGCGCGTTCCTCAAGAACCATGTCAAGGACATCGCCGCTCGGTCGTCCTGGCAGACTCCGTTCGCGGAACGCCTGATCGGCTCGATCGGGCGCGAACGCCTCGATCACCTGATCGTGGTTGGGCGAGCGGCACCTGAGGCGCATCGTCATCCGTTACACGGACTATTGCCATCGGTGGCGCTGCCATCAATCGCTCTAGTGAGCAGGCCAGCTATGGCGGGGCAATGGGGGCAGAGCGAAAGGGTTGGTGTGATGGTGATGCAGTGGAGATGGATTCGAGGATTGGTTCTAGCCCCAGACGGGGTTGGCGGGACCCACAGGTTTCATCTTGTGAGCCCGCCGCCAGTGGGGCCACAATAGAGGTGCAGTGAAAGGCTCGGTGCGATCGTGAAGTAACGGAGATGGCATCCGAGGACTGGGCGCACCGCAGACGGGATTGTCGGGATGGACAGGTGGACAGGGGCGGGACGTGCCTGCTGCACGACGCTGGGGGAGACCGGGTGATGGATTCTCCCGCACCGAACGACCGCGCAAGACCGGCGACATCAGGGGAACCCGCACGGGTTGGCGCGTCTTCCTCGTCGACTCGGCCTGTTCCTGGTCCATCGGGCGATGACGCGATCAGAGCGACAAGCCCATCACCCCCCCGATTCACGCCGGGGCAGGTCCTTGCAGACCGGTACCGCATCGTCACGCGCCTCGGCCGAGGGGGGATGGGCGAAGTCTATCGGGCTGAGGACCTGAGCCTGCGCCAGCCGGTTGCCCTCAAGTTCTTGCCAGCAGAGGTGAGCTGTGTCCCTGCCTCCAGGCGGCAGATCCTCGATGAAATCCTACTAGCGCGCAGAGTCTCGCATCCCAGCGTCTGCCGAGTGCACGACTTGGTGGAATCGGTGGGGCAGCTCTTCATTTCGATGGAGTACATCGACGGCGAGGACCTGGCCTCGCTGCTGCGGCGGATCGGCCGCTTGCCGGTGGACAAGGCGTTGCAGGTGGCCCGCCAGGTGTGTGCCGGCCTTGCCGCTGCTCACGCTGCCGGCGTGCTCCACCGCGACCTCAAGCCGGCCAACGTTATGCTCGACGGTGAGGGACAGGCGCACATCACCGACTTCGGCATCGCCGTCGCCGGAGAAGTGGCAGGATGCACTCAGCTGGCCGGCACGCCGGCCTACATGGCGCCCGAGCAGCTGGCTGGGTTCGGGGCCTCGGTGCAGAGCGATCTCTTCGCGCTGGGGCTGGTGATCTACGAACTCGTGACGGGCAAGCGGCCGTTCGAGGGACGCTCGATGGCGGAGCCGGGCCGGCAGCAGGACGAGATTGAGCCGACGCCGCCGTCGCACCTTGCGCCGGAGCTACCCCCGCAGGCGGAGAGGGTCATTCTGCAATGCCTGGCGCGCGACCCGGTCCAGCGGCCCGCCACGGCACTCGCTGTGCTGACCACGCTCTCCGGAGGCAATCCGTTGGGTGCGGCGCTGGCGGCCGGACAGACGCCATCGCCGCAGATGGTGGCGGCTGCGCCGGCGACGGGGATCATGCGACCCGCTCTCGCGTGGACCTGCGTTGTCAGCGTGTTGGTATCGTTGGTCGTCTACCTTACTCTGGGTGGGTGGAACTCGACGATAGAGCGCGCCCGGCTTCGCCTGCCACCTACCGCGCTCGCTGAGAAAGCACGCGAGGCGGTGCGGGATCTGGGCCTGCGCGGCCCTTGGAAGGGAGAGTCGTACGCCTACGACCATGACGACGACGCCCTGCGATTCACGACCGCAGCAGCGCGGGAGGGTGTCAAGAGCGACATCTTGGCGGTGGCTCAAGAACATCTCATCTTCTTCTGGTACCGCTGCAGCCCCGATTTCCTCGTGCCCAGCGGCCCTGCTGGCACCGTCTCGCGTGATGATCCCCCGCTCAGTGCGGGTGAAGTACTCGTCATGCTCGACTCGACCGGAAGGCTCCTCTCCTTCGCCGCCCCTCCGGCACCGACTGTCGACCCGGGAGTGTCCGAGACGGGACCGACTACCTTGCTCCGCCTGGCTGGCCTCAGTGAAGCCGGGGCTGAGCCGGTGGCGCCGCGAAGCGTCGCCACGCCGTTCGAAGATGCCCGGCACGCGTGGCGCGGCACCATGGTGGGCAGACCCGACCTCGAGATGACGGTCGAGGCGGCGTTCCGCTCCGGCCGACCGGTCTCCGTCCAAGTGCTCTTGCCATGGACCACGGACAGGTCGGGCAGGGTTAAGCCCCGCCGTTTCTTTGCCGCGAGTGACGTGCCTACGGTGTTCATCCTGGCCTTGTTGGTAGCCAGCATCCCGCTCGCACGCCACAATCTGTCTCGGGGCCGGGGTGACCGCCGCAGCGCGAACCGCCTGGCAACGCTGGCCTTCGTCTGCACGCTGGTGTACCGAGTGCTGCTGGCCAATCATATTCCGGTCTTCTCGGCGGAACGGAACATGCTGCTCAACAGCGTGGCGTGGGGGCTCTACCTAGGCGGGTCAGCCTGGCTGCTCTATGTCGCTCTGGAGCCGTTGGTGCGACGTGTCTGGCCGGAGAGGCTTGTCTCATGGACGCGTTTGCTCGCAGGTCGCGTGCGCGATCCCATGGTGGCGCGAGACGTACTGCTTGGCACCACGGTCGTCCTTGGCCTTGCCGCGCTGACGATCCTGCCCATCGCGCTGCTCCGATCCGATGCGCTCGTGGTCGTCAAGAAGGCACTCGATCCGCTCTTGGGGACGAAGGGGTGTCTCGCCTCGACGGCGGTCGCGCTGCTGTCCGCAGTGCGCTGGGGCTTGGTGTGTCTGCTCCTCATTCTGCTGCTGCGCCTAATCGGCCGCGTCCGTCATTTCGCCCCGGTAGTTCTGGGCGTCGTCCTCGTCCTGGTCGCCTACACGGCAGTGTACGGAGATGTGGGGAGCGATCGACTGGCCGCCGTGATTCTCTCTGCGCTTTCCGGAACTGTCGCTACCCTGATCCTCGTGCGCTCGGGCCTTCTCACCGCCGTGACGGTGCTCTTCCTGAACTTCCTGTCGCTCTACCTGCCCAGCACGACCCGGCTGAGTGGGTGGTACTCCCATTGCACATGGTGGATTCTCGGTGTCGTTGGGCTACTCACAGCCTATGGCCTCTACTTCGCCACCGGAGCCCGCCCGTTCGGCGGGTGGCGCCTGGTGAAGGAGTGACCCGTCCCTACAAGCAGCCGCGGCTGAGACCAGGGCGGCCGAAGGTCTCGGCGGAGATCCCGGATCTGATGTCGTGCGAACTTGCATGCTCCAGCTCTGCCCTTGGTAGTCCAGCAGGCGGAGGTGCGGATCGCCTGACTCCGAGCGGATGAACGCTACCCCACTGCCGCTGAGGTCGCAGTTGTCCTCGCCCGTGTACGAGCCATTGGCGAGAATGAGGAGCAGACGCGCTGCCGCCGCCCCTCGGGCAGGTGCGCGGCTCGGCGAGGCGCTCGCTGACAAACGCTGGTCGGAGGGGCCCCACGAGCCCCGCCCCGCGCACAGCGGACCCGGCCGTACTCGGATTGGGTCCCGCGCGGCGGCCTCGTGCGGCAGGGCGCAGGTCCGTGTACGCACGTCCGCTTCCGTGGCTCCGTGAAACAGAGTCCCTTCGCTGTTGAATAGGCCCGCACCGGCAGGTAGCATTGCTCTTGTGTCCAAAGCTCCTCCGCTCGTACAGAACCTCACGGAGAAAGGAGCAGCGGCGATGGAGCGCGTGTGGATCATCACGGCGGCGAATTGCGTGCATCTCGTGACCGGCCGCGCGCCCTTCCCGCCGCGCGTTGCCCGCCAGCGATACCGCGCCAGATCACGACGCTTTGTGCTCGCGTCGCACGCGAACCGCGGAGCGAGTCGGCCTGGAGCGGGAGCAGGTTGAGTCCGACGATCCACGGGAGGTGGATATGGCAAGGAACCGCGTGACGTCCATCGGGCCTTTTGTCTGGGCCGGTCTGGCACTCCTCGTGGGCCTCGGCACCCCACCCGCCGCGCGCGGCGATGCCCCCGTGCTCGCCATCCGTCTGACCAGCGGCCAGAGCGCGATCTACGCCATCGAGGAGATCCAACGTATCTCATTCGAGGGCGGAGCCGCGCTGGTTGTGGAGTGGGCTGGTGGTGCGCAGAGCTACCCGGCGGCGTCGATTCAGAAGATCGAATTCCTGTGGGATTTCTCGAGTGTCGAGGGTCCCGAGGATGCCGCGGCCGTGGTGAAAGCCCTGCACCTCTTCCAGAACCGGCCCAACCCCTTCTCACCCGAGACACGAATCGCCTTCGAGCTGCCCGAAGCCGGTACGGTTGAGTTGAGGATCTACAGCCCGGAGGGCCGCCTGGTCCGAACGCTGGTGAGCGGAGAGCTTCCGGCGGGCCAGCAGGAAGCGCGCTGGGATGGTCTGGATGATGCGGGCAAGAGGGCAGCGACCGGCGTGTACTTCTACAGCCTGGCCGCGCCTGGGATCGCGGAGAGCCGCCGGATGATCGTGCTGCCCTGATCGCCGCCGACGCGCGGGGAGGACAGAGCTATGAGACGCCAGATGACGGTGATGTTGGCCCTGGCGGTGGTCATGGGATCAACGGCGGGGCACGCGGAAGTCATGCTGCGGGTTCACCAGGGCGCGCGCGTCGTGGATGCGTACTCCCTGGCGGAGATTGACAGCCTGACCTTCGAGATCCTGCCCGTGGCCATGGTCTACGTGCCCGCCGGGGTTTTCACCATGGGTGACGGGGTAGCCGACTGCGGGACGCAGCAGCACCAGGTGACCCTGACGCGGGACTTCTACTTGGGTCAACACGAGGTGACCAATCAAGAGTACCTGGAAGCGGTTCAGTGGGCCTTTGACCACGGGTACGTGACGGCGACCACGACATCGGTGCGGGACAACCTCGACGGAAGCACCCTGGAACTCCTGAACCTGGACGGCAACTGCGAGATCGCCTTCAGCACGGGGGTATTCTCCCTGCGCAACGTCGCCGGCCATGGGATCAACCCCGACCATCCGGTCAAGGAGGTGACCTGGTACGGCGCGGTGCGCTACTGCGACTGGCTGAGCCTCCAAGCGGGCCTGCCGCGCGCCTATCAGCACAACGGGAACTGGGCGTGCAATGGTGGTAATCCCTATGGCGCGCTGGGCTACCGCCTGCCGACGGACGCCGAGTGGGAGTACGCGGCGCAGTGGGACGATGAGCGGATCTACCCGTGGGGAAATGAGAGCCCGGACTGCGGCCGGGTGAATTACTGGCCGTCCACTCCATGCGTCGGGTGGACCACGCCGGCGGGGAGTTACCCGGATGCCCCGGCGGCGCTCGGTCTCTCCGACGTGGCCGGCAACGTGTGGGAGTGGTGCAACGATTGGCACGTCTGCGACCTGGGGACCACTCCGGCAACGAACCCGCCCGGCCCGGGGGCCGGAACCACCCGCGTACTGCGCGGCGGCGCCTGGATCGGCGACGCGTACTACCTGCCCGTTGCGCTGCGGGGCATCGCGGATCCCCCGAGCGCGAGCAGCGACCGCGTTGGGTTCAGAGCCGCCCGGACCATCACGCCTTGACGTTCGGCCCTCGGCCGCGGCCGACTCCGGAACCCGGCCGCCGGACTCCGGAACGGGGCGGTCGACGGCGCCTCGCGGCTGGCGCACGGAGGATGGAACCATGAAGAGGGGCATGTTCCTGGGGCTGGCTCTCGCGGTAGTAGTGGGTTCGGCGGCGAGCCAGCAGAACTGGAGGATGCGCGTTCACCAGGGGTCGAGTGTGACCGAATTCACGGTGTCCAACATAGACAGTGTGACCTTCTATGCTGCGCCTCCTATTCCGATGGTCTCTGTCCCAGCAGGGATCTTCACCATGGGTGACGGGACAGCCTATTGCGGGTCGCAGCAGCACGTGGTGACCCTGACGCGGGACTTCTACCTGGCCGAGCACGAAGTGACGAACCAGGAGTACCTGGAGGCGGTGCAGTGGGCCTACGACCACGGGTACGTGACGGCCACCACCACCTCGGTGCGGGACAACCTGGATGGCAGCACTCAGGAGCTTCTGGACCTGGACGCCGCTGAGTGCGAGATCCAGTTCGATGGGGCGGGGAGCTTCTACTTGCGGGAGTCGCCATCAAGCTACGCCCAGAGCGCTTACCCGGGCGGCTACGATCCCGCCGACCATCCGGCGAAGGAGGTGACGTGGTACGGAGCGACGCGTTACTGCGACTGGCTGAGTCTGCATACAGGGCTGCCGCGGGCGTATCAGCACAGCGGCAACTGGGCCTGCAACGGCGGCGACCCATACGGCGCTTCGGGATATCGCCTGCCGACGGACGCAGAGTGGGAGTATGCGGCCCAGTGGGACGATGAGCGGAGCTACCCGTGGGGGAATGAGGTGCCGAACTGCAGCCGGGCGAACTTCGTGACCAGCGCCTACTGCGTCGGCTGGACCTCTCCCGCAGGGAGCTATCCGGACGCTCCGGCAGCGTTGGGACTATCGGACATGGCGGGGAACGTCTGGGAGTGGTGCAACGACTGGTTCGTCTGCACCATGCCGACGACCCCGATGACGGATCCAACGGGTCCGGTCAGCGGAGGCTGGCGCGTTTTGCACGGCGGGTCCTGGGGCCACCCCGGCAGCGACCTGCGCTGCGCCACTCGGTACGGCGACTACCCGAACGTCAGCTACCTCACCGTCGGTCTGCGCGTTGCCCGGACCCAGGCACCTTGACCTCGCATGCGCACCTCGCGGGGACGAGACGCGATGCGCGTAGCGGTCTCCGCTTGCGAACATCTGGCCTCACGTGGACGGGACTGGCTGGATCTACGACCTCGAGTTCCGGCAGTTCGCAGGCCCGGAGGTGGACGATGAGATGCCGCCGCTGCCTGCGATGGCCGACTTGCACGCGGCCCTGCAGCAGCCAGTCGATACTGTGGCGGTCAGCTTGGACGAGGGTCTCTACCGGCTCCGGTTCGCCGGCGAGGTAACCACGGAGACCGGCATCGTGGGGCAGGATCTCACCGAGACCTTCTACGGCGAGGTCGACCAGACCTTCCGCGCGTCCGGACCTCCGCGCAGCGATCCAGGAACGGCTCGACGGCGACGTGGCCGGGGCCAGCAACCTCGCGGACGTTCGCGCGCCGTATCTCCTCAGCGCTTATGCGTTCGCCTACGAGGACTCGGTTTACTACGGCACGGCGACATCAATACTGAACACAGCTGGACCTACCTCGAGGGCGATCTGTCCGTTGGCTCCGAGTATTCCCTGCAACTCGTCCCCGATCTCGCCGAGGAGGTCTGGCTCTACGGCCAGGTCTGGTCCGTGGAAGACCGCGAAATCGCCGGCACCACCTGGCGGAAGGCGCTCGAGTACATGTACGTCGTGGACCTGGGTATCCAGATCGCGATCGACCCGGAGGGCCACGAAATCGGCTACATCCGCTCCTACCTCTATGGCTCAACCGTGTTCGTCCCCGAAGTGGGACCGGTCGCTTGTCACGAGCGGCACGTGCTGGCGCCGGAATGAACCCTGCCGGGTGAGCAGTCCGGAATCAAGGAGTACCGCTGCCTCCTCGCGCAGTGATCGGCGGCGCGCCCTCCCCAGAAGCAGGTCCGCTTGCCCCGGTTCCTCCTGCGCTGGCTCGTCCGACCGCGCCGCTCGTCCTGTTGACCTTGCCGTTGCCGGTGCTCACGCTGGGGATCTACCACTGCGCCGAGATTGGCCACGCCGCTGAGAGCGCCAGCACGGCCGGACAACGCGCCTCGGGGGCGCCATGTTCGTGGCCGGGCGCGGGATGGGGGCCAGGGAGGATCCACGCAGCGCCGCCGGGCGCAAGGTCACGCGGCTGCGCGGTCGCGAACCCCGATGGTGGGGGGGAGCCGATGCTCAGAGCGGGATGCTGGCACGGCCTTGGGAGCGGCATCCCGGGCGGACGTTCGGAGTCTTCGCGGAGCAGGATTCTCCCCGTGGCATCCGAACGCATGCCGCGCTAGACTCGCTGCGGCAGAAGCGACTCCGCTTGACTTGCTTGCGAGTGTAGACGGGCGCCTGAGGGCCCGGTCGGGGCGATCGACCGGCTCTCCCGAAAGGAGGCGACGATGCGCCGAGAGTGTGGCCGCCGTCCGCTGATTCTTCTCCTCCCCGTCCTGGCTGTGCTGGTTGTGTCGTGCGGCAAGGACGAGACCACCGAGCCGACTCCCGACAACGGGCAATGGACCTGGGAGACCGTCGCGGGAGGGTTCGTCGCCTGGGCGGTCGGGGGGAGCAGCCCGGACAATGTCTTCTTCGTCGGAGGGCCAGGGTCGATCGGCCACTTCGACGGGACGAGCTATCGACCGCAGAGCAGCGGATCGACCGAGATGCTCTTCGGCGTCTGGTCCTGCTCGCCGACGTGCGCGGTCGCGGTGGGCGATGACGGGACGATTCTCCACTACGATGGCAGCGCCTGGGCCTCGCGGGGCGGGGTCACCGGCGTCCGCCTCACCGGCGTGTGGGGCAGCGGCCCGAACGATGTCTACGCGACCGGCGCCGAGGGCACGATCCTCCACTACGACGGCGCTGCCTGGAGCATCATCCGTACGGATCCGGGATCCAGCCCGCCGGGAGCCATCTGGGGCAGCTCCGCCAGCGACGTCTACGTCACGGCCTGGCCCACCGCCCTGCACTACGACGGAGCGGCGTGGACCGAGATGGGCTTCTCGGCGGGGGCGGTCTCGGGCACGTCGGCCAGCAACATCCTGCTCACCGCGAGCGACGGCGTGCGGCACTACGACGGCACGGGCTGGACGACCATCCCGTATCCCGTGGGGATGATCGGCGTGTATGGCATCTGGGGCAGCTCACGGAGTGACATCTTCCTCGTCCACGGCTGGGATCCGAACTACATCATCTCCCACTACGACGGCGGTTCATGGACCCAGGTCTACTCGGTCTCGGGCCGGTCGATCGGGAGCGTATGGGGCAGCTCGCGCAACGACATCTACTTCGTCGGGCCGGGAGGGAGTGAGTACCACTCCATCACGCACTTCAACGGCACGGACTGGGAGCGCGTGAACGTCCCGCTTCGCGACGTCTGGGGCAGCTCGTCGAATGACCTTTTCGCGGTCGGCTCGGGCGTGATCCGACACTACGACGGCACGCGGTGGATCGACATGGCCCTGCCGGAGGGCGGCTGGAACCTCTACCGCGTCTGGGGCAGCGCGCCGAACGACGTCTTCGCGGTCGGGGAGGGCGACGTGCTTCACTACGACGGCGCCGCCTGGAGCCGGATGGATGGGAACCCGGCCGGGGCGCTGTACGGCGTATGGGGTACCTCGGGAAGCAACGTCTACGTTGTGGGGGGCGGGTACCCGTCTGGGAGCATCCTGCACTACGACGGCGCGGCATGGAGCGACACGAGCGGCACGGACTGGGCCGACCTGCGCGGGGTCTGGGGCGGCTCCGCCAACGACATCTTCGCGGTGGGGGACTCCAAGATCCTGCACTTCAACGGCAACGCATGGAGTGTGATCGCCTCGTGGCTGGAGCTGGACGGCGCGCAGCTCGACGCGGTCTGGGGGAGCTCCGGAACCAACGTCTTCGCCGTCGGTGATGCGGGTGGGAACAGCCGGGTCCTGCACTACGACGGAAGCGCCTGGAGCACGATAGTGAACGGCGGCTCGGACCAGCAGCCCCTGCGCGGGGTCACGGGCAGTTCCTCCAGCAATGTCTTCGCCGTCGGCTGGCCGGGACTGATCCGTCACTACGACGGCTCGCAGTGGCGCGAGATGAGGAGCGATCCGGTCCCGCTGGTCGAGTTGAACGGCGTCTGGTGCAGCAGTTCAGGCGACGAGGTCTACGCGGTCGGCCGGTACGGTACGATCGTGCGCGGCGTGCGGCAGTAGGCGCCGTCCGCGGGAGGTGCGGCGACGCCTTGCCCGGCCCGCGGTCCGCGGCAGCTGCGCGGTCGCGCACCCCGATGGTGGGAGGGAGCCGATGCTGACTCCCGGTACGTCTCTCGGTCCCTACAAGATCCTCGCATCCATCGGCGCGGGCGGCATGGGCGAGGTCTATCGCGCGCGCGACCCGCGGCTCGAGCGCGAGGTGGCGATCAAGGTGCTCCCGGCGGAAGTCTCTCGAGACCCCGACCGGCTGGCCCGTTTCGAGCGCGAGGCCAAGGCGCTGGCCGCGCTTTCCCATCCCAACATCCTGGCCATCCATGATTTTGGCAGAGAGGGCGATGTCACCTATGCGGTGACGGAGCTGCTGGAGGGGGAGACTCTTCGTCCGAGGGTCGGCAGGGGCGCGCTGCCCTGGCGGGAGGCCGTGGAGATCGGTGCCTCGATCGCGGAGGGCTTGAGCGCCGCGCACGCGGCGGGGATCGTGCACCGGGACCTCAAGCCGGAGAACGTGTTCATCACCCGGGACGGGCGGGTGAAGGTGCTCGACTTCGGCTTGGCCAAGGTGCTGACGGGCCCGCCGGCAGAAGCTGAAACGGTGACCTCACCACCGCAGGGAACCACGGCGGGCACAATCCTGGGCACCGTGGGGTACATGGCGCCCGAGCAGGTCCGAGGCGAGCCGGCGGACCATCGGAGTGACGTCTTCGCGTTTGGTGGCGTGCTCTACGAGATGCTCGCGGGCCGCCGCGCGTTCCGGGGGAGAACCGCGCTCGAGACGTTGAGCGCCATCCTCAAGGAGCAGCCGCCGGAAATCGTCCTCACCCAGCCCGGGATCAGCACGGAGCTGGACCGGATCGTGGCCCACTGCCTGGAGAAGGCGCCGGAGCGCAGATTCCAATCGGTCCATGACCTGGCGTTCGATCTGCGCTCGCTGCTCACGAGCGGCGTGGCCACGCGGCCCTCACCGATCCTGCGGCGACGGCCGGGCTGGGCGATAGGCGCAGCAGCCGCGCTGGGCTTGGTGGTGGTTGCGGTCGCGGCCGTCCTGTGGGCGTCGTGGAAGCGTTCGCTGCCGTCGCCGGCCCTCGACCCCATGAGGGTCGTGGTGGCCCCATTCGAGAACCGCACCGGCGATCCTTCGCTCGAGAGCTTTGGCGCGTTGATCTCGGAGGCGGTGACCCGTGAAGCCTCGTTGGCGGGCGGCATGACCGTGCTGCCGGGCACCTCCTTCGTCAGCGAAGACGTGAGCCGCTCCAGCGCAGCTGCGCTGGTCTCACTGGCCCGCGCCAACAGCGCAGAACTGGTCGTGTCCGGGGCCTATTACCTGACGGGGGACGACCTGCGGATCCAGTCCCAGCTCTTCGATGCGGCGAAGGGCAGCGTGATCCTGACCTTCGCGCCGATCACCGGAAGGAACCAGGACCGCTCGTCCCTCCTGGAGCCACTCCGCCAGCGAGTCCTCGGTGCCGTGGCCTGCCGGCCCGGGTTGGTTGTTCTGCTCGGACTCATGCACACCCCCACGCTGGATGCCTATGTGGAGTACGCTCGCGGCACGGAGCAATTCGGGCGCGACTACGAAGCCGCACGGAAGCACCTCTCCCGATCCGTGGAGATCGACCCCGACTTCGCGTTGGCGAGATTCTTCATCTTCGGCTCGTACTCGAACGAGCGTCGTTGCGAGGAGTCCGCCAGGATGCTGGCGGAGCTGGAAGGTCGTCTGGAGACATTCACGGCCGTGGAGCGTCTCTGGGTCGCTGCCTTGCGCGCTGATCTGGAAGGCCGAGTGGGCGAGAGGCTCGACATCTGGCGCCAGGTGAGGAAGCTGGCCTCCGGGGAGCCGGGTGCCCTCGTCTGCTACCTCGAAGGCCGTTGCGAGGTGGGCCTGAACCGGCCGCGGGCGGCGGCCGCCGCACTGGCCAGCGCGATGGGCCAGGCGTGGTCTCGCAGGGCGTTCAGCCAATGGTGGCCGCGAAGCGCACTCGCGTCCGCGTACCACATGTCGGGCAACTACAAGGCGGAACTGGCGATCGCAGAAGAGGGACTGCGTGATTCCCCCGATATTCTCACCTTCTATTCCCGCAAGGCGGCGGCGCTGGCCGCGCTCGGGCGGCTGGCCGAACTGGACCGGTTGGTCGACGAGACGCTCGCGCTCAGGGCCCGGGCGGGAACTGCCGGATTGGTCATGCGGGTGGCAGCGATCGAGCTGCGGGCTCATCGCAACCGGGAAGCCGGACTTGCAATGGCAGCGCGCGCCGTGGCCTGGTATCAAGCGCGCCCGGCCGCGGAGATTCGCGACTACCAGGAGTCGCTCCTGTACGCGTTGATCCAGGCCGAGCAGTGGGCGGAGGCGAAGGTGATTGCCGATACGCTGCTGGCCGAGAGCCCGGACGACATCGACCGGCTGGGCTGCGCCGGCACGCTCGCGGCGCGCCTCGGCGACGAGGTCCACGCTCGCCGGATCGCGGCGACGCTGCGCGACCGCGCCGCGGACTGCCGGGACGGGGATGCCGCCTACTGGCGGGCCTGCATCGCGGTCCAGCTCGGCGACCGGCGGGAGGGGATGGCCTTGCTGCGAGAAGCGATGGCGCGGGGACTCGAGTTCGACGCGTGGATCCATTGCGACATCGATCTCGAGCCGCTCTGGGACGATCCCGAGTTCAGGGAGTTCATCCGCCCGAAGGGGTGAAGGCGATACGCAGGCGGGATGCGCCTGGAGCCGCGTCCGGTCGCAAGACGCGAGGGGAGGCTGTCGTGACGACGATTCGGATGGAGGAGATGAACTGGCCTGACGTCAGGGCCGCCATGGCGGCGGGCTTCACGACGGCAGTCGTTGCCGTCGGCTCCACGGAACAGCACGGCCCGCACCTGCCGACCATGACCGACACGCGGATCGGCGACGCCATGGCGCACCGGGTTGCGCTGAAGCTCGGCAACGCGCTTCAGGCGCGGACGATCCCCGTCGGGGTCTCCGACCACCATCTCGCGTTCGGCGCCACGATCTCGCTGAAGCCGGAGACGCTCAAGTTGATCGTGCTGGACTACGTGGACAGCCTCGTCCGCGACGGGTTCCAGCGGATCATCTTCCTGCCCAGCCACGGCGGGAACTTCGCACCGGTTGCGCAGGCGATCACGGACGCGAAGAAGTCGCACCCCGATATCGATGTCACCGGCTACACGGACCTGTTTGGGCTGATGGGCTGCCTGAGCCGGGCCTCCGCTGAGTTCGGCATCTCCGAGGACGAGTCCGGGGCTCATGCGGGCGAGAACGAGACCTCTCTCATGATGGCCCTGGAACCCGCGCTCGTTCGGCAGGACCGGCTCGCGGCCGGGTATGTCGGGCCGATCGGGGAGAAGGAGTTCCAGGTGATTCTCGACAAGGGGATGCCCGCCCTCACGGAGAAGGGCGTCATCGGAGACCCGAGGAAGGCGTCGGCCGAGAAGGGCGAGGTCTACCTCGAGAAGCTGTCGAATTTCTTGGCCAAGGAAGTGGCGTGAGGCGGCCCGTCTCGCAGACAATCCTCGGAGGATGTGATGGCTGCCGGAGAACACGGAGACGACCGGACGCAGTCCGTCACGGGCATCGCTCAGGGCACGTGCATCGGCCATTATCGAATCCTCGCACGGATCGGTGCCGGTGGAATGGGGGAGGTGTACCTCGCCCAGGACCTCGAGCTCGATCGCCGGGTGGCGCTGAAGTTCGTCGCGCCCTCCCTCTGCCAAGATCCGGATGCGCGCGCCCGCTTCACGCGTGAGACCCGGGCGATCGCGAGGATCGATCATCCCAACATCGTGACCATTCATGAGGTCGGTGAGCACCGGGGCCGACCTTACCTCGTGATGCACTATGTCGAGGGATCGTCGCTGGCGGACTTGCCCCGGGGGACGGATCTCCCCATCGCCAAGCTCCTGGACCTGGGCATCCAGATCTGCGCCGGTCTCCAGGCGGCGCACGAGGCGGGCGTCGTGCATCGGGACATCAAACCCTCCAACATCCTCGTCGACGGACATGGCCGCGCCCGGATCGTGGATTTCGGCCTCGCGTCCCTGAAGGGCGCGCAAGGCCCGACCGCGCCACATTCGCTCCTCGGGACGCTGGGCTACATGTCGCCGGAGCAGGTGCGCGGCGAAGAGGTGGGTCCGCAGAGCGATCTCTTCGCGGTGGGCGTCGTGCTCTACGAACTCCTCACCGGTAGGCCGCCCTTCACCAAGACCTCGGCGGCAGCCTTCCTCCACGCCGTGGTCGCGGACGAGCCCGAGCCGTTGGTGGAGCTGCGCGAGGATGTGCCCGACGGATTGCGGGCGGCGATCGAGACGGCCCTCGCGAAGGACCCCGCGTTGCGTCATCTCACGGCGGCGAACCTGGCCGCCGAGCTCCGCCGGCTGCTCCAGGACCCTGGCGCTCCCTCGGCCCGATCACGCCGGCGGCCGGCCGTGGCGGTCCTGCCCTTCGAGGACATGAGCCCGCGCCATGATCAGGAGTACTTCTGCGACGGCATGGCCGAGGAGCTCATCACCGCGTTGACACGCATCGCCGGCCTGCGCGTGATCGCGCGCACCTCCGCCTTCACCTTCAAGGGGCGGCACGAGGACATCCGGGAGATCGGGCGCAAGCTCGGCGTGGAGACGCTGGTCGAGGGCAGCGTTCGGCAGGCGGGTACGCGCATTCGCGTCAACGCCCGGTTGGTCAGCGTCAGGGACGGGGCGCACCTGTGGGCGGAGGAATACGAACGCGACCTGCAGGACGTCTTTGCGATTCAGGACGAGGTCTGTCTCGCCATCGTGGAGCGGCTCAAGGTGTCGCTGCTGAGCGAGGAGAAGGCCGGACTGATGAAGCGCCGTGCCCGCGATCCCCGATCCTACAACCTGTACTTGAAAGGGCGATTCTTCTTCAATCAGCGCAAGGAGGAAGGCATCAAGAAGAGCATCTCGTGCTATCGGGAGGCGCTGGAGATCGACCCACAGATGGCGCTGGCCCATGCCGGCCTGGCCGAGTCGTATGCGATCCTGGGAGGATACCGAACGCAGCCCCGCGAGGCTGCGTTCGACCAGGCGCGCACATCGGCCATGACCGCGATTGCGCTGGAGCCGTCGCTGGCCGAGGGGCGGGTGGCCCTGGGAACGATCAAGATGCTGGGCGACTGGGATTGGAGCGGGGCGGCCCAGGAATACCGCCAGGCACTGGCGGTCAACCCGGCCTGCGGCGAAGCGCACCACATGCTCGCTCACTGTCACGCCTTCGCCGGGCGACATGACTGGGCGCTGGCATCGATGGGCCGGGCGTTGGAGCTGGAACCCATCGCCCCGGGTCTCAGCTCCTGTCGCGCCGAGATTCTCTTCTATGCGCGAGACTACGCGGGGGCGGTGGAGCAGTGTCGCGTCACGCTCGAGATGGCGCCGAGTTTCTTCGGTGTCTACGGATGGCTGGGAATCGCGCTGGTGATGACCGCGCGAATCGATGAGGGGATCGAGGCGCTGAAGACGGGGCTTCAGCACTTGCCCGGCGATCCTCGTCTGGAGGCTCTCTGGGGGTATGCCCGCGCGGCCGGCGGCCGGGCCGGCCGGGCGCGTGATTGCCTGGACCGTCTGGAGGTGCTGTCGGAGAGGCGGTTCGTGGATCCATACTTTCGGGCCTGGCCGCACGCGGCGCTCGGCGATCAGGATGAAGCGTTTGCCTGCTTGGAAAGGGCATTCGCGGCTCATTCGGATTGGTTGGCGGCTGTGAAAGTCGATCCGCTCCTGGATGGTCTGCATTCCGATCCGCGGTTCGCCGAACTGCTCGAGCGCCTGCGCCTTCCGGGATGAACCCCAGCGAAGCCTCCGCACCGACAGCCGCGCACGGAATCCTGAGCCACCTGGGGATTCCTACCTGGACGATCCGCAGTGCCGCACCCGCCAGGGATCCCCGACCAGGTGCCCGGGAATGGGCTTGGATTCGCAGCCAGGCTGGGCCAGACTCATGTCCGTCACGCAGAGCGATCCCTGAGGAACTTGGGGGCGACCGATTGTCTTGTCAGAGGTACCCATGATCGGGCAAACGGTCTCGCACTACCGGGTCTTGGAGAAGCTGGGCAGCGGCGGCATGGGGGTCGTCTACAAGGCCGAGGACACCCGGCTCAAGCGCCTCGTTGCCCTGAAGTTCCTCCCCGAAGATCTGTCCCGGGACCGGCACGCGTTGGAGCGGTTCACGCGGGAAGCCCAGGCGGCCTCGGCCCTGAATCACCCGCACATCTGCACCATCCATGACATCGACGAGCATGCTGGGCAGCATTTCATTGCGATGGAGCTGCTCGAGGGCCAGACGCTGAAGCAGCGGATGCTCGGGCAGCGGCTGGCCGTGGACGAAGTCCTGACGCTGGCGCTGGAGGTGGCCGACGGTCTGGAGGCCGCGCACGCCAAGGGGATCATTCATCGGGACATCAAGCCGGCCAACATCTTCGTCACCCGGCGCGGACAGACGAAGATCCTGGACTTCGGGTTGGCGAAGCTGGTGCCGCAGCGACTGGCGGGAAGGGCGGGGGACGGGGCCTCAGGACTGACCACCGAGAAGGCTAGGGAGCAACTGACCAGCCCCGGTACGGCCGTGGGGACGGTGGCGTACATGTCGCCGGAACAGGCGCTCGGGAAGGACCTGGATGCGCGCAGCGACCTGTTTTCGTTCGGCGTCGTGCTGTACGAAATGGCCACGGGCCGGCTGCCCTTCGGGGGGGACACGTCTGCGGCGTTCTTCGACAGCCTCCTGCACCAGACGCCCACGTCGTCCATGCGCCTCAATCCCGATCTGCCTGAGGCGCTGGAACGGATCATCAACAAGGCACTGGAGAAGGACCGCGAGGTGCGCTACCCGTCGGCCAGGGATCTGCTGGTTGACCTGACGCCGCTGAAGCGCGAGCGCAAATCCGGCCGGCCGGCCGCTCCGGGCGTCGCGGAGTCGCCGCGCATCCCGTCGGTGGCGGTGCTGCCGTTTGCGAATCTGAGCGCGGAGAAGGAGAACGAGTACTTCAGCGACGGACTGGCCGAGGACATCATCGACGCCCTGGCGCAGTTGCCGGGGCTGCGGGTGATGGCGCGGACCTCGGCCTTCTCGTTCCGGGGCAAGGAGGCGGACGTCCGCGAGATCGGGGCGCGGCTCAATGTCGAGCACATCCTGGAAGGCAGCGTGCGCAGGGCGGGCAGCCGTATCCGGGTAACGGCGCAGCTGGTCAAGGCGAGCGACGGGTATCACCTGTGGAGTCAACGCTTCGACCGGGAGATGACGGACGTCTTCGCCATCCAGGACGAGATCTCGCAGGCCATCGTGGAGAAGCTGCGAGTGCGGCTGGCGGGGGATCGTCCGCTCGTCAAGCGGTACACCGAGAACCTCGCCGCCTACGACTTCTGTCTGAGGGCCCGGTATCACCTGCTGAGAATGACGCAGGAAGGACGCGTGGCAGGCCGGCGGTATTGCGAACAGGCCATCGCGCTCGACCCGAGTTGCGCCCTGGCGCATGTCATGCTGGCCGAGTCCTACCTATGGAGCGCTTTCTGGGGATCGATGGATCCGCGGGAGGCGTTCTCAAGGGCCAAGTCGGCGGCGCTCGAGGCGCTCAGACTCGATGAGACGATTGCAGACGCCCACAGCGCGTTGGGAACCGTCCTGGGCAGCGGCGAATTCGACTGGCAGAGTGCCGAGCGTGAATTCCGCCGCGCCCTGGAGTTGAGTCCCTCTTCCGCCGCTGTCCGATATGACTTTGCCTGGTGCTACGCCATGTGGTTCCTTTACCCTCTGGGGCGGGTGGAACAGGCCTTGACCGAGATGCGTCGGGCGGTGGAGCTGGATGCTCTCGATCCATTCTACAATACGCTATTGGGGTATCTCCTCGGCGTCACACGCCAGTTCGAGCCGGCCATCGCGCAACTGCAGCACACCATCGATCTGGACCCATCTTTCTTCTTCTCCCATTTGTTTCTCTCGATCACCTACGCATACAACGGTCGGTTCGAGGAGGCCATCGCCTCAGCCAAGAAGGCGAATGAGTTATCCGGGGGCAATGCGCTGACGCTGGGGGTGCTGGGCAGCCTGTACGGTCGGACGGGTCGGACAGCCGAGGCGCGGCGACTCCTGGAGGAGCTGATGGCGCGACGACGGTTTGGCTATGTGCCCGCATCCGCTCTGGCATGGGCCCACAATGGCCTGGGAGAACTGGACGAGAGTCTGGGGTGGATCGCAAAGGGCATCGATGAGCGTGATCCGCTCCTTGTGACCGCGCTCAAGATTGCGCCGACCTACGATCCCCTGCGATCTGACCCCGGCTTCCATGCCCTGCTGCGGAAGATGAACCTCGAGCCGTGAACGGCTCCCTGCCTCGGGTGGGCTGTGTTCGCCCCGTCATCCGCCCGCATCACTCCCTCTCGGCAGACCCGACTCGACGCGCACCTCCCGGAACAGCTCGCGCCGCACGGGGTCGAGCGCGGGCGCCTCGAGTGGCCACACCAGGGTCGCGTCCATGCGCCGCGGGGCGAACGGCTCGTGATCGAGCAACGGATGAAGCTCGGGATCGAGGCGCACTGATATCTGTCCGGTGTCCCTCACGATCCTCCGGGTCATGAACGAGACCGCCCGCTTCGTCTCGCCGGCGCGCAGGGCGGCCCCGGCCGCCAGCACCAGGCCACCCCCACCGAGCCCCGTCGAGGACTCGAGGTCCGCCGTCAGACGCTTCGCCTCTTCCAAGTGGCCGGACCGGGCCGCGATCATCGCTTCGATTGCGCGGAGGTTGGACGGCTCGGCGCCGTCGGCGTATGCCTCGCGGACGTCGCGCTCGGCGGCCGGCAGATCCCCGCGCCGCAGGTGGATCGAGGCCTGCAGCGATGCGGCGTGGGTGACGTAGAACACCTCCGAGGTCACGCGGCGCAGGCGATCCCTCGCCGCACAGCCCTCTTCGTGGCGGTCCGTGACAAACAGGATGAACCCAAGCCACAGGATCGCGAACGCCCTGTGAGAATCGATTTCGATCACGCGTCGCAGCAGTCGCTCCGCCCCCGCCAGATCCGCCCGGTAGAATGCGTCCGTCCCGAGGTTGATGAGCGCGGGGGTGAATCGGGAATCCGCATCGATCGCTCGACGCGAGGCTGCCCGGGCACCCTGGCGATCGCCCGAACTCAGCAAGATCAGCGCTTCGGCCTTGTACCCCTCAGGCAGGCGGGGGTTCAGAGCTATGGCGCGGCGCGCCGCCTCGAGGCCAAGTCGTCCCACCTCCTCGGGCTCATCTGTGATACCCCACTGAATCATCTGCCCATAACAGTCTGCCATCCCCGCGAAGGCAAGCGCGTAGGAGGGGTCCACGGCCGCCGCCTCCTGGAACAGCTCGAGCGCGTAGCGGAGCGAATCCCGAGTGTAGTGCCCGTAGTACTCACGTCCCTTCAGGTAGAGGTCGTAGGCGCGCACGTCGTTGGGACGGTCCCGCCCGAGCTTCTCGGACTCGATGGGCGTAAGTGTTATGCGCAGCGCCGCTGCGATGGACGAGGCGATCTCCTCCTGCACCGCGAACACATCCTGGAGCGTCCGGTCGTAGCGCTCCGCCCACAGGTGAAACCCGTCGGCGGCGTTGATGAGCTGCGCGCTGATGCGCACGCGGTCGCCGGCCCGCCGGACGCTGCCCTCGAGCACCGTCCCCACGCCCAGCTCGCATGCGACCTTCGAGATGTCGGCGGGAGCGCCGCGGAATCGGGCGACGGCGTTGCGGGAGGCGACCCGGATCCCCCGGATCTTCGAAAGGTCGGTCAGGATGTCCTCCGTGATCCCGGCGCAGAAGTAGTCGCTCTCCGGATCGCTGGAGAGGTTGTCGAAGTAGAGGACGGCGAGCGAAGGCATCGGCGCGGGTGCGGACGGCACTGTGCCCGAGGAGGACGCCGCCGCAGGCGATTCGGATGCGATGGCGGTCAGCTCACGACGCAGATCCCCGATGTCACGCGGGCGGTCTTGAGGGTTCTTGGTGAGGCAGCGCCGCAGGAGGTCGCGCAGCCGGGGGGGAGCGTGGGAGGGAATCGCGCTCCAGTCCGGCTCGCGATCGAGGATCTTCGCGATCACGTCGCTGGGTGTCTCGCCCGCGTACGCCTGGATACCCGTTAGGCACTCGAACAGCACGCAGCCAAAGGCCCAGACGTCCGTCCGGCGGTCGACGGCCTTGCCACGCGCCTGCTCGGGGCTCATATACGCGGTGGTCCCGATGATTGTCCCCTCTGCGGTTGCCGCCATTGCAGCGGTCGCGCTCTCCGGGGACTGCCGGAACGTCTTCGCGTCCGCGGCGCCGCCCTTCGCCAGACCGAAGTCGAGCACCTTCACGAAGCGCGAAGGTGTCAGCATGACGTTGGCGGGCTTGAGATCTCGGTGCACGACCCCGCGCTCGTGGGCGGCCTCGATCGCGCAGGCGATCTGGCAGACGACCTGCAGCGCCTCGCGAGGGGGGAGCGCTCCCCGTTTCAGGCGCTCCGCGAGGGTCTCACCCTCGATGAACTCGAGCACGAGGTAGGGCGAACCGCTCGATTCCTCGAGCCCGTGGATGCCGCCGATGTTGGGGTGGTTGAGTGAGGCAAGGAGCTTCGCCTCACGCTCGAAGCGGGCGAGGCGTTCTGGGTCTCGCGCGACCGCCTGCGGCAGGGCCTTGATCGCGACGGTCCGGTCGAGGCGCGTGTCGCGGGCGCGGTAAACCTCGCCCATGCCTCCGGAACCGAGTGGCCCGAGGATCTCGTAGCTGCCGATCCGTGTGCCGGGCGCAAGAGTCATCAGCAACCCATCCTACACCCCGCCCCTGGCGGTGTGAAGATCCGTGCCCCGGCGCGGGCGGCCCAACGCCGCACGGGCCGTCAGCCGCGATAAAACGCAGGAACCTGCCCTGCCGCCTCGACAGCCCGAATGCGTCGAACTTGCAGACCTGCAAGACTTTGTGGGACTCATCTCCAATGTCCACACGAGAGGAACCTGCCAGAGGGCGTTGGGTGTATCAGCGGCGTCGGGACGCCCACTACTAGGAGGACGATGACCGTCCGGTGGAGCCACCGGACAAGGCCAAGCAGGGAGCACCGCCTTGCCCCGGCTCTGGGGGCCTACTTCAGGGGGAAAGCATGCGCAAAGCAGCACTACTAGGCGCTGTCCTGGCGCCTATCGCTTGTTGGGCGACCACGGTCAGCTCGGCGACGATCACGATCTACACCGACAAGCTGGAGTGGCAGAACGTTCTGGCGGGGGAGTTCCTCACGGAGGATTTTGCCGACACGCTCCTCAACCCCGGTGTCAGCTTTGTCTCCAATGAATCGGGCCACATCAACCCACAGCTCGAATGCTACCAGGATGTCCTGGCTTCCCAGAGCCAGAATGAGCCCATGACGATCTGGACCTTCGTGCCCCGCATAGTCGCATATGGCGGAGATTGGACTCTGGGCGGGCCCGGAGGTTCTGGGAACAGCCTGGCGGTCTACATCGAGGATGACTCCCTGTATGTGGGTTTCATCTCCAACAGCTACAATGGCGAGTTCTGGGGCTTCATCTCCGATACGCCCTTTTCCTCTGTCAGACTGGTGGGCGGGCCGGGCACCAACCAACAGCACTACTGCCTGGACAACATGGTGTACTCGCCGGTGACCAGCCCCAGCAATGTCCAACCGCATAGACTCGGCCCGGCGATCAGCCGGCTCTCCCTGCGGCTGCCGAGCCCCTATGGGATCGGCCAGATGATTCGAGTGACGGGGGATAGAGCCGAAGTCGCGTCAGTCGGGATCTTCGACGCCCAGGGTCGGTTGCTGCGGAGTCTGGTCGCGATCAGTCGCGGCGACGGTGAGGCGGACTTCCGCTGGGATGGACGAACGGCGCGTGGGATCGAGGTTCCTGCTTCAGCGCTGTTCGTGCGGGCGGAGGGTGGCGGTGGCAGCATCACGCGCATGATTGTCCTGACGAGATAAGGACCTGTGTCCTGTCAGATGTCATACCCGGCGCCGACTAGCCCAAGAGACTCCAGCTTCGACCGGTTCGGTCGGGTCGTGCTGGGATCCCAATCGCGCGCCTCGTAGAACTCGTCCATCATGGTCCTGAACTGGTCGCGCGTGAGCACGGCGCCTTTTTTTTCTCCGACCGTCAGAGGCTCATCGAAGAACCTGTCCGGGATGATGTCATCGGCCCGCGCAAATCCCTCTCGGTAGTTGAACAGCTTCTCCAGGTTGTAGATGCGTTCACCGGCCGATTCAAGCGCCGGAGTCGGATCCTCCCCCGTGATGCCGTACATTAGCTTCCCCAGGAGCGCGCCATCGTGGCCATAGCCACCCATGGCGAAGAGACAGATGCCCGTGGAATCCGCCAGGGCAATCATGTTCTGTTCTTCGGCGTTCGATCCGTTGAGATGGCATGCGCCGCGGTTGGCCGTGGCATAGCAGAGCGCGCGGGGGGGATTGGCATGCACGTTGTGGGCAGCCAGCTCATGGCCTTTGACATGCATGGCGAACTTGTGGGACTCCTGCCCGATCTCTGCCGCCAGCGCCTTGACGCCGCGGGAGGCCAGGTCGCCGATTCCTTCTCGCGCCGCGATGCGGTGAATCATCGCCAGGGTTGCGTCCACATCGCCCCATCGCAAGTCGATCCCGTCCAGAAACGCCCTGTCGATGAGCCCCTTTTCATGCGCCTCCATCAGAAAGCCGATCGTGTTGCCAAGCGAGATCATGTCGAGACCGTAATCGTCGGCGATGTAGATGGCCTTCAGGACCCCCGGGAGGTCCGAGATCATGAGATTGGCGCCCAGCATGGTGCCGGTTTCGTACTCCGGGCCGTCGTGGATCAGGCTGGCGTAGGGACTGTCCGTGGTCCGACCGCTCTTCTTGCAGGCCAACGGACAGCAGTAGCAGGCGGAGGAGCGAACCCAGTGTTTCATGGCGGCCGTGGCCCCGATCTGGTCGACCTCCGTGAAGGTGCCTTCCCGGAAGTTCTTGACCGCCATGATCCCGAGTCGCGACAGGTACTCGAGGGCGCCAGCCGTTCCGGCCGCGCGCCATCTTTCATAGATCTGTGGATCCCTGAAGCTCTGGCGCGCCTCTTCGAGGGCCTCCAGGAACAGCTTCTGATTCCCGACGCGGGGCTGACCGGTCCCTCTCACGGCCACCGCCTTGAGCCTCTTGCTTCCCATGACGCACCCGGCGCCACCACGGCCTGCCGCCCGGGCGGCGGTGTTCATGACACAGGCGTACTCCGCCAGCCTCTCGCCAGCCGGTCCGATGTAGCAGGACCGGAACCGCGGATCCCCGAGCTCTACGACGAATTCCTTGTCGAACTGGTCGGTGCCCATGCCCCAGAACCTCCGGGCGTCGCGCAGCTCGACCTGCTCATCATCGATGTGCAGGTAGACGGGAGAGGAGGCCTGGCCCGTGACCACGAGGCCGTCGTAGCCGGCGAAGCGGAGTTCGGGGCCGAAGAAACCGCCCATGTTCGCGTAGCTCACCGTCGAGGCGCGAGCGTACTGCGATCGCAGGGGCGAGGTGTGCGGGGACTTGGTCACGACGCAAGTTCGCGCGGAAGAGGGCGCCGGGAAGCCCGAGAAAGGCCCCGGCATGAAGATCAGCGGGTTATCGGGACCGAGTGGATCGGTCCCGGGCTTGTCTCGCAGCCGGTCCCAGAGGAGCTTGATCCCCAGGCCGCGTCCTCCGACGAACGCGGTCAGGTTGTCTGGAGCTACCGCCTTCTTCTCTATCTTCCCGGAGCTCAGATCGACATCCAGGATGATGCCGCAATAACCCGCCTTGCTCTGGCTCATGACATGCCTCCCGCACCGATCAGTTCCGATCCCCGTACCATTCTGGATGCAAGACGGCGGCGACCTGTTCGGGCCGGAAGCCGTAGAATCTCGCGCTCGTATCGACCGTGACGTGTGAGAGCGCGCCGAAGGGGCACTGCTGCACACATTGGGGGTTGCCACCGCAGAGCGTGCACATCCGCTCGGGCCGGCCGGTCCGCGGATGCGGCGCAATAACCCCAACCCGGCACGCTGCGGCGCAGCGGCCGCAGCCGATACAGCGGTCGGGGTCGTTGGAGATCGCGCTGGTCTCGCCGTCGCGGTAGAGAGCCCGGTGTCCGGTGGCCGGGTCGGGATCGACCGGACAGGCGGCGATGCACGGATTGTCGGGGCACATGGCGCAGACGGCCGGCACGTCGAGCTCCGGATTGAAGGGGTAGACCCTGATGTTCGCGAGATGGGGATTGCCCGTGCCGTTCAGCCACTTGCCGTCGACCAGGTCGGGATGATTGTGCGCGGAACAGGCCGTCTCACAGGTCCGACAGCCCGTGCACTTGCTGTAGTCGACAAGAATCATCGTGTATTCGGCATCTTCCGCCGCACGGGCAACGGAGAACACGCCCCAGCCGCTGCTGAGAACCAGGGAGCTGCTTCCGATGACGACGCGCTGAATGAACTCCCGGCGGGTCAATCCGGGTCGCGGGAGGCGATTGTCCTCGAGCATGGAAACCTCCTCGGCTGAAGGTTGACCGCCTGCGCTGCCGGCAGTTCGCACCTCACCTTGGTCGGTTCTTCGCTGATCTCTCAGAGGCGGTCCGCGTCGGCATTATCATCCGCGCGCTTCACCAAGGCGACCCCTTTCGGATACCCGCGCCCTGCAAAGCAGACGATCCCGGCAGGGGCAGGTTTTCCCCGGGGCGCTCGTGCGAG
>CAZRWW010000037.1:0-48550 GCA_964603725.1 uncultured bacterium
GCGATGGTGAAGTGCACAGGCACACGTGCTTGACGTGGGCCTATTCATGGGAGGGAGCATGAAGAAGTCAACCATCATTGCGGTTGTGGTGATCCTGTTCATCGCCATCGTGGCCCTGGGCGTGCTCACGACGATCGTCGGCACGCGCAACCGCCTGGTGAAGCTCGACGAGGACGTCAAGACCCAGTGGGCCCAGGTCGACAACACGCTCCAGCGGCGCGCCGATCTGATCCCCAACCTGGTCGAGACGGTCAAGGGCTTCGCGGCGCAGGAGCGCCAGGTCTTCATCCAGGTCACCGAGGCCCGCTCCCGCGTGGCGGGCGCGGGGAGCATCCCGGAGAAGATCGAGGCGAACAACGAGCTCTCCTCGGCGCTCTCGCGCCTGCTCGTCGTGGTCGAGAACTATCCGGAGCTCAAGTCGAACCAGAACTTCCTCGCGCTGCAAGACGAGCTGTCCGGCACGGAGAACCGCATCGCGCAGGAACGGCGCCGCTACAACGAGACGGTCAACACGTACAACAAGGCGGTGCGCGTCTTTCCCAACAACATCATCGCGGGCATGTTCAAATTCGAGCGCGCCGCCCTGTTCGAGACGCCGCCCGAGGCGCGGACGGCGCCGCGGGTCGACTTCGGTACCAGCGGCCAGGGCTAGTGGACGATGGACGAGCGAGAGCGATCCGAAGGCGCGCGGCCGGGAGCTGCGGCAGCCGGGGCGCCGCGGGACGCAGCCGGGGCGCCGCGGGATGAAGCCGGGGCGCCGCGGTCAGCGGCCGGCGGCGTTCTGCTGGCGGCGCACGGGCTGGGCGCGGCCTACGGTCCCCGCGAGGTCTTTCGGGGGGTCTCGCTCGAGCTGAGGGCCGGACGGCTCGCGGCCCTGATCGGTCCCAACGGCAGCGGCAAGACCACGCTGCTGCACGCGCTGTGTGGTCTGCTCCGCCCCTGCGCCGGCCGCGTCGAGCTGATGGGGCGGTCCATTGAGGACCTGTCCCGGCGGGAAGCCGCGCGGCGCATCGCGCTGGTCGCGCAATTCTCAGTCATCGACGTCGAGATCACCGTCGAGGAAACGGTCGCGCTGGGGCGGTATCCCCACCTCGGGCCCTGGGCCCCGCTGGCAGCCGGCGACCGTAGCGCGGTCGAGAGCGCCCTGACGGCCATGGACCTGCTGCCCTTGCGCGATCGCGCGCTGCAGACCCTGAGCGGCGGCGAGCGCCAGCGCGTCTTGCTGGCGCGTGCGCTGGCGCAGGAGACGCAGGTGCTGCTGCTCGACGAGCCCGTCGCCAGCCTCGATCTGCGCTATCAGCAGGAAACCTACGTTCTCCTGGCGGCCCTGGCATCTGAACGCCACATGGGCATCCTGGTGGCCGATCACCACCTGAATCTGGTGGCCGCGGCCTGCGATGAGGTACTGGTGCTCCACGCCGGCGCGCTGCGCGCACATGGGGCGCCGCGCGAGATCCTCACCGATGAGATGATCCGCGAGGTGTTTGGAGCGCGGATGCGCGTGCAGCAGGATGAGCGGGGCAGGCCGCAATGCCTGTGGGTGTTTTGAGGGGCTCGCGCCGGGGGGCACGCGCGTATGGCATTCACGCGTATCGCAGTCAATCGTTCGCAGATGAACGGGGTTGGCTCTTGATCGATCGCCCCCTCTCGCCTGCGGGTGCCAGCAGACTGGCTGCGGCCGGGCACGACGCCGTCCACCCGCTCAATCGGGGCATGCAATCGGCACCGGATAGGCAGGTGATCGAGCTTGCAGTGAGGGAGGATCGCATAGTCGTATCCGCAGGCAGCGATCTCGGGACAGTCCTGGCCCTTGGACAAGAGCCCAGTGTCCGCACGCTGCCTGTCAAGCATCGATGATGCCGTCATGGCCGAACACGTGCGTGGGGGACTCCCTGGGGACGGGCCGGAGCTCCCGGGCCAGGACTTGCGACCGATGTTTACATGTGACGATAGAAGGCCGATCTTCTATGTTAAAGATTGACAATATGTTACAGACTGGCGCCGGCGCCACAACCCACGGTCGGCGACCACGGGGGGCCGTGGATCCCCGCACCCTCGCTTGCGCCACCCTGGCCGCAGGTGCCCTCGCCGCCGGCGCCCTCGCCTGCGCCGCCAGTGAGCCCGCCTGCGCCGCCCGTGCCCTCGTGCCGGCGGTGGCCGTGACCGTGAGCGGCGCCTCCGGTGCTCTGGGCGCCTACGCCGGAGCCCTGGGGGCGGGGGGCCCGAGCGGCGGCGCCGGGGGGAGCACCGGCGGCCCTGCTCTCGGCGACTCCGCGCGGGCGCACCTCTTCGCCGACGACCTCGGCCACACGGTCGCGTGGACGCAGCCGCCGGAGCGGATCGTGTCGCTGTCGCCCAACCTCACGGAGATTCTCTTCGCGATCGGTTGCGACGCGCGGGTGGCGGGCGTCACGAGCTACTGCACCTACCCGCCCCAGGTGGCCGCGCTGCCGCGCGTCGGCGGGGTCGCGGATCCGAGCCTCGAGGCGGTGATCGGGCTGCGGCCCGATCTCGTCCTGGCCACGCGGGGCAATCCGCTCGAGTTCATGGAATCGCTGGTGCGCTTGGGCGTCCCCGTCTACGCGGTGGAAGCCCGCGGCGGTCTCGAACGGATCCTCACCGTCATCGGGCAGGTGGGGGCCGTGACCGGTCGATCAGCGGAGGCGCTGCATCTGGCCGACAGCCTACGGCTCTTCCTCGAGAACGCGCACGAGCGCGCGGCGGCGCTGCCCGCCGGCAGCCGCCCGCGCGTCTACATGGGCGAGCTCGAGGGCGCGCACTGGACGGCCGGCCCCGGTTCCCACATCCAGGGATTGATCGCGGCTGCCGGGGGAGAGAACGTGGGAGACGTTGCCCCGGCCGACTGGAGCCCCTTGTCGCTGGAGGTCATCATCGCCCGCCGGCCGGAGGTCTGGCTGGGCGCCTACGGTCCGACCTCGGGCGGCGATGAAGCCGAGGTGCGGGCCCGCGCGCTGGAGATCCTGCGCACCCACGAGGGCTGGCGCGACACGCCCCTGGGGCGCGAGCCGCGCCTGCTGCTGGTCCATGAGGACCGGCTGCAGCGCCCCGGCCCGCGCGTCTTCGCGGTCGCCGAGGAGCTGGCGCGCTTCCTTCACCCGGACCTGTGGCCCGCGGGCGAGCACGAGGAGCCGCGATGAGGCGGACGAGCGACATGCAGACCGGCACCGCCACCGGCGCTGTTCCTGGCACCGTTCCTGGCGCCGGCGACCCCGCGGCGCGACCGGGTCCTCCGCGAGCGGCCGTGCCGCCACCCGCGCCTCCAGGCCGCCGGCGCGCGGTCCCGTGGATCCCGCTCTTGGCCGCCGGGCTCGTCGTGTCGATGTTCCTGTCCCTCGGTTTGGGGAGCACCGAGGTTGGGCTGGCGGAGGCCGGGCAGGCGATTCGCGCCGCCCTGCAAGGCGGTGACGGATCCCCCGCGGCGAGCATCGTCCTTGCGATCCGCCTGCCGCGCGCTCTGCTGGCGGTCCTGGTGGGTGTCCTGCTGGCGGTCTCGGGGGCCGTCATGCAGGGCTTCTTCCGCAACGCGATGGCGGATCCCTACCTGGTGGGCGTCAGCGCGGGAGCGGCGCTGGGCGCGGTGCTGGCCATGCTGACGGGCTGGAGCTTCACCCTCTGGAAGTTCTCGCCCGTGCCGCTGGCCGCGTTCGTCTTCGCGCTGGCCACGGTCGCGCTCGTCTACGCGCTCAACCGGCGGCGCGGGCGACTGCACGCCGAGGGGCTCCTGCTCTCGGGCATCGCCCTGGCTGCGGCGATCTCGGCGGTGGTGTCGCTGCTCTTGGTCATGAGCCGCAACGCGATCCAGCAGGTTCTCTTCTGGCTGATGGGCAGCCTCGCCTCCGCTCGCTGGGACCACGTCGAGGTCGTGTTGCCCTACGCGATCCTCGGCCTGGCGGTGACCTGGTACCTGGCGCGTGACTTGGATCTCCTGCTGTGGGGCGATACGACCGGCGCGTCCCTGGGCGTGAACGTCGAACGCAGCCGCACCATCCTGCTGGCGGCCGCGTCGCTGATGACGGCCGCTGCGGTGGCGGTGTGCGGGATCGTGGGTTTCGTCGGGTTGCTGGTGCCGCACATCGCGCGGTTCCTGGTGGGGCCCGTGCACCGGCGCCTGCTGCCAGCGGCCGCGCTCCTGGGCGGCGTGCTGCTGCTGTGGGCCGACGTCGTCGCCCGCACGGTCTGGGCGCCGGTCGAACTGCCGCTGGGCGCGATCACCGCCATTGTCGGAGCGCCCTTCCTGGTCTACCTTGTGGTGCGCCGACAGGCGGGCGGGATCTCTGTGCGGCCCTGAGGGTTGCGGCCCCAGCGCTGCGCCCCGCGACTCGCCGGCGTGGGGAACCGGACAGCCTGCCGGCGCGGGGAACCGGACGATCTGCCGGCGCGGGGAACCGATCCGAGGATCTTCTCTTGGCAGTGCTCAAGATCGCCTTCGTGGGAACGCATGGGGTGGGCAAGACCACGCTCTGCTACGAGCTGGCCGCCTATCTCAAGAAGCGCGAGCTGCGGGTGGACATGGTCCGCGAGGTGGCTCGCCGCTGCCCGCTCCCGATCAACCGCGACACGACCCGCGACGCGCAGGCCTGGATCCTCCACGAGCAGATCGCCGACGAGATCCACATGGCCAATCGCGAGGACGTCGTGATCTGCGACCGCAGCGTCCTCGACAACTACGCCTACCTGGTCCACCGGTTGGGCCCGGACACCGTGCTCGATCCTCTCGTGCGCGCCTGGATGCGCACTTACACACACCTCTTCAAGATCCCGGTCATCAGCCCGCCGGCCTTTGACGGCACCCGCGACACAAACCGCACCTTCCAGCTTGCCATCGATCAGCAGGTCGAGGAGCTTATCGCGCGCTTCCAGATCCCCATCCACCGCCTCGAGCCGCGGGACCGTCCGCACTGGATCGAGCGGGTGGCGGCGATGATCGGGGCGCTGCCCGAGCCGCCGCAGATGCGGCTCTTCGACGAAGGGGCGGCAGAAGGCGGTGCGCCGCAGGCTGGAGACGGGGAGATGGAGGCCGGGAACGGCGCGCTTGAGGCGGGCGCGGGCGAGCTGGAGCTGTGCGACAGCGCGCTGGACGCGGGCGACGGCAAGCTGAACGCGGGCGACGGCGAACCTGGCCCTGGCGACTCGGCCCCCCCGACCCCCGGCGAGTAGTCCCGCGGCGCGACGAGGGCTCCCATGCGGGTCGGCTTCTACCAGTTCGATGTGCAGAAGGCCGACCCCTCCGCCAACCTACGACGAGTGGCAACCGCCCTGGCCGGCCAGCGCTTCGACTTGCTCGTGCTTCCCGAGCTCTTCACCACCGGATACATGTTCGACGACCCTGCCGAGATTGCCGTGTTGGCCGAGCCCATCCCCGGCGGCGAAACCTGCCGTGTGCTGAGCACGATCGCCGCCGCGGCCGGCGGTGCGGTCATCGGGACATTGCCGGAGCGGGAGGGCGATCGGGTCTACAACACGGCGGTCGTGATGGGGCCTACTGGATGGCTCGCGAGCCAGAGGAAGGTGCACCTCTCCAGCTACGAGAAGACCCTCTTCCGGCCCGGCGATCGTGCAGAGCCCGTGCAAGTCGCGGGCACGCTCGTCGGCGTCATCACCTGCTTCGATAGCTGGTTCCCCGAGATGTCGCGCCTGCTCGTGCGTCAAGGCGCGCAGATCCTCTGCCAGCCGGCCAGCTTCGGGGGCACCATGACGCTCTCGGTGATCCGCGCGCGGGCGATCGAGAATCTGGTGTACACCATCACGGCGAATCGCATCGGTCGCGAGCGGAGCCGATCCATCGAGGCGGAATTTCGCGGCGAGAGTCGGATCATCGGGCCTGACGGCGGAATCCTGGCCGAGGCCGGCGGTGAAGAGGCGCTGAGGATCTGCGAGATCAACCCGGCGCTGGCCCGGGAGAAGGTGAATGAGATGTGCGACTTCCCTGCGGAATGGGCCCGCTATCGGGTGAGGCGCACGGGACGCAATCGCCAGTAGCGCCGCGGAGCGAGGCCTCCGGTGCGCCAGAAGGGGCTCCCGGGCGCTGCCCGACCCGACCGCCAAGCCTCAGGTCTCCCGGCGACGGCTCCCGGCCCCGGCCTCCAGCGGCAGGCGGTGCAATAGAAACCCCCGGCACCCGCTCACGGGCGCCGGGGGTCTGTGTGTCGTCGTCTGCGCTACGGACCCGCGTTCCTGCGTGGGTTCGAACGCCCGGCCACGAGCCTATGGCCAGATGAAGACCTGCTGCAGGACGAAGTGGGTGTATTCCATATCGTCAACCCAGTCGTTCGCCTGGGTGTCCCAGTCCTGGACCTTCTGGGTGATCATCTGGATCTCGACCATCGTGCGCAGGTTCTTGGTCCAGTAGTAGATCAAGCCCGGGATGATCGTGGTGTGCTCGTTGTTCTCGCCCACCTCGATCTCGGAGCCCTCGGCGACCTTGTCCGAGCTGGTGTTCGGGTCGAACATGCTGAAGCCGAGGTAGACGCCCAGCTCCGGAGTGACCATCAGGCGCGCCTTCGCGTACATGTAGGTCCACTTGTAGAAGGAAGCATCCTCCCAACCGTCCTCCTCCTCCAGCGGTTCCCAGGCGCCCCAGTTGTCGCCCATGTCGTACTCGGCCTGCAGGAGCAGGTTCATCGTCCCGAAGTCCTTCGAGAAGTTGATATCGCCGCCGAAGGCCATGCCCGAGTTGGTCTGATACTCATACCTGTCGTCGTCGGCGTAGATGAAGTTCGTGGCATCCTTGCCATAGACGAAGTCCTTCTCGACGGTGTCATACACACCCGGAATCGTCGTCATCATCACGTTCGCGCCGATCTCGAGCCCCGCGACCGACGGGGGCGTGATCACGACGCGCGCGCCGTAGTCGAGCGCCGGGTCCTGGGCGCCGACATAGGACCTGTTGCCGTTGCCATCGAATACCCCAGCGTGCAGCTTGAAGGCCTCGTGAGCGAAGTTGGCCATCAGGCCGTAGGCGAAGCCCGAATAGCCGATGCTCGAGAACACGCCTTGCCCGTAGTGCCGATCGGCCGTGATCTGATTGGCCGTCGCATAGAGCTGCTCGAGGCTGAAGGGCTTCTTGGTCCGGCCGAACGTCAGCGAGAACATGTCGCTGAACTTCGGCTCGACGTACGCGTACTGCAGGAAGTGGCTCCCGGTCTCCTTGAGGTCCGTCTCGACTCTCCAGGCGACCTTCTTGACGATCTTGCCGCCGTCGACGGCGCCCGCCCAGACCACGCGGTTGTAGGCCATCCCAAAGCCCATGTTGTTCTTAACGTCATCGTTCCCGCTGTCGATCATCCGCAGGTTGGGTGCCATGTAGCCGTAGAGCTTCATGTTCTCGCACCCGGCGCACTGGGCCCAGGCAGTGCCCGACATCACCAAGGCCAAACCCAGAACCACCAAGAGAAACCTTCTCATCGCTACCTCTCCTCAGGTTCAGGTCCTGCGATCCCCCGGTAACACTCCCTCGGCTCCCGCGAGCCCCATCCGGGCGACCACCCGATCCGCTTCGGAAGGTCCCAAAAAGGGGCGCCTTCCCTGACACCTCCATCTAGCAAGAGCTACGAGTGTTCCGCGCCTCCCGGCGGCCGGGGCACCTGTTCCCGATCCCGTCCGCCCGACCGGTTCCGGATCGCCGCTCGGTACGTCGATCCGGTTCCCAGGCCGCTGGTTCAGCTCGGCCCACCTCGCTTCCCGCGGCGGCATCCAAAGTCGACGGATTCTTAGACCATCCCCAAAATACGTCAAGAGCAAAACCGTGGGCCGGGAGTGACGCTCCGAGGGGGGGGCTGCTAAGAGGCCCGCGGCCAGGGGAAGCTGAAGCGGCCCCCGACCCTCGGGCCGGAGGCCGCCGCAATTCATTGACCAGTATCTTATTAGCGTCGTGGCCCACATCGGCGGAGCCGAACGCCGGAGGTGACCGGGCCTAGTTGACCACCCGGACGCAGCGGAAGCCGATGCCGTCGAAGGCACGGGCCGGAGGCTGCCCGAATCGCTTGGCGCAGCGCAGCTCCTCGACGCCGCTTCCCCAGGAACCGCCGCGCAACACCCGCGAGCTGCGCGGGCGACCCTGGACCGGGTTCGTCTGCGCGGTGCGATCATAGGAAGTCTTCCAGTCGTGGCACCACTCCCAGACGTTTCCGACCAGGTCGCGCACCCCCAGGGCATTGGCCCCGTCCGGGAACTGGCCGACGGGCGTCACCCCACCCGTGACGCGGCCGAAATTGCCCTCGATGCCCGGCCGCGGGGCCGCGTTGCCCGACGGGTACTGCCGGCGGTCGTTGTACTGCGCCACGTACTCCCACTCCGCCTCCGTCGGCAGGCGCCAGCCCTGGGATCCGTACGGATCGCGCCGCGGGATGCTCTCCCAGATCCCGCCCATCTCGTAAGCCGGCGCCAGGCCGGCCAGCCAGCTACGGACGTTGCAGAACAGCGCCGCCCCATACCAGGTGACAAACGTGGCCGGCAAGTCCTCGCGGAACGCGACGGGCGTGAACCCGGTCGCCTCGCTGTACTGGATCCCGTGGGTGGTGACGCCGCGCCGCGGCGCCACCCGCAGGACAGTCTCGCCCGTCGCCGCCAAGACCACGACCGTGTCGCGCACCACGCGCAGGAATTGCTCTGCGCGCGCCCAGTTGAGGGCCTCGCAGAGCTGGGCGTTCGTGACTTCGAAGCGGTCCATCAGAAACGACCGGGTCAGCGTGATCGTGCGCTCGGGACGTTCCAGCGTGTCGCGCGCCGCGCTGTTGCCCATGACGAAGGTGCCCGGTGGAACGAGCACGGCATCGAGCCCATGGGTCCGGTGGGCGGTTACCGTGGGACCGGACCAGGCGTCGGGACTCGGGAGACGCGTGGTCTGGGCGGCCTCGTTGGTCAGGGTGAAGTAGAAGCTGTAAGCCCCTGGGGCCAGCTTGGTGTCGTACTCGTAGAGCGGATCGCCCGTGTCGCCCGGGATCAGCCGCATGCGGCAGGGCACGCCGCTGATGACGACGTAGGGCAGCACCCCCGGCGTGAGGCTGGTTCCCGGCTCGAGCTTCTCGCGGAGCTGGAAGATGTAGGCCGATTGGTCGGTGCCGGCATCGGTGACGATCCGGCCGCCCCAGAGGGCCGGGGCGCCCTCGGCGTTGGGCAACGTGACGTTCACCACCAGGCTCAGAGGCGACCAGTTGGAGTTCTCGTCGCGGGCCCTCAGGGCGAAGTAGTAGGTGACGTCGGACGACAAGTTCTCGATCGTCGTCGATTCGCGCTGGCGCGGGAACCCGGGGGCTTGCATGCCGGTCACGACGGTGCCCGTGGACCAGTTGGTTTCGTCCAGGGGCGACGTGGCATACCGCAGGTCGTAGGCCGCGGCACGGCCGCTCCAACCATCGTCACCGGGCGCGCTCCACGAGAGCTTGATCCGCGTGGGAGCCACTCGGTCGATCTGCAGGGAGCTCATCGCGGGCGGAATTGAGTCGGGCGGGCGGGTCGGCCCTTCGTCGTCATCGCCGCAACCCGGGAGCAGGGGGGCCGCGAAGAGCAGGCCGAGCGCCGCCATCGAGAGCAGCCCCTTGCGTCCAAGACCGATGCGCATGATTGGATATCCTCCCTTGCGGAGAGTGCATGTCCGACCGCGTCAGCAGGTCAATCCGCCATGTAACCCCATCCGGCCCTTGGGCGTCAAGCTTTGAGGTGCCCGCCGGGCGGCCAAACTCCGACCGCGGCAAGCCGTTGCCTCCCCTGACCCGGCCTCGGCAAGCCGTTGGATTGCCCGACGCGGCCGGCGGGCATGGGACAGCCGCGCCTCTGGGCGATCGCCCCCTACCAAGGAACCGCTCCTCGGGCTAGTATAGGATTTCCCGTTAATTGCGGCCGCCGGCGGCGAAGCGCAGGATGAGGGGACCCGACAAGTGCGGCCGGCGCGGGCGGGCTTGCGGGGCCGGCCGGATCGGCCGGGTGGGACCCGGCGGCCGGGACGTGGGAAAGGAGGCAGCGGCGAGGTGGCGATCAGATTCACGAACACCATGACGGGCAGGGCGGAGGAGTTCCAGCCGCTCGACCCCGGGAAAGTCCGCATGTACCACTGCGGGCCGACGGTCTATTCCTACGCCCACATCGGCAACTACCGGGCCTTCCTCATGGCCGACCTGCTCCGCCGGCTCTTCGACTTCCACGGCTTCACGGTCACCCAGGTGATGAACATCACCGACGTCGGCCACATGACGGTCGACACCGACGACGCCGGCGAGGACAAGATGGAAGCCGCCGCCCGCAGGGAGGGCAAGGACCCATTCGAGGTCGCCCGCTTCTACGAGCGGGCCTTCTTCGATGACCTCGACGCGCTGGGCATACGGCGCGCGCACCACTACCCGCGCGCGAGCGAGCACATCGCCGAGATGATCGGGCTCATCGAGAGCCTCCTCGCGCAGGGGTTCGCCTACCAGTCGGGCGACACGATCCTCTACGACATCGCGAAGTTCCCCGGCTACGGCAAGCTGTCCCGCAAGCGACTGGAAGACCTGGAGAGCGGCGCCGGCGGCCGCCTGAGCGAGGAGCTTCTCGCGGAGAAGCGCAATCCCGGCGATTTCCGGCTGTGGAAGGTCGATCCGACGCATCTGTTGCAGTGGGACTCGCCGTGGGGCCGCGGCTATCCGGGCTGGCACCTGGAGTGCTCCGTCATGGCCCGCAAGTACCTCGGTGACACGCTCGACATCCATACAGGCGGCGAGGACAACATCTTCCCGCACCACGAAAGCGAGATCGCGCAGATCGAGCCCGTCACGGGGCGGCCGTTCGTTCGCTACTGGATCCACAACCGGCATCTGATGGCCGAAGGGCAGAAGATGTCAAAGTCGCTGGGGAACTTCTACACCGTGCGCGGCCTGATCGCCGAGGGCCATCAGCCGATGGCCATCCGCTATCTGCTGCTCTCGGGCCACTACGCCGCCCCGATCAACTTCACCAAAGAAGGTCTCAAGGGCGCGTGGGAGAGCGTGACCCGCATCCGCAGCTTCGTCCGGCGGATGGACGAGCTGGCGGGGACGGCCGCGGGGGTCGGACCGGGGACCGGGGCGGCCGCGGAGACGGCCGCGGGGGCGGGACCGGGGACCGGGGCGGCCGCGGGGGCCGGCGTGGACGCCCTGCCGGCCGCCAGGAGCTTCGTGGACCAGTTCGCCGCCGCCGTGGACGACGACCTCAACATGTCGAAGGCCCTTGGGCACCTCTTCGACTTCATGCGCGAGATCAACCGCGAGGAGCCCCGCGGGGCGGGAGCCCGCGCGGCGGCCGAGGCGGTGCGCCGCGTGGATGAGATCCTCGGGATTCTCGAGAGCGCGCCGGCGGGCGGCGAGGATGACGCGCGGATCGAAGACCTCGTCCAGCAGCGGCTGGCGGCGCGCAAGGCGCGCGACTTCGCCCGCTCGGACGCCATCCGCGATCAGCTCGCGGCGGAAGGCATCGTGCTCGAGGACAAGAAGGACGGCACGCGCTGGTACCGGAAGTAGCTCGCCCCGGCGCCGGAAGTAGCTCGCGCTGGTACCGGAAGTAGCTCGCCCCGGCGCCGGAAGTAGCTCGCCCCGGCGCCGGAGGGGGCCTCGTGCTGGTGTTCCGGAAGTGAGCGCCGCCTATTTGTGCGGCGCGTAGGCCACGTGCAAGTTGAAGTCCTGGCCTTCCGCCTCGAAGGTGGCCGTCCAGCACTCGGCGTTCCGGGGGAAGCCCACCTCGTGGCCCGGACCGGTGATCACGTTGGGCAGGGCGGCCTTGAACTTGTACGGAGTGCCCAATAGGGCATTCTTGGCGGATCCGGCGATCATGTTGATCAGCTCGCCGACGCCGTCATAGATGTCCGAGTCTTCGAGCTGGTTGGCGTCGAGACCCAGGATGCGCGCGACCACGGTCTTCGCCAGCGGCATGACGAAGCTGATCCCGACGAATCCATCGCCCTGGTCTCCGGTGACCCCCATCACGGCCGACACGTCGCCGCTGAAGTGGTCGGTCTGGACGATCCGGATGCCCTTGATGGCCGGGGTCAATCCCGCCATGGTGTGCAGCGTCGTGATCGTGCCCTCGACGAAGGGCTTCAGGAAATCCTTCTTGAGCTTCTCGGCCGTGGCTCCATCTACGGTCATAGATCTCCCTTTCCAGGTTCAGAATGCCCCACCCAACACGTCGGAACGTTCGGCCTCGACCTTTAGGTCCTCGAGCATCTGCGGCACCTGGTCGGCCGATAAGCCCAGATCGTGCCAGGCGCCCGGGCTGAAGTCGTCGTAGAAGCCCTCGAGCGTGTCCCCGATCGACTGGTTCACGCAGATGAAGTCGGCCAGGTGGACCATCTGCGCCACGGTGCGGTTCCGGGCCGCGGCGCGGTCGGGATCGTGATGCCATGTTATGGCGTCGACCACCGCTTCCGGCAGTCGCCAGCTCGCGAGCAGGACCCCCCCGATCTCGCCGTGATGAATGCCGAGCACCTGGCTTTCGGCCGCGACCAGCGGGATACCGTTGGCCTCGGCCTGTTTGCGGATCTGCGCGAACTGCTGCGGGAAGAACTGGTCCAGGACCAGCATCCCGACATCGTGCAGCAGGCCGGCCACGAACGCGTCGTCGGCCTCTTTGTCCGCGAGCAGATTCGTGTCGCGACTGGCGCGCCGGAAGATCCGCGTCGCCAGGCCCACCGTCAGGCAGTGGCGCCAGAACTCGACGTGATCAATGCCCTTCCCGAAGCCCTCGAAGGCCCGGATCAGCGCCGAGGACAGGCAGATGCGCCGGACCTCGTTGAAGCCCAGCCGGGCGACCGCCTGCCGCACCGAGGCGATGCGCTTGCTCAAGGGGCCGCGAAAGACGACCGAGTTGGCCACGCGCAGCACCGAGGCGGTCAAAGCCGGGTCCCGGCTCACGATCGCTCCGATCTGCTGGGCCGCCGAATTCTCGTCGCGCAAGGCCTCCTCGATCTTGAAGAGGACCTCGGGCATCGTCGGCAGATAGGCGATCTTGTTAAGCCTGCTCTCGATCTTCTCCCGCACCGCATTCATCGGCGGAATCCTCCGCGCCGGGGTATCGCCCGCGAGACGCGCCGGCGGCGCCTCGCTAGGCCGCCCGGCCCAAGCACTCCAGCATCCGCGTGAGCAGGTCCTGCCGGTTGGCCGCCCGACTCACGCACTCGGTCGCGCCCGCCTGGAAGGCGGCGATGGCGTCAGCCGTCTCGCGGGCATCGAACAACACCATGATGGGCGTCTTCCCAAAGCGCGGATGACCCACGATCTTGCGAATGAGGTCGGCGCCCATCGAACCCGCCGGATCCCATCCCATGACGATGAGCGCGACGTCCGGGTAGTGCGATGTCAGGGCGTCCCAGACCTCCGCGGCATTCGTGGCCTCGACCGGTTGATGGCCGAGCACCGCGATCACCTCCTGCAACGTCTCGCGCAGCGTGTCCGTTCGTTCAGCCGCCAGGATTTGCATCAGCGCCTCCGGAAACAGACGCAGCCTTCCAGGGGAAACTCCCGGAACATGTCGCCGGTCGGGATCGTCTCGCCCGCGCCCAGGACGAGCACCCCTTCAGCGGTCATGCCGCTGCCGACGAGCGCCAGGATCTCTTGTTGATGCGTCTCGGTGTAGTACTCGAGCACGTGTCGCAAGAGCACGATGTCGAAGGGCCCGCTGGCCAGGCCGGCGACAGGGTCGAGCAGGTTGTGCTGGCGGAATCGCACGCCGCGGCGGATGGCCTCGCGCAGACACGCGACGCGGCCGGACTCCTCGAAGAAGCGCTGCAGGTACTCAGCCGGAAGCCCGTCAGCGCGCAGGGTCCGCGTGTCGTAGCGCCCCGCGACCGCCAGGAAGATCGCGGACGGCGAGATGTCCGTGCCGATGACCTCATAGTGGGCCGGCAGCCGCTCGCCCAGACCCCGCTCGGCGAGCTGGACCAGCAGCGCCATCACCAGCGAATACGGCTCCTGCCCCGTGGAGCAGCCGGCCGACCAGATGCGGATGCGATCGCCGGCCCCGCACGCCATCCGCTCCTCGAGCGCCGGAATCACCGACGCGGCGATGGCCGCCAGCCCTTCGGGATCGCGGAACCAGGCCGTCTCGCGCGAGATCATTGCATTGGCGAGCTGGTCCCGCAGCGCCGACCCGAGCCCGGCCGCCCGGCTGTAGAACTCGTCGAACGAAGGGGCCCCGACCTGCGCCATCAGGCGGGTCAAGCCCTCCAGGACCGCCGGGTGGCTGGCGTCCCCGATCCGCAGCCCGCAGCGGGCCTCGAGCAGGTCTCGCAGCCGCGAGAGCTGTTCGTGCGTCAAGTGCGTCTGGGTGATCATGCTGCTCCTCGCACACGACTCGCCAGCAGAAGCGCCGCCCCGGCGATGCGGTCCAGCGGCAGCACCTGCTTGGCCGCGCCCAGCCGAATTGCCTCGGCGGGCATGCCGAAGACCACGGACGTGGCCTGATCCTGCGCAATGGTCCACGCGCCGGCGTGGAGCATCTCGAGCAAGCCCGTCGCGCCGTCGGAGCCCATGCCGGTCAGCAGAATGCCGGTGGCGTTGCGTCCCGCCGCGCGGGCCACCGAACGGAAGGTGACGTCGACCGAGGGACGCTGGAAGTGCTCGCGCGGCCCCTTGGTCAGTTCCACGTGGTAGGCGGTTCCGGACTTGATCAACACCATGTGATGATCGCCGGGAGCCACCAAGACGCGACCGGCGGTGAGCACATCGCCGTGCTCGGCTTCTTTCACATGCGCCGCGCACGCCCGATCGAGCCCTTCAGCGAAGGTGCGGGTGAAGTAGGCCGGCATGTGTTGGACGACGAGCGTGCCCGGCGCGTTGGCCGGAAACTGGCGCAGGATGGCTTCGATGGCCCGCGTGCCGCCCGTGGAGGCCCCGATGGCGATGACCCGCCAGGCCGGGAAGCGGGTGGGCTCGGGCGCGGCGGGCGCCGCTGGAGCCGCCGGCGCCGTTGGAGCCGCCGGTGTCATTGGAGCCGCCGGCGCCGTTGGAGCCGCCGATGTCATTGGAGCCGCCGGCGCCGCCCCGCCGCGATCCGCCCGGGGCGTCTCGGCGCGGGCGCCGGCCGCCGCCTTGATCTGGCGCGTCAGAGTGGCCAGGCTCTCGGACGAACGCTCCGCGGAGGCGGGCTTGTTGAAGACATCCACGGCTCCGAGGCCCAGCGCCGCCATCGCCCGGCGGCTGCTCGCGGGCGGCTCTTCCGTCATGATGATCACGGGCAGCGGATCGTGCTGCATGATCTCCTTGAGGAATGGCAGGCCGTCCGCGCCGTCCACGCCTTCCGGGCCCAGGTCCAGGACGAGCACATCCGGCCGCAGGCGCCGGACGAGCGCGCGGGCCGCGCTCACGCCTTGAACGCCGGCGACGACATCGATCTCGGGATCCGCGGCGAGGTGCCTCTGCATCGCCCAACGCATCATCGTGGCGCCCTCGACGAGCAACACGCGAACCATGCCCACGGCACCTCGTGCACCTCGTGCGGCGCGACCCTCAGGTGCGCGGCCGCCGTCCCCGCCCGCACACACGGCGGGTCGGTTCATCTGCGCGGCGGCGCAGTCCTGATCACGCCCGGCCATCACGCAGCCTCGGCCGCTCGGCCCGACAGCCACGCCCGCAGCAGCAGCGGCCGTCCCTCGATTTCGAACCACGTCTCCGCCACGGGGCATCCGGCGGGCAGCGCCGTGATCCGCTCGGGCACGCTCGGCATGCCCAGATCGAACACCGGCTCGGGGCCCGCGAGCTCGGCGAGCAGATTGCCGCACAGGATGCACATCGCCTCGTGCAGGGCTTCGATGTCGATCTCGCGGGCATCGTCGCCGCAATCGTTGACACTCAGACCGAGCATGTTCGTCGCGAGCTGGCGCGCCAGCTCGCGCGGCGCCCACAGCTCGCAGGAGCCAACGAGCGGCCCGTCGAAGGCGAGTTGCACGCCGTACGCTCCAACGGGCAGAGAGTCGTACGAGCGGGCCGCCGCCGGCACGGCCAGGACATAAGCGGCGTCCTCGAGCACACGGGCCCCCACGCGCGCAAGCAGCTCTCGTTCGATGTGCATGGCCACGGTCTCCCGGTGTACAGCGGCCGCGCTCCCCCAGGATTCTTCGGCCATCGCTCGGCGTTCCTTGCCCGCTATACGTAAGCCGGCGGGGGGCTACGGCTTGGGGCGCCGGTCATGGTCCCGCTGGATCACTTCAGCCAGCCCGTCGCCCGCATGAGCCCATCCACCGGTCTGACTCCGCCTCCGACCGCCCCGCGGAGAGACTGCTTCAGATAGGGGCGGGGTCGGGCGAAAAATGATGTGGACGCATGCCGTCCTCCCGCCGGCGGGCAGCGACCACCGCGGCGGGGTCACGCCGACCCTCAAGGAGAACCTGCGATGTCGCTGAAGCTTATGACGGTCGATGACAGCCGGACCATCCGCCGGATCGTGGCGACCTATGCCAAGGAGCTGGCGCCGGACGTGGAGATCATCGAGGCCGCCAACGGCCAGGAGTGCGTGGACAAGTGCAAGGAGTCCCCCCCCGACATCATCATCCTCGACGTCAACATGCCGGTGATGACCGGGGAGGAGTGCCTCCAGCTCCTGCGCGTGAACGAGAAGACCAAGAACATCGCCGTGGTGATGCTGACCACCGAGTCGGAGAAAACCCTGGTGGTGCGACTGCTCCAGCAGGGCGTGCAGCAGTTCATCATCAAGCCTTTCGAGAAGCAGGAATTCCTCACCAAGGTGGGCGGCGTGCTGGCGAAGATGCCCAAGCACAAGGCGGTCGGCTCGACCAAGACCCCCGAGGGCAAGTACATCATCGTGCTCGAGGACAAGGAACACATCGCCGCCATGCTGGTCGAGGCGGCCAAGGACAGGTATCAGGCGGTCGTGACCACCGACACGGGCGAGGCGCTGACGCACCTGAAGAAGCGGGCGCCGCAGATCGTGCTGGCCAATCTGTCGATGGACAAGGCCGACGCGTTCGAGATGTTCGTGCAGATGCGCAAGGTCCCCGATCGCCAGGACGTCCGCTACATCGGGATGTGCCTCAAGACCGCTGCGGAGCTCATCCACCGCGCGCGCGGCACGGGCTACGTCGAGGTTCTGACCAAGCCCTTCACCCCTGACGATGTCAGAGGACTGCTCACATCGTCCGCGAAGGGCACTGTACAAGTCGAGATCGACAAGGACGTGTACATCATCCGCAGCGTTGGGGGCACCTTCCAATCGGTGCTGCCCATCATCATGAAGACCGTCGATCAGGCGGCGGAAGAGGGTTTCCTGAAGGTGCTGATCGATCTCACCAACGTCGCCGAGACCGAGCTGGGCGACGTCACCCTGTGGGGCACGATCGCCGAGAAGACGAACTCGCTGGGGATGAAGGCCTCCTACATGTCGCCCTCGACGGAGGTGGTGCGCAAGCTGAAGGGCCTCGTCGACACGGCCGACCTGGTGGTGTGCACCGATCAGGGCGATGCGATGCAGGCGCTGGCCGCGTGAGTTCTCGGGCCGCAGGAGCCGAACGCACGTCCGGGCAGACCCGCAAGGGCCTGCCCGTTTTGCTGGCCAGCCGCGGATCGGGCGACCGGGGAGCGCGCCGCCGCGCCCGGGGGCGACTGCGGGGAGCGCGCCGCCGCGCCCGGGGGCGACTGCGGGGTTGACACGCCCGCGCGCCCGGGGGCGACTGCGGGGTTGACACGCCCGCGCCTCCAGGCCGAGAATCCCCCGGTGCTGCAATCCGGGTCATGCTCTGCTTCCCGCCTGGTGCCCCGAATCCGGATGGCGCTGGGAGGATGGGTGGTTGAGGTCATGGGGCCGCCGTCGCGCCTTGCGGTGGCGGCCCCTTGAGGTTTCCGGCGGCGATCCCTGAGGCAGCACCCCACGGGGGACGCTCACGGCGGGCCAATGATCCCAGAAGACCCGACAGAACTGCGACCCGACGCCGACACGGGCCGCCCGGTCGCCTTGACGCGGCTGCGCGTGCGCTACGCCGAAATCGACCGCATGGGCTTCGCCTACAATGCCCACTACCTGACCTGGTTCGAGCTGGGCCGCTCAGAATTCATGCGCGCGCTGGGGCTCCCCTATCGGAAGGTCGAGGAGCGCGGCTACTACCTGCCCCTGGTGGAAGCCAAGCTCACGCTGCGCCTGCCGCTGCGCTACGACGACGTGATGACCGTCGAGACGCGCATCGCCGAGCTGCGCTCGCGCGCGGTCACGTTCGGCTACCGGATCGTCCACGACGACCGGGTCCACGCCGAGGGCACGACCCGGCACGCCTGTATGCTGGCCGAATCCGGTCGCGCCACGACCCTGCCGGAGTGGTTGTCCGCGCTGCTGGCGTCGGCCCCACGCTAGCGCCGCGGCCAGGCTAGTGCGGCGGCCGAATCGGCGTGCGAAAAAAAGCTCTCCACATCCACTTTTCCCCCTTCCGGAGGGACGCCCGCAGCGCCTCTGCGGAACCCGTGGCCGGCGATGCGCTTAGCCTTCGCAGCCTCGGACGAAAAATGTGGAAAACTCGTTGGAAAATGGACACTTCGGGCCCTCGTCACGGGGCGGGGGGCTTGACATCCGGGCCACAATCTGGCAATGATAGTAGGCCGGCAGCGGGCTACCCGTGAGCGGTCTGCGGATCCCACCCACACCCGGAGAGCCCGATGCCGGCGGGCAAAGGGCATCTAGCATTCGCAACTTTCAGAATCGCAGGCAGATAAGTCACGCCAGCCCGGTGGTAGGACGCGACAGCGGGAGGGAGTCCCGCGGCATTGGGCCAGGGCATGGGGCCAGGCCGCGCGAGCTGTCGCCGCACCGGGGGATCCGCAGGTGTCGCGGGAATCGCTGTGGATAACTGTATCGTGTTGTCCACAGAGGGAACGGCGCGTGTGGATAATGCGCCGGGCGAAAGGATTCGAGGCAGGGAAGACATGGCGAATCCGGCTGTTTCGAGCGCGAAGCTCACGACAAGGAAGCGCGTCGCCTCATCGGGTGTGCGCGCGGCAGGACCAGGAGCACGTGCGGCGACTCACGCGGCCCACGACGAGGGCGCGACCCTTGCGCGGGTGCGGGAGTTCGTACAAGTGCAGCTCGACCACGCGCTGGAGCTCGGCGACGTCGAGGTGCTCATCGCGGCCATTCTTGCGGCGACGCGCCGGCGCTCACCCGCCGAAGTCGAGCCGATCAAGGCCCACATGTTCCAGCAGATCCTGCAGCGGGTCGAGGATCCGGTCCACCGGCGCGTGTTGTGGTCCTGGACCCGGCTCTGCGCCGCCCGCCCCGAGACAGAGGCCCGCGAGATGGCTTGCGCGCTCCTGGATTCGTTCTGGCGGGACCATCGCAAGGAGGTCGAGCGCCTGGCTCTGAATCTGGCGCGCGACGAAGACGAAGTCGTACGCCAGTACGCTGCCGCGACGATGTCCCGGATCGTCCGCGCCAATTTCCGCCTGCGCCTGCGTCACTTGCAACTCTGGAGCCGGAACCCCGATCCATCCGTCCGCCGGCAGGTCATCATCGCGACGGTGGGTGTGGCCGACCCCGCGTACCCCGAGCGGGCCAAGCCGCTGCTCGATATGCTGGAGCCCCATCTGTCGGACCGCGACCCTTACGTGCGCCGCAACCTCGGGCCCTTCGCCCTGGGCCAGGGGCTGCTGCGCGCCTATCCCGAGGCGACACTCGTACGCTTCAAGCAATGGATGCGCTCGGACGACGAGGTGGTGCTCTGGAACATCGGCATCGCCCTGGCGGCGGTGCACGACTTGGAGCAATGGGAAGCGGCGCTCGAGGTGCTTCGCGTGCTGGCGGGCGAACAGCGCCGGTTAGTGTGGGGGGCCGCCTCGGCCGGGCTCGCGAACCTCGCCATTCGCCGGCCCGAGCAGGTCAAGCCGATCCTCCGGCGTTGGATGCGCGACCCGAATCTGCGCGTTTCGGTTTCCTCGGCGCAGCGCGGGCTGCCGTGCTGACGCTGCTCACGTAGACGAGCGCGGCGCGGTCGGGCCGCGCGCGTGAGATGGTGGACTTCGCCGCCCGGTCGGATCGCCGGCCGGGCGGTTGCGCTTGGGCCCGTCCTGCGGCGGCTCGTCTCGCAGCACCCGTCCGGCAGCGATTCCGCAATAACCCCGTCCGGCCCGCTCCTTGACAGCGTACCACCGAAAGCACACACTCATGGCTTGGAGGCTCCGCTGCACTTGGCACAAGCCTCATGGCCAGCAGCGGGGAAGGGTTCCTGGGCCGATTCTCGAGGAGCTGCAATGGCTGTTATGCCAGCCGAAGTGAGCTATCTGCGTCTCGTTCTCAATAAAGATACTGACGGCGTTCTCATGGTGCGCAAACGCAGCGGCCCGCGCTGCGGGGGCATCCCGGAGATTCGCGAGCTGCGCACACTGCTCCGGCTGCTGGTGGAGCATGGCATCGAGAAGATCCGCCTGACCGGCGATGACCCGGCCGATCGCGAGGACTTGCCCGAGCTGATCAGCCTGGTCGGCAGCATCGACGGCCTGCGCGAGGTTGCCATGACCACGACCGGGATCGGGCTGACCGAGCGGATCGCCGATCTCGCCTCACGCGGCCTGGAGGTGATCAACTTCCACCTGGACACCCTCAAGCCGGAACGCTACGCGCAGATCACGGGCAAGGACGCCTTTGCTGAGGTCTGGTCGGTGATCGAGCAGGCGCTCGCCGCCGGCCTCACCGTGAAGCTCAACGTCGTCCTGCAGCGCGGCGTCAACGACGATGAGATCGACAGCCTGGTGGCGCTGACCCATGAGCGACCCATCCACGTGCGTTTCGTCGAATGGAACGCGCAGCTCGACCGGGTGGCCCGGCCGGAGGGGTTCATCTCGGTGCACGAGGCCATGTCGGCCGTCAAGCCGCCGCTCATCCCGCGTCGCGCGCGCCACATCGACGGGCCCGCCCTGGTCTATGACATCCCGACCCACGCGGGCAGCGTGGGGTTCATTCCCAACATCACCGAGCACTTCTGCGGCGCCTGCAATCGCATCGGGCTGACCGACCACGGCGAGATCATGAGCTGCGTGTTCGGCCGGGGCCTGAACCTCGTGCGACACCTGCGCTCGCCGGGGGGCGCGAGCTCGGTCAGCGACTTCATCGATCGCGTGCTACGCCGCAAGATGCTCCTCTCCGCCCGGCTCGAGGGCTTCGCGCCCGTGCCCGCCCCCCCGCCGGCGGCCGGAGTCGCGGCGCTGCCGGAGTGAGCTAGCTGCGGCGAGGCCGGCGTGGCTTCCGGGGACCGCTGAGGTGAAGGCCCTCCAGATCGTCGGCAGAAAGAAGGTCGGCAAGACCACCCTCGTCACGCGGTTGATCCCGCTGCTGCGCGAGCGAGGCCTGCGCGTCGCCAGCGTCAAGCACACCAGCAATCCCTATCCGCTCGACCAGCCGGGCACCGACTCGCAGCGCCATCGCGAGGCCGGCGCCGAGGCGACCCTGGTGCTGACCGCCTCCGAAGGCGCGCTGCACTTCCCGGCGCCCGCGGACCTCGCCGACCCGGCGGCCGCGGAGCGGCTGATCGCGCGCCTGCTGGGGGAGTTCGATCTCGTCGTCATCGAAGGTTGGCGGGGACGCCGCGGGCCGCGCATCGAAATCCTCGCGGTGGATGCTGACGGCCACGCGGATCCGCTCGAGCACCCCGATCCGGGGGATCTGCTGGCGGTGGTGCTGGGGCCGCAGGCGCCGCGGGAGTGGGCTCAGGCGGCGAGGCAGCCGGGCGAACTCACACGGCGCGTCGGGCCGGCGGTGCCGATCTTCGCCTGGGATGATGTGGCCGGCGTGCGCGATCTCGTCGTGCGATGGCTGGCGTAAGGGTAGGCGCCGCGACAACCGCCGTTCTCACACCGCGACCAGCAGCCCGCCGTCGATGACCAGCGTTTGCCCCGTGAGGTAGGTGTTCTCCTCCGAGACGAGGAAAGCGATCAGGCGCCCTAGCTCGAGCGGTTCTCCCTGGCGCGCGAGGGGGATGCGCGCGGCGGTCTCGCGTTGCACATCGGCCAGCGTGACGCCGCGCTGCTCGGCGATCGCGGCCTGCACTTCGCGCGAACGCTCGGTGTCGAAGAATCCCGGCGCGACGGCGTTGACGAGGATCTTGTCCGGGGCCAGCTCGCCGGCGAGATGGCGCACGAGGCCCATCACGGCGGGGCGCAGCGCGTTGGAGATGATCAGGCGCCGGACAGGCTTGATGCCGGAGATGGAGGCGGTGATCACGATCCGCCCCGTTCCGCTGGCGCGCAGCAACGGCAGAGCCGCGCGAACGCAGCGGATGGCGCTCAGGAAGATCAGCTCGAAGCCCGCGCGCCAGGCGTCGTCGTCGGTCTCGGCGAAATCGCCCGGAGGCGGACCGCCCGCGTTGCACACGAGGATGTCGAGGCGGCCGAAGCGCTCTTGCGCGACGCCCACGAGGCGCGGCGCGGTGTCGGGCGCGGTGACGTCGCCGGGGACGACGATCGGCGGGTGCCACGCGCGCGAAGCCGTGATGGGCGCTCCGGGCGCGTCGGGCGCGCCGGAGCAAGCACTGGCGCCGCCCATGGAGGCCGAGATCGCATCGGCCGCCGCGGCGAGCTTCTCCGCCGATCGGCTGCACATGAGGACGCGCGCGCCGCGCGCGACCAGCTCGCGGGCGATGCCGGCGCCCAGCCCGGCGCTCGCGCCGGTCACGATGGCGACGCGGCCGGTGAGTCCGCGCGTCTCTGCCATGCGTGTCTCCTCCGGGCGCGGGGCGCGGCCGAGGTCCGCGGCCGGCCCCGGCGCGGGATCCGGCTCCTCGGCCGGTCGGGCGAGACCAGGTTCCGCGGCCGGCCCCGGCGATCCGCGGCTCAGCCCTTCACCACGAAGTTCATCAGCCGGTTGGGCACGTGGATCACCTTGACGACCTGCTTGCCCTCGAGGTACTTGGCGATCCGCGGGTCGGCCATGGCCGCCTGCTGGACCTGCGCCTGCGCGGCATCGCGCGGCAGCGTGACCGTGGCGCGCAGCTTGCCGAGCACCTGCACGGCGATCTCGACCTGGTCCTCGATGGTGAGCGCGGGGTCGAAGGCCGGCCAGCGCGCGGCAAAGACGCTGCGCTCGCGCCCCAGCATCTCCCACAGCTCCTCGGCCTCATGGGGCGCAAAGGGCGCGAGCAGGATCGGGAAGCTGGTCAGCGCGAAGTCGTCCAGCGCGGGAGCGGCGCGCATCTCGGTCAGCAGCTCCATCAGCGCCGCGATGGCGGTGTTGTAGCTCAGACCCTCGATGTCCTCGGCGACCTTCTTGATCGTCTGATGCAGCTTGATGGCCGTCGGCTTCTGCAGCTCGCCGCGCGCGGGTACGCCCTCGGCGCCGACGCCGGTCAGGTCGGTGCGATCGGTGCGGCCGCCGCCGGTCGCTCCGCCGCCGCGGCCGCCGCCCGAGCCGCGATCCGCCGTGCGGCCCGCCGCGGGCCCGGCGCTCAGGACGTCAGCGTACAAGCGATGCGCGCGCTCGAGGAAGCGGCGGATGCCGATGATGCCCGAGTCGCGGAAGTCGCCGCCCTCCGTGTAAGGGCCGAGGAACATCAAGTACATGCGCAGCGTGTCGGCGCCGTACTGCTCGACGTAGTCGTCGGGAGTGACGACGTTGCCGTGCGTTTTCGACATCTTTGCGCCTTCTTTGATCAACAGCCCATGCGCGCGGAAGCGCTTGAACGGCTCCTCGAAGTCGATCAGGCCCATGTCCTTGAAGGCCATGCAGAGGAAGCGCGTGTACATCAGGTGGAGCACGGCGTGCTCATTGCCGCCGACATAGACATCGACCGGCAGCCACTTGCGGGTCAGCGCCGGGTCCCAGGCCTGCGTGTCGTCGTGCGACGAGGGATAGCGCAGGAAGTACCAGGCCGAGTCGAGGAAGTTGTCGCTCACGTCCGAGTCGCGGTGGGCCGGGCCGCCGCACGTCGGACAGGTGGTCTCGTAGAACGGCTTGTGGCGCTCGAGCGGCTTGCCGCCGGGCGTGTCGGGGCGGAAGTCCTCGATCTCGGGCAAACGCAGGGGAAGCTGGTCGTCGGGCACAGGCACGGCGCCGCACCTGGCGCAGTAGACGATGGGAATGGGCGGACCCCAGTAGCGCTGGCGCGAGATGCACCAGTCGCGCAGACGGTACTGAACAGCCGCCTTGCCCTGACTGCGCGCCTCGAGATCGGCGGTGATCCGGCGGATGCAGTCCTCCGAGCGCATGCCGTCGTAGGGGCCCGAGTTGATCATCGTCCCCTCGGCGATGAAGGCCTCGCCCTCGGGCAGCTTGCCGTCCTCGGGCAAGATGACGGGGATGATGGGCAGGTTGAACTTCTGGGCGAACTCGAAGTCGCGCGTGTCATGGGCCGGGACGGCCATGATGGCGCCCGTTCCGTACTCGATCAGGACGTAGTCGGCGACCCAGATGGGGATACGCTCGCCATTGACCGGGTTGAGCGCGTGGGCGCCCAGGAAGACGCCCGTCTTCTCACGCTCGGCGCTGGCGCGGTCGACCGCCTTCATGCGCGCCGCCGCTTCGCAATAGGCGGCGACGGCCGGGCGCTGCCCGGCGCTGGCCAGCTCGAGCACCAGCGGGTGCTCGGGCGACATGACCATGTAGGTCGCTCCGAAGAGCGTGTCGGGCCGCGTGGTGTAAACGCGCAGATGGTCCTCGCGGCCCACGAGCCGGAACTCCACCTCCGCGCCGGTGCTGCGCCCGATCCAGTTGCGCTGGGCGGTCTTGGTCGTCTCCGACCAGTCGATCCAGTCGAGATTGTCCAGGAGCTTCTGGGCGTACTTGGTGATGCGGAAGAACCACTGCTCGAGCTTCTTCTGCTCGACCTGCGTGCCCGGATGGCGCTCGCACTCCCCGGCGATGACCTGCTCGTTCGAGATCACCGTGTGGCACTTGGGGCACCAGTTGACCGGGGCCAGCGCCTTGTAAGCCAGGCCATGCTTGTACAACTGCAGGAAGATCCACTGCGTCCAGCGGTAGTAATGCGGGTCGGTGGTCAGCACCTCGTGCGACCAGTCGACCATCAGGCCCATCATGCGGAGCTGCCGGCGGAAGTTGGCGACGTTGCTGGGGATGAGCTTGTTGGGGTGGGTGTTGACCTTCAGGGCGAAGTTCTCCGAGTGGATCCCGAAGGCGTCGAAGCCGATCGGCTCGAAGACGTCATGGCCCTTCAGCCGGTGGTAGCGCCCCTGGATGTCGGCACCGGTGAAAGCATAGACGTTGCCGACGTGCAGGCCCTCGGCGGACGGGTAGGGGAACATCATCAGCGTGTAGAAGGGGTTCGCCGCCCCCGCCAGGTCGGGCTCGTTGGTCTTCTCGTCCGCCCAGCGCCGCTGCCACTTGGCCTCGATGCGCTCGGGGTCGTAGGGTTCGAAGGGCATGCCGGATCTTCCTCGCTCTTTCTGTCGACTGCTTCTCTCCGCGGTCGTCGTTTTTGCGCGCCGGCGGGGAGGAACCATCGTAACCTCGAGATGGCCCTCGCCCCGGCCTCAAGGGTCGGCGCGTTCCGCCCTCAAGGCTCGGCGGGTGAGGTTTCCGGCCGCCGACACAAGACTCGGACCACGCAGTCTACTCAAATCGTGGCGGTGATTCAAGATAGGCCTGCGCGTGCGTTGCGCGTGGCCTGCGCGTGGCCTGCGCATGCCCTGCGCGTGGCCCGCGCGTGCCCTGCGCGTGGCCCGCGCGTGCCCAACGCGTGCCCCGCGCTCAGAAGCGCGAAGCGGGCGCAAGCCCGTGCAGTGGTGCGCTTGAGGGGTACGGGCCCGTTAGCTATCCTCGGCCCGCGCGGGCAGAATTACCTGAAGTCGGAGTTCGAGGTGTTCCTGGCTATCTTCCTGGCCGCTGCGAGGATGTCGCGCAGGCGCATCTCGGCTCGTCTAGGCGGCACGAATCGCCTCCTTGAGCACCTGGTCCCGGATCTCAGCTCGCAGGGCGGCGAGTGTCACGAGGTCAGCCTGGCAACCCAGGATCTCGGTGAGGCGTCGGCGAACCCGCGCGAAGTACAGCAGACCCGCTGCGCGGCGTTGCGGCAACGGGCTTCGGGGACCCTCGAGCCATGCCACGACGGACAACAAGAGACGCAAGATGACGAACTTCGAGCAGCATGCGCCTGATGTAGGAACCGGGCCCGCCGACGGCGGGATCGAGCTCTTCGTGCCCGGCCGCATCTGCCTGTTCGGCGAGCACAGCGATTGGGCCGGCGGCTACCGCGCGAGCAATCCCGCGCTCGAGAAGGGCTACGCGATCCTGGCCGGGACCGATCAGGGCATCCGAGCGCGGGTGCGGCGCCTTCCCGACGAGCTGGTCGTGCAGCTGCCCGCGGGCGGTCCACCGCCGCGCCGGTCGTACGCCATCCCCATGAACGGCGGCGCGCTGCGGGCCGAGGCCGAGCGCGGGGGGTTCGCGAGCTACGTGGCGGGGGTGGCGTACCAGGTTGCCCTGCGCTACCCCGTCGGCGGCCTGGTCATCGACCAGGAGAGCATGGACCTGCCGATTCGCAAGGGCCTCTCGTCGAGCGCCGCGGCTTGCGTGCTCACCGCGCGGGCGTTCAACCGGCTGTACAACCTGGGGCTGACGATCCGCGAGGAGATGGAGCTGGCCTACCTGGGAGAGCGAACGACGCCCTCGCAGTGCGGGCGACTGGACCAGGGGTGCGCTTACGGCGGCCGCCCAGTGCTGATGACCTTCGATGGCGACGGCCTCGAGATCGAGGAGATCCGGATGGCGCGCGACCTACACCTGGTGATCGTGGATCTGGCGGCGGCCAAGGACACGCGCGAGATCCTGCGCTCGCTCAACGGATGCTATCCCGTCGCGCGCGACGAGCGGGCCCGTGCGGTGCAGGCGTATCTGGGGCCCATCAACGCCGGTCTGGTGGCGCGGGCCCGGAAGGCGATGGAGGCCGGCGATGCGGAGGCCGTCGGGCGGCTGATGACGGAGGCGCAGGCGGCGTTCGACGAGCGCGTGGCGCCGGCGTGTCCGGGGGAGCTGGCGGCGCCGAGGCTGCCCCTGGTGCTCGGGGGGGTGGCGCGCCACCCGCACTTTCGGGGCGGCATGGGGGGGGGGTCGAATGGGGCCGGGGCGGCGCAGCTTGTCGTCAGAGATGCGGCGGCCCAGCGGGGCGTGATCGAGGATGTCCGGGAGAGATTCGGGATGTCCGGCCTGGGCTTGACGATACGGGCGTACGCGCGGGCGGCCGGCCCAGTATGAAGCCGGCTCGACCGGGGAGGGCGGCCGAGCGTCAAGCTGGCCCCGCGGGCGCGGCTGGGCAACGGCGCTGAGGGCTGGAAGGCGGGCCTGACAATCCCCGCATGTGGCTCGAAACAGCGAGCACGGTGAGGACTTGCGCGATTGGTCCATCTTGCATGACCGGAATGTGTTATAATCGTTCGATCTATAGGGGGATCTCTGGTTCAGAAGCGAGGATGGGGGTTCCAACCGACCACCACGGAAGGGGTTGGGCAAGGCGCATGAGGCGCGGAGGAGGACGTGGTGGTGAGGAAGAAGGTCGCGCGCGTAGGCGCAATCCTAGCGCTACTGGCTCTGTCCTTCGGTCCGGCAGGTGCCTATAGCACCCTGCGCATCACCAACTTCATGTGGGGCTACGAGACCGTCAAGGGCGTGGACGTCTGGTCCAGTGGAAGACAGCTCATCAGCAACGGCAGCTTCGCGGCCGGGGCTTTCACCTGGAAGCTCGACGGCGAGGTCAAGGACACGCCTCTCTACTGCGTCGATGTCTTCCATTCGTTCTACTGGGGCCAGCAGTGGCAGGTCGAATGCATCCCCGTCCCGCCCGGGCCCAGCAATCCGCCTCCCTACAACACGCTCGAAGCCGGGTGGATCTACCAGAAGTACGGCAAGATCGCGAACAAGCAGATGTCGGCCGGGTTGCAGCTCGCCCTGTGGGAGATCACGCACGACCGGTCCTGGAGGAACCAGCCCACCGACGCGCAGGGCAATGTCCTGTGGTGGAAGTGGGACACGGGATTCGACTTCAGCTACCGCGGCGTGCGCACGACGGCCGTGTACCACAACGCCAACGCCATCCTCCAGGATCTCTATCGCAACTTCAGCGAGCCCGGAGTCGGTTATTCCACCTACTACCGCCCCAGTGATCCCAGCTCGGAGTCGTACGCGCAAGGCCAGTTCGGTGACGGCGACCCGCAGATTCCCGAGCCCGGAATGCTCGCGCTGCTGGGCATCGGCCTCGCCGGCGCGGCCGGAGCGGCGTGGCGCAAGAGGGCGCGGCGGTAGTCCACGATTGGTCGCGGCGGAAGCTTCGCGACGCGCGCCCGATCGCCGCGGGCGGTCTCGGCGCGCGACCCCTACCCCCGCGGGTCCGCCACGCGGCCGATGAACAGCACCGAACCCGTCACCCGATCGCGGATCAGGAACAGGAACGGGTGATCGGCCGTGAACGACGGCGGCATGCTGACCTCGCCGGCACCGCCCGCGGTCGCGGCCGCCGCCTCGGTGCCTTCCTCGTCTACGGCGACGAACGCTTCGTGGACGAGGAACTGAAGGAAGAGCCGCGCGGTATCCGTCATCCCGGTGAGATCCGCAGCCCCCTCCGAGAAGACCGACGGCATGCCCATCGCGATGAGCGGATCTTTGAGCGACTTGTTCCAGCGGAAAGTGAACCGGGGCAGCGACACGGCGACCTTCGTCGTCACCAAGCCTGAAGTCCACGCGGCGAGCCGCTCGGGCGTCAGCGCCGCCTCGAGCGCCGGCAGGCCGTCGAGGGCATCGGGCAGCAGGACCAGCATGGCGATGTCCTGACCCGTGTAGGGCAGTTCCAGCACGCTGACACCATCGCGCCACAGGAAGCCGAACTCCTCGATCTGGCTCATCATCGGGACGTCGACCGACTGCGTGCTCGAGACGCGGAAAGGCTGGGTGCGCGTCTGGGCGGCGTCGAAGCGGTGGACCCAGGTGCCCTTGAAGTAGATCGCGTTGGCGAGGATGAGGCGGGTCAGCGGGGTGATCAGCCCGGGCTCGATCAGCTCGGGGATCTTCCCCGCCGTCTGCTCGCTCACCCAGGTGTTCACCGCCTGGCGAGCGGATTCGGGGCTCTGCTCGATGTCGGCCTCGACCAGCTCCGCCCCGTAGTCGACGCGCGTGATCTCGAGGAAGGGCGCCTTCCACGGGTAACCCGTCTGGCCCCAGAGGCGATTGGCGATATCGAGGCGGTAGAGCTCGTAGCCGATCCCCTTGTCCAGGCTGCCCTGCAGCTCGCCGAACGTCTCGTGCAGAGCGTCCTGGCCATAGGGGAAGTGAAAGACCTGGGCGATCTCGGCCTCCGTCTCACCGCGCGCCCCTGCCCAGATCATGCCCATGGCGGTCGAGATGCTGTAAGGCGAGAAGAAGAGATTGCCGGGCTCGTCCTTCAGCCTGGCATAGAGATCCAGGGCGAAGGCGGTGTTTCCCTGGACGAGCTGCTCGACCTGCGCGGCCTGCGCGGCCGGGATCTGGCGGGCCGCTCGGATATCGGGCGCCGGCTTGGCGCTGTTGTGGTCGCTCGAGCAGCCGGAGAGCTGGGTCGGCAGAATCAGGAGCGTGACGGCCAGGAGAGCCAGCAGCGAGACGGCCGGGAAGGCGACCGGCGGGAGGGCCGGGAGGGTCACCCTGGCGCCGGCCCCCCGGATCCTGCCCGGGGCACACAGGGCGCGTGTCAGGAGGCTGGGGTCCGGCCAGCGGCGATGGTTCCAGCGGGAACGAGACATAGATCACCTCCACGTGCATTGAGTGCGGCGAGGGCGTCGAGCGGCTCGGTGGGCCGGGACGCCTCACCGCGGTCCCCACGGCGATCCCCGGCTGCGCCTGCCAGGTGATACCGAAAGAGACGGAGGGGGTTCCGGGGCTACGGGGACGGGAGCCCCCGGGGGCCGGCCGTGCTCGGGGGATGCCCCTCCGGAGGGCGCGACCCGGGCGGCAAAGACACGGGCAGGACGGGACAGGCGGAGCGGTATCTGCTACGGTTGAGCCGCGCGACGGGAGCGGTAGCGCAAGGGAGGCACGCCATGATCAATCCGAAGACCCTCGAGGGAATTCCGCCATGGGAGTGGCCAGAGGACGCGGACAAGGCGCTCCTGGCCGTTCTCCGGGACCACCAGGCCCGCGCGTCCGATCGCCTCATCGCCGCGGAGTTGGCGGGCGATCTGGTCGTGATGAACGACGAGATCGCGGCGGCGCTGCTGGCGATCGCCGGCAGCGACCAGGAGGCGGAGGAGCTGCGCGGCAAGGCGGCGATTGCGCTTGGGCCGGCGCTGGAACACGCGGACACGACCGAGTTCGATGAGCCGGATGACATCATCCTCTCGGAGAGCGCCTTTCACCGAGTCCAGGAAGCGCTGCGCGAGATCTACCTGAACGGCAATGTGCCGGAGAACGTGCGGCGGCTGGCTCTCGAAGCCTCGGTGCGCGCGCCGCAGCCCTGGCACGAGGACGCCGTCCGGACTGCCTGGTCGAGCGGGAGCGAACCCTGGCGCCAGACGGCGGCCTTCTGCATGGAGTTCGTCCGCGGGTTCGAAGAGGAGATCCTCGAAGCGCTGGAGAGCTCGAACCCGGGCATCCGCTACCTCGCAGTCCGGGCGGCCGGAAGCTGGGGAGTGGAAGCGGCCTGGCCGGACATCGACGCGATCGTTCAGGCCGCGGTGCGAGGCGAGGAGGTGGAGAAGCCGCTCCTGTTGGCCGCGATCGAGGCGGTTGCAGGCATTCGGCCGGAAGAAGCGGGGGACACGCTGGAGCCGCTCGCCAACGCCGAGGACGAGGAGATCGTCGAGGCGGTCTTCGATGCTCTGGCCCTGACAAATGAAGAGGGCGACGACGGCGACGAGGACGACGACGGCGACGAGGACGACGACGGCGACGAGGACGACGACGAGGACGAGGACGACTACGACGACGAAGACGATGAGGACGGTGAGGACGAGTACGGCGACGAGGACGAGGACGACTACGACGACGGTGAGATAGACGAGGGCTATGAAGATGAAGATGAGGAGGAGGACGATTCCAGGAGGAGCAGGAAGGGCGGGTCCGCTTGAACGCGACCGCCCGGCCATGCCCGCTCGCGAAAAGGCCCCCGGCCCGTGAGGGCTCGGGGGCCAACCGCACCTCCCGATCTGCGCTCGCCAGCTAGATGTGCTACCGATTGAGACCTCGGCTGCAGTCCGAGTCCCTCGGCTACCGATTGCGTCTCTTGCGGGCGACCCCCGCGGCCGCCACGAGGCCCATTCCCACCAGGACCAGGGTGGCCGGCTCAGGAACCGGGCTGTCGCCGATCTGGCCTTGACCCTTGATGGGATCGGGCCAGCCGCGCGGCTGGTACCAGTAGCAGTTGGCGGGCGGCGTCACGCGACCGCCGTCGAGCACGGCGTACAGACTGCCCAGGATCCCATTGGCCTGGTCGCGGACCGCGGTGGGCGTGCTGGAGCCGGTGAGGTAGAACGAGCCGCTGGTCAGCCAGCCGTTGTTCACCGTGTGCCAGTCGACGTCGTGGCTGACTTCCCAGAGCGCGAGCTGCACGGCTGCCGCCCGGGTGGCGGCGTCCGAGTACTGGGTCAGCTTCTCCCGCTTGCCGTGCATGTGGTAGATCCACGCGGCGTGGTCCGTGTTGAACGGCGGCGGGGACGTCGGGTCCGGGGGGACGATGTGGCGCGAGACTTCCCAGGTCTGCGGCATCCCGGAGAAGGAATTACGCACATCGAGGCAGTACAGGGGCGAGAGCGTGTTCGTGGGCCCGCCGTCCCAGGCCCAGGTGAAGGCGCCGGCGTAGAAGTTGCCCATGTTCGTGTAGGTGGTCTTCTTACCGACCATCCAGTCGACGATCGTCAGATCGTGGTACACCAGGTCGGCGGCGGCCGTCCCTGCCGTCAGCAGGGCGGCCGTGAGCAGGCCGACAGCGCAAAGAAACCTCTTCATATCAAACCCTCCTTCGCGTCAGAGCACAGATGCATCGGGTTGGCGAAGTAACTGCAAGGGGCGGGCCGGGGGTTTACATGCGTCCGCATTTGTGGCGTAATCGATTGTGAATTATAGAGATGAAGATCACTTCCGCGGGGGGCGGTGATCTCGAGGCGTCGCCGGTCGGCGGCTCGGGGGCGGCAACTGTCGCCCTGGCCTCACAGCCAGCGACAACGGCGCGGAGGGGACCCCGTAGAGTGCAGCGGCACAGTGAGTTGACGGTCGTACACAAATGTCGGTCTAGGCGACACTTCTGTCAGGCTCGACAGGGGCCGCTGCTTATGGCGCCCAGGGGCATAGAGGGTTCTCCCTTTTTCAGTTGCAATGGCTGGGCACGAGGTTGAAAAGGGATGCATCACTCAGGCTCGGCTTCGAGGCCTTCTCGGGGCGGGGGCTCCGGCGGAGTGTTGGAGTTGGTCGCGATCCAGGAGGGCAGGGGGTGTCCATGACGAAGATGGCCAAAATCGTTGGCGCGATGCTGGTACTACTGGCTGCATCGGCCGGCAGCGTTCAGGCGCAGCTATTCCTGGTCAACGCTTCAGGTATGTCGGAGTCCCTCGACTACACCGTCGAGGGCAGCTTTGAGTACGACGGCGATGCCTATTCGAACTGGAACCTCACTGCGGGCTTCACCGACGACCCAGAATTCCCCTATACGTATACCTATACCCCAGAAACGAGCTCGTTCTTGTACGGCGGTGAGCTTGACCTCATCCTCGCGGCGCCGGGATACGAGATGTGGCTGACATTTGGAGAGTCCTTGAATTCGCTCGATCCGTGGGCAAGCACTTCGCTCTCGCCAGGTTTGCACCCTGGGGGGGGTAGCTACGCGGCCTGGGAGGTGGGAGGGCGCTGGACCTCCGAGTCGCTACAGGGCACCGTAACGCGCCAGGGAACGCCAGAGGTGCCGGAACCGGGGAGTCTTGCGCTTGTCTCGGCAGTCCTGGGGCTGATCGTTGTCGCCCGCGGGCGGCACCGCAAGTAGCCGAAGATCCGGATCTGCGAGTCCCCACTGACGGCGTAGGCCATGGCTCCATCGAGGTCTCGGGGTGTGGCCTGCGCATATGCTCGATCACTGCCATGTGACATCCCATCCTACGAGTCGTCGCTGCGCTCGAAGTGGGCGTTCGACGACGTCCGCCTGGACAAGTCTTGTTCCTCGTGCTGCCGGCTTCGTGGAAGGGCACGCTCGTCCAGTACGCCGGGCGGCAGCATCGGCCCGCGCGCTGCGACCAGGCGCCCGACAAGTGTGCGAGGGAATGTCTACCCGCGGCGGCGCTGTCTGCCTTGCATCCGGATAGCCTGCTCCACTTGACGGTGGCCCGAGGAGGTGCCATCCTTCTTCCCTCAAGGCACTTGCGCACCTGCAAGAGCGTTGAACGGGAAGAGTCTGCGCGACAAGTAGCCGGCGTTGAGGGAACAGAAGCATGAACTCGGGTGGTTCGTGCCGTGGCAGCCAGTCTGGGGTCCGCACTCACCGTGGGTGTCAGCGTGCTCCCCAGGGCGCGGGCCGGCGGTCCATCGCAGCCCTGCTCGCATGCGCTCTGATGGCAGTCCTGCTCGTGCCGTCCGCGGGCTTGTGTCAGGCCAGTCGCGTCTCGTGCACCCTCTATGGCGGAGGAGGTCTCCTGACCCCCGATGACGTCAGTGACTTGGTCGACGCCTGGATCGGTGATCAGCCAGACGTCGTCAACCTGGCCGGAGATACGAGACACTGGTTCTCCGTTCCGTTCGGAGTCAGCTTCTCCATCAAGGCCGCCTCGTGGCTGGACGTGCGTCCCGAGTTCGGGATGGAGTGGATTCCGCTCTACCTCCTCTCCTCGGGGGAGGACGGCGATCTGCGGTCAACCATATGGACCTACAGCCCCGGGATCTCACTTCTCGCTGCCAGCGGTGCCTTCCGCTTCGGGCTCGGAATTCAGCGCTGCTACGCGGAAGTGCATTGGACCGATGAAGTGTCCGACTTCTCGGAGGTCTGGCGAGGCAATGACTTTGCATATTCGGTGACCATTGGGTTCGAGAAGCGCTTCCGCCGGCATTTCGGTTGGAGTTCCGTGGTCACCTATCGCTGGCTTCTGGTCGACCCCGTAAGAACGCCGCATGGTGAACGCCTGTGGAATCGAGCCGAGGAGCGCAACTTCCGACTGGACCTCTCCGGCTTCTCGCTGAGAGGAGGACCCACGGTGATCTTCTGATCAGAGGAGTGAAGGATGCATCTTCACATTCCGGTCACGAAAACTCCGCGGGGAACCCGCCGCAGCCGGCAGTCCCGCCGCGGAAGCGGCCTCGCCAGGGCACTCGCGGCCGCATTGCTGCCCATGGGGACCATGTTGGCGGGTTGTTTCCTGGATCCGGAAGTCACGGAGCACCCTTCCATGCAGGGCATGTTCGAGGTCAGCTCGGGATCCCGAGCTGCAACCTTTGTTGAAGGATCTCTCCCCATCGGCGATTCACCCGCGCCCATCGATCGCGGCTCCTACAGCATTCCGGAGACGTCCGAGTTCCAGTTCAACGTGGAGATCCCAGGTGAGGCCACCGAGCTCATCATTGGAATCGCCGCGAATCGGGATGACTATCTGACGGTGGCCTTTGTGGATCAGCCCGCGACGGCCGATGGATACTACGTACTTCCCCTGGACTCTCGGGAGAGTGGCAAGACCGTTACGGAGTCGCGGACCATGACCGTTGCGGTCAGGCAACTCCGCTCGGAAGTCCAGAACACTTACACAATCCAGGCTGCCTGGCGGGGCGAATCGCAAATGAGCGCCCCGGCTGCGTTCCACTACTACCCGGACCGATGGCTGAGAGGGATGGACCCGTGCCGCCTGCCCTTCGCGATCGAGAACAACCGGCTGGACGGGACTTGGGGCAAGCTGGAGGGGACCTCCTGGGCCCTCTTTCCTGCAATGATGCGATTCCGCAGGACCTTCTTCGGCGGCGGGATCTGGGACGACACGCAAGGAAGCGGCGGGAGCTACGGACTCGGAATCTCCGACAGCAACGACTGCCTGCCGAACGGCGCCTACGGCGTGGATGTCATGTTAAAGCAGTTCGACGGTCAGCGCTGGTTCACCAGCATGGTCTCGGTCTTCATCGGCTACGAGTTCAGCGGGGCGGATACTCTGCGCCTGGAGGGGAACTGGACGGGCCACGCAACCTATCTACGACTAACGCCGCGCCCGTCGAGTGAGCTGCCCCCGAACATGACGATGGTGCCGTACATCGTATCACTGCCAAAGGAGGAAGCCACCTTCCAGCTCGACCGGGCTGGCCTGCAGAATGGAAGGGTAGACGAGATACCGAACGACCTGGTGAGCCCTGGAACGGTCGTGGCGCAGAGTCCCGCTGGAGGAACGGCGGTTCCCATCGGATCATCGGTGAACATGTCGGTAGCCCGTGCTACCCCGCCGACGATCACCATCGATGCTGCCCGCATGGTTGGCGCAGACACCTTGGGCGTTGACGCGACGGTGTCCTTCAGCAAGTGGGAAGATCGGGAAGGCCAGCGCCTCATCTCTCTCCGGGCGACCATCAACGGTCAGGAGATTCTCGAGCGCATCAGCGTCAAGGATCGCGTGGGACCGGGCGAGCCGGAGACCCGTATTGAATGGGTCTACGGGCACCTACTCCAAGTCGAGCTGTCTCGGGCCCACGACCCGGAGGGGAACCCCGCAACGGTTCCGCGGTTCGAGACAGGCCAGAACTTCACGCTAACTGCAGAAGCCTGGGGGGAAGCCGGGGGAGAGTCTTCCCCATCGCGCTTCGACGTCGTGATCCCATTGCCAGTCATGGTCGTTCATGGTGTGACAAAGGACTTGCTCCAAGACACATTCTTCTTTCTGCCCTACGAAGGCCTGCAGGGGTTTCTTGCTGACAATGGGTACGACGCGGATCCGAGCCTCTACAGAACTCTCTGGGGGCCTCCAGGTATTCATTACTCCTCGCAGGAATCGACGCCCGCAGAAGTCGGACAGATGCTCAAGGCATGGATTGACCAGGCGGTTGGCTCGACCTATGCCGATAAGGTAGACCTCATCGGGCACAGCCTCGGGGGCCTCCTCTGCAGGTACTACGCGACCGAAGTGGACGTCGATCGGCGTGTGAGGCGAGTGATCATGGTCGGCACTCCGAACGAAGGCAGTTCCGAGTTCTATGTCGAGGCGTTCACACACCCGAAGGACTGGGCGGATAAGAAGCTCCACACGACAGAGGGGGAGTGGAATGTCCGCAGTCTGTTGGCCCCGACATACCCCACGTTGTGGATCAGCGGGTCCCAGGAGCAAGTTCCGAATCCACTGCCCAACACGTTCCATGAGGGGGGATTCAACAAACCAGCCCCCCCGGGGGTGGAGTACTGGACCCTGTTCACCGACCGATCTGCCACGAAGGCTAAGTTGTTCGTCACGCCCATCAGTGATGGGTGGTTCACGTATGATGGGGTTCGGGCCTCAGATAATGGGGATGGCACCGTCTTGGTCACGAGCGCCCAAACATGCGGGACGCCCGTCTGCGTGTCCACACCAACAAAGCACGGGATGTTGCCCAGCGATGCGGCAGTCGAGGCCGAGATTCTGTCGATCCTGCAGAGTCGATAGCGAATGAGGACGCGGGACCGCGCTCGTTGTGAGCGACAGACTCGAGTCGGAATTCCGCCTGGCTGCCGTCCAGGCAGCCCTGCCACCACATCCCAGCCACTACCGATGCGGCAAGCGGCGGGCCAGACAACCTCCCCAGCAGCCCTCACGTCGCTCGCATCGCGCGCATGCGCTCGGCAGAGCGCAGGTGCTGCGAATGGCTGCGAGCTCGATCTCCAGGTCAGCGAGAACCTGTGGCCAGCGACTGTGCTGGTCCAGCGGCCTGGAGATGAAGGAGAGCGGAAGGCAGGGAATGACCGTCAGACCTGGGAGGATGTCGGGGATCGGCCCACAGGCGGATTCGACGGGTTGTCCTGACTGAACCAGGAACTCTCGCGCCTCCCCTTCCATGAGACAAGGAGTCATGCCGCAGTCGAACCCGACCCGGACTCCTGCAGCGGCGGCCCGGCGCAGAAACGGGCGCACCGTTCCCAGGAGCTCCTGGGGATCTGGTGGTGTCCAGCGTGCCCCGGTTTCTCGGGGCGGAGCCGGTGCCGCCAGACCCAGCCGCACCAGTGGCTCCAAGTGGTAGGTCGAGATCTCGTGCAAGACATGGTCGAGAGGTTGGTCCGGGCGGAAGAGCGTGACGCTCAGCTGGATCCGGTGGCCCAGGGCGCGGTAGAACGCCACCACCTCAGGAGGCAGCTGCGCGTAGCTGCGATTGACGGAGAAGCCCAGTGACCCCGAATTGATGGCCTTGAGCCGGGCCACTACGCGGGGCGACACTGCCCCGTGGGTGAAGACGTTCACCGCAAACCCTTCCCCCAAGACAAGCTCCAGGATGTCACCGAACTCGGGATTCAAGGTCGGTTCTCCTCCCATCACCCGAACGCTCGACCGACCCATGGACCTGAGGAAAGGCATCAGCTCCTCGACTTCTCGCCGCCGCATGTGAACCGCCGAGCCGGCTCGCGGGGCGAAGCAGAAGTGGCAGGCCCGGTCGCAGCAGGTGGTGAGGATGAGGTTGGACATGCCGCCTCGCCCAGGACGCGTTCAGGATTGGGGGAGAATCCTATGTCGCCGCAGGCGCTCCTTGAGTCTGGGGTCCTCGATGCTTCTCCACTGCGGGGGGCAGCCTTTGTAGAACGAGCGGTAAGCCTCCCGGTAAGAGGACATTCGCTCCGCGAGCTCCTCCGGGAGGGATTGGTGGAGAAACATGTACAGGCCGCCGAGGTGCTGGTGCTTGGGGAGAGCAGGTGGACCGCCGTCCACCGTTGTGTTCCCACCGACCGGGAACGTCAGGACTTGCTTCCTCGCGCGTAGCGCGTGCGCCATGTAAGCCATCGTCTCCCAACGGGGAACTCCTGTGGCACCGGACCCTGGGTTTCCTCTCGACGGATCGCTGAGTGTGCCAGGGTCCGCCGCAAGTGGGGCAAACCCCGGGATGTCAGTTGGTAGTCTCCTCGGGGAGATCCAGAAGAGCGGGTCGGTTACCGATTGCCCCAACTCTCTCTCCGCGTGGGCCAGGCAGAACGCCGGCCCCTCGAGCCTTCGGTCCATCTCATCCCACCACGCAGAGCCATCCTCGAGGAGGAAGAAATCGTGATCGACGAACCACAAGCCTTCCACGGACGCGAGCAACTCGCGCCCCACAGTCTCCCGAACAACCCAGTCCCACTCTCCCCGACCCTCCTCGTAGGAGAGCTCTACCAAGTCTGAGGGCATGTAGTAACGGAACAGGCGTTTCTGTTCCTCGCTCTTACCCACCTGGACCACGTAGACCCGCCTTCCGTGCACGTAACGGGCCAACTGTTGCAGGCAGTACAGAGCCAAGCAGTTGGACCACCAGGATATGACAACGAGGTCGCTCTTCATCATGAGAGGGGAAGAACGCCTCCCAGGCGTTCGATTTCCACGGCCAGGGCCGCCCTACCCATCACGGTGGTAACATCCACGACGAATCCCGGGTTCAGCATCTGAACCTGGCTCAGGCTGGCCCGATAGTTGCCCAAGATGAAGTAGCTGGAGGCAAGCAGCACGCGCAGGGAGGCTGCGCCGATCCTTCGGTCGTGGCTGAAGACCCAATTGGGTTGGCTGGTCAGCGCTGCGTTGGCCAGTTCCACGGCCTGCGCGTGCATCCCCTGCGCCGCCCGCACCGATGCCTGTCCCCCCAGGTGGTCGGCTCCTGTGGGTTCCAGCCGAATGGCCCGTTCAAACCGAACGGCCGCGATGGCGAGGCTGTCCAACCGCATTGCAGCCCAGGCGAGTCCTCCGTAGGTGTCGGCGCGAGCCCGGTCCCTGGTCAGCGCTCGGCGGAAGCACACACTGGCCCCCTCAAGATCCCCCAACTCGAAGGCGCTCCATCCAGAGTCCGCGATAGCCTGGGCAGACGCCCCGCTGTCGAATGTGCGCTGCTCCGAAGTCACCGATCGCTTGCGGGACTCATCGGTCGACGTGACGGTATACTGGTAGGTAACACCATATTCCGGCAGTCCAGCGATAACGAACACGTGGTCGATGGCGTACGCCTGACCGTAGGCTGCGTAGTCATAGTAGCCGCCGACCGGCCGGTACTGAACGCGCGAGAGGCAGAGTCGATCTGTCTCCCATGAGATCACAACCATGGTGTCGGCCCGAGCTGCGATCGGCCCTGCGACGATTCTGGGCCCGTCACTTGCCTCCGTGGAGTGCTCTCCACATCCGAGCATCAGGCCGAGCCCAGTCAAGACTAGCGCTATCGAGATCCAATCGCTCGCTTTCATGCTGGTGCGCCTCACTGTACAACCATGATCCGGATGGTCCCGATTCGACCATCGGCTTTGCCTCGGCAGAAGTAGACTCCATTGTCAAGGCGCTTCCCGCAGTGGTCGACGACGGGCCAGTCCAGGCGGTGGGGACCAGGTTCCTGTATCTCGTCGACCAGGGTTCTCATATGCCGTCCTGATACGTCGAAAAGGCTCAGCAGGACGTGGGATTTCTCACCCAGGTAGTACTCGATGAGTCCGTTGCGGCCGACGGGGTTCGGCATGCTCGCGAGACGAAGCTCCGTCGTGTCCAGCACGGGATCTTCCCGCAGTGCGGCAAGCATGAAGGTTCCCAGTTCGCGAATCTCAGTGCGCGCCGTACCGGCATGGGGGTCAATGGTCGTCGGGAGCATGCACCAGGCGCTGGGCTCAGCCCGGAAAACGTGCACCCGCGTCCACTCGTCGGGCGAGGTGGCCAGTTCGCCCAAGTCCAGGCTCAGCGAGCACGGCAGGGCCAGCGGGGCATGCGCGGGTCCGAGAGTGTAAGGGGCGCCCTTGACGCCGAACCGCGGGTCATCCGGAGGCAGCACGGCGTCCTGCTCACACCAGCCTGTAAACCAGGTGTCCAGCGACAACGCCCGCGACGGCACTGTCAGCACGGCTCCCCCAATAGCCAGTACCCCCCCGGCAGCCCGCGTCATGCGCCGGACCTGTAAGACTCGCGTGACCGTCGTGTCCGCGCCTCCCAGCGAAACCGCCTGGATCTCAAAGCGGCTCTCGCCCTCCACCGCGATGGCGTGACGCAGGGCGAACACTTCGGCTTCCTTCTGAGTGAGTACCAATGGCGTGGTGACGCTGTCCACCTGGAGCGAGGCCCCGACTGCCGAGAGCGAGTGGGCCGAGAACAAGAACAGGTCGACATATCGATCGATGATGGGGTTCTGGAAAACAGCCACTACCACTTCCGCGCGGTCGAACCCATCGAGGTGTCTCTGCGCGAGGCCGCCGACAGGCCCTCCGGGGTCGAGCCTCACGGATTCGAGAAGGTCGGCGCGCGCCTGCTCCGACTCCCCTGTGCGCACGCGAAGGGCACCGCGCAAGATCAGGGCCTTGGCCTTGAAGATGTCGTCGATTCGCTGGGAAGCCAGCGCCGCGTCGATCCAAGTAGTCGCTTCACTCGTGCTGCCTCCGCCGACGTACGCCTCCCATGCGCGGTTGTAGTTCACCCACGGAAGCAGAACCGATGAATCGGCGCCAGCCGCCAGTTCGTTCGCAGCAGAATTGTAGTAGTCCATGGCTTGCGCGGTCTGCCGCTGACCGGATCGCGCCACTCCCAGGTTCATCCTGATCCCGGCCTCCCCGTAGCGAGCGCTCCGAGCGGCAGCCAGGGCGGAGCGGAGAGGCGCTTCGGCGGCAGCAGACTGACCGAACACCAGGTAGAGTGCGCCGCGGTTGTTGCTGCTCGCGATGGAGGTGGAGTCGACGGCCATGGCCTCCTGATACATCGTAAGTCCCCTCCGACCGGCGAGCGACATCTCGCTCACGTCGTCGGACACCACGCCCGCCGAGACCTGGCCACTCAAGTAACCGTCCGGAAATGCCGCGTAGGGGTAGAAGGCATACTGCGCATGGAATCTGGAGCTGTAGAAGCCAGTGCCATTCACCCCGATTCGCGCCTGGAGAACCACACTCCCGCCACTATCCAGCGCTCTAGGCATCTGTGTCACCAACTCGAACAACGGGTCATCGAAGCCGTAGGAGTAGCCACCATGGGTGAGGAAGTAGATAGTCGCATTGAACCGGTTGACCAAGCGGAACTGCTTCGTCAGGTCCTGGCCACTCGGGACGTAGGCGAATGTCACGGGATCGATGAGCGTGTCCGCCAACACCGATGTGGTGGAGAGTGAGGCGATGGGAACCCGCTTCTGGTCGGGCGCGTCCACCTCGGGTAGGTACTCATACTTCAGCCGGCGGGGCGCCTCCGGCCGCGCCGCCATCGGTCCGGCTAGCCAGCCGATGACAACGGTGCAGATAAGGAGGAGTCTCATGGCGCTCTTTCCCCTTGGCGTTGAGTCCGCCGTGCTTCTTGCCTGCCCCTTGGTGGTTGACGTCTCCGCGATATCCATGGCGTATGGGTCCATTCATCAACACGGAAACCAGTAGGAAACCGGGACACACGTGCAGTGCATGGAGCAATATCCGTGGCAAGAGCACGTGTATCCCACGCAACTGCAATCCGGCTGGCACGAGCAAGGATTGGTTGCGCAGACCGAGTCACACGTGCAGACCACGTCACACTGACAGGGACTCACCGGCACACAAGAACAAACCGAATGACAGGAGCAGCTCCCCGAGCCCGGAGCGCCCTCATCCGCGTTCATGAAGTGCACCTGCCTCTCCGGGAGGCGGATGTTGACCGAGTTCAAGATCCGCGGCGCCCCCTCGCCCGGCTCAAGCGGTCTGAGGCGGTCATCCGGCGGGTTAGGCACTGTGGTCACCCCCTTTCCCTTCTCCAGCCTCACCGCTCCCAGGCTGTGGGCGGTGGCGTATCTTCTGGGGACTTTCCGGCTCCTGCTGGCTTGGTTCCGGCGAAGCGGCCCCCTCCCGGAGGAGAAGCGACGCCAGCGAATCACGGATCAGGCGGCGGTTCAGGCGGCAGCGCTCGTGACCCCGTTCGCCGCCGTAGTCGCCATGCCCGAGTTTGGACAGGCAATCGCCAGCGCAGTGCCACTTGGCGTAGCAGTCCGTGCAGTAGGTGAGGTGAGAGACGTCCAATGAGCGCAGGTAGTCTCGCTTGCCCTCGTCGACCTGCAACCTCCCCTCCTGGTCGATGCGGCCAATGAAGAATACCTCAGAACGGGGATCTGCTCGGGAGGTGATCTCGTAGCAGGCCGTTATGAAGCCCTCGGGAGTCACGGAGAAGTTGTCCCGCGACACCCCACAGAAGGAACTGGTCAGGGAGTGCAGGCGGCAACCGGAGTATGTGAGAGGGAGTCCCCTTGCCCGGCAAATCCGTTCGCACTCCAGGAACGCGGCCCCAAAGTGCTGGAGATCAAGATCCAGGTCGGGACTTGTCTGGCATCTTCCGCACACGAAGAGCGGCTCGAACTGGAGAGATTTGGGCCGAAAGCTCTGGAGGATGAACTCCGCGCACTCCCGCATGAGGGCGATGTTGTACGACGTGATCGTGCTACGAATCCCGTAGGCGAATCCCACCTGGTCAAGAAAGCGGAGCGTGCGCTCCACGAAGCGGTATGATCCGCTGCCATCGTGCAAAGGACGATGATAGTCCTGGACGTGTGGCAAACCGTCGAACGAGACGCTCAAGCTGTGGAAGTGAGCAGCGATCCACTCCAGCTGCTCCTCGGCCAGCACTCCGTTGGTCGCGGCCGTGACGGCCAGCTTGAGTCCTTCGCGACGACATTGCTCTTCGGCATGTAGCACGATCGCTTGAATCAAGGCCCATGGGTGAAGCGGCTCGCCCCCCCCATGGAATCCCAACGACACCGTGTTGGCGCCGGTGGCCCGAACGTTCTTGATCACGATATCGATGGCGCTGACCGCAACCTGCCAGTCCATGATCCGAGCCGGCTCGTCACCCGCGGCGGCGTAGCAGTACCGACACCGCAGGTTGCACTGGTTGGTGGGAAACAGCGTCACCTGCGTCGGGGCGTACTCCGTCGGAGTCGCCATCGCGGGCAGGGATCCGGGTTGGCCGTTGAGTACTCCCTGGGTTTCCAGGTAGTCGAGGACCCCCCGGTCCTCTGCAGAGAGCTCTTCCGGAGCGAGGCGTTCGAGGTCCGCCAGGAGTTTCGCCGCCGAGCGGTTGGCCAGGCAGGCGAACCCGAGCAGGGGGGCGTAGAGGATCTGGTTATCCCCGTAGGGTATCTGGAAGAGGTCGCACGTCACCTGGTATCTACCCGCCATAGCGGTTCTCCGAGATGCGCACGAGGATCCTCTCCCCGAAGTAGACCAGTCCGGCCTGCTCCAATCGCCCCAGCACCTGCTCCACCTGATGGCGGCCTTCCCGACGTGAGACCAGGCCCGCCGCTGTCAGGCTGCGCGTGATCGTGGCGATCTTCTGCTCCCGTTGGGCTTCCACGAGGCAGGCAGCTTCCAGACCCCCGTAAGCCCGGCGCACAGTGCGTCCATTGGTCATCTGGGTAACGAGTTCGATCTCGGACCCCTCCCCCCGCGCGATGGTGAAGGCGGGATTGAGTCTAGCGACGGTCTCGCCCCCGGCGCGATGGTTGAAGAGCATCCAAGATGCTGCACTCGCCATAACGGCCGCGGCGCCGCCGGTTTTCACGGCCATGCCAAGGAACGCACGCCTGCTCAAGTTGGCACTCTTTGATTCGTCCAAGGTCGTCACCCTCCCTATAGAGTGCATCATGGACCCCGCGCCCGGGCGCGGCATCACGGCATCGGCACCGGCAAGCACGCGCCGGCGCTCCTTCCCTCGAGGACATCCGCCAATTCGAGGCGGACGATCTCCCGGTGCACGAGGCACCAAGACTCGTCCCGCGGACCTTCCAGTGAGCCACGAGCGGCCTTGGTCACGCAGTTGCCCGCACAGTGCCATTTGGCATAACAGTGCTGGCAGTACGGCACCTGCCTGACCGAATAGCCTCGCAGCTTGTCGAATCTCTCCCGATCGATGTGCAAGTGCCCATCCGTTCCCAGCCGACCTACGATGAAGGTCTCAGCCAGAGGATGGTCCCGCCCCGTGACCTCCCAGCACGCGGTCAGATCCCCATCGGTCGTGACCGCGAAATCGTCCGATCCCAGGTAACAGAATCTGGTTCGCAGGCGGTCAACCCGCACGCTTGAGAACCGTACCCGCAGCCCGAATTGGCGCCCGGCGGAGATCGACTGATGAAGAGCCGCAATGAGAAGCTGCCGGTTCGGAACCTGGCTCTCAACGTCCTCCGGCGCGCCCGGCCACGCCGTGACGGGTTCGACCACGATGGACTGGCAATGATAGCGGGTGGCGATGAACCGAATGATCTCCTCGAATCGGTCGACATTCAAGGCACTGGCGGCACAGCGGATGGTATAGGGAAAGCCCAGGGCGTCCAGACGCCGCATCACGCGATCGACCTGCGGGAAGGATGGACCACCGTCTACCCGCGGGCGCGTTTGGTTTTGCACCCAGGGGAGTCCGTCAAAGGAGATCGACAACGAGTGCACATGTGCGGCAGCCCAATCGGTCTGGGCAGGCGTGAGCATGCCATTCGTGCATGCGGCGATCCGGAGCTCAAGACCGTTGTCCCGGCACATCTTCTCGGCCAGGTCTGTGATCCTCCGCATGAGCCGCCAGGACCAGAAGGGCTCTCCCCCTCCGTGGAATGCCAGAGCGAAGATCCTTCTGTCTTGCTCGAGACATAGACGCAGGTAGTACGTGACAGCCCGCACCGCCGTGTCCCAGCTCATGGTTCGTGCGGTGCCCGAGGGGCAAGCGGCGTAGCAATAGCCACAGCGCAAGGTGCAGTTCCTGGTCAGGAAGAGAGTCAGCCTTGAGGGACGGAGATCGCCGGGGGAGGGGGTGTCTTGCGGCAGGTCCAGCTCCGGTCCGGCGACAACTCCCTTTCTCTCGAGGTAGTGGAGAATCCGAGCGGCCCCGTCGGGCAGCTCGCCACAGTCGAACCGGGCGGGGTCCGCCAAGAAGGAGAGGAGCGGTCGATTGACAACTGCCGCGGCTCCGACCAGGGGCGCATAGAGAATGGACAGGTCATCCCGATACGGGACGACATACACTTCAGCAGTGATCCTAGGCAATGGCATGGCTCGCCACGTCGAATAGCGGGTATGCCCGCGTTTCTTGCAAGAGCTCTCGGAGTGCCACAGGGTCGTCCACGGGAAGGCGGAGTCCCGCCGCCTGGAGGACGGCTGCCAGACCGAGGCTGCGCTCCACGGTGCAGTCGAACGGGGCTTCGGCAGCGGACGGCGAGGCGATCGGGCAGGTTCCAGGGCACGCCATCGAGCAGTGATACCGGTTGAAGCAAGCGACACATTGGGCAGGTGGGCGCGACACAGCGCGCCTGATCTGCTCCAATCGGTCGTCTTCGACCCGGAGATCTCCTGTATCCGGATCGTAGGAGCCGTAGACGAAACACGCATGGTCAGAATCAAGGCCATGCGTGGCACGGAAGCAGGCCGTCAAGCTCCCGTCAGGGCTCACGGTCAGGTTATGTTGGTTGATCGTGCAGTGCCGGCCGTGGATTTCCGGAGCCCGGGATCCGCTGTAGACGAGGGAACAGCCATGGGCGAGCCCCCACGCCCGCGCCTGGAGGAACCCCACCACGAAGTCCCAGGGAACCGGTGCCAGCAAGGTGGCTCCGGGGGCCCCAGCCGTGGGGAAGACGGGGCAGAGCTCGATATTGCGCGCGCCCCGTTCCCTGAAGTACCGCACGATATCGGTCAGGTGGTGAACCGACCAGCGGGTGACGGTTGTGCGCACGCGACACCACCGGAGGGGGTCCCGCCGGCTGAGGAAGATGGCTGCCGTCTCTTCCACCGTGCGGCCGGTTCCGGATCCGTCGGGCCAAACGCGGGCTCGATCGTGGAACTCCGGCGGTCCATCCCACGAGAGGGTGATTCCGTCGAAGGTCTCGTTGGCCCAACGCGCCACATCGGGATCCACGACTCCGTTGGTGGTGCAGAAGCAGGCGAAGGAAACGCCCGACTCGTGCGCGACGTCGCGGCAGATCCGGAGGCAGTCGTCGATCAAGGCCGGCTGGAGCAGCGGTTCGGTGCCGCCGTGGAAGCCGCAGGCGAACGGTCCCTCCTCCGGCCCCCTATGCGAAGCGACATAGCGGGCCGCCGCGGCCACCACATCGACATGACAGGTGGCCCCCGATCGATCTTGATGTCCGGAGGCATAGCAGTATCGGCAAGCCAGGTTGCAGCGCGTGGACAGGAAGATAGTCAGGCATCGGGGGCGGAAGGGGGCCAGAACGGCGCGCGGAGTGCGCCCGGTTCGGACGGCGGAGTCCGGAGCGCCCAGGCCTCCTCCCCGTGGATCTCCGGGGCCGCTGCCACTCCACGGGACAAGGGGGCGATAGACCAGTCTCCTCCCGCGCGCGAGGATCTCATATGCTGCTGCTGTCATTCAGGCTCCCTAAGCCTCAGCCGGACCAGAGTCCGTTCCTCGCGCAGGCTGAGCGGCGGCAGAAAGAAGGCCGAGGCCACCGTAGCAGGATGAACCGACGTGGCCACGCTGGAATCGGGGTGCACGAAGTAGGGAGTCAATTGCCTCAGGCCTTCACGCTGTTGCATGATGGAGGTGAGCAGCTTCTCCGAGACCGAACCCGGATACACCACGACCGTCTCGAGCAGCCCGTCCGACGTCAATCGCTCATGCTCCGCTCGCAAGATGCGCCCCATCACCAACCGTCGCTGGCGCATCTGGCGTTCTTTTCGCCGCAGGCTGCAATGGTGAACCCTCATGCGCAGCGACGATTCCCGGCAGAATCGTCGGATCCGCTCGGTGTTTTCCCGGCTCCTCCGGTCATAGTCCAATGTCGATGTGAAGTTCAGCCGGAACGTGCCGCGGGATTCGTCCGGCAACGGGTCGTCTGTGGGTCGGAGAATGTACTCGTGGAGGTTGAGGAACCGAACGCCCGCGCGATCCAGCGCCGGCAGCACGGACAGCACGCGCTCCTGATCCTCGGGAATGGAGGGGATCTCCACGGTAACGGTCGGAAACACCTTGGCAGCCACGGTGATCGCGTCCAGCACGCGACGGCACGAGTAGTTCGTTGCCGCGATGTTGAACCGGATCTCATCGCAGCCGGCAGCGGCCAATCGGGTCAGCTGCACCTCGCTTACGTCGATCCCGCTCGTGTAGGTCCAGTAGTAGATGTCGGGACGCCTCCGCCTGAAGAACTGCAGCCACTCCATGAGTCTATCAAAGACCAGGAAGGGCTCTCCCCCCGAGAAACTGATGCCGTCAAAAGGATGGGAACTCAGGTGCCGCAGGACCGCCGAGGGGTCGTCGCCAAAGGGTGTGGAAAGTCGGTCAATATCCCGGTCTGGGGCAAGACAGAAACGGCAATCGGCCCTACACATCGAGGTAAGGAAGATGCAGATCCAGGTTCCACGCTGACACGATTCGCAGCCCCTGGAGCGGACTGGTTGCAGCACTGCAGGGGACGGATGGTGCATTGGACCTCCGAAGGACCAAGAAGCACAGCCAACGCATCCGCCAGAGCTACGCCGAGACCGACTGTCTCAGCACACAGACCGTATGGAACACCAAGAAGACTAAGTGGCGCCGCCCACGCCATCAACCGGAAACTCGTCAGCCCCTTGTCGTGGGCCCAAGTCCCCACCCGCGGCCCCGGAACATGAGTTCTCTTGACTGCTTCCGGGGGGACCCCTTAGCATCCCGGCATGTGGCTTGAGTTTGAAGTGGCGCAGGCGTGACCGCCTGTCCATCCTTGGGGGAGATCCGCATCGAACGTAAGCTGGGGGATCACGCCAAGCGGGTCAGCGGTGGATACTAAGAATCCCAAGGGCTGGCTGGGCCGCCCAGCTCCGATGCCCGCCGGTGTGCGGCCAGCGCTCAAGATCCGCCCTGGGCCGACTCGCGGGAAGAGGGCCGCAAGGATGTACAGCGCGAGTCCCCCGACGACTCAACCGAGTCCCAGCCTGAGTCAACCCGCCCATCCAGCCGAGTCTAGCCGCCGGCGTCCGCCACTTCCGAATCGAATCGTGAAAGACATCGGCAGGGGAACATGTTCGCTGCTGCCGTTTGTTGTCCTGCAGGTCCTCTCGTTTCTCGTGCCCAAGGCGATGGGGGACGAGACCTCGGTGAGGGAGAACAGCTATACGGGTCTGAGGCTGGTCTATGCACATCCCAACCTTGACCTTGACCAGGAGTTCGAGCGGCAGGGCGAGCTGATCCACGCGCTCAGTTCGGCCCAGCAAGCAGCGAGCTACCTGGGATTCGACGTGGCTGTCACGCGGACCTATGGACACAAGAAACCATTTGGAACTGGGCTCATCTACGGGTTTTGCGGATGGCAGGCGCGAAGCCAGTTGGCAATTGAGAACCGCAGCACGGGCACATCACTCACCCCCGGAGGACTGGACATACACGCCTATTACTTCCACGGGGGGCCCGCCCTCTTCGCTCACCTGGGTCCTTTCTGGGTCCTCCCGTACGGGGGCTTGGCGGTCGGGTGGATGACCGTCAGAGGTCATGTGGAGGGGAAGGGCCCCAAGAACTACGCGCCGTACTCAGGAGCGTACGGTGGAGCGGAGTTGTGAGCGTGAGCACGCTCTTTGAGGGTTGGCCGGTCACGCTTCTTGAGGGCCGTG
>CAZRWW010000038.1:0-47564 GCA_964603725.1 uncultured bacterium
CTCTCGGAGAGAGAGAACTTGGTCCTGCGCATCCGTTATGGTTTGATGGACGGCACACCCCGCAGCCTGACGCGCACGGGGCTGTTCCTGGGCGTGAGCCGCGAGCGCGTCCGGCAGATCGAACGGCGGGCGCTCATGCGCCTGCGCGAGTGGATCGAGTCCGAGGAGCGCCGCGGGATGGAGACGCTCGAGCGGGTCGGCACGGGGGCGTGGGTCTCCTGACCGGCCGAGGAGCGGGATGCCACGGCGCCGGGCACCTGGGCGCGGAGCGCTTGGCCGCCCAGGGCCAGGGAGCCAAGGAGCATGGATCTGCAAAGCGCGCTGCACACGCGCATACGATCGGTTCCCGACTATCCGAAACCCGGGATTCTGTTCAAGGACATCACCCCCCTGCTGCAGGATCCCCCCCTCCTTTCACGGTGCGTCGGGGCCTTGATCGGGGCCTTCCCGGCCGGCGCCTTCGACATCATCGGCGGGATCGAGGCGCGCGGGTTCATCTTCGGAGCCCTCGTGGCCCACACGGCCGGCAAGCCGTTCTTCCCCTTCCGCAAGCTGGGAAAGCTTCCCTACCAGTCCATTCGCGAGGCCTACGAGCTCGAATATGGCCAGGCCGAGATCGAGATCCACGTCGATGCGATCGCCCCCGGGCAGCGGGTCCTGATTGTCGATGACCTCCTGGCCACGGGCGGCACCGCCGCGGCCGCCGCGCGCCTGGTCCGTCGCGCCGGCGGCGAGATCGCCGGGGCGGCCTTCGTCGTGGAGCTGACGTTCCTCGCCGGACGGCGGGCCTTGCACGAGGCCGGGGTAGCCCCGGAACGGATCGTGAGCCTGGCCGGGTACGGAGTGGGGGAGTAGGGGTGCGCGACGGGGCACGCCCGGCGCGAGCCCGGGGTGCGGGGCGCCGGCGACGATCGGCCCGGGTCGGCGGCTCCGTGGTCATCGAACTGCCAGCGAGGAGCCGAGCATGTCACACGACCACCTGCCCGACGCCGCGGCCCCGCGCCCGATCGTGGAGATCGCCGCGCAACTCGACCTCGCGCCCCAGGACCTGGTCCTCTACGGAGAGCATCAGGCCAAAGTGAAGCTCCCGGTGCGCGAACGCCCGCGCCAGCGGCCGCGGCCGGCCCGCCTGATCCTGGTCTCGGCGATCACACCGACGCCCGCGGGCGAGGGGAAGACGACCACGACGATCGGCCTGGGCCAGGCCTTTCGGCGCCTCGGCCAATCCGTCTGCCTCGCGCTGCGCCAGCCGTCGCTCGGGCCGTGCATGGGCATGAAAGGCGGCGCCACCGGCGGCGGCCGCAGCCGGCTGCTCCCGGCCGACTCGATCAACCTGCACTTCACCGGCGACTTCCACGCCGTCACCTACGCCCACAACCTGCTGGCCGCGCTGCTCGACAACCACATCCACCACGACAACCCCCTGCGCGTTGACCCGCGCCGCGTGCTCTGGCGGCGGGTGATCGACCTCAATGACCGCGCCCTCCGTGACGTGGTCATCGGGCTGGGCGGCGTCTTGCAGGGCGTGCCGCGCGAGACCGGCTTCGACATCACGGCGGCGTCCGAGGTGATGGCCATGCTCTGCCTGTGCGAGGACCTCGAGGACCTGCGGGCGCGCCTGGATCGCACCTTGATCGCCTTCACCTACGACGGCGAGCCGGTGACCGCGGGGAAGCTGCAGGCCAGCGGGGCGATGCTGGCGCTCCTGAAAGACGCGATCCAGCCGAACCTGGTGCAGACGCTCGAAGGCGCGCCCGCCCTCGTGCATGGCGGCCCGTTCGCCAACATCGCGCACGGCTGCAACAGCGTGATCGCCACCAAGATGGCGCTCCATCTGAGCGATTGGGCGCTCACCGAGGCCGGCTTCGGCTTCGACCTGGGCGCGGAGAAGTTCTTCGACATCAAGTGCATGAGCGCGGGGCTCGACACCGCCGCGGTCGTGCTCGTGGCCACCGTCCGCGCGCTGAAGCTCCACGGCGGCGCCAAGCTGCGGGAGCTGGAGACGCCCGACCCGGGCGCCGTCGAGCACGGGTTGGTCAACCTGGACAAGCACATCGAGAACACCGCGATCTTCTGCGAGCGGCCCGTGGTGGCGCTCAACCGCTTCACGGCGGATACGGAGGAGGAGCTCGACGTGGTGCGCCGTCACTGCCGCGAACTGCGCGTGCCCTTCGCCGTGACCGACCACTTCGCCCGCGGCGGCGAGGGCGCGCTCGAGCTGGCCGAGGTGGTGATCAACCGGGCCGAGGAGGTGAGCCGGCACTTCTGCCCGCTGTATAGCTGGGCATCCCCCGTTCCGGAGAAGATCCTGCGCGTGGCCCAGCGGATGTATGGCGCGCGTGACCTCGACATCACGCCCGCGGCCCAGCGCGACCTGAAGGAGATCGAGCGTCTCGGCTATGGGGGTCTGCCGATCTGCATCGCCAAGACCGAGAAATCGCTCTCCGACGACCCGCGCCAGCGCGGGCGGCCGGAGGACTTCGCGATCACCGTCAGCCGCGTGCTCATCAACGCCGGCGCCGGATTCCTGGTGGTCATGTTGGGCGACGTCATCCGCATGCCGGGGCTGCCCGAGCGCCCGGCCGCCGAGCGGATCGATGTGCGCGACGGCCGGATCGTGGGGTTGAGCTAGGCTGGCCGCTCTTACGGCTCCCACCGGTAGAAGTAACGCCGCCCGATACGCCCCGTGTAGCCGCCCGAGTAGACGCTGAAGACCAGCCGTTCCTGGGCGGGATAGGGGCCTACCATGGGCACGATGTGCCGCGTGGTCTGCGTGCCGCTGCCGGTGACCGTCGGGGGCAGCGTGCCCCAAGCGTCGATGTAGGTCCAGCCGAGCGATTGGTTCGAGTGCGTCGGCGGGCTGTCGGCGCGGACGATGCTGGTGGCGACGGTGATGGTGACGCTCAGCTCCTCGCCGGGATGGAGCTCCGCGGGAGGCACCGTCCACGTGCCGGTCACCAGGGTTTCCCAGTCCAGGTCGGTGGGCTCGGTGAAGTTGGGATTGTCGTAGCCGCAGCGCAGCGTGTACGAAGAGCTGCCTGCGTTCAGCTCCGCGATGTTGCACCAGATGCTCGTCGTCGCGGGCCAGTCGACCACCTCGACCTCGAGCAGCGTCCAGTGGCCGACGCCGGTCACCACGAAATCGACGCCGTTGCTCGTCAAGCCGCCGCGCGTGACCGTCACCGGGCCGCTGCGCGCGCCGGCCGGCACGCTCGCCGTGATGGCGGCATCACTCCAGGATGAGACGCTGGCGGCCGTGCCGTTGAAGGAGACGCTGCCCCCGCCCTGAGCCGGGCCGAAGTTACGACCTTGGATGGTCACCGCGGTTCCCGGGGCGCCGCTGCCCGGGGAAAGGTCGGCGATGACGGGCGGAAAGTTGACCACGAGGTTGCCCAGGTCCTGGCGTGTGGACGTCGGCTGGTCCCAGTCGATCTGGATGGCGACGTAGGCGGTGTCGGGACCCTTGATCGCGCGCAACTCGCTCGCTCCCCCGAAGACGCCGCCGGTCACCGCGAACTTGCCGTCGCCGGCCGATTCGAGGCTCGAGAATCCACCCTGGTAGACCACCGGCCCGGGCCGGCTCACAGCCGTCGTGGTCACGCCGGGCACCCCCGCACCGGTGGCATCGACGTAGCGCCCCTGGATGGCGTATCGCCAACCGCACCGCTGCAGCAGTGCCGGCAGCTTGGTCGCCTGGCCGCCGAGGCGCGCCTCGATGCGAGCGCGCAGCGTGTTGATGTCCGTCGCGCCTTCCGCGACGATCTCGTAGATCTCGCCCCAGGAGAGATTCACGACCGGCGCGGGCACGAACTGGCCGGTGACCAGATCCCGCATCGCGCCGGCGGAGCGGCCCAGGTTGGCCAGCATGACGGCGCCGAATCCCTCGACGCCGGGGAAGTCCGTGTCCGCGGGCCGCATGCCCGAGAAGATCACGTAGGGATCGTACAGGTCATAGCTCTTGACGCTCCCGACCAGGTGGAACTCCACCAGGTAGGCGTACTCCTCCAGGACGATGCCGCGGCCGAGCACGTCACGGATGCCGTGACCCGTGTCCCAGACCGGCGCCTGGCCCTCCAGCGTCGACCAGGTGTCGTCGCCCACCAGGATGTGCGTGAAATGGTGGCCGAGCTCGTGGGCGACGTTTCCGGCATTCGCGCTTGTCCGGTAATGCAAGGTGGGATGGACCATGCGGCCATGGGAGCCCAGGGAGCGCATCCAGAAGCCCTGGTAGTAGAAGCCGTCGAAGGTGTAGTGCGCGCTCAGTCGGCCCCGCGCCTCCCGCTGGGCGGGCGTTCGGCGCGCGGGCGTCAGCGCGGCCAGAAGATCATCGAGGTAGGAAGAGGCCTGCAGCTCGATGTTGAGCATCGTGTCGATGACGCTGGCTCCGGCGGGGATCGAGGAGATCCAGTACTTGTTGAAGCCCCCGGGAGGCGTGGCCTGCAGCGAGAGGACCGCGGCGCCGCCCCGCGCCGCGGGGGCGGGTCCCGGCGCCGCCGCGCTGCTCCCGTAGGGCATCGTGAGCAAGCAGGCGATCTTGCCGCCCAGCGTGTCGACCTCAGGGACGCTCACCCAGCGGGGCTCACCCGCGGGCTCGTTGATGGCGCCGCGGACAGCGCCGTGGCCGAAGACCAAGACCCGCCCGGCACCGGCGGCGTCGACCAGCAGCTGCACTTCCTCGTCGCCGTCGTACTCGACCGAGATCCCCTGACCTGCGTAGGGCGGGGTCGGTCCCGACACGATGGGCGCCACTCGCAGGGTGTTGTCGCCCCCCTCCGGGAAGCGGAACTCCGTCCCACTGGCGGCATCGGTCACGATGGCGCCCGGGGTTCCCGGAACCGGGTGCTCCGCGACAGGTCCCAGCTCCCACTGGACCGGGTTGTCGTCGGGCACCGGGCCGAGCCGGTCGCGGTCGGCGCAGGAGGCGCCGAGCAGCAGCAGCAGCACAGCCAGGGAGCCCGTCGCCACGCGCCGCAGGGCTGCCACCGCCTGCGCGAACGGATCCTGGCCCCGGCTCCCTGCGCGGCGGTTCGAGATCCTGGCAGCCGGACGCGTGACCTTCAGGCCCGTGATGGTCTTGATGATGTGGGAGAAACGCATGTCGAACACCCCTCCGCGGACCCCCGCCGGCCGGCGTGGCCGGCGGCAGGCGGCGAAAGCGCCCTGCGCCGAACCCGCAAACTTCACCGAACCCGCAAGCTTCACCGAACTCGCAAGCTTCACCGAATCCGCAAGCTTAGATAGAATTGCGGCACGGTGCATGGAGCCCAGGAGCCTTCTCTGCTCCCCTAAGGGCAATTCTGTGGCGCCTGCTTGCCCCACCACGAGCCCCTGGGCTCGCGCGCTGGGTTGGGGTACTCTCGCCCGATCCGAGCTGTCCTGACAGGGGGGGAGGGTTCCCCGGCCGCCCGGGCTGGCATGGTCCTCTCCGCCGATCCGGCGCCTCCCGGCGCCGAAGGGGGTGTTCATGCGCGGCGTTCTCCTTCACGTGACGGTCTTCTGCCTCACGCTGGCCGGCGGCCCGGTCTCCGCGTTCGCCGAGGAGGGCATGTGGCTGCCCAGCCAGCTCCCCGAGCTGGCCGAGGAGCTGCAGGCGGCCGGGCTCGAGCTGGACGCCGAGAAGCTGGGCGATCTGTCGAGCTATCCGCTGGGCGCGGTCGTGTCGCTCGGCGGCTGCACCGCCTCGTTCGTCTCGGATCAGGGCCTGGTCGTCACCAATCACCACTGCGCCTACGGTTCGATCCAGCACAACTCGACCGCTCAGAACAACATCCTCGAACAGGGCTTCCTGGCGCGGACGCTCGCCGAGGAACTACCCGCGGCGCCGGGGTCGCGCGTCCTGGTGACCATCGCGATCGAGGACGTCACCGCGCGGATCCTCGCCGCGGTGCCCGCGGGCGCGCGGGGCCAGGAGCGTCATGACGCCATCGAGGCGGCCGAGAAGGCGCTCGTGGCCGAGTGCGAAGCGGCGGAGGGCGTGCGTTGCCGCGTGAGCTCGTTCCACGGCGGCCTCATCTACCAGCTCATCACCCAGCTCGAGATCCGCGACGTGCGGCTGGTCTACGCGCCCGCGCGCTCGGTGGGCAAGTACGGCGGCGAGGTGGACAACTGGATGTGGCCGCGGCACACCGGAGACTTCTCCTTCTTCCGCGCCTACGTCGGTCCCGACGGCCGGCCGGCTGATCCGTCGCCCGAGAACGTGCCCTATCGCCCGCGCCACTGGCTGCGTGTGGCGCCGGGCGGTGTGGCCGACGGCGACTTCGTGATGGTCGCCGGCTACCCGGGCCGCACGAGCCGCTACCGGCTGGCGGATGAGGTCGCGCACACCGTCGACTGGTACTATCCCGCGTCGATCAAGGTGAATCGCGAGCTGCTCGGGCACATCGAGCGGGCTCTGGAGCGCTATCCCGACGCGCGGCTGACGCTCGCGCCGATGCTGTCCGGAATCCACAACCGGACGAAGAACAACGAGGGGATGCTGGTGGGATTCGACCGCGCCGACGTCATCGGGGCCAAGCGCGCGTTCGAGGCCGATCTGGCGACCTGGATCGCGGCCGATCAGGAGCGCGCCGCGCGCTACGGCGACGTCCTGGGCGAGCTGCGCGCGCTGGTCGCGGAGGAGCAGCGCGATCGCGAGCGGGAGCTCTACTGGGGGATCGTGAACCGCTGGCCGATGTTGAGCGCCGCCTCCACGCTCTATCGCCTCGCCCAGGAGCGCCGCAAGCCTGACCTGGAGCGCGAGCCCGGCTATCAAGAACGCGACCTGCGCCGGATCCGCGAGCGCATGGAGCGCATCGAGACGAGCTACGACGCGCGCGTGGATCGTCTGGTCGCCTTCGATCGCATCAAGATGTACGCCTCCCTGCCCGCCGCGCAGCGCGTGGAGGTCTTTGATCAACACCTGGGCCTGGCCGGCAGCGACGCGCTCGGCGAGGCTGCCCTCAACCGCACGCTGGACGCGATGTACGGGGGCACGCGCCTGGACGATCTCGCCACCCGGCTCGCGTGGATGGAGGCCGATGTCGCCGCCTTCGCGGCGAGCGATGATCCCTTCATCCGCCTGGCGGTCGTGCTCTATCCCGTCGACCTCGCCGACGAGGCGCGGGAGAAGACCCTTGCCGGCCACTTCCAGGAGGTCCGCCCGCGCTTCATGGAGGCGTTGATCGCCTACCAGCGCGCGCGCGGGATTCCGGTCTACCCGGATGCCAATGCGACCCTGCGCGTGACCTACGGCGAGGTCGCCGGCTACCACCCGCATGACGGCGTGTATTACGAGCCCTTCACGACGCTGGCAGGGCTGCTGGAAAAGGAAACGGGTGCCGAGCCCTATGATTCCCCCCCCGCCCTGCTGGCCGCGATCCGCTCAGGCGACCGCGGCCCCTACACCCTGGCGCCCCGCGGCTCCGTGCCCGTGAACTTCCTCTCGACGTTGGACACCACCGGCGGCAACTCCGGCTCGCCCACGCTCAACGGCCGCGGCGAGCTCGTGGGTCTCCTGTTCGACGGCGCCTGGGAGAGCCTGCTGTCGGACTACTACTACGAGCCCGAGCGCGTGCGGTCGATCCACGCGGACGTGCGGTACATGCTGTGGGTGATGGATCGCGTGGATGGGGCGCACGGGTTGCTGCGCGAGATGGAGGTAGAGCCTCGTTTCTGAAGCAGGCGCGGTCTCGACCGGGTGTCACGACACGCTCAGGGCCGGAAGAGGGTGCGTATGCGGCCGAAGCTGGCCTTCCGGACCGGCGTCGGTTCATCCACTGAGATCACGATGCGGTCGAAGCTCGATGATCCCGTCTGGCCGGGCTCCACGTCATTCACGAGGAAGAGCTTCGCGGCGGCGCCCAGCGCGGCCCGGGTGAAGGTCGGGAAGGCCACCCCATAGGGAATGAACCCCGAATCGAAGGGGGGCAGATCGGTGACGATGCGGAAGCCTGTCGTACCCAACTCCAGCGTTAGGCACAGCGGTGCACCCGTGTAGCCGCTCAGATAGCCGGCAACATAATTCTGTTCCCCCCCTGACCCATCGGCCGCGACCACATAGATGCGGCCGTCTACGACGCGCAGCATCGCCCCGAACCGGCTACTCAGGCTGCTGCAGTAGAACCCGGCTCCCCCTTGCGCGGCGCCGCCGACACCTGCGATCCACAGGTTCATCGTGACCTCGCCCGCGCTCGGATCCACCTCCGCATCCGACCCGATGACCACCTTGCTGTAGAGCAGATCGACCACGGTGCCCCACTCGATCACCGTGCCGGTTCCCATGGCCTGAAACCATCCGGCCGGCACTCCGCCGGAACCCCCATCGAAGTGGTCGTCAAAGACGATCGTGGCCGGCGACGGCGACGGAGTCGCGCCGAGCAGGCACGTGGCCAACAGGAATGTTGCCCGATATCGACGTGGGCAGCTGTTCATGGCCGACCTCCATGGTTGCTTGGGCTCCAGTCCGGCATGGTGGAACCGGCAGTCGCTGCGGGCGCGAGGCCTGATTCCATTCTAACACCAGAACCCAAGATCGGGTTGGGATCGCGCTGCGCGCAGTTCAGCAGCTCGATGGGCGGCGCGAACGGTCCCCTGGCGGTCTCCGGCAACGGCGGTCATGTCGCATGCCGGCACCCTCGCTGCCGGCTGGTGCGCATGCACAAACTCGGGGCAACCGGCCAGGGCAAACAGGACCGGGAGCCGCCAGGATCGGAGCCCGTGACGAGCCCGGCGGGGCACGGGCGATAGATCAGGGCCCATGACGGGCCCGCAGGGTCCCCGGTCCCCGGCGCACCAGTGTCATTAGCGTTCCGCGGGCCCTAACGCAGCCATGTCAGCCTGGCGACCTCACGGCGGCCGCCGGCGCTGAGGGTGCAGAAGTAAACCCCGGGGCCGACCCGTTTCCCGTGCGCGTCGGTGCCATCCCAGCGAACCGAGCCAGAGCCGGGCGAGAGCCGGCCCTCCAGGAGCCTGCGTACCGGCCGTCCCAGGGCGTCGGTAATGGCCAGGTCCACCTGCCCGCCCTGGGCAAGCTCGTAGTCGATCGCCACGAGACCCAGGGCGGGATTGGGACGCCCGGCGACCGCCCCAGCGCGCTCGACGAAGCCGTCCGCCACACCCGACCCCGGCAGCTCGACGCCCAGCACCAGCGCCCACCCGTCGCCACCAGGCCCCTCGTACGAGCACAGGTAGTGCCCGGGGTCGATCGGGCACAGATAAGGGTAGTCCCCCCGCTCCGGATCCCACTCCCGGGGCGCCTCCCGGCTCACGGACCAATCGGCCGGATCCACCGTCAGGACCACCGCGTAGCCATCGGCTCCTTCTCCCTTGTAGGCGCACAGGTGATGCAGGGCATCGATCCTCGTCAGGTTGGGCTCGCCGCCGAGAGCCGCGTCGTACTCGCAGGGCGTCCCGAGGCTGACCGACCAGTCGGCCGGATCGAGCGTGAGCACGACCGCCCAGCCGTGCGACGCCGGCCCCTGATAGGCGCACAGGAAGTGCTCCGCATCGATCCGGGAGGCGAAGGCGTACGCATCCGCGTCGCTCGCGTACGTGACGGGCGGATGGGCGGTGCTGACCGTCCAGTCGCTCGGGTTGACGACCAGGACCACAGCTCGGCCGAAGTAGCCGCCCGCCTGCGAGGGGTAGAGGCACAGATGGTGCGTGGCGTCGATGCGCGTGAGCTTGAAGTCGAAACCGCTCTCGGGCTCGAAGGCGCACTCGGGTCCATAGGTGATCGCCCAGGTCTGGGGATCCACCGTGAAGACGCCGGCGCGACCGGTGACGTCCCACATGTTGTGGACGCCGAGATAGTGGGTCGCGTCGATGGGCGAGAGCGCGTTGTAGTAGCCGAACTCGGGGTCATAGAGGATGGTGCTCTCGGTTGTGATCGTCCAGGTCTGGGGATCGATGCTGAGCACCGAGGCCAAGGCGGCCTCATCCTCACCACAGTAGGTGCAGAGGAAGTGCCGATCGTCGATGGCGGCCAGGCCCATGTAGTCACCGTTCTCCGCGTACGGATAGGTCGTGACCGTGGTGAGGCTCCAATCCACCGGATCGACGGCCAGAATGAGCGCTTCTCCAACGGGGCCGCGGTGAAGACAGAGGTAATGCTCCGCGTCGAGCGGGGCGAGGATGCAGTTCCTTCCGCCGCTGACGGGATTGTACTCGTGGGCCGGACCCAGGGTGATGTCCCAGGGAGCCGCGCCGCAGACGCTCGGCAGCAGAAGCGCCAGCGCCAGGGCCGGGGTTGGGGTCGTGCGCCCGGGCCCTCCGCGGGCGCCGCCCGGGACGCGGGCGACGCACTCATTCGACGGGTCTTCCGGGAAGAATGCTCGCGCCTTCATGACTGGCACCCTCGATTCCGTAACGCGCCCTGCGCCCATCACTGGCCACAATGTCATCGACAGCTCTGCACTTCCTATACTACGCTTGCCGTGCCATCCGCAGGTAGCCACATCTCACCCGAGGAGGTCACCCATGCGCCTCATCCTCGTTCTCCTTCTGATCGGCGCTTCACCCCTCGCCGCCGGCGCCAGCGCGGCCGATGAAGTGCGCCGGGTCGAGATCCGCGCCGGATCGGCTCTCCTCGGCATCATGCCGGCGTCGCCGGATGCGGGTGTTCCCGCCGGACAGCTCTGCGCGACGCCTGGCGAGCGCTCTGCCTGGCAGCTTCAGCAGGTTGTCGCCCGCGTCCTCAAGGCGGTCTCGTTCGCCGACCCGCTGAACGGCTATGCCGCCGCCGAGCTGGGCGCCGTCTACCGGACGACCGACGGGGGACAGCACTGGACGACGGTGATGAACCTGGGCTTCCCTTACTACTGGTACGGCGTGCAGGCCTTCTCGGCCCAGACCGCGCTGATCGTGGGCTTTCAGAACCAGAGCGGGGCGGGGGTCGCGCGCTGGACCGACGACGGGGGCGTGACCTGGACGAGCGACATCGTGATCGACCCGGGCAACTGGCTCTTGGGGCTCCGCTTCGCCGACGCGCTGCACGGGATCGCCTACGGAAATCTAGGCTATGTCTACGTGACGCGGAACGGCGGCCGCAACGCCAGCGACTGGACGAAGGTCACCACCGATCCGCAGCACGGCTGGCTGGCGGGCAACTTCACGTTTCGCGCGGACCTCCATGCCTGCATCACGGGCATCAAGTTCTGCCGTTCGGCCGACGGCGGCTATACCTGGGATGTCCGGCCGTCCGCCGATCCGGTCTTCGACGGCGGTTGTTCCTTCCCCGATCTGATGCACGGCTGGACCGCCGGCGGGCAGATCTCGAGCCCCGTGTCGGGTTGGGTCCATCGCACCGTCGATGGCGGCGAGTGGTGGACTGGCCGCATCCTGCAGACGCCCTATCCCATCCGGATTGTGCAGTTCTTCGATGAGAACCACGGCTTCGCCGCGGGGGGCAACATCTACTCGGCCGCGGGGGGCATCTGGAGCACCCAGGATGCGGGCGACACGTGGAACCTCGATCTCGACACGGGCGCCGAGATGTCGGCGATCGATGCCCAGCCGGTCAGCGCCGACTCGACGGATGTCTGGTGCGTGGGGTTTCGCCCCAACTTCACCGGCGTCATCTACAAGACGCGCATGGCGCGGTACGCGCCGGCCGGGGTGGGGGAGCACGAGCCCGTTGCCGCGCTCGGGACCAGGATCGTCCCGAACCCGACGGTGGGACCTTGCAGCGTCTCATACCGGCTGGCGCAGGGCGGCCCGGTGGTCGTGGAGCTCTTCGATGTCTCCGGGCAGCGCGTGCGAGCGCTCCTCAGCGGTGTGTGCCCCGCCGGGGACTACTGCGAGGTTTGGAACGGCTGCGACGACGCGGGCCGCGCTCTGCCGGGCGGCATCTATCTCACGCGCGTCACGACTGCCGCCGGGGTGGTGGCTGGAAAGATCGTGCTGGCTCGCCGCTGATCCGGGAGGCCTCGCCACGCCCTGCCGCGCCAGGCGCATCCTGGTTCCAGACCACGGCTCCGGGCCGTGTATACTCGAGTCGTGCAGTGAATGTGCCGCGAATCGACCTATGAGCATGGAGGCGGATATGATGCGCGTGCTCTCTCTCGGTCTGCCCGCAGCGCTCCTCAGCGCAGCAGCGTCAGCGGAAACCTATCTGGTCAACCCCCAGGGCACCGGTGACTTTCCGACCATCCAGGCGGCTCTCGACGCAGCCGTGACGGGGGACGTGATCGAGCTCAGCGACGGTATCTTTCGCGGGGACGGGAATCGCGACATCACGTACCGAGGAAAATCGGTCACCGTGCGCTCGCGCAGCGGTGATCCTGCCGCCTGCGTGATCAGCTGCGAGGCTTCGCCCGCCGATCCTCACCGCGGCTTCGTCTTTGCGTCCCAGGAATCGCGCGACGCTGTGCTCGAAGGCGTGACCATTCGCGACGCGTGCCACTACTGGGGCGGCGCCGTTGCGTGCGACTCTGGGTCCCCAACGATCAGGCGCTGCATCTTCCGATCGAATCGATCGCCGAGTAGCGAGGGCGGCGGAATCTGCATTCGGGGCGAGTCAGCCGTGCTGGTGGAAGACTGCCTCCTCGTCGGGAATCGGGCGTGGGGTGGTGGGGGCATCTCGTACTGCATGAGCCTTCCCGGCAACGCGCCCGAGATCGTGCGCTGCACGTTTCTGTTCAATACCGCCGACGAGGGCGGCGCCGTGCGTTACTGAAGCGTCTTCTCAGGGGCACTCGTGCAGTGCACCTTCGCCGGCAACTACGCTCAGCAGGGCGCCGTGGTGCGCTTCGCCGGCATCGAAGACGTGACGTTCGAGCGCTGCCTCATGGCCTTCAATGGCGTGGGCGGCATTGTCAGCGGGAGTCCGTTCTACTCGTTCGAGATCACGTGCTGCGACATCTACGGCAACGCGGGCGGTGACTGGGTCGGTCCGCTCTCGGGGTACCTCGGCTGCGACGGCAACATCTCGGCCGATCCGCTGTTCTGCAATCCGGGCGCCGAGGACTTCACGATCGCCTGTGACTCCCCGTGCGCGCCGTTCACGCCGCCCAACCCGGAGTGCGACCTCATCGGCGCCCGGCCCGTCGGCTGCGGCTCGACGGCCGTGACGGAGTGCTCGTGGGGCGCCATCAAGAGCCTGTTCCACCGGCGGCGCTAGCCCGGCACAGACTGGCGGGGTGGCGTTGTGCGCGGGCACGGGGAGGGGAGCGGGCCCCCGGAACCTTCCGTACTCCGTTTCTCTCAACTCGCTTGACACGCGAGTTGAGAGAAATAGAATACGGCCATGGCTAAGAACCTCGGGAAGTCCGAAGCGGCCCTGCTGGCCTACGCCCAGATGCGCGGGCTCAGCTTGTTGCGCAGCGGCGCGTTGCTCGGCCCGCTACGCATCACCCGCAAGCAGGAGCAGGACCTGCTGAGTCGGATGGTCCGGCGCGGTCTGATCGCGCAAGTGCGCCGTGGGCTCTACCTCGTCCCGCCCAGGCTGCCGCTGGGCGGCACCTGGACCCCCGACGAGGCCACCGCCCTCAACGCCCTCATGGAGGACAAGGGCGCCCGCTACCAGATCAGCGGCCCCAACGCGTTTCAGCGCTACGGCTACGACGAGCAGATCCCCGCGCGCGTCTATGCCTACAATGATCAGATCTCGGGGGAGCGCACGATCGGCCAGGTGGCCCTGGCGCTGATGAAGGTGGCCCCGGCGCGCCTCGGCGACGCCGAGACGGTCAAGACCCCCACGGGCCAGACGCTCGTCTACTCCTCCCGCGCCCGAACCCTCATGGACGCTGTCTATGACTGGTCGCGCTTCGACAGCCTCCCGCGCGCCTACGACTGGATTCGCGCCGACCTGCGGGCCGGACGCATCCGGCCCGCCGATCTGGTCAACACGACGCTGCGGTACGGCAATCAGGGCACCATTCGCCGCATCGGCGCCGTGCTGAGCGAACTCGGCGCGCGCCCGGCGCTGCTCAAGAAGCTCGCGGGCGGACTCAGGCCCGCGGCGAGCCAGATCCCCCTCGTGCCCGGGCGTCCTCGCCGCGGCCTCCTCGATCCGCGGTGGGGGGTGGTTCGCAATGAGTGATCCGGCACCGCTCAGCCTGCACACCGACCTGGCCCTGTTCCGCGAGGCCACCAATTTCACGGCGGCGCAGACAGGTTTCTCGACGCGCCTGATCGAGAAGGACTACTTCTGCACCGTCCTGCTGCAGTACCTGGCCCGCGGCGCGGGGAGCGACCTCGTCTTCAAGGGCGGCACCTGCCTCGCCAAGGTGCACGCCGGGTTCTACCGGTTGAGCGAAGACCTGGACTTCACCATCCCGCAGGCCCCCGACGCCAGCCGCGCCCAGCGGCGCCGCGGCGCCGCCGTGGTCAAGACGGCCGTGAACGCAATCGGTGACCATCTGCCCGGTTTTGTCGTCGAGCGACCGCTCACCGGTTCGAACGCCTCCAAGCAGTACATCGGCTCCGTGCGCTATGGCTCGCCCGGCAGCGGTCAGCCGGAGAGCATCCTGATCGAAGTCAGTCTGCGCGAGCCGCTCCTGACCCCCGCGGTCCCGGGGCTGATCCGGACCGTCCTGCTGGATCCCGTCCACGGCCGGGCGATGGTGCCCGAGTTCTCCTGCGCCTGCGTGTCCCTCGCGGAAGCCATGGCCGAGAAGCTGCGCGCCGCGCTGTCCCGTCCGGATGTGGCCATCCGCGACTTCTATGACCTGTACTATGCGCACGTCCATCTGGGCCTCCAGGCCACCGACGGCGCCCTCATCCAACTGGTGCGCCGCAAGCTCGCCATGCCCGGCAACGCGCCGGTCGATCTCGGGGCCGAACGGCTCGCGGCGCTGCGCAAGCAGCTCGACACCCGGCTGCGCCCGGTGCTTCGCGATCGCGACCTGCGCGAATTCGATCTCGATCGCGCGTTCGGCATTGCGATGGACGTGGCCGGGCGTCTCGGATGACCTCGAATGAAGAGAGAATGAAGAGAGACCGCCACGCGTCGAGTCGCACGCGCCGGTAGGGACCCGCCTGTGCAACGCGTCGCCGCCTGATGGCGAGCAAGGCCCGATGCCGAGCAAGGAACGGATGCAAGACGCGCCAGTCTTGCGTAGAATGGCGGCTGTTCCCAGCCCTGCGGGAGAGCATGAAGGAGAAGCGCGCATGCCCGACACGGATGGACTCAAGGAGGCCAAGAACTACTTCCTGACCATTCCCCAGAAGTCCCCGGCCTTCTTCCTGAAAGGCTGCGGCTCGCTCGACTGGGGTCTGCAGAACAGGCTGGCTCGGATCTTCAACCCCGACTCCGGCCGCACGGTCATGCTGGCCATCGATCATGGGTACTTCCAGGGACCGACCACGGGCCTGGAGCGGGTGGACGTGACGATCAATCCGCTGGTGCCCTACGCCGACACCCTGATGTTGACCCGCGGCATCCTCCGGACCATCGTTCCTTCTGCGACGCAGAAGGCGATCGTCCTGCGCGTCTCGGCCGGGGCGAGCATCCTCAAGGAGCTGTCCAATGAAGAGATCGCGGTCGACATCGAGGACAGCATCCGCCTGAACGTCTGCGCCATGGCGGTCCAGGTCTTCATCGGCGGCGAGTTCGAGCGCCAGTCCATTCTCAACATGAACAAGATGGTCAACCTCGGAACGCGCTACGGCATCCCGACCTTGGCTGTCACCGCCGTGGGCAAGGAGATGGTCCGCGACGCCCGCTACTTCCGACTGGCCACCCGCATCTGCGCCGAGCTCGGCGCTCACTACGTCAAGACCTACTACGTCGAGCACGATTTCGACACCGTGTGCGCCGCTTGTCCGGTGCCCATCGTCACGGCGGGCGGCAAGAAGATCCCGGAGCTGGACGCCTTGACCATGGCCCATAGGGCTGTACAGGAAGGCGCGGCCGGCGTGGACATGGGCCGCAACATCTTCCAGGCCGATGCGCCCGCGGCCATGATCCAGGCGGTGCGCGCCGTGGTCCACGAGAACGAGACCCCGGCCCGGGCGCACCAGCTCTATCAGGCGCTGAAGGCGCAGGCCACGACCTGACACCTCATCGGCCGAGAATGACTGGATGCGGAATGGCTGGATGAGGAATGACTGGATGAGAGTCGCCCTCTGGTACAACAACCGTGACATTCGCCTGGCCGAGGTGCCCACGCCGAAGCCCGGGCCCGGCGAGATGCTGGTCAAGGTCATGTCCTGCGGGATCTGCGGCAGCGACATCGTCGAATGGTACCGGCTCCCGCGGGCGCCGCTCGTCCAGGGCCACGAACTGGGCGCAGAAGTTGTGGAAGTGGGGGAGGGCATCACCGCGTACCGCTCGGGGGACCGCGTGATGATCGCCCCGAAGGTGCCCTGCCTCCAGTGTCACTGCTGCCGCGAGGATCACCATCCGGTCTGCCCGAACGTCAAGGTGCGCCTCCCAGGCGGCTACGCGGAGTACATCCTGGTCCCGGAGGAGCTCGCCAGGGCCGGAATCTATCGCCTGCCCGACAGCGTGAGTTATGACCAGAGCACGTTTGTCGAGCCGTTGGCCTGCGTCGTCCGATCTCAGAAGCTGGCCGGGGTGAAGACGGGCTTCACGGTCCTGATCATGGGCTGCGGCATGTCGGGGCTCCTGCAGGTCAAGCTGGCCAAGAGCAAGGGGTGCCGCATCGTCGCGACCGATGTGAATCCGGCCAGAGTCGAGCTGGCCAGAAGGTGCGGCGCCGACGTCGTGGTCGGCGCGGCGCAGAATGCGGCCGGGGACCTCGCCGGCGCCGCCGGCCGCGGAGCGACCGATCGCCTCGGAGCGCGCCTACTTGCCGAGACGGGGCGCAAGGCCGACGTCGTCATCGTCTGCACCTCCGCCACGTCGGCGATCGAGCAGGCCTGGAAGTGCGTCGACAAAGGTGGCGCGGTGGTCTTCTTCGCGGTGCCGGGCCCTGAAGCGCAGGTCACGATCCCCTTGAACGAGTTCTGGACCCAGGAGATGCGAGTCTTGACCTCGTATTACTGCGGCCCCTCGGACATCATCGAGGCCTTGCGACTCATCGAGGCCCGCACGGTCGCGGTGGAGGACCTGATCACGCACCGGCTCCCGCTGGCCCAGATCGCGCGCGGCTTCCAGCTGGTGCTGGACGGGCGGGAATCGATCAAGGTGATCATCCGGCCGCAGGAGTGATCCACTGGTCGCCAGGGAGGCGGCGATTGCCCACGGAGGGCCCGATTCCCCGCGGAAGGGGCGATTCCCCGCGGAGGGGCGCGATGAGATTGCTGCACGCGGCGCTCGTCTACGGCTCCGAACGGACCGCTGACGAGTTCCTGGTGGATGTGCTGGGGCTCGTGAAATCGGAGCGCAAGACGCTTCCTCGGGAGCTGGCCCGCGCCATCTTCGGCGTGGACAGGGAACTGGGGATGGTCAACTACGCCAACGATTCCCTCCAGATCGAGGCCTTCATCGATGGTGCCCATCCCGGCCGATCCGGCGGCATCGAGCACGTTTGCTTCGAGGTGCATGAACTGGCGAACTTTCTCGAACGGTGCCGGCAAGTGGGGGTGGAAATCAGCCGGACTCCGAGGGGCCGGCGGCTGGTGACCTTTGTGCGGGACAGGGCGGGCAACTTGTTCGAGATCAAGGAACGGCAGCCCTAGCGCGGTTGCCGACGACGGACGGAGAACCGGCATCCTCACGCTCAGACCTGCCCCGTGCCGCCCACCGCCCGGAGCCGTCCGGCCCTCCAACCGGCCGGTTGTGACCCGCTGCCCATTCGGAGTACATTCCCCTGCGCACGGCCCTCGTAGCTCAGGTGGATAGAGCGACGGTTTCCTAAACCGTAGGTCGCAGGTTCGAGTCCTGCCGGGGGCGCGGGAGCAACGGCCCCGGCGCGCGCAGGCGTGCCGGGGCTGTCAGCCCTCCAGGCGCGACTGGATCGCCCTCCAGATCTCGGTGAGCCCGAGAGTTCCCGCCCAGCGCTCGATGTAGTCCCGGTCGATCTCGTCACCGCTGGTGAGGATCATCCCGGTGATGTCCCGCAGATGCTTCTCGGACCCCCCCTGGGAGTCGTACTCCATCTTCTTGATGATGACGTCTTCCGGAGCTGCGAAGTTGGCCCGGTAGGAGGGCGCGGGATGGATCCGCCGCGCCCGGCTGAGGCGGCTCCTGTCGAAGGGCGTGTCGCGCCGAATGATCACATCGATCTTCAGACCCGATGCCGGGTGGATGATGTTGAACTGGGTTTGATGCCGGATGGCTTCGTCCATCATTGCGGGGCTGATGCAGCAGTCCTCCGGGGGAAAGGCCGCCACAAGCGGCGAGACGTGCTCCCGACCGATGGCGGCCACGATGTCTCCCGACCGATGGCGGCCACGATGTCGACGTCGTTGGTGAGGCGAGGCTCCCCATACGCCATCGCTGCGACGGAGCCGGTCACGAGGTAAGGGATCCCCAGGCGCTCGAAGATCGCGACCACGCACGCCAGGAGCTCATACGGCACCATGGGACATTCTCCTCACGACTTCGCGCTCAACCCGCGCTGGATTCCAGTCCGGGTGCAATTCCGCGAGCTGGGTCAGGAGCATCGTGCGCACGGATTCCCAGATCCCGGAAGCAATGGCGAGTCGCTCGGCGGGCGTCTTGCTGCGGAGTATGTCGGCCACCGCTCGGTCCATGACCTCGATCTGCCCACGGTCAAGCCTCATCGCGCTCCTCCTGAGCCTGCGCTGGGAGTCTGGCCAAGCCACCGGGATGACTCAAGGTCCTTCTGGAATCCGGGTGTGGATCCGGCCCCCTGGAATGGTGGCAGACAGAAGGAACCTCACCCAGCGCGGCCTCCGCGGACGTCGCCCAGCGACGGGCCGCCGCCCGCCCTCCGTTCGAAACCCGTAATCGCTGTTGCCTAATGAAGGTGCGAGTCTACTTTGCCCCGGGGCAAAGTGCTCGGTCGATCCCCCTGGCCTCGGAGGTCGCCCGGAACACCCCACCTCCCGCCCGCGCCAGCCGAATCCAGCCTCGCGTTGCGACGCCCCCCGTTCTGCCACATAGTTCCTGCATGCAGCCTGATCGTCGCAAACCTGCGCCCTCGCCGAACCCCGAGCCCAACCCGGGGCCGGAGCCCCCGCCGGCGCCCGAGCCTGGGCCGGTGCCGCGCGCCAAGCCCGCGCCCGAGTCCGCTCCCGAGCCCAAGTCGGCCACCCCCGGTCACGCCGCCGATCCCGACTGGCGCACCCGTCTCGAGCACAAACTCCGCCTCCTCCCGCGGCGTCCCGGCGTCTACATCATGCGCGACGCCTCCGGCCGCATCCTCTACATCGGCAAGGCCAAGCTCCTGCCGGCGCGGGTGCGCAGCTATTTCCGCGGCGAGGCGCCCGATGAGCGCCTGCGGCTGCTGCGCGAGAGGATCCGCGACTTCGACTACGTGGTGACGGCGAGCGAGGCCGAGGCGCTCGTGCTCGAGGCCAATCTCGTCAAGGCCCACGCGCCACGCTTCAACGTGGAGCTGAAAGACGACAAGAAGTACCCCTTCCTGCGGGTGGACGTGACCCACGAGTTCCCGCGGCTGGAGGTGACCCGCACCGTGCGCGCCGATGGGGCTCGCTACTACGGTCCCTACACGCGGGTGAAGGACATGCGCCACATGCTGCGCTCGCTCCGGCGGCTCTTCCCATTGCGGAGCTGCAGCGATCGGCGGCTGGCGCGCGGCGGGCGGGAGTGCTTGTTCTTCTTCATCGACATGTGCCACGCGCCCTGCACCCGGCGCATCGACGCGCCCACTTACGGAGAGATCGTCGCGCAACTCGGCGCGTTCCTCGAGGGCCGCGGTGGGGACGTGGTGCGCAAGTGGGAGGGGCGCATGCGGGCGCTGGCCGCGGAGCTGCGCTTCGAGGAGTCCGCCCAACTGCGCGACGACATCGCCTGGCTCGAGCAGCTCCGCGACCCGCAGCGCATGACCGACATCCAGCGGCCCGACCTCGACGTCGTGGCTCTCGTGGCCCGCGGAAATCGCGCCCTGGCCGCCGTCTTTTCCCACCGGGAGGGCAAGGTGGTCGGCACCTGGCGCATCGAGGTGGGACGCGCGGCTGAGGCCGGCGCCGGCGAGATCATGGCGTCGGTGCTGGCCGGCCACTATCAGGCGCGGATGCAGGTGCCGCCCCTGGTTCTGTGCGAGCCGCTGCCGGCGGATCGCGAGGTCCTGGAGGGATGGCTCACGTCGCGGTCGGGGCGGCGCGTCCGCATTGGACGCGCCGTGCGGGGCGAGAAGGCCGCCCTGGTGCGCGCTGCCCGCGAGAATGCCGCGCTGGCCCTCGAGGAGATCGAGCTCATTGCGGCGGGACGGGAGAAACGCCTCAAGTCCTCGGCCTATGCCCTGCAGGAAGCCCTCGGTCTCGCGCATGCGCCCGTGCGCATCGAGGGCTACGACATCAGCACGCTCCAGGGCCGCCAGGCCGTCGGCGCGCAGGTCGTCTTCCGTGACGGCGCCCCCTACAAGAGCGGCTACCGGCGCTACCGCATCCGGACCGTGGCGGGGCAGGATGATTTCGCGATGCTGGGGGAGGTGCTCGCGCGGCGGGCGGGGCACTTCGCCGACCCCGATGAGGAAACGCCCGACCTCATCCTGATCGATGGCGGTCGCGGTCAGGTCAATCGCGCGGCCGACGTGCTGCGGGAGGCCGGGCGCGGGGACCTTCCGCTGGTCGGGCTCGCCAAGCGCGAGGAGGAGATCTTCCGGCCCGGCGAGGAAGAGCCGCTGCGCCTGCCGCGCAGCTCGCCGGCGCTCCAGCTTCTGCAGCGCGTGCGCGACGAGGCGCACCGGTTCGCGGTGAGCTATCACCGCGCGGTGCGCAGCCGCGCCCAGGTGCACGACCCGCTGGACGACGTGCAGGGATTGGGCCCGCGCAGGCGCCAGGCGCTCCTCGACCGCTTCGGCAGCGTCGGCGCGCTCGCGCGGACCCCGGCGGAGGAGATCGCGCGGGTGCCGGGAATTGGACCGGGGCTGGCGGGCCGCATCCAGGACGCCCTGCGTCGGGGCCCGCGCGCTGGGGCACGGGGAATCCCTCGCGACCCGAGAGGAACGAGCCGGAGATGACCCGGGCGAGCACGCAGCAGTCGCACCGAGGGCCAACGCGCGGAGAGCCGCGGTCGCCGGGGGCGCGGGGTCGCGCGCGCCGCCGGGCTCAGGCGGTGCGCGTGGATGAGGAGCTGCCGGCCCGCGTGCGCTCCGCGCTGGAGGAGTATCTCTTCCACCTGTCGCTGGTGCGGGCGGTCTCGGAGCGGACCGTCGCGGCCTACGGCGGCGACCTGCATGGGCTCTTCCGCCGGCTGGCCGAGCAAGGAGTGCGCGATCCCGAGCAGGTGACGGCTCGCAATCTCCGCGAGTACCTGGTCCATCTGGGCGAGACCCGCGGGTGCGAGCGGACCACGGTCGCGCGGGCGCGCTCGGCCATCCGCTCGTTCTTCGCCTTCCTGGCGGATGAGCGGCATGGGCACTGGCGGGGCGCCGCCTGGGAGGACCCCGCTGCCGATCTGCCGGCCCCGCGCGCCTGGCGGCGGGTGCCGCGCGCGCTCAGCGAGGAGGAGGCCGCGCGCCTGATGGAGTCCGTGGGGGGCTCGAGCCCGCTCGACCTGCGGGACCGGGCGATGCTCGAGGTAGCTTACGGAACGGGGCTGCGCGTCTCGGAGCTCTTGTCGCTGGCGCTGGAGGACTGCCTGTGGGACGCGGGCGCCGAGCCCCCTGGCTCCGCGGCCGAACCCGCCGGCGCCGACTCCCGCGCCCCGGACGCGGCGCGCGGCCATGCCGGGGTCTCGGGCTGCCTGTTGCGCGTCACGGGCAAGGGCCAGCGCACGCGTCTGGTCCCGGCGGGCCGAGCGGCCACCGGGGCGCTGCGGGCCTACACTGAACACGCGCGCCCGGCGCTCCTGGCCAGGGGGCGGCAGTCGCACGCGCCGGCAGTGGTGTTCCTGAACGCCCGTGGCCGGCCCCTCAGTCGAATGGGGTTCTGGAAGATCTTGCGGCAACGGGCGCTGTCGGCGGGACTGGGAGAAGGTGTGCACCCCCACCTGCTGCGTCACACATACGCCACGCACCTGCTGCGCGCAGGGGCTTCGCTGCGGGTTGTCCAGGAGCTTCTGGGCCACGCGCGGCTGGCGACGACGCAGATCTACACCAGCGTGGATGAGAGCTATCTGCAGGGCATGCACCGGCGGTACCATCCCCGCGGGTGAAGATGACCGCCGGTCCGGAGGCCCGCGGCGAGAAGGGTCGCCGGTCCGGAGGCCCGCGGCGAGGATGGCCCGGCGAGGACGTCCGCCTGCGGGGTAGGGCGCGGCGGAGAGTGTTGGAGCGGGAGGATTGGGAATGTCCGAAAGACTAGCCACGCGCCGAGTCCGCCTGGTGCATCTGGCCCTGGCGCTCGGCCTGCTCTGGGGAGCGCTTCTGCTGGTGCCCGATGCAGCGGCCTATGAGCACCGCCGCGGCACGCCGAGCTTCGGGGCCCAGGTCCAGTTCGGCATGACCGCCGGGGACTCCGAGTGGAAGGACCTCTTCGACCGCGGCTTCGGCGTCGTGATCAGCGTCCGGCAGTACATCAAGCGCGACCGCGCCGTCGGCCTCACGGGCCAGCAGCAGAGCTTCGACCGCATTGGCGGCAACACCAACGTGATCAGCACCGGCACGGACCGCGGGAGCTACGACCGGCTCCAATTCCAGCTCCTGATGCTCGACTATTACGCCTACTTCCGCCGCATGGCCAAGCGCACGCCTTACATCGTCGTGAGCGGGGGCTTCTACCACCCTCAGTATGTCGACGAGGGCAGGGACGTCCAGGGCACGCCGGGCGAGCAGGTCGGCTTCATTGACAAGGACGGCTTCGTGCTGCGCGCCGGGGGCGGCCTCGAGTACTTCGTCCGCCGGACGCTGTCGATCGACAGCACGTTGTCGGGCTACTTCCTGAGCGCCCCGGGCGTGCCGGGCACCGTCTTCACTGTCCAGCTGGGTCTGGGCTTCCATCTCTACACACGCTGACGGTCGCGAGGGCCGGCCCCGGGGCCCCCGGGGATCGCCCATCCTCCCGGCTCTTCACCCGGAGGGCTGTTGGTACACCGGCCCCGCCTATGCTAGTATTGACCGTTCATCTTTGAGGTTGGCGCATCCGGGACGCAAACGGGGCAGGCGCGCAAGGTGGTCGGACAGAGCTACAGCGTGGGCGACAAGGTCCTGCATCAGGTCTTTGGTGAGGGGCTGGTTGTCGACGTGCGCACGCGCGACTTCTTCGATGTGCTCGAGATCGCCTTCGCGGACGGCGTGCGCAAGGTCACCTCCATTCACCCTCAGCTCTCGCGGGCCGCGGGCGAGGCATCCGCGGCTCACGCACCGGTCGAGGACAGGCTGGTCCTGGAGGAGGCGGTCGCGCTCGACGAGCCGCCCGCTCCGAAGCCCGCCCGCCCACCGCAGGCGAAGGCCACAACCTGCGACCTCGACCCGACCGGCTTCACCTTCCGGCGCTCTCTCATCCCGGAGCTCGACGCGGCGTCTCTGACCCCCTTCCTGCGGGGCGGGCGGCGCCTCGAGCGGACTGAGCCGCGGGACTTCCTCCTGCACCTGGACGCCCTGCGCATCGCGCGCCAGCGGGGCTTCGAGCGGCTCCTGGCACTCAACCACGCCCGCGACGTCCAGCGCCTCGAGCACCAGATCCGCGCCTGCTTGCGTGTGCTGCGCGAGATGAAGGGGCGAGCGCTGCTGGCGGACGAGGTCGGCCTGGGCAAGACCATCGAAGCCGGCCTGATCCTCAAGGAGTACCTGCTGCGCGCGTTGGTGCGCAGGGTGCTGATCCTGGCGCCGGCCTCGCTGCTCACGCAGTGGCGCGAGGAGCTGCAGCACAAGTTCGAAATCCCGGTGCATGTCTTCTCGCGGGGCGACGCCTGGGATGGTCACCCCATCCTGATCGCCTCGCTCGACACCGCAAAGACCGCCAGCAACCGCGAGGCGATCGCCCGGCGCGGTTTCGACATGCTGGTCGTGGATGAGGCCCACCGCCTGCGCAACCACCTCACGCAGGCCTGGAAATTCATCGACTCGCTCAGCTTGAAGTACCTGTTGCTGCTGACGGCGACCCCGGTGCAGAACGATCTGCGCGAGCTCTTCAACCTGGTCACGCTGCTGCGACCCGGGGCGCTGGGCACCTACCGGGAGTTCCGCCGGGACTTCGTCGTCCGTGGCGACCGGCGCCTGCCCAAGAACACCCGGCAGCTCTCGCAGCTCCTGGCCGACGTCATGATCCGCACGACCCGCAGCAGCACCTCGATTCAGTTTCCGCGCCGCGAGGTCTACACGCACGGGCTCGAGCTTTACGCCGAGGAGCGCCGCTTCTATGACGAAGTCTCGGGGTTCGTGCGGGCCATGGCCGCGTCCGACAACAAGCTCTTGCGACGCGCGCCGTGGCCGCTGCTGCTCGTCGTCCTCCAGAAGGAGATCGGCTCGTCGGCGGCCGCCGCGCTGGGGACCCTCGAGCGAGCGGCGCAGGGCCGGCTGCTCACGGTCGGGCCCGATCTGCGCGGGTTGCTGGAACTGGGGCGGACGGTTCAGCGCCACGCCAAGATGGACGCCCTCACCGAGCTGGTCGAGGAGAGCCGGCGCGCCGGCGAGAAGGTCCTGGTGTTCTCCCAGTTTCGCCGCACGGTCGAATCCATCGGCGAGACCCTGGCGGGCCGCGGCCTGCGGGTCGGGCTCTTCCACGGGGGCTTGACCGCCCGCGCGAAGGACGCGGCGGTCGAGGCATTCCGGCAGGAGCTGGATGTCATGGCCAGCACCGAGGCGGGCGGCGAGGGGCGCAACCTGCAATTCTGCCGCACCCTCGTGAACTACGACCTGCCGTGGAACCCCATGCGCGTGGAGCAGCGGATTGGACGCATCCATCGGATCGGCCAGACCCGCGACGTGCGCATCCACAACCTGGCCGCCGGCGGCACGCTGGAGTCCTACGTGCTCTCCGTTCTGCAGGAAAAGATCAGCATGTTCCACCTGGTCATCGGGGAAATGGACCAGATCCTGGGCAATCTCGATTGGAACGAGACGTTCGAGGCCCGAGTCTTCCGCCTCTGGACGGCGAATCAGGAGACCCGCGAACTGGAGAAAGCTTTCGGGGTGATGGGTACTGAATTGCAGCTGGCCCGCGAGCGCTACGAGCACGTCAAGTCGTACGATCGCGAGGTCTACTAGGCCCCCCCGGGAGGATAGGACGGGCGGGGGCCCCGGAGTAGACCCCCGGTGGCCGGGGAGGTGAAGCGGTCGGAGATACGCAGCTTCGTCGAGGAGTACCTCGCGCACCAGGGCGCCGGCCTGGTCCGGCGGGGCCAGGGGCTGCTCGAGGTCCGTCCGGCCGAGCGCGGCGGCGCCGCGGAGCTGCCGCGCCTGCTGGCCTTCGGTCCCGAGGCCCATCGCCAGCATCCCGAGGCCGAGCTGGTGGCGGTGGGGTCGGCCTTCCTGGACCAGCTGGTGGGGGAGGCGACCCGTGGGGGGCGCTACACGGTCGTCTATGAACCCGCGGTGCCCGATCCGGGACCGCCGCCCCGGTTCAGGGGCTTGCCGGCCATCGACGGAGGACGCTGGGGTCGGCCCCGGCCGGGCTATCGCCCGGTGTTTCTGTTTGTCTACGTCGCGGAGTTCCGTACAATCGACGTCCCCGACGACCTGGTGCTGATCGGGCTCGATCCGGGGCGGGGAGAGGTACTGGGAGACCCGGGCGTCCTGATCGAGCACCTGCGTTCGGGCGTCACGATGCCGGCCGATGGATGGGAGGACCCTGGGGCGTTGCCTTCGCGCGGCACGATCCAGCGCTCGTTGGCGCTGCTGGACCGGCGCCTGCAGCGTCGGGCTCGCACCTTCAAGGAGGCGGCCACCCTGGAGATCGCCCGGGAGACAGCCAACATCGAGGCCTACTACCGGCGTCTCATCGACGAGGTGCGCCATCCGGTGGGTCGAGGCCGGTTGACGCCTGAAGAGGAATCCCGGCGCGTTCGCGCGCTGCAACTGGACTGGAAGAGGCGCGTCCAGGAGGTCGCCCGCTTCTGGGAGGCGGGAGTGTTCGTGCGCCTGTCGGCGCTGGGGGTCGTGATGCGCCCCTGCTGGCTCGTTCCATGGCGTGGCGCCGTGCGCGGCCCTGCCCGCGAGGCGGCCCGCGGAGCTGCTCGCGGTCAGGCCGCGCGTGTCGGCCGCGGGGTCGGGAAGCCGTTCCTGGCGGCCGATATCGCCGAAGGAACGCTCTGGCAACCGCGCTGTCCGCTGTGCGAGGGTCGCATCCGGACCCGCGCGTCGGCGTTGGGGGCAGACCTCGTGTGCGTGGGGCACACGCGGGCCGATAGACCCGAGGCCATGCAGGTCTCGACGAACTGAACTAGAAACTAGAACGCCAACTGACGGAGACGCGGGGCCACCGATCGGGCGCCGTTGACGGACGCGTTGACGGACGCGTTGACGGACGGAAGCCCGCACCGCTGGCCGGAACGCAGGGTCGCAGATACTGGAGGGGGACCGATGATGAATTGGCAACACCACCGCTCGGGAGGGCGCGAGACGGGGAGCGTGCGGATAGGCCCCGCGCGGCCGGTCTGGCTCCCGACAGCCGCGCTGGCCGCGGTCATGCTCGCGCTGTTGGGCACCGTCGTCGCGCATGCGGCCGGGGAGATCGACCGAATCCGCGAGAAGGCGGCCGAGATGGTCATGGCCGTCAACCGCGCCAAGGCCGAACCGTTCACGGAAGGCAAAAGTTCGGCCCTGGAGAAGGCCTACGGTGGCTACGCCTATCTGCTCACCCGCGCCAAGCGGGCGGACCTTGACAAGCTTGTCGCCGAGGCGCCCGATGACGCCACCCGCGCCCAGAATGAGCGCACGCGACTGATCATCGACCTTTACGCCATCGGCGCGGGCGTGGCACCCGTGCGCGACAATTGCTGCAACTCGTTGCGTGAAAAGACGGTCGCGGTCGAAGACGCATCGCTCCGGCTGCTCGATCTGGACTACCGCCTGACGCTGCAGGGTGATCGTGACAAGCGCCTGAAGTGGTGGATGGGCGCCGGCCAGCTCTACAAGACGATGACCATCTATCGCCGCAATCTGGCCGTCGACCTGAACAATCGCAGCAAGGAGCTGGGCTACGAGGGATACTACCCGTTCCTGCAGCTCGTCGAGGGCTGGGATATCGAAACCATGCGGGCCGCGGCCGAACGCCTCCTGGACGACACGTCGGCGGCCTTCGCCGAGCAGCTCGAGGCGCTGTGTCAGGCTGAGCTCGGGATGCAGCTACGCAAGATGCGGACCTATGACGCCGACTTCGTCTTCTCCTTCCCGACGCTGAGCAAGCAGGCCGGGAAGATCGATCCGGTCGACGTCACGGCGCGCACCTTCAAAGGAGCCGGGCTGGCGTTGGAGAAGCAGCGCACGCTCAAGATCGACGTCCGCGAGAAGGCCGGGCGCCTGCCCTACGCCACCGCCTGGGAGTTGCAGGCCGGCAAGGCCGAGGTCACGATGATTCCGACCGGCCGGCTCAGCGACCTGCCAGATCTGCTGGGCGCCATCGGTGAGGCGCAGTTCTACTACAACGTCCCGGGCGATCTGGCCTTCGAGAGCGCCTACATCGGCGCCAATGTTCTGCCCGCCACTTACCGGGCGCTGTTTGCCATGATCGCCGAGGAGCCCGCCTGGGTGGCGGCCACGGTCAAGCCCAAGGATGCCAAGCCCGAGGAAGTGGCCGACGCGATGAAGCTGCGCCGGCTCTATCTGGCGCGCAGGGCAGCCGGGGAATTCCTCTTCCAGCTCCAGCTCCACGCGGATCCCAACGTGAACCCGAGCGCGTACAACGAGATGATGGAGCGCGCGCTGCTCTGGAGCCGGATCGCCAATGACAACGACCTGTACTACATGGTCAACGACGACTACCGCGCCGGCGGCCGGCTGTTGGGCTATGTGATGGCGGCGCAGATCCGCGACGCGCTGGTCCAGCAGTGGGGGGCTGAGTGGTTCCGGAACGAGAAATTGGGGGCCAAGGTCATCGAGGGCGCCAGGAAAGGCTACGCCATCAGCGTGCCCGACTTCCTGGCGCTGTGGGGCGTGACGGCCCTTGACCCGGGCGTGATGATGGGTCAGCTCGCCCAGCGCTAGGGCCCTGCCGGCGCAGGCGGCGACCGTTGGGGCGTGGGAGGACGTGGGAGGAAGTGAGGAGGATCTGACGTGGCCCACATGACGAAGGAAGAGCTCCGCGAGGATCCGGTGCTCGAATGGATCCAGCACGCGATCGAATGGGCGCAGCGCAACGCGCGCTGGGTGGCGGTCGGAGCGGGGGCGGTCATCATCGTGGTGATCGCGGCGGTGATCGTGACCCGCGGGCAGCGCAAGGCCGAGATCGAGGCCCAGCAGCTCTTGACGACCGGGCAAGCCTACTTCTTGCAAGGCAACGTCGCGACGGCCGAAGTCCAACTCCGCCAGCTGATCGACGGCCACGGTCGCTCGCGCGCGGCCCGCAGCGGGCGCATTTACCTGGCTGACGCCCTGTCGGCCCAGGGGCGCTTCGAGGAAGCCCTGACCGCCTATACCGAGGCTGCCGGCTCGGCCGGCGACGCCCACCTGGAGGCGGCCGCGCTGCGCGGCAAAGCTTCCGCTCTGGAGTCCCTCCAGCGCCTGCCCGAGGCCTCTCAGGCCTACGAGCAGGCTGCGCGCACCAAGACGCCCTTCCAGGCCGATGATCTCGTCGCCGCGGCGCGATGCGCTCTGGGGGTCGGGGATGCCCAGCGAGCCATGGCGCTGCTCGAGACGGCCCGGGCGCTGGATGTGCCGAACGCCAGCGCCAAGATCGGTCTCTACCTGGCCCAGGCCGAGGCCGCCACGCAACGCTAGCCGCAGATGGCCGGCGTGACGCGGTAAGCTCCTGGGAAGCCCGCCGCGGCAAGCTTGTGCGAACCCCGGCGCGGCGAGCTTTTGCGAAACCAGGCGCGGCGAGCTTGTGGGAAGCCCGCCGCGGCAAGCCTATGGCGGCCAGGGCCTTGGAGGCCGGCCGCAGGCGCGACGCTGCACGGCTCCGGATTCCAGCGCGAGACAGCAATGTCGCATAATATCTATTATGTAAACCTGGACGCCGACTCGGCCATGCGCCTCTTGCACTTCCGCCATCCGTTACCCCACAGCGCGCCCCCCTCTCGAGCGACGCCCAAGCGGCGCACAATCGCCGTCGCGCTGCAAATTGCCCGGTCGCCCAGCGGGATTCTTGCGGGCCGCCCGGATCGTCCCGTCCCGGATGGCGAGCGCGCGGTCGACCCGACCGACGAGCTCGTCCTTCAGGCTCGGCGTCACCCCGGTGCCGCCACATCAACGGGGCGCGGAACTCACGCCCCGTGAATCGATTCCCCCATCGCAACGCCTCTCGGGGCGCCGCTCGTCTGCCGTGCGAGCGCCCCGGCCGTCGCGAGGTCCGGACCCGGCCGCGCAACTGGCACCGAGCTTGCATAGAGGATGCTCAGAGAGCGGCACTGGTATGAGGATCCAAGGCGACAGCAACTCGGCTCGCTCTCGGTATGAAGGGAGCTGCGTCTGCGGCCTGCGTGTGCAGTCCGCAAACCCGAGGGCCCAGAATCCTTGAGTGTGGTGACCACTTTCGGGTTCGTGCGGCACGGGGATCGCGGTTCGCGCTCCCACACCATGTGCGGTCGGTGAGAGCCGGTCGCGGACCTGCGGCCACGGCCCCAGGTTCGAAGGGATTGAGGGGCTTCGCCATCGGGCGAGCCCCTCCCCGTTTTTTCTCCGCAATTGCTCAAGCGCTCAGGACGGCCAGGTCCGGCTCATGAGCCCCAGGTGTCCGTCGATCTTCTCCGAGAGGTCCATTGGCCGGGCCGCGCCAACGTGCTGGCCGACCACCTTGCCGTCCTGGATGAACAATACGGTGGGCAGATTCATGACATGGTAGCGCGCGACCGTGCGCGGGTTGGCCGCCACGTTCATGCGGCAGAACTTCACACGACCCAGATAGGCGCCCGCGAGTTGGTCCAACGTCTGGCCGAGCTTCTTGCAGGGTTCGCACCACTCGGCCCACAGATCGAGCATCACGGGAACCTCCGACTCGAGGACCTCTCTCTGGAATGTTGAGTCCGTGACCTCCACCAACCCCACCATGGTCCGCTCCTTCCTGATTGCCTGATTGCCCGAGTGCCCGAGTCCCGGTGTGGTCCTATCTCGCACCGCCAGCCTGCCGACCGGTCACAGGAGAGCGCAAGCTGTGGGCCGCCGCCAGAGTTTCCAGACCTATGAAGTCGTGCGCGCCCAGCCAACGTCCCTGTTTGATACGACGTTCCCAGTAATAGCATCCGAGCAAGAGGGTGGCAAGTCTGCCCTTGTCAGCCCCACCGGCTGAATGAGTTACACGTCTGCCGCCCGACGGGCCGGCCCGGCCTCCCTCGGAACCCGTCAGCGCGTTGCGCGCCGCGGTCGTCAGTTTCCAGGCAAAACTGAAGGACGCCTCCTCGCGCCGCACGCCCTGGAGCCGTTCGATCGCCTCCGCCGCGTCGCCGCGCACCAGGGCATCCACGCATTCCCAGGACGATCCGAGCGCACCGGCCCGCAGAAGATCCTTCAAGTCAGCCATGGCGAGTCGCCGGCTGCCCGTCAGGAGAGCGATCTTCTCGATTTCGCCCGCCAGCGTTCCGAGATCGGTTCCCAGATGGGCGACCAGGTAGCCTGCCGTCGGGCCGTCCAGTTCCAGCCCTGCCTCTCTCGCGCGCGCGGTCAACCAGCGAGCCGCGTCACTGGGGAAGAGACTCCAGAACTCTACCACCTGGACCGCGCCCAGCAGGGCGGCCAGAAACGCGGACCGTCCGGTCAGCTCGCGGGACGACAGCGCGCTCATCATCACGACCGTGTTGGCAGCCGGCCCGCGCGCCAGCGACAGCCAGACCTCGCGCTCGCTCTCCTTCTTGATGCGCGTCAGACGCTCGAGGCCGTCGATCAGCACGATCCGGTCGCCGCCGAAGAGGCCCGCCTGCGAGACGGCCGCCGCGATCTCTTGGACCGCCGCTTCCCCCACCTGGTAGGTCTCGACCGCGTGCCGCGACGCGCCCATCCCCCCGCTCTCACCGGCCAGCCGGCTCTTGAGCGCGGCCAGCGCCTCGGCGCGCAGATGCGCCTCGGGCCCGCAGAAGGCATAGATTCCCTGCGGCTGGCGGCGGGCGATCCAGCGGGGGAAGTCGATCCCCTTGACGCCGCCCTGCCTCCTGACGCTCCCCTGGCCCCCCTGGCCGGTCCCCTTGACGCTCCCCTTCACGCTGCCCGACCCCTACCACTGCTCCAGGCTCTTGGCCAGGATGTCCTGACCGAGCTGCTTGATCGCCAGCTCCCGAGCCTCGAACTCCGAGTCCGCCTGGCCGACCTGGGCTCCGGCGACGGCCGCGTAGGTCGCCGTCGCCTGCAGATCGTCCTTGCGCCACAGGTCCTGGTTCTTGACGCGGTCCTTCAAGACCACGGCCAGCCTGATGACCACGATGTACTCCTGGGGCTCCTGGGCGGAGGTGTAGCTGTAGACGCGCCGCTCGTAGTGCGCCACCTTGCCCTCGAGCACGCAATCCGCGCGCGACTCGCGCACTACCTTCAGCCGGTTGTCTTCGAGGAACAGGTCCAGCAGCCCCCGCGTCACTTCATCCGCGATCGTGGGGTCGAGCGACTGGTTCTCGAAGACCGGAATCGCGATCGTCTTCAGGTGGCCCGGCAAGGAGCTGCCCGAGAAGGAGTACCCGCAGCCGCTCGCCAGGCCTGCGACCAGGCCGAGCAGGAACGCCGCGCCGGCCAGCCGAGACACCGCCGGGCCGACCGGCCGAGACACCGCCCGACCGACCCGAAAGTGCGATCCGGCGCTGCGCCGCCTGCCGCCGGGACTCATGATCCGCGCTCCTGCCGCACTCGCCGGCGGCCGATCATCTGATCACCTGAAAAGCCCGAGGTTCTCGCGCGTCCAGCCGATCAAACGGCGGACGCCCTCGTGGGGCGATACCTGCGGACCCCAGGCGAGCATGCGCTCCGCCCGCCGGGTGTCCGAGACGTAGACCTTCTGATCGCTCGGCCGCCAGCCGGCATAGGACACCGCGGGAGCGATGCCCGTCTCCTCCCGGATGATGTCGAGCAGCTCGAGCAGCGACAGCGTGTGGCGTGGCCCGCCACCCATGTTGAACACTTCCACGCCGAACTCGCTGGCAATGAAGGCCTCGTAGGCCCGCAGCAGATCGTCGACCCACAGCACGTCGCGAACCTGCTTGCCGTCGCCGAAGATCGTGATCGGCTTGCCCGCCAGCGCGGCAATGACGAACCAGGCCACCCAGCCCTGGTCCTCCATGCCGAACTGCCGCGTGCCGTAGATGCACGACATGCGAAAGACGCCCACCCGCAGGCCGTACAGGTGGCCAAAGTCCTGGGCGTAGATGTCGCCGGTGAGCTTCGAGCAGCCGTAGGGCGTGTGCTCACAACGGTCGATCGAGAATGTCTCGGGGATGCCCGCTTCCCACTCGGCGGCGAACGCGTACCGGCCCGGTCCCTCCCGAACCTCGACCCCGTTGACATTCTCGCCGTAGACCTTGTTGGTCGAGCAGAAGATCACCGTGGGCCGGCGTCCCCCGCGCCGCGCCGCGTCCAGTACGCGGAAGGTCCCCAGCGCATTGCTGGTGAAATCGGCCTCCGGATCCGTGGTCGAGGTGGTGACCGCGGTTTGCGCCGCCGCGTGCAGGATCACATCGGCCGCCCCCGCCAGGCGGCCCACCGGCTCGGGCTCGCGCACGTCGGCGCGCACCAGCTCGATCTTCCCGCGCCGGGCCAGGTAGTCCCAGTTGAACTGGGCGTTCGCGTCCTCGCGCTTCAGCAACCGGCCCCGCGAGAGGTTGTCGAGCACGGTCACGTCGTAGCCCCGCTCGGCGAAGTAGAGCGCGGCGTGCGAGCCGATGAACCCCGCTCCCCCGGTGACCAGCATCTTGGGCATCCCCACCTCCCCTTTGTTCCAGCACACGCCCAGGCGTGCCCTGTCCCGGGCACCCCCCGCCCGGCGGGCCGCGGCCGGGGGCATCTGCGGCACTCCGCGGCGCCGCGGCCGGCTCCTGACCGGTCGACCTTATCAGCGCAGGCGGCAGCCGACAACCCGGCCCCCCGCGCCTGCCGGGGCCGGGCGCCCGGCCCCGCGTCGGCTCATCACCCGACGCGGCCCCGGAAGTAGCCAACGGTGGGCGCGAGCCCCTCGGCGAGCGAGATGCGCGGCTCGTAACCCAGCTCGCGGCGAGCTCGCGATATGTCTGCCTCCGAGTGGCGCACGTCGCCCGGTCGCGGATCGGTGTGCACCGGCGGGATGGCGGTGCCCAGGATCGTCTGGATCGCCTCCAGCAACTCGAGCAGCGTGGTCCGCTCACCGCAGGCGATGTTGTAGACGCCCGCGGCTGCCGGCGTCCGACACGCGGCCAGGTTGGCCTCGACGACGTTCGTGATGTAGGTGAAGTCGCGCGACTGGAGCCCGTCGCCGTGCACCGTGGGCCGCTCGCCGCGCACGAGGTGCGACACGAAGATCGGGATGACGGCGGCGTACGGCGAGTCGGGGTCCTGCCGCGGCCCGAAGACGTTGAAGTACCGCAAGGTGACGGCGCTCAGACCGTAGTGCAGCGCGAAGAGCTTCAGGTACTCCTCCCCGACCAGCTTGGTCAGAGCATAGGGGGAGAGCGGCTGCGCGTGGATCGACTCGTCCTTGGGCAGCTTCCTGGAATCGCCGTAGACGGATGAGCTGCCGGCATAGACTAGGCGCTCGACCCCGGACTCGCGGGCGGCCAGCAACAGGCGCAGCGTGCCGGTCGCGTTGGCCCGGTGGCAGCCCTCGGGATCCGCGAGGCTGCGGGGCACGGAGGCCAGGGCGGCCTCGTGCAGCACGTAGCGCACGTCCCGGGCGGCGCGCCGGCAGTCCTCGAGCTCCGCGACGTCGCCCTCCTGCACTTCCAGCCGATCGCCGAACCGGTCGGCCAGGTCGGCGAGATTCGCCCGATGCCCCGTCGAGAAGTTGTCGAGCACGCGCACGCGGTGCCCCTCTTCCAGCAGGCGCTCAACCAGATGGGAACCGATGAAGCCGGCTCCCCCCGTCACCAGATAGCGATCTGTCATGCCCTCTCCTCCGCCCGCGTGTCCCCTGCCCGCGCGTCCCCTGCCCGCGTGTCCCCTGCCCACCCTTCCCTTGGCCGCCGGGCCGAAGGCCCCGGCGCTCAGATGCGCGTGATCTTGGCGTCGCGCCGACCCCTGAAAGCGTTGCGCGTGTCGACGATCAGGGGCGCCTCGCGCAGGACGAGCTCGTAGTCGACATCCCCGTGAGCGGCGATCACGACCGCCAGGTCGCAGCCGCGCAGCGTCTCGGCTGTCAGCGGCACCGACGCGTAGGTGCGCTCCCCGAGCGTGAACTGCGGCACGTAGGGGTCGTGGTAGCTCGTCGCCGCACCCTGCTCCTCGAGCAGCTTGATGACGTCGAGCGCGGGCGATTCGCGCAGGTCGTCGATGTCGGCCTTGTAGGCCACGCCCAGCGCGAGGATGCGCGAACCATGGATCGGCTTGCGGACCCCGTTCAGCGCCCGGGCGATCTTGGCGACCACCTGCGCGGGCATGCCCCCGTTGATCTGCCCGGCCAGCTCGATGAAGCGCGCTTCCAGACCCGCCAGGCGGGCCTTCCAGGACAAGTAGAACGGATCGATCGGAATGCAGTGGCCGCCCAGCCCGGGGCCCGGGTAGAACGGCATGAAGCCGAACGGCTTGGTGGCGGCCGCCTCGATCACCTCCCAGACGTCGATCTCCATCCGATCGCACAGGAGGGCGATCTCGTTGACCAGCCCGATGTTCACGCTGCGATAGGTATTCTCCAGCAGCTTGACCATCTCCGCGACGCGTGTCGAAGAGACCGTCACCACGCGCTCGACCGTTGCGCCGAAGAGAGCGGCCGCCAGGCGCGTGCACGCGGGGGTCAGGCCGCCCACGACCTTGGGGATGTTGCGGGTCGTGTACTGCCGGTTGCCGGGATCGACGCGCTCCGGCGAGAAGGCCAGGAAGAACTCTTCGCCGGGACGCAGGCCGGTGGCGGCCAGCTTGGGCAGCAGCAGCTCCTCGGTCGTGCCGGGGTAGGTCGTGCTCTCCAGGATCACCAGCTGCCCGGGGTGCAGCCGCGGCACGATCGCGTCGGCCGCCGCCACGATGTAGGAAACGTCCGGGTCGCGCGTCTTGCGCAGCGGCGTCGGCACGCAGATGTCGACGGTATCCGCCTCCCGCAGCACCTCGAAATCGGTGGTCACCACGACCTGACCGCGGGCGATGGCCGGGCAGATGGCCGCGCTCGGGACGTCGGCCACGTAAGACCGGCCCTCCGCCAGCCGGGTGACCTTCTCGGCATTGACGTCGACGCCGATGGCGCTGAAGCCGGCCCGGGCGAATTCGGACAGCAGAGGCAGCCCGACGTAGCCCAGGCCCACGACGGCCGGCCTGGCGGTGCGGGCCTGGATGCGGCTGGCGAGCTGCTGCTCCCACCGCGCCGCCGCCCCGATCGGAGCGGGCGGTACGTTGCGGTCACTCCCGGGCATCTCCTCCCCCCCGCGCGATTCCACGTCAGCCCTGTCCACTGCCTGAACTCCGGTCGGCTCCCCGCCGGCGTCCGTCCGCCGGGGTGGAACGCCCCGGGAAGGCGCGATTATAGGCTCCGCTCCACCCACCGGCAAGAAGGGCCCGGCTGAGGGCGGTCCGCCCACTGGCTTGCCCCGGCCATCTGGCGCCGGCCGGCCCGCGCGGGGCACCGCCCGCGCCGGCGCCGCGATGGCCCGGAACCGCCCGGAACGGCAAGCGTATCTGAGGGTGAGACCGGCTTGCGTCAACTTGCGATAGAGTTTGCCGGGCCGGTGGCCGTTTGCTAGGCTAGACTGCCTTCGCGAGCGTGCCGGGATGGCTCGCGAAGAGGGTCGGCCCGGGGTTCAGGGGCCTCGGGCGGACGGAGCCCGGTCGCAGGATTGCGATCGCAGGCCGGGAGGGATTGATCAGATCATGACTCGCAGACGCCTCATCGTTGTCGTCCCGCTCGCGCTGTTCGGGGTGACTCTCACACTCGGGGGCGTGTTCCTCCGCGATGTGCTCGCCACGACCGGCAACATCTACACCGACATCGCGCTCTTCAACCGGGTTCTCACTCTGGTTCAGACCTACTATGTCGAGGAAACGCCGTCGGACAGCCTGATCCAGGGCGCGATCGTCGGGATGCTCGAGCAGCTCGACCCGCACAGCAATTACATTCCCCCAGAGCGCTTCACGCAGATGGAGGAGCGCAATCGCGGCTCCTATTCAGGCGTGGGCATCTCCTTCGCCATCATCAAAGGGTGGCTGACGGTCGTCTCGCCGCTCGAGGGAGGACCGTCCGAGAAGCTGGGCATCCGCCCCGGCGACATCATCACGCACATCGAGGGAGAGTCGGCCTACGACATCAAGGAAAACGAGGTCTTCGAGAAGCTGCGCGGGCCGCGCGGCACGACGGTCCATGTCAGGATTCGGCGCGGCCAACAGCCCGAGCCGCTCGAGTACGACATCGTGCGCGATGAGATCCTGATCGAGAGCGTCGGCTACGCCTTCATGCTCACGCCCGAGGTGGGCTACATCCGCATGTCGCGCTTCTCCGCCCAGACCAGCGAGGAGTTGGAAGAGGCGATGCAGCGGCTCGAAGGCCAAGGCATGCAGGGCCTGGTGCTGGATCTGCGCGGCAACTCCGGCGGCTATCTCAATCAGGCGGTCGAGGTGGCGGACAAGTTCATCGACTCGGGCAAGATGATCGTCTACACCAAGGGGCGCATCGTCGGCTCCAGCGAGGAGTACTACGCCACCGAGGGAACGCACGCTCCGTATCCGCTCGTCGTGCTCATCGATCGCGGCAGCGCCAGCGCCTCGGAGATCGTCTCGGGCGCAGTGCAGGACTGGGATCGCGGTCTGGTGGCGGGCACGCCGAGCTTCGGCAAGGGGCTGGTCCAGCGCCAGTACCCGCTGCCAAACGGCGGCGCGGTGCTGCTCACCGTGGCGCGCTACTACACCGCCAGCGGCCGGCTCATCCAGCGGCCCTATGAAGCCGGCGACCGCGACGCTTACTACGAGCATGCCGGCGAGGGCCTCGGTCTGCCGCCGAGCGACAGCCTCCAGGCCGATGCCGATCCAGACTCGGTCGCCGAGCGGCCCGTCTACCGCACGCTCATCCAGGGCCGGCCCGTCTACGGTGGCGGGGGCATCACCCCGGACGTGCAGGTGGCCGAGCGGCTGCCGGTCAGTCAGCTCGGCGCGCGTCTGTCGAATGGTCGCAAGTTCTTCGAATTCGTGAACACCGCCGTGGCGGAGAACCAGGTGCGCTGGGACGGCAGCTTCGAGGACTTCCTGGCAGGCTACGAGGTCAGCGACGCGCTCCTCGATCGCTTCCAGGGTTGGCTGCAGGAGGACGGCTTCCAGTTCCAGCCCGATTCGCTGCGGGCGCGGAAGGACGAGATGCGCCGGTGGATGCGCTCCGAGATCGCCCAGCACTACTGGGGCGACGACGCGCGCTATCAGGTGCTGATCTCCGAGGACCCGACAGTTCAGCGGGCCATTCAGCTGATGCCGCAGGCCGCGGCGATCCTGTCCGAGACGAGGCGAATCGAGCAGCAGCGCGTGCAGAACAACTAGCCGCCGGTCGGCGGCCGGCCAGGGAGGGCCCATGGTCGACAGCGGCGCGGAGTACTCCGGGACGCTCGGTCCCGACGGGCGCCCGGGGCCGCTGCGGCGCATCGTGCTCGTCTTCACGCGCCCGGCGGAGGCGTTCCGGGGTCTGGTCGACGACCGCTGGTCTTGGTGGGTGCCGGCCGTGCTGGTCTCCGCCCTGATGACTCTGGCGCCCCAGGCCGTCTTCGATCTCCACCACGAGCGCCAGCAGGCAGCGCTCGAGTCGCTGATCGAGCGGGGCATCCTGAACGAGGACCAGGCCCACGAGGCGCGCCAGCGAATCGCGGCCGATGCCGCCCAGCGTGGCCCCCTGCAGGTCGGCCAACAGGCGCTCCTGGGTCTCGTCTCGAGCCTGGCCTTCCGCTTCATCTTGCCGGCCGCGCTGCTGCTGGCCGGGCTCAGGTTCGTGCTGGAGCGCAGGGTTCGATTCGCCGCCGTGTTGGCGACGCTCAGCTATGCGGCTCTGCCGGCAGGACTGCGGGCGATCCTGCGCACTCCGCTGCAGTACGCCAAGGGTTCCCTGGATGTCTACTTCAGCCCGGCGGCCCTGGTGGGTCACACGCGCTCATTCGGCGCCTACGCGCTCAACATGCTGGACTTCTTCGATCTGTGGGTCCTGTGGCTGCTGACGGTGGGGCTGGCCGAGGTAGGCGGCGTCTCGCGCGGCCGCGCCGCGGGGCTGGTGGTGCCCCTGTGGCTCGCACTCGTGCTTCTGCGGCTGGGCCTCAGGGCCACGCCCTTCGGCACGGCCTTCTGAGCGCCCTGCGGCACGCCCTTCGGCACGGCCTTCTGAGCGCCCTGCGGCACGGCCTTCGGAGCAGGCCTTCTGAGCGCCCGGCTGAACTCCCCCGGCCGGCCTACTTGCCGCTCAGGCCCGCGTGGAGCGCCTGGCGATAGGCCGTGCGGCCCCCCTCGCCTTGGGTGACCAGGATGACTTCCTGAAGCCGGGTCGCTTTCCCCAGCACGTCGAGCAGGGCGCGGACCACCTGGATGGCGGCCTCATGAAAGGCTCCGGTCAGAGCTTCGTCCTCGAGGGGCGCGACGGCCACGCGCTGCAGGCCTTCCGCCGAGGCCGCCTCCAGGGCCGCCCGCAACGCCGGCGCGATCTGGTCGTGCTGCGGCTTGAGGTCCTGGCCGGACAGCACGGCGTGATACAGGCGGCGAAAGGGCAGGGCGCCCGCTTCGGTCGCGATGGCGCGCCCCAGCTGGGCCGGCCCCTGACGCACCGCGGCGATCTCGATCGACTCGCCGCCGCGCTTCTTGGCCGCGCCGCCCAGGCCGGTCCCCATCCACAGGTGATCGTTGGCCGGAAGGACCAAACCGTCGGCCTCGACGGCCAGCGGGTCGGCCACCCGCAGGTCGATTCGCGTCCCGAAGATATTGAACACGCGCTCCTCCTTCGTCCCCACTCCCCGCCGGGCCAACCCAGCGCCGCGGTCCCGAGCGGCTGATCGCGATCCGCGGATGCCGGGCGGCGGACGGCGCGCAGGTCCCGAGCTTGCTTCGGGCTGCCCGGGCATGCTAGCGTGCCGGCCGTTCGCCCTCCGCTGCGGGTCGCGCCTCGCGCGCAGGCGAACGCCATGGGCTTGGCACCGCAAGGGAGCGCGTCATGGATCGCCGGCCGATCTGGATCATCCTGCCCGCCGCGACGATGCTGCTCGCGCTCTTCTTCTGGCCCATGCGCACGCTGGTCACGCCGGTTCTGGCCGCCCTGGCGCTCGGTTACGTGCTCTGGCCCTATCGCAAGATCGGAGCTATCCGGCGCCTCATGATCGCCGCAGGTCTGCTCCTGCTGTTGTGGATACTAGCGCGGGCGCGGACCGTCGTCTATCCCGCCCTGGCGGCCCTGGTGTTCGCGTTCCTGCTCGACCCGCTCGTGGGTCGCCTGCAGCGGCGGGGCGTGCCCCGCTCGCTCGCGGCGCTGGCTCTGATGCTGCCGCTGGTCGGCCTCGGGCTACTCGTCGCCCTCGTCCTCATACCCGCGCTCTTCGATCAGGCGGGCAACTTGATCGAGCAGCTCCCCGCCGCCTATGGGACCGTCCGGGCGTGGCTGCTGGGCGTCCTGGGGCCTTGGCTGCAGAAGGGCGGCCTCGCCGTCGTCGAGGAGCACCTGGGCGAGCTCCTGCCGAGCGCCGAGGCCCTTCTGAAGGGCGTACTGTCCGGGGTCGGCCGCTTCGGCCGGGGCGTCGCGGCGGTCGTGCAGGTCATCTCCTTCCTGCTGCTCACCCCCATCCTCACCTACTACATCCTGGTGGATTTCGGCCGCCTGCGGGCCGCCGTGCGCCCGTACCTGAGCGCTCACTGGGCGCAGCGGATCGCGAGCCTGGGAGCGGTCTTCCAGGAGTCGGTCGGAGCCTGGCTCAGGGGCCAGCTCCTGGTGGCGTCCATCCTCGGCATCCTGACCATTCTCGGGTTCCTGCTCATCGGGCTGCCCTACGCCTTCCTGCTCGGCTGCCTGGCGGGCCTGCTCAACCTCCTGCCCGTGCTGGGCTTCTGGCTGACCTTCGTGCTGGCGCTCACCGCGGCCCTCTTCTCGCCCACCCCGGGGCCAATGCTGCTGAAGACGGCGGCGGTCATGCTGGGGCTTCAGGTGTTCGAGGGGCAGTTTCTCTCGCCCCGCATCGTGGGACGCCAGCTCGGGGTCAAGCCCGTGGTGCTGCTGCTCACGATGCTGATGCTCTCGTCCTTCATGGGGGTGCTGGGACTGCTCCTGGCCGCCCCCGCGATCGGGCTGGCCCGCGCCGTCTGGGTGTTGTGGGGACCGCGGCCCTTCGACGAGCGCACGGCGGCCGATCGCGAAGCTTAGCGCTCGGCGAGCCCCGCGCAGCCGCGCCGGGTGTCGGAAGGCTAGAGTCCCATCGGATGGGCCGAGTCCTCGCCGCGCCTGCGCTCGTGGGACGCCTCGCGCTCGCGCAGGCCCCGGTAGAGCTCCTGGCGCTCCCGAAGCGCCTCGCCAGCCCGCTCGGGCAGCACCTGCGCCACCACCCCGAGCGGACCATCCGCGGCTCGGAAGACGGCGCTGCCGTTGAGAACCCCGGGATGCTTCGGCAACAGCTCGGGCATCACCAGGGTCAGTCCGGCCAGCAGGAGCAGCACCAGGATGGCTCCTCGCAGCAGCCCGAATGCCAGGCCGAGCAGGTGATCGGCCCAGCTGAGGTGGAGGTTCTTGACCAGCCTCGCGATGGCCGACCCGATCAGGGTGACGACCAGGTACGCGACCAGAAAGCAGACCAGGAAGAAGACCACCTGCGATGCGACCGCGTTGCCCAGCACGTTCGGGATCGCGGAGCCCAGCGAGCGTCCCAGCACGACCGCGGCCAGGAGCCCGATCAGGAGCGCTCCCAACGCGAAAGCCTCACGGATCAAGCCCACGCGGAAGCTCATGATCCCCGAGGCGGCGATGATCGCCAGTAGCAGGATGTCGAGCCCGTTCATGTTCCTCCTTCCCTGGCGCGTGGCCTCTGGCGCGTGGACCGTGGCGCGTGGCCTCTAGCGCGTGGACCGTGGCGCGTGGCCTCTAGCGCGTGGACCGTGGCGATGGGCGGACCTCGACCCGATCGCCGGGCGCGATTCGGCAGCGCTCCGCCGCGCTGCCCCCGTTCACCGCGATCTCGATTCGACCGTCTCCGCCGGTCAGCGCCAGCGCTCCCCCGACCGGAACGTCCTGATAGCAGCGGCAGAGCCGGCCATAGCTGGCGCCGCCGACGAATACCTCGCAGGGACCGCCACCCAGCGCCGCCAACAGCGAGCGGGGGATGTTGGTGAGCGCGTTGCCGAAATGGTCGATGCGCGCCACCTCGCCCGCGACGAAGCCCTTCCCCACCCGCGGCCGGGGCACGTCGAGCACGAGGCAATCGTGCGCGCGTGGTCCCAGGCGCTCCAGCTCCAGGCCCGCCGCTAGGTGACCCGCCGCCGGCGCGAAGACATCGCGACCGTGAAAGGTGTCGCTGCGCTCGGGCAGACCGTGGGGACCCGGAATGATCTCGTACGCCTGCGCCCCCGGCTCGCGCAAGGGCGCGCTCAGGACCCCGTTGTCGGGGCCCACGAAGCAGTGACCGGCCGCCGCGACCGCCAGGGCCCGCCGCCGGGTGCCGACGCCCGGATCGACCACCGCCAGGTGGACCGTGCCGGCGGGAAACCAGGGATAGGCCGCCTCGAGCAGTTGCGCCGCCTCGCTGACGTTCTGCGGCGGGATCTCGTGGGTGATGTCCACCAGGCGGACGGTGGGGAGGATGCGGCAGACGACGCCTTTCATCGCCCCCACGTAGGCATCGTGGCCGCCGAAGTCGGTCGTGAGCGTGACGATTCCGTTGCGCAGCGCCATGACCCCCCGCGCTCCTCGAACAGGGCTGCCCGCGCACCGGCAGGCAAGCAGCGCATGCTAGGCAGAGGGCCGGGAGAGGTCAAGACAAAGGGGGCGACGTCCTCGTCGCCCCCTTCCATCGCTGCGCTCCCCTGTGGATCGGGGACGGCGCTTCGGTGGTGCGAACCAGCTAGCGGTACGAACGCTGACGATAGCTCTTCCAGCTCGAGTACCGCGTCTTCGGGCGGTTGCTCCACGTGCTCCGGCGCGTCGTGGTGCGGCGCGTGCCGGTGCGGTACGTGGTGCGGCCCACCGTCGGGCGGCGGGAGCTCGTCGTCCGCTTCGTCGGAAACTTCGTGGAGAACTTGGTCTTGGTGTACTTCTTGGTCGTGGGCTTCGTCGCGACCTTGCGATACTGCTGATAGCACTCCTTGAAGTGATTGAAGTCCACGAGCAGGATGCGCCGATTGCCCGGACTACGCCAGTAGACGTGATGCACGTGCCACTTGTTGGTGAAGTTCTCCACCGCCTTGGGAGTCTTGAACGCCTTCCACCCGCGCGAGGTGATCTGCCACGGGTCTACCATCGTGATCTTCTGCCTTCTCATCGAGTACTACCCCCCTATTTGAAGGTTAACGTTCACCGTTTCCTTCGGTGCAAATCGGCGCACCTTGAGGATTCTTTGCGTCTCGCGGCGATATGGTCGGGAGGCGCCAGCGGGTCGTCCGGTCGCGGTCCGACCCCCGAACGGTCCCCCGGGGCCCCGCGCGCGACAGGCCCGGTCTGGAGATCGGCCCCTAGGGGCTCCCGGCGGCCGCCGGCAGAGGGCGGGCCAGGCGCAGCAGCCAGTTGAACACCGCCGGCGAGCTGAGCTGCATGGGCCTGGCCGGCTGGGCCGCGCCCACGGCGCGCCCCTGGAACTCGGGCGGACCGGCGGCCGGCGCGAGGCGGGCCGGATCCGGATCGATGAGACGGCGCAGCGCCGCGGGGTCGTCGGGATAGAAGAGCGCCCAGTCGCGCGTGCCGTCCGCCGCCCAGAGATGGATGGCCCAGGCCGCGAGGTCCCGGCTTGGCTCGGCCGGGCGGGCGAGCGGGTCGGCCCAGCGAGCGCCGCTGGCCGCCAGCAGATTGGCCAGGTCCCCGGTCAAGGCGGGGTCGCGGACGGCGCGCCAGTCGCCGCTCGCGGTGTCGGGAAACTGGCCGGCGGCAACCAGCGGCAGTTCGGATGGGGCGAGGTCGCGCGCGCTCCAGGCGCGCGCACGCAGCCGATACACCCGTGCCGCGCCCGGCCCCCGGACCGCGACGATCCGCTGGTCCCGCGGCTGGCCGCGGAAGAGGCGGAGCAGCTCCAGCGCCTCCAACCCGCCGGTGAGCAGCGGATGCAGCTCGTCGCCGGCGATGCCCGGCACCCGGCCGTTGAGCTGCGCCGCCATGTGGCCGCCGCCCAGGCGCGCGCCGATGGCGAGCGTGTCGGCGCTGCCGCCCCGATAGACGATCCAGACTGCCTGAGGGGCGTCGAGGCCCAGCGCAGCGCGATGGCGCGGATCATCCACGAACTCGGTGAACGGGAAGCGCCAGAACGATGAGATGGCGCGCTCACAGGCCGCGCCGTCGGCTTCGCGATCGCCCGGCTCGAGAAAGCGCCAGACCTTGTGATCGAGTCGCTGCAGGCGGATCCGGCCGCCGGGCAGCGTGATGGCGACGCTGTCGATGGCCGCCGGTCTGGGCGGCAGCAGCTCACTCTCCCGCCACGGCTCGAGATCGCTTTCCAGGAAGCGCGTCTTGAGGTAACGCGGCACGATGGCGATGCCGTCCAGGCCGCTCCAGCGCGCATAGACATCCAGACCGCTCGAGGTGTAGTCGCCGACCTCGATCTCGAGGCGCTGCTGGCCCCGCCCGCCGAGAACGAGGCGATGCCGCGCGGGCGACAGTCCGAAGTCGGCCGGCTCGCCCTGCTCGAGGTAGCGCTCGACGCGCAACTCCTCGAGCGCCCGGAGCAGCTCGCCGATCATCTGGCTGCTGGCCAGGTCATCGATCGGCGCGCGGATGCGCCAGAAGGGGTCGCGGCGTTCAAGGACAATCGCGGTCGCGGACGCGCTTGCGTCCGCCGCGGGGCCCGGCAGACGCTCGATGCGCATGACCTGGGCTCCCTGGCCGCGCGCCAGGGGCGGCCCCGGCAGGGTCGGCTCGGCGGGGCCGCGCCGCGTCAGATCGCGCATGTAGAGACCCGCCAGGACGAGCGCGAGCAGGCCGAGGCCGATCTGGATCCAGCGGGAGCCTCGCCGTCGGGGGTCGCTCATGACCGCGACCGCCGCCGGAACCAGACGGCCAATCCGGTCGCGATCAGGACGACCGGCAGGCCGACTTCTACGACCAGCAGAAGCGTCCACAGGCCCGGCCGGCTTACTGCGAGCGCGCTGCTCGCGCGCCCGCGCCGCCCGATGTTGAGAAAACGCTCCTGCCATGTGAGCCACTGGACGGTGTTCACGGCCAGGGTGCGGTTCGCGCCCACGCCCAGGTAGCGGTTGGTGACCAGCGAGGCGTCGCCGGTCACGACGAGACGCGCCTTGGGCTTGATCGGCGGCAGGCCGAGAGAGTCGGGGCGGGCGCTCCATCCCTGGCCCGCGGCCGCTTCCCACTCGAGAACGACGCCCACGGTCTGCGCGCCGGCGCCCAGCGGGGCCGCGCTGGACTGCTCCACGCCCGGCAGGAGCTGGGCGGTGGTCGCGGTGCGCAGCAGCGGCTCGATCGTCAGTTCCATCGCGTGGGGCGTGACGATCTCGACCGGGCGCACGCCCGGGCCGGCCGCGAAGCTGCCCACCAACTCGGCGCCGATCGGATGCGCGGGATTGACGGCCAGCGCGGGCGCCCAGGCGCCCAGGCCCATGCGCCCGGTGATGGGCCCGTCGTCCCGGACGGTGCCCGGCGGCAAGCGCACGAAGTGCATCGCGAGCTGCGATTCGAGTCCGGTCGAGTCGCCGGGCTCGACCCAGATGCCCAGGCCCCCGCCCGCGCTGAGGTAGTCGCGCAGGATGGCGACCTCGGCCGCGTACAAGGGCTGGCGCGGATGCACCAGCAGCAGCGCCGACACCTCCGGCGGGACCCGCCCCTCCTCCAGCAGGCTGACCGCGCGCGTGAAGACGTTGGCCTCGCTCAGGGCCTGGACCCAGGCGGTCATGCCCCCCTCGCCGCCTTCCTCGGGCCCGGGCTCGCCATGACCCCGGATGAACCCCACGGTCCGCGGACGACCTTCCAGCGCCCGCAGGATGCCCTGGGTCAGGGGCTCCTCACCCAGCTCCGCGACGTGCTCGGTCGCCTCGCGGTGGGAGATGACCACCACGCCGGGCTGCGTCACCCCCAGCCGCCTGGCTCGCGCCGGATCGCGGTCGGGATCGTAGATGCCCACCTCGACCTTCGAGCTGCCGGCCGCGTACAGCCCGAGCAACTGCGTGGCGACGTCCCACTGGGGCGAGGGCTGCACGAAGAAGCCGTCCATGCGCAGCGGCTCCCGGAGCATTCCCAACGCCGCGCGCGTGGCGGCGGAGAGCGAGTTGATGCGATCCCGTGTGAGGTCAAGCGCCGGCAGGCGGTTGCCGGCCAGCAGCGCGCCGAGCCCCAAGACCAGTGCGATCAGCAGCAGACTCGTCGTCGGGCCAGGCTCGGCATGCGTGCGCGCCTGCAGGAGGAGAAAGCGGATCTCGGATGCGTGCCGCACGACGAAGAGCACCAGCAGCAGCGCCCCGGCCGCCATTGTCAGGCGCGCGAGATAGCTCTGCGCGGCCGCGGACGTCCAGGCCGCGCCCACCAGGAGCAGGAACAGCCCGGCCAGCAGCAGGGGCAAGGGTCGACTCCCGCGCGTCACCGTCTAGCCCCTCCACTTCAGCAGGTCCACGCCGCGCAGGGTGAGCGCCGTGAAGAACACGGCCCCCGCGCCGAGGGCCAGGAGGCCGTTCCACGGCAGCATGCCGCGGCCGAAGGGCTGGTAGAGGCCCAGCGGCGAAAGCGACCGCAGCGCGCTCTGCCAGCCGCCCGTCCCCGGCCCCACCAGCTCGCCGCCCATGACCAGCACCAGGAACAGGCCCAGCGTGAGCACGGCCGCCTCCACCTGGCCGGTCGTGAGCGAGGAGACGAAAAGCCCCATCGCCACCAGGGCGGCCGCCAGCACGAGCAGGCCCAGGTAGCCGACCAGCAGCGCCGGCACCTCCGGGTTGCTCACCTGGGTGAGCAGGGCCAGATGAGCGAGCGAGATCGACAACATGAGCAGGCAGAAGGCGTAGACGCCCAGGAACTTCCCGATCACGATCTGCCAGGCGCTCAGGGGATACGCGACGAGCAGCTCCAGACTGCGCGAGCGCTTCTCCTCGGCGAAGCTCCGCATCGTCAGGAACGGCACGATGAAGACGAGGAGCGCGGCCGTGTTGAGCAGGTAGGGCGTGGCCACCGAGATCTGCACATCGACGATCGACCGGGCGGTCCGCGCCATCTGCGCTTGCTGCGCCACACGCAGCAGCTGGTCATGGAACATGTACAGCAGCGTCATCATGACCATGCCCGCCACCAGGGCGTAGACGGCCAGCAGCGCGTAGCCGAGCGGCATCCGCAGAAACCCGCGGAACTCCTTGCCGGCCAACACGAGCACCTTGCGCAACGCGCGCCTCCTCCCCTGCATCGTCCCGCCATCAGGCTGCCCGGCCGGCGTCCCGGCCGAGAAGACGCGAGCCTAGCCGGACCGGTCTGTGCCTTCCTCCAGCGTGAGACGGCGGAAGACCTGCTCGAGGGCGCTCAGGCCGGTGTTCCACTCGACGATCTCCCACCCCCCGGCGGCCAGATGGCGCACCAGCGCCACGCGCGCGGCGCGGTCGAGCCGCCCGGTCAGATGCCAGACGGCCTCATCCGCGCCGCCGGCCGCCTCCTCCCGACCTGCCGTGAGCGCCGGCCCGCCGGCCGGGGCCGTCAGGCCCGCCAGCGGATCACCCGTGCCGCCGCGCACGATGATCTGCGTCGACAGCGGCCCTTCGTCGGGCCCCATCAGTCCCTGCGGCGTGCCGGCCGCGGCCAGGCGCCCTCGGCTGAGGATGAGCACGCGATCGCAAAGCATGAGCGCCTCGGCCAGGATGTGCGTGGATAGCAGGATCGCCTTGCGCGAGCGCCAGGTGCGCAGTTGCGCGCGGAATTCGGCGATCTGGTTGGGGTCGAGCCCGGTGGCCGGCTCGTCGAGAATCAGGAGCGGCGGATCGTTCAGCTGGCACTGGGCGAGCCCCACGCGCTGCCGGTAGCCGCGCGAGAGCTGCGACGCCGGGCGCCGCCACATGTCGGCCAGGCCGAGCAGCGCGACCGCTCGGTCGATCTCGCTGCGGGCCTCCGCGCCGCGCAGGCCCTTGAGGGAAGCCGCCATCTGCAGGTACTCCTGCACGGTCATCTCCCCGTACAGAGGGATGTTCTCCGGCAGGTATCCCAGCAGACTCTTGATCCGGGCGCCCGCGCGGAAGACGTCGGCGCCGGCGATGCGCACCGACCCGCGGGTGGGCACGAGGTAGCCCACCAGCATGCGCATGGCGGTCGTCTTGCCCGCGCCATTGGGCCCCAGCAGGCCGACGATCTCGCCCTCG
>CAZRWW010000039.1:0-46447 GCA_964603725.1 uncultured bacterium
GAGCCCGACGTAGAGCGGGTCGCGAAAGAGCTTGAGACGGCCAAGGAGGAGCTCGAGCGGGCCCGCACAGCCTTCGTCGCACGTCGCTGGGACGAAGTGGTGACCCAATCGTACTTCGCCATGACCCGTCTTGCCAGGGCAGCGGTGAACTCCCGAGGCTATCGGGACACAAACCTCTACGGCCTGTTGACGGCGCTGGACCACCTGCTGGTCGAGAAGGGCGATCTGCGCAAGGAAACGACCGCCGAGATCCGCGAGGCCAAGGACCTCAAGGATTCGGTCTACGCCGGACGCCGCGCTCAGGGGCGCGACGCCCGCCAGCTTCTGGTCGCGGCCCACCTGTTGGCGAAGCAGGTCTTTGCCATGTTGTCGTTGCCGGGGTTCGAGGATCTCGAGATTCCCACCGAGGCGCCGCCGGCCTCGGAGCAGAGCCACATACGCGGCAACGGCCAGGAGTTCGAGGAAGAGGCCTACGAGCGGGGGCAGGAGCACTGGCGCGCGCAGACCCAGCGCTTGCCTTCGCGCGGCCGGCCGCCGCGCCGCCAGCCCTCGCCCGACTACTACGACCGCGAGCAGGACGGGGGCCCGCTGTGGCGGCCGCCCTCCAGCCGCACCCAGGGACCCTATCGCGCGGCCGACTAGCCGCGCCCCGGATCGGGCTTGCAGCCGGCCCAAGTACATACCCACATACCGGGCACGCTCGCAGGCTCAACCGGCCGGCGGTGTCGTGATGCGATCACGCAGCTCCTGCCGGATGCGCAGGGTCTTCTCGCTGATGCTGACCTTGTAGATGTGCGGATTGAGGAGGCGCCGCGAGGTGGGGTGCAGCCGCTCGAGCTGCGCCCGCGTCCGTTGCCGCGACTCGGGCAGGGACGGCAGGTCGAAGACCAACCGTCCCTGCCGGATGATGGGCTGCAGCAGCGGCTCGACGGACGCGATGCCCTCGTAGCGCTTCTTCTCGTATTCGATCAGCGGATGGTAGCCGACCGGGCCCGGGTCGCCCGGTCGGACCTCCTCGTCCGCCTGGGCGATGAGATCGCCCTCCAGCCACTGCTCGCCGCCCTGCATGCGCCAGACTTGCTTGATCCCGGGAATCGTGGACTTGGTCGCCCGCTCGGCGATCTTGAGGCGGGGCGTCCAGCGCCCCCCCTGCTCGATGGCGGCCAGCTTGTAGACGCCGCTCAACGAGGGCTCGTTGTGCGAGGTGACCAGCCGAGTGCCCACGCCCCACAGATCGATGCGCGCGCCTTGGATGGTCAGGTCGTGGATGATCCACTCGTCGAGATCGCCTGACGCGACGATGCGCGTCTCGCGCAGGCCCGCCTCGTCCAGCAGGTGTCGAGCGCGGATGGAGAGATAAGCCAGGTCGCCCGAATCCAGCCGGATGCCCTGCAGCCGCCGGCCGCGGAGCTCCAGCTCGCGGCCGACCCGGATCGCGTTGGGCACGCCCGAGCGCAGCGTGTCGTAGGTGTCCACGAGGAGGACGCAGCGATCGGGATAGGTGTCGGCGTAGGCCCGGAAGGCGGACAGCTCGTCGGGGAAGGCCATGATCCAGGAGTGCGCCTGCGTGCCCCGCACCGGAATCCCGAGCCGGCGTCCGGCCTCTGTGTTGGAGGTCGACTCCACGCCGCCGATATAGGCCGCGCGCGTCGCCGACAGGGATCCATCCACCCCGTGCGCGCGTCGCATCCCGAATTCCATCACGTTGTCGACGCCGGCTTCTTGGCAGATGCGCGCGGCCTTGGTCGCGATGAGCGTCTGGTAGTTGACGATGTTCAGGAGAGCGCTCTCCAGGAACTGAGCCTGGAAGAGCGGCGCGTGAATCCGCAGGATCGGCTCGAGGGGGAAGACGAGCGTTCCCTCGGGCACCGAGTAGAGGTCGCCCGTGAACCGGAAGCTCGCGAGCTGCTCCAGGAACTCGCCGGCGAAGAGCCCCAGACCGCGCAGGTAGTCGATTTCGTCGGCCGTGAAGCGCACGCCCAGGATGAAGCGCGCGACGTCGGCCAGGCCGGCGGCGACGCAATACCCGCCTTGCTCGGGGATGCTGCGCACGAAGAGATCGAAGACCACCTGCCGGCCGGCCAGCCCGGCGCGCAGGTATCCGTTCATCATGGTCAGCTCGTACAGGTCGGTGCGCAGCCCGCTGGGCGGGTAGCCGTCGGGGGCACTGGTCATCGGGGCGCCCTCCGGGGGGCGATGGCGGTCGCGAGCGATCATGACGCTCCCCCCGGTTACAGGATGTGCCGGCTCATGGCGAGCGAGGCGCCCGCCTGGCTCATCTGCGCCAGCGCCTGATCGAGAGAGCCCTGCGCGTCGATCGCCCGGCAGCCGTCCTGGATGATCGTCACCCCGAAACCGAGCCGGCGAGCGTCCACGGTCGAGTAGGCGACGCAGAAGTCCAGCGCCAGACCCACGAGGTAGACGTTGGCGATGCCCAGCTCCCGCAGAGCCCCGCCGAGGCCGGTGGGCGTGTGGCGGTCATTCTCGAAGAAGGCCGAGTAGGAGTCGATCTCGGGGTTCAGGCCCTTGCGCACGATGAGCCGCGCGGGGTGCGTGACGAGCAGGGGATGATGCTCCGCGCCGCGCGTGCCCTGCACGCAGTGGTCAGGCCAGAGGATCTGCGCCCCGCCGGCGGCCGCGATCTGGTCGAAGGGTAGCTTGCCCGGGTGCGTCGAGGCGAAGGACATGTGCCCGCGCGGGTGCCAATCCTGGGTGAGCACGACGTGCCGGAAGTGCGGGACCAGCGAGTTGACGATCGGGATGACCTCCTCGCCGCCCCGGACCTCCAGCGCTCCGCCGGTGCAGAAATCGTTCTGAATGTCGACGACGAGCAGAGCGTCGCGCGCGGCGTCGAGGCGTATGCGTTTCATGCGGCTTCCCCCTGGCCCGCTGGGGGCGGGCGCTCGCGGACGATGAGCTTGGGGGCCATTGTTCGACGCTCGTGGTTCGCTGTAAACCACGATTCCTCGGGGCGGCGCCCGGGCGCGCTCAGCCGGAAGCGGGTCCGCGCAGCGGCGCGCGGTAGATGGGGTCGAGCACCTCTCGCAAGCGCGCCCGCGCTGGCCGTCGCAGCACCAGCCCCGCGGCACAGAGCGCCATCAGCACCGGCCACACGCTCCGGCTGCCGCTCAGGAATCGGTCGAGCAGCCCGAGCAGCGCGGGCGCTTCCGCGATCACCCAGGGCACCACGTGCGCCATGACGATGCGGCCCAGCAGATGCTGGACCGCGCGGGCCAAGGCCTGCTGTCGCGCTTCCTGTCCCGGACCGCCCGGGGCGCCGGCCGCGCGCGAGGCGCCGCCACGTTGGGCGAGGTGAGCAGCCAGCCCCTCCAGGCTCTGGGCCCCGGCCCACAGGCGTTCCGGCCGCAACCAGGCCTGACCGATCCGGACGGCCAGCAGCAGGCACCCCGCCCCCGCGACCAGGAGCAGGATCTGCACCGGGCTCACCGCCATCCCGGGCCCGGCCGTGCCTGTTGCGGCCGCGCCGGGCGCGGGGCCGGGCAGACGCGGGAGCGCGAGGGCGATGGCTGCGTAGACGATCAGCGCGAGCCAGAACGCGGCATACAGCAGCCAGAGCGTTCTGGCGGTCAGCGCCAGCAGTTGTTCGGCCGGATGAGCGCGGCTCGCCGGCTGAGCGTTCATCAATCTTCCTTCCCTGGCGCGGTTGTCGATCGCCCGTCGGGTCAGCCACCGGCCCGGGGCTCTCAACGCACGATCACCAGGCGCGTGATCGCCGATGAGCCATCGGCCCGCAGGCGGGCGAAGTAGCAACCGGCATCGTGCTGCGCCGCATCCCAGCGCACGCTGTGGGAGCCCGCCGGGGTTGGACCGTCCACGAGCGTGGCCACGCGGCGACCGGCCACATCGAAGACCTCGAGCGTGGCATGGGCCTGCGCCGGCAGCGAGAAGCGCAGCAGCGTGCCGCCGGTGAACGGATTGGGCCATCCCCGCTCGAGCGACCAAACGCACCCTGGCGCGTCCGCGGTCTCCAACTCCTCGCTCTGCGCCGCCCCATCGTCGGGGACCGCCCAGGCGACCTCGCCCCCGGCCGCGTCCCCGGCGCGCACGCGGTAGCCCCGGAAGACGATCTCATCGATGTAGACATCGTCGTTGTCATCGCTGGCATCGCACATGAAACGGATCTTCGCGTTGCTCGGGTAGGCATAGCTCGTGGGAATCGACACCACCTTGTGGTAGAAGGCGTTGTTCGAGAACTCGCGGCCCTGTCTGTACTTGGCCACGGTGCGCCAGGCGGAGCCGTCGTAATACTGGACCCAGAAGTCCTCGTTGCGCTCCATGCTGACGGCATAGAACCAGAAGTCGACTTCCAGGGCGCTGTAGCCGGTCACGTTCTGAGCGTAGGTGTGATAGAAGGAGGAGGCGACGCCGCTGTTGTCCTGGATGTTCGCCGCGCATGAACCCTGGTGAGCATAGGTTCCGCCCGTATAGCGCGTCATGTCGCCGCCGCCGTCGGTGTAGTTGCCCATCCCGCTCTCGAAGTCGTCATAGGTGATGACGACCCACTGGGCGGCGGGCTCCGTCACGGTGATGTAGCCGGTCTTGATCTCCACATCGGACCCGCAAGCGTTGCTGGCGGTCAAGGTCACCGTGTAGAGGCCGGCCGCCGCGTACTGGTGGGTGGGGTTTTGGGCGGTGGCCGTGGCCAGGTCGCCGAAGTCCCACGTCCAGGCGGTGGGATCGCCGGTGGATAGATCCGTGAAAGCGACGGTCAACGGCGCCGAGCCCGAGGTGGGCGCGGCGGCGAAGTTCGCCTCCGGCGCGGCGCCCACGGAGATGTAGTCCGTCTTGGTCTCCGAGTCCGAACCGCTCGGGCCGCTCACGGTGAGGGTGACCGTGCGGCGCCCGGGTTCCAGGTAGATGTGAGCGGGGTGCTGCGCGACCGACGTGGCGCCGTCCCCAAAGGTCCAGCTCCAGGAGGTGATCTCGCCGCCGTAGGACTCGTCCGTGAACTGGACCGCCAGCGGGGCGCAGCCCGCGGTCGGGTTTCCGCTGAAGGCGGCGACCAGCACCGGCCCGCCGGTGACGATCGGGACGAGCACGTCGTACCGATAGGCGTTGGGGGCGGTCACCGTGACGCGCAGCTTGCCGGTCGCGGTCTGCGGGATGATCGGGATGTTCTGGGCGCTGCCGGTGGCCTCGGCCACGCCGATGATCTCGCCGTCCACCGTGAGGCTCACGAGGGCGCCCGCGTCGGCCTGCACCGTGAAGTGCGCGACGCCGATCTCCAATTGCTCAGCGTGCGCCACGGAGAGGGCGTAGGGCACTTGCGTCTGCATCCGCAAGAAAGCGTCGCCGTGGTGGTGGAAGAGGTGGTAGGTGACCGTCTTGTTGCTCGTGTTGTACGGCCAGTTGCTGGCCTGCAGGAAGTACTTGCCATAGCACATGCCGAAGCAGGTGCGCAGCGGATCGGGCCCGTGCGGGTAAGGACCATAGGTCGGCATGAAGTTCTCCCACATGCCGTCCATGCAGCCCCACACGAACGCGTCGTTCACGAAGGAGTAGGAGACCTCCGAGGCGGCGATCAGCCCGACCGCGCCGTAGGTCATGCGGTGGAATTTCTCCGTGAACGTCTCGCCCGAGTAGTTGTACTTGCCCGTCAGGCAGTTGATGCTGAAGACGAACGGGTACTTCGTGTTGCTGAGTCCATTGAGGCTCGTGCTGCTGTAGGCGGGCTCGCCCCAACCGAGCTCGTAGCCGTGATCGCGGTGCAGCAGCATGTAGGCGCCCGCGTTGAGGTCGTTGTTGATCCGAGTGGCGCTTCCGCCCCAGTCGGTCAAGTGCTGCGGCGTGGCGGGAATGTACCCCAGGCCGTTGGGCCCGAAGTAGCTCACGACCGTGGAGGTGTTCGTGGCGGTGGACCACACGGTGCCCGGCGTGCCCGAGTAGATCGCATACTCGCGCACCGGATGCTTGCCCAGCACGTTGGCCTGGAATCCGTAGCACACCTCCGTGCACAGGATGAACCAGCGCTCCGTCTGCCACCCGCCCGCGATCACCGGCCGATCGTAGAAGTTGGGGTCGGTGTAGGGCTGGCGCTCATAGGAGAGCATCTTCGTCACCATGCGACCCAGCTCGGTCGCGTTGCGGGCGCAGATGCGCCCGTGGGCCATGTCGGGCAGGTGATCACCGTTGACATCGGCGTAGATGTTGTCGGAGACGCAGTAGCTGTTGTAGATCGGCGCGGTGACGGCGATGTCGCGCCCGTCGCCCGAGCTGGGATAGTCCCCCAGAATGAGGAAAGCCGCCGGGGGCACCGCCCAGGCGTTGTAGGCGTTGTTGAGCCAGCTCTCGATCTGAGCGGCGGTGGTCCCCGTCTGGGCGGTCGTGAACACCTCCGCGGAGATGCCCTGGAGCTTGCGCCACGCCTTGAGACTGTCGGCCCAGGCGGTGAAGCCGGCGTCGGTCGGGGAGATGATCACGTACTCGTAGCCGTAGCGGTTGCCCGCGGGGGCGTCCGGCGGCGCGACCGCGAGCAGGCTCTCGTGGTTGAGCAGATGGCCGCGGAGGATGGGTTCCCAGAAGCGGCTGCGCAAGCGGTCCTCGCCGAAGCGGCCGTTGCCCCCGATGAAGTCGATGCGCAGGTCCAGCTCCGTGTAGACGACCAGCTCCTTGGTGACCGGGTTGTACTGGAAGGGCGTGATTCCGACGATGACGACGTCCACGCCGCGCATCGTCATCGGCTCCGACAGACGCACCGGCTGCGCGGGATAGTAGGCATCCAGCCCGTAGATGGCGGGATCCTCCGCGTAGACCGGCGGGGAATCGTCGTTCTCGCGCTGGATGATGGGCGCGGGCGCGACGTCGATGCCCTGGTACACCTCGGTCCGTGATGTCACGACCTCGAGCACCGCGACGGCGCCCTGCGGCAGCGCGATGTAGCGACCCAGCCCCGGCAGATCGGGAGCGCCCGCGTCGTTGGGCAGGATCACGCCCGGCAAGTTGATGGTCTGCCGGCTGCGGCCGGCGATCTCGACCGGCGTGGTCCCGAAGGAATCCAGCCCGAAGTGGAGCTCGACGCCCGCCCGGCTCTGGGAGCGCAGGGCGACGCCGACCTCCTCGGCGGGTTGCGCGACGTGGATGACCTCAGCCTGCGCGATCGGGTTCGCGCCGAGCGTGGTCAGCGCGAGCAGACCGCCAGTGAGCAGGTAGGGAACCAAGCGGGGGGAATGCATAGGTGCCGTCCTCCTCATGGATGGGCCGACCGCGCCATCAGTCGACCGCCCGATCGCGGACGGATCCCGCCGTTCGACGGGTCCAGCCCCTCGACAGGCTCAACTTTATCGCGTTTGGTGACGGCGGGCAGAGCGGATTCTGCACGGGTGGGATTGCAGAATGAGATCCGGCGCCTTGGTCGGAGGCTCGCCGACTGCCAGCAGGGGCCGCTTGCCGGCCGTGAGCGGCGCCTGGGGCTTGGAATGCGGCGCGGCACGCTCTCTGCGGCGACAGGCCGCGAGGCGAGTGCCGAGCCCGCTGGCGGGCTCCTCCTGGGCCATCCGGGGCCTTCCGGCCGCCGGGGTGCCACGCTGCACGGACGCAGGTTCTGCCGTACCGAGGCCCGGAGAAACGGAAAGGAGCAGAACCATGGCGAAGTCTTGGCCTCTCTATGCCGCGGCGGTGGTTCTCTGCGTGGGGTTGGGCGGGGCGCTCTCGGGCTGCTCGGAGGACCTGGGGCCCGCCGGCCCCGCCGGTCGCTCCGGCTCAGGCGGGACGCCGGCGCCCGATTCGGACTGGCCCGGCGTGCCGGACATCGCCGACGTTGCGGACGGATTTGCCTGCCGGCCGACCGGGCCGCGCGCCGAGCCGCTCGTCGTGGCGCTCGTCTCCGGCCCCGGCGCCAACCCCGGCGCGACCCTGGGCACCGTGTCGGTGACCAACGATGAGAAGCGCCTGTACGTGACGTTCACGCCGTCGTCCGAATGGGTGCTCGGCCACTCCCGCCTGGCCATCGCGACCTCGGTGCCCGCGTTCCCGCGCCCGCTGCGGCCGCGGGTCACCGACCTGATGTTCCAGAGAATCCACAACCGGCTCAGCGAGTACACCTACTCCATCCCGCTGCGCGACGGGTGGCTGGCCGGTCAGCAGGAGCTCGTCCTGTCGGGGGCGGCCACGCTGTTCAAGAGCGGATCGCGCTGGCGGATCCCCGTGATCGTTCGCTTCGTCTGGGCCGCCGGGCAACCCTTCCCGCATGGATTCGGCTGGCAGGCGTACTTCACCTACCAGGTGCAGCCGGTGGGTCAGTCGACGTGCACGCTCACCGTCGACTTCCCCAACCTGGGCGTCATGTTCTGCGTCGGCCAGTACGCGGAGGTCCAGTGGACCTCGGAGGGCACGGCCTGCGGGGAGCAGGTGCGCATCGAGCTGCTGCACGCCGGCGAAGTCTGCGCGACGCTCGCCGAGAGCGCGCCGAACAATGGCGTGTTCGTGTGGGAGAGCGTGCAGCAATGCGGCAGCGAGGTGGACGGCTACACGGTCCGGGTGACCGATCTGGGCAGCGGCGCGACTGACACGAGCGACGAGGTCTTCATGATCGCCGAGTGCCCGGAAGATTAGCCAGGAAATCTGGCCAGGCGGCCTGAAGCTGCTTGAGGGGCGCCCGAACGCCTGCCAAGGGTGCTCCCCCGCGGGGCCCGGTGAGGGTCATGAGCCTCCTCTCACCGGGCCTCTTCTTGTTCCCCCGCGCCTGGCGCCCGAGCGGGTCCACGCGGCAACGGCGGCCGCCGGGCCGCCGGACGCTCAGGCCTCGGGCCGTTCCTCGGAGGCGGCCCGGCCGAAGGCGGCCCAGAAGGGATCGACCCGCGGATGCGCGAGCTCGCGCTCGCGCCCGCCGGCGCTGACCGTGCAGCCCCGCTCGCGGGGCCGGACCTCGCCGACGATGGCGGCCAGAATGCCGCCCGCCTCCAGCCGGCGCACGATCTCGTCGGCGCGGTGCGGCCGGCAGGTGAGCAGCAGGGTGCCCTCGCTGATCGCGGCGAAGGGGTCGATCCCGAAGTGCGCGCAGATCTTCAGCACGCGCTCCTGCACGGGAATGCGCTCCTGCTCCACGTGCAGGCCCACGCCCGAGGCCTGGGCGATCTCGCACAGTCCGCCCCAGATCCCGCACTCGGTGGCGTCGTGCATGGCGGTCACGCCTTCGTCGCGCACGCCCACGCTCACCGCCAGGCGCGCGTCCTCCACGACGCTCATCTGCCAGAAGATCTCCTGCGCGCCACGGGCGAACTCCTCGCCGAAGTGCTGCGCGATCCGCCGCGGAAACGTGGCGGCGAAGAGCCCCGCGGCCTCGATCGCGGGGCCCTTGGTGATGATCACCGCGTCACCCGGGCGGGCCATCGTGGGGGCGACGTACCGGTCGCGCTCGCCGATCGCCATCACGGTGGCGCCGCCGACCATCGGATAGTCGCAGCCCTCGTAGCGCCCGGTATGGCCCGTGACGACCGCCACGCCCAGCTTGTCGCACTCGGCGTGCATGGTGGACCACAGGCGCTCGAACTGCTCGGCCGTGATCGATCGCGGCAGGTTGAGATCGATCGTCAGGTAGGCGAGCGGCAGCCCCGAGGTGACGGCATCCGAGCAGAGGATGTGCACCGCGAACCAGGCCGAGCGCTCCCAGCCGTACGGCGGCACGATGAAGACCGGATCGGTCGTGAGCGCCATCACGCGCCCGCCGCCGATGTCGATCACGCCGATGTCGACGCCGTGTTGCGGACCGATCAGCACTTCCGGGCGCTTGCGTCCCAGGCGCGGGTAGATCACGGCGTCGAAGACCTCGGCCGAGATCTTGCCGATGGCGGGCAGCTCGGGGTGCATGGGGTTGGCTCCTCCTTTCGCGGCCGGCCGGGCCTCACTGCTGCGCGGGGGCGTCCTCGGCCCGCAGGGCATAGCCCACCCCCGCCACGGTCACGAGCAGCTCGGGGGCCCCGGGGTCGCGCTCGATCTTCTGGCGCACGCGATGGACGAGCTGCTTCAGGAGCTGGCGGTCGCCCAGGCCCCGATAGCCCCAGACGTGTCCCGTCAACCGCTCGGCCGAGAGCGTGCGCCCGGCATTGGCCACGAGGAGCTGCAGCAGGCGGAACTCGAGGCGGGTCAGCGCCACCGGGACCCCGGCGCGAATGCTCACGGACTGGTTCTCGGGGTCCAGCGTCACCGTCCCCGCGTCCAGCGTCACGGGTTGATCCCCGCCGGACCGGCGCAGGAGCGCGCGCACGCGGGCGATCAGGGCGCGGGGGCTGAAGGGCTTGGTCAGGTAGTCATCCGCGCCGACTTCGAGCGCCTCGACCTGGTCTTCCTCGGCCGCCCGCACCGTGAGCATCATGATCGGCGTCCGCGAGCCGGCCGAGCGCAGGCGCTTGAGGACCTCGAGCCCGCTCAGGTGCGGCAGGTTGTAATCGAGGATCACCAGGTCCGGCTGTTCTTGCTCGCAGACGGCCAGGGCCGCCCGTCCGTCGGGGGCCGAGATCACCAGGAAACCCGCCTGTCGCAGCGCAAACGCGATCAGGTTGAGCAGCTCCAGGTCATCGTCAACCACCAGGATCTTCATGACGACTTCCCCGCCCCAGGGACCGTTCATCGGCCGCGCCGCCGCGCGGGGCGGCTCATGGCGTCTCCCGGGGCAGGATGACACACATGCGCGTGCCTGTCTCGTCGCTGTCCGCCTCGACCTCGCCGCCGTGGCGGACCACGATGGACTTGACGATGTAAAGGCCCAGACCCATCCCGCCGGCCTCGGGTTCCGCGCCCATCGAGCGGGTGAACCGGTGGAAGATCGCATCGTCGGCGCCGTCGGGGAGCCCCGGGCCCTGGTCGGCGACCCACAGCCGCACGTCGTTCTCCCCGACGCTGCCCGCGATGCGGATCGTGCTGTCCGGCGGCGCAAACTTGTTGGCGTTGGCCAGCAGGTTCACGAACACCTGCACCAGGCGGGGCCCGTCGCCGGCGATCGGCGGCAGGGGATAGGGCAGGTCCACCTCGAGCGTCTGCCCGCGCTGCTCGATCAGCGGGGCGACGAACTCGATCGCCTCCTCGATCACCTGATCGAGCGCGACCTGCTGGCGGCGCAGATCGTCCTTGCCGGCCTCGATGCGCGTGCTCTCGAGCAGGTTGTCGATCAGCTGGGTCAGCCGCAGCGTGCCGCGCTCGACCGACAGCACCAACTCGCGCACCTCGGGCGAGGCGATCTCCGGCAGCTTGTCGCGCAGCAACTCGAGCGAGGCGAGCTGGGCCGAGAGCGGCGTGCGGAACTCGTGGGAGATGTTCGCCAGGACCGAGTCGCGCAACCGGCGCGTGGCCTCGACGTCCGATTCGTCGCGGATCACCTGGAACTGGAGCACGTCCTGGCCGCCCGCAGTCTCGGGCGCCGCGCCGGGCGGGGCGCTGGTGATCACGACCGAGCGCACCGTCCCGCCGGGCAGCTCGAGATGCTCGGTGGCGCTGGCATTGCCGCGGAAGCGCGCATGCAGGATCGGGCAGCGCTGCTCGCAGGGGCGCATGCCGCCCACCTCGCGCGGGCGCAGCACGTCCCCGCAGAAGCGGCCCAGGGCGGCCTCGGGCGTAATCCCCAGCAGGTGAGCAGCCTGAGGATTGACGTAGCTGATGCGCCGCTCGCGATCGACCGAGAAGACGCCCTCGACGATGCCGGTCACGATCGCCTCGGCCTCGGCCTTCTTGCGGCGCAGCTCGTCGGTCAGCCGTAGGATCCGCGCGCGCATCTCCTCCATCGCGTTGGCCAGCGTGGCGATCTCGACCCCCGGCGCGACCGGCACGGGCGATGAGAAGTCCCCGTGGCCCATGCGCACGGAGGCCAGCGTCAGCGCCTCGATCGGGCGTGCGATCTGTCGGGCGAGCCAGAGGCTGAGCCCGATGACGACCACCCCGACGCACAGGGTCAGCAGGATGAGCGTGCGCGTCAGTCGGCCCAGGGACGCGTCGACCTCGGACGCCGGCAGGGCGGCTTCGAGCACGGCCACCGGGCGGCCCGCGGGGCCGAGCACGGGCAGGGCCGCCAGATAGCGCGGCGGCGCGCCCACGCGCGTGGCCAGGGCCGTCTCACCCGCCAGGGCGCGCCGGAGGAGCAGCCCGCGCGGATCGAGCCCCGCGCGGTTGACCTCCTCGGCCGCCACGATGATGACCGGCAGTCCGATCTTGTTGCCGGTGCTGACCGCGTAGGCGTCGTCCAGCAGTTGCACGACGGTGACGCTCGTGCCCGGATCATGGGGAACCGGCGCGGAAGCGGCGATGATCAGCGACTGCCCGGGCCCCGGCCGGGTGATCCGCCACGCCTGCTCCGGCGCGGCGGCGAGCAGGCTCCACGAGATGCGCGGGTCGCTGGTCGTGATCCATTGCCCGCGCACCGCCACGGCGCAGTCGCTGAAGCCGCCCCGCGCCGTGTAGCCGTCGAGATAGCTCTGCAGGCTGTCCGCCTGGCCGGCGGCGACCAGGTGGGCCAGGGTGGGACGCTCCGACAGCAGCTGCGCCGCCGCCACCAAGGCCTGGGCGGTCTGCTGCAGCGCCTCGGCCCCGCCCTCGGTCGCCCAGCGCGCGCGCGCCAGGGCGCGGTCATCGGCCAGGCGTCGCAGGAGCGAGACCCCGGCGGTCCCGACGCACAGGGTCGCCAGGGCCACCATGCTCAGACTGAAGGCCACCAGGATGGTGCTCAGATTGGGTCGGCGCATCCTGCGCTCCCTCTACGTTCCCTCTCTCCGCTCCCTCTGGCCGCGCGCGGCCCACGCCCCCGGGCCCCCGGCCGCCGCCGGAGCGCGCGGCCTACTCCCCGCGCTCGCCGGCCCGGGCCAGCCGCCATTCGATGAGCCCCTTCAGGACGAGGGTCACCAGCGCCAGCATGGTCAGCAGCGACGCGACGGCGAAGGCGGCCGCCAGCTGATACTCATTGTAGAGCATCTCCACGTGCAAGGGGACGGTGGTCGTCTTGCCGCGGATGTGGCCGGAGACCACCGACACCGCGCCGAACTCGCCGACGGCGCGGGCGGCGCAGAGGATGACGCCGTAGAAGAGACCCCACTTGATCTTGGGCAGACTGACCCGCACGAAGGTCTGGAATCCGCTGGCGCCCAGCGTGACCGCGGCGGCCTCCTCCTCGTTGCCCTGGCTGCGCATGAGGGGAATGAGCTCGCGGGCCACGAGGGGCGAGATCACGAAGGTCGTGGCGAGCACGATGCCGGGCAGGGCGAAGATGATCTTGATGTTGTGCGCGAGCAGCCACGGGCCCAGCAGTCCCCGCGCGCCGAAGAGGAGCACGAACAGCATGCCCGAGATCACCGGCGAGACGCTGAAGGGCAGGTCGATCAGCGTGACCAGCAGGTTCTTGCCGGGGAACTCGAACTTGGTGATGGCCCAGGCGGCCGCCAGGCCGAACAGCACCGTGATGGGCACGGCGATCAGGGCGGTCAGCAGCGTGAGCTGAATCGCGGCCACCGTGATCGAGTCGCTCACCGCGGCGAGGTAGGCGCCCGTGCCCTCCGAGAAGGCCTTGGTGAAGACCAGCGCGAGCGGCAGGACCAGGAAGCAGGCGGTGAAGCCCAACGCCAGCGCGATCAGCAGCCAGCGGATCGGCCGCGGCTCGGTGAGGCCGCTGCGGCGCCCGGCATCGCCCGCGCGCCGGCGCCCGGCCCGCAGGCGGGTCCAGGCGCGACCGAGCGGCCGTATCAACCTGACAGCCATGGCGCGGCAACCTCTCAGGCCATCCGGGCCCTGCCGCCCGAGCGCATCGACAGGGCGTTGACCAGCAGCAGCACGGCGAAGGAGACGATCAGGAACGACAGCGCGATGGCGGTCGCGCCCGCGTAGTCGTACTCCTCCAGCTTGATCATGATCAGGAGCGGTGTGATCTCGGTGCGCATCGGCATGTTGCCGGCGATGAAGATCACGGAGCCGTACTCACCCAGACCGCGCGCGAAGGCCAGCGTGAAGCCGGTGGCCACGGCCGGCAGGAGCTCGGGCATGATGAGACGCAAGAAGACCGGCAGGCGACCGGCGCCCATGCTGGCGGCCGCCTCCTCGACCTCGAGCGGCAACTCGCGCAGCACCGGTTGCACGGTGCGCACGACGAACGGCAGCCCCACGAAGGTCAGGGCGACCACCACGCCCAGCGGCGCGAAGGCGACCTTGACGCCGGCCAGTGCCAGCACGCTGCCGATCCAACCGTTGGTGGCGTAGATGGTGGTCAGCGCGATGCCGGCCACCGCCGTGGGCAGCGCGAACGGCAGGTCGATCAGTCCGTCGACGAGGCGCTTGCCGGGGAAGTGATAGCGCTGCAGCACCCAGGCCAGCAACAGGCCGCAGACGGCGTTGATCGTCGCCCCCGCCAGCGCGGCGCCGAAGCTCAGCTTGTAGGCAGCCAACGCCCGGTCCGAGAAGACGATCTCGACGAAGCGGGCCGGAGTGAGGGCGGCGGCCTTGAGCAGGAGCGTGGCCAGCGGGATGATGACGATGAGCCCGAGGTAGGTGAGCGTGAAGCCCATCGCCAGGCCGAAGCCGGGCAGAATGCCTTGGCGCGTCTGGCGCATCGCTCGTTCCTGCGCTCCCTGCGGGTCCATGGGGCGGGCGCGGGCGACTCCGGCAGCCCGCCGGTCGTGCCCGCGCCGGTGCCGTCCGGGCCCCTAGTGCTTGGCCTGGTAGATCTGGTCGAACACCCCGCCGTCGCCGAAGTGCGTGAGCTGGGCCTTGGTCCAGCCCCCGAAGACCTCATCGATCGTGAACAACTTGACCGCGGGGAACTGCTGGGCGTACTTCTCAGCCACGCTGGCCAGGGTGGGCCGGTAGAAGTGCTTGGCGGCGATCTCCTGGCCCACCGGCGTGTACAAGTACCGCAGATAGGCCTCGGCCACGCCGCGCGTGCCGCGCCGGTCGACGACCCGGTCGACGACGGTGACCGGCGGCTCGGCCACGATGCTCAGCGAGGGCACGATGATCTCGAGCTCGCCCGGCTTCAGCTTCTGCATCGCCAGCAGCGCCTCGTTCTCCCAGGCGATCAGCACATCGCCGATGCCGCGTTCGACGAAGGTGATCGTCGAGCCGCGCGCGCCGGTGTCGAGGATCGTCACGTTCTTGAAGATCCGCGTGACCAGGTCGCGGGCCTGGGCTTCGCCGCCGCCCGGCTGGGCGAGGGCATAGCCCCAGGCGGCCAGGTAGTTCCAGCGCGCCCCCCCGGAGGTCTTCGGATTGGGGGTGATGACCGCCACGCCCTCCCGGCCCAGGTCGTTCCAGTCCAGGATCTGCTTGGGATTGCCCTGGCGCACCAGGAAGACGATCGTCGAGGTGTACGGCGAGGAGTTGTGCGGGAGCCGCGACTGCCAGTCCTGCGCGATCAGGCCGGTGCCGGCGATGACGTCGATGTCGTAGGCCAGCGCCAGGGTGACCACATCGGCCTCCAGTCCGTCCATGACGGCCCGGGCCTGTTTGCCCGCCCCGCCGTGCGACTGGTTGACGGTGACCTTCTCGCCGGTCGAGTCCGCGTAGTGCTGGACGAAGGCGGCGTTGAAGTCCTGATACAGCTCCCGGGTCGGATCGTAGGAGACGTTCAGGAGCGTCAGTTCCTTGGCGCTGCCCGTCCCGGCGCCCAGCGCCAGCGCCAAGACCATCCCGGCCAGGGTTCCCGCGACCTTCAGCGGCGTTCTGCTCATCTCAGCCTCCTCCAGTAAGCTCTAGGGGGATTTCGACCGGTCTCGCTCGGCCCCTCATACCGGCCGCTTGGAGAGGCCGGCGATCGGCTCCTCCGCGATCGACGTCTCCTGTGACCGCACGATCAGCACAGGAACCTGATCGAGGTCATTCAACAAGCCGCCCATCAGGCTGCCGAAGCGCACGCGACCGATCCGATCCGCGGCCGGGGCGCCCAGGATGACCATCTCGTAGGCGCCCTCGGTGACCTCGCGCAGGATCTGCTCGCGGGCGCGACCGCGCCGCAACGCGGTTCGGCCCACCAGACCCACGGCCGAGATTGTGCGGGCGCCGGCGGCCAGGAAGCGCTCGCCCTGCGCGCACTCGTGGACGGTGCCGTGCTCCGGCACGACGGTGAGCAGCGTGGTGGCGGCGCCCAGGTGGCGCACCAGCCGTCCGGCGAAGAGCACATCGTCCTTGCCCGGCTCGCCCACCGCGACGCAGATCAGCACGCGCTGCGGCACCTTGCACGCCCCGGGCACCAGCAGGAGGTGGTGCTCGTGCGCGCCGAGCACGGTCTCGGCGACTTCGATCACGCCCTCCGGCGGCCGACCGTGGATGACCAGGTCGTAGGGCTGCCGGGAGGCTTCGCGCTCGAGAGCCTCGTCGGGCGGGTCGACGGCGCTGCGCAGCTCGAGCGCGGCCGGACCGGCGCCGATCCGCTCGCGGGCCAGTTCCAGGTCCGCCTCGTTGGCGGGCTGGTCGTGACCGACGCGCAGCACCGTGACCCGGGCGTGCGCGAGCCGCGCGATGTCGCCGGCCAGCCCGATGGCCGCGTGTCCGTGCGGTGCGCCGTCGGAGACGACCAGGAAGCTCATGCCCGGGTGCGTGAGCGCGTGGATCCGCCGCACGCCGACCCAGGCCGTCTCGCCCGGCACCAGCGGGTAGCGCCGGGTCTGGTGCTGAGAGCGCGTGGCCTCGATCAGCACGTAGTCCGCGCCGAACGGCGCCTGCGGAGCGATGGCCCGCACCCCCTTCAGGCTCGGCAGCCGCAGGCGGATGCGCTCGATCGAACCGGTGAAGCCCGCCTCGTCGATGACCGCCTGGCCGAGCAGCGGGTAGGCCACCGCCTCGCGCGTGTCCTTGACGGCCACGTCCTCGGGCCGGAAGAGCACCTGCACGCGCCGCCCGCCGCCGCTCGAGGTGATGCGGCTGTCGAGCGGGAAGCGGACCGGCCCCAGGGTGACGCCGGTGGCGTCGCACTCGCCGACCATGAGGTTGGCCTTGCCCAGGAAGGTGGCCACGAACTCGGTCTGCGGGTGCATGTAGAGCTCGCCGGGCGGGCCGACCTCCAGCAGGCGGCCGAAGTTCATGACCCCCATGCGATCGGCCAGCTCGAAGCCTTCTTCCTGGTCGTGCGTGACGAAGATCGTCGTCACGTTCAGCTCGCTCTGGATCCGGCGCAGGAAGCGGCGCAACTCGGCTCGGATCTTCGCATCCAGGGCCCCGAACGGCTCATCGAGCAGCAAGACCTCGGGCTGGTGCGCCAGCGCGCGGGCCAGGGCCACGCGTTGCTGCTGTCCGCCCGAGAGCTGGCTGGGCAGGCGCCTCTCCAGCCCGACCAGCCCCACCAGCTCGAGCAGGTCGTCCCGGCGCCGGCGGCGCTCGGCCGACTTGACCTTGCGGATGCGCAGCGGAAACTCGATGTTGTCCGCCACGGTCATGTGGCGGAAGAGGGCGTAGTGCTGGAAGACGAAGCCCACGCCGCGCCCCTGGGGGGGCAGATGGGTGACGTCCCGGCCGTGCAGGAGAACCCGTCCGCCCTCGGCATCGAGCAGCCCCGCGATGAGCCGCAGCACCGTGCTCTTGCCGCTGCCGCTGGGGCCGAGGAGGACGAAGAGCTCGCCGTCGGCGATCTCCAGCGACACGTTGCTGACGACGCAATGCGACCCGAAGCACTTGGTGAGCTGCTCGAGGACGATTGACATGACGATCCTTCGCCTGTGATGGCCCCGGCCGGTGGCGCGCCCCGCCGGCCGCGGGCCGCCCTACGTGTCCATCATCGGTTCTGAGCGGTAGCAGGGTCAGTCGAAAGGCGGTGACAATGTGGTGACGACGCGGCCGGCGCCGGATTCGGCGGCGGAGCAGGCTCAACGGCGGCGAAGTCGCCGCGGAGCAGGCTGACCGGCGGCGAAGTCGCCGCGGACGGGGCCGACCGGGGGCCGGCCGGGTGGCCGGCCCCGGGAGCCGCTAGCGGGCGAGGACGTTCTCGATCCGCGGGAGCATCCAGTCGAGCTCCTCGCGCTTGATGATGAGCGGCGGCGCGAAGCGGATGACGTTCTCGTGCGTCTCCTTGGCCAGGATGCCCTCATCGCGCAGCGCCTCGCAGTAGGGGCGCGCCTTGGTGTTGAGGACGACGCCGATCAGGAGACCCTTGCCGCGCACCAGCTTGACGACGTGCGACTTGATGCCGCGCAGGCGCGCCATGAAGTACTCGCCGCTCTCTCTCGCCCGCTCGACGAGCTTCTCCTCGCGGATCACCCGCAGGGCCACCAGGCCCACCGCGGCGGCCAGCGGGTTGCCGCCGAAGGTCGATCCGTGCGTGCCCGGCGTGAAGACGCCCAGGATCTCCTGGGAAGCGGTCACCGCCGACACGGGGTAGACGCCGCCGCCGAGCGCCTTGCCGAGGATGTACATGTCGGGCTTGACGTCCTCGTGGTCCGCGCAGAAGAGCCGGCCCGTGCGGCCCAGGCCGGTCTGGATCTCGTCGTCGATGAAGAGAACCCGCTTCTGAGTGCAGAGCTCGCGGATCTGCCGCAGATACCCGGCCGGAGGCACGATCACGCCGCCCTCGCCCTGGATCGGCTCGATCAGGACCCCGACCGTGTGGGGCGTGACCGCCCCGCGCAGGGCGTCGATGTTGCCGTAGGGGACGAGCTTGAAACCCGGGGCGAAGGGGCCGAAGCCGCGGCGATAGCCCTCCTCGGACGAGAAGCCGACGATCGTGGTGGTGCGGCCATGGAAGTTGCCTTCGCAGGCGATGATCTCCGCCTTGCCCTCGGGGATGCCCTTGACATCATAGCCCCACTTGCGCGCCGCCTTGATGGCCGTTTCGACCGCCTCGGCGCCGGTGTTCATGGGCAGGGCCAGGTCCATCCTGACCATCTCGCACAGGTCGCGCAGGAAGGGCCCCATGACGGCGTTGTGGAAGGCGCGCGAGGTGAGCGTGACCTTGTCGGCCTGGTCCTTGAGGGCTTGCACGATGGCCGGATGTCGATGCCCCTGGTTGAGCGCCGAGTAGGCGGAGAGACAGTCCAGGTACTTCTTCCCGTCCACGTCCCACACCCACACGCCCTCGGCTCGTTCAATCACGACATCGAGGGGATGATAGTTGTGGGCGCTGAAGGTCTCGGCGAGATGGATCGACTCCTGGCTCTTGGCTCCCATCGTTGCTCCCTCCTGTCTGCCAGCGGCCGGCGGCGGCCCGGGTGAAAACAAACAGCAGGGAATTGTAGCAGAGCCGCCGTCCCCCCAGAAAGCGTTTCGGCCGGCGGTCGTTCGAGCCGGCCGGCACAAGTGCGGACCGGGCGGCGATTGCACGCCGCCGACCCATCGGGGGTTGGGCGGTCTGGCCCCGCTCGCAGTCGCTGCCCGCGTCCGGACTGACGCCGCCTCGCCGAAGCCTCGGTCAGCCGCTTTGCACACCCGGCCAATAGGACTATGATTAGTAGCTTCGGTCTTCAGGTGATCTGTCTTGGCCTGCCGGCATCTCGAGGCGGCAGGACATCGGCCAGGAATGCCCCGGGGCCAGAGGGCCCGCGGGCGGGGCGAGGTCCTGGACGGAAGGGAGGGCGATGCGGTTGGCGCGGCGTTCGACGCTGGTCCGGCTGGCGTGGCTCGGCCTGATGCTCGCCGCCGGCGGCGCCGGGCTGTGGGCCTGCTCGCGAGGCGTCCTGGAACGGGACATCCCAGTAATCATCATCAGCATTGACACTTGCAGGGCCGACCACCTGGGGTGCTACGGCCGGAGCCCCAGCCCCTCGCCGGCCCTGGACGCTCTGGCCTCCGAGGGTGTGCTCTTCGATGAAACGGTCACGCCGGTTCCCCTGACGCTGCCGGCCCACTGCTCCCTGCTCACCGGTCTGACGCCGCTGCAGCATGGCGTGCACGACAACATGACCTATCGGCTGGGCGACGGGCAGCTCACCCTGGCCGAGATGCTGCGCGACCGGGGCTACGCCACCGGGGCGGTCCTGGGCGCCTTCGTGCTCGACGATCGCTTCGGTCTGTCGCAGGGCTTCGACGCCTATGACGACGCCATCGGCGAGCCCGAGGACGACAGCGTGTTGCTCGAGAACGAGCGGCTCGCGACCGAGGTGACCGACCGGGCGTGCGCGTGGATCGACGCCCAGGCCGGTCGGGCCTTCTTCCTGTTCGTGCACTACTACGACCCGCACTCGCCCTATGCGCCGCCCGAGCCGTACGCGGGGCGCTTCGCCGGGCAGCCCTATGCGGCCGAGATCGCCTACGCCGACGCCGAGATCGGGCGCCTGCTGCGCCACCTGCGCGACCGCGGGCTCTACGACCGAGCGCTGATCGTGGCGGCCGGCGATCATGGCGAGAGCCTCGGAGAGCACGGTGAGACGATGCACGGCCACTTCGTCTATCAGAGCACGCTGCGCGTGCCGCTGATCGTCAAGCCGCCGCGGGCCAAGGCGGGCGCGCCAGGGGGCCAGCGCGTCGGTGCGCGCGCGGGCTTGATCGACGTGGTGCCGACCGTGCTCGGCTATCTGGGACTGCCCTGCGCGGCCGGCGTCGAGGGCCGCGATCTCAGCCGGCCGGCGGCGCCCGCGGCCGAGGCGGAGTCGCGCGACTTCTACTGCGAGTCGCTCACCCCCACGACCTACGGCTGCAGCCCACTGCTGGGATTGGTGCGGGAGGACTGGAAGCTGATCGACTCATCCAACCCCGAGCTCTACGCGCTGGCCGACGACCCGCAGGAACTGCGCAATCGCGCCGGGGAGCTGCCCGCGCGCGTCGAGGAGATGCGAGCCACGCTCGTCGGCCTGGTGGCCGGCCGGGCTGAGGACGAGCCGGGGAGCGACCGGGCGTCTGCGGACGAGGAGACGCGCCAGCGGCTGCAGTCGCTCGGCTACATCGCCGGCCGCGCGGTGGAAGATGACCTGCGGCTCGACGACACGCGCCCGGCTCCGCGCGATCTGATCGGCTACCATGAGGCGATGCAGAAGGTGCTCGACCGGATGGGGCGCCGGGACCTCAACGGCGCTCGCGAGCTGGGCGAGCGGATGCTGCGCGAGCACCCCGAGATCCCGGATGCGCTCATCCTGCTGGGCGACATCGCCTGCCAGCAGGGCGACCTGGCGCAAGCCGTCACGCACTACCAGGCCTACCTGATCCGGGACGAGGCCCGGACGGAGGCGGAGACCCAGGGAGGCGAGGAGGCGGCCGGGCACATCCACCTCTCCAACCGCTACCGGGCGCACTACGATCTGGCCAACGTGCTCGCCAGCCTCGGGCGCCTGCCCGAGGCGGAGGAGCACTACCGGCAGACTCTGCGCCTCGTTCCCACGCACGTCGATGCCGCGGTCAACCTCGCCTTGCTCCTGGCCGAGGCCGGCCGGTTGGACGAGGCGATTCCTTTGTTCCGGGATGCGCTGGCGATCGAGCCCGATTCGCCCGACATCCGCATGGACCTGGCTCAGGCCCTCGCCCTGCAGGGGGGGCTCGACGAGGCCCTGCAGCAATACGAGGCCGTGATCGCGGCCCAGCCCGAACGCAGCGATGCCCTGCTCGCCCGAGGCGATCTGCTCGTCCAGATGGGATGCGGGGCCGAGGCCGTCGAGAGCTACGCTCAGGCCGTTCGGCACGGGCCGGAGGATCCGCAGGGCCACATCCGTCTGGCGCGCGCGCTCCTGGCGCAGGGCCGGACCGAGGAGGCCCTGGCGGCCTATCGGCGAGGCCTGTCCGAGTCGCCGGCGTGGCCGGAGGTGGCTCGTGAGCTCGTCTGGGTCCTGGCCACGCACGAGAACGCGAGCTTCCGCAATGGAGCGGAAGCGCTGCGGGTCTGCACGCGCCTCCTGGGCGCGGTCGGCGACTCGGATCCGGCGGTTCTGGAGCTGATGGCCGCCTGCCAGGCGGAACAGGGCCACCTCGGCACCGCCGTCCAGTGCCAGGAGAAGGCGCTGACGCTGGCCCGCACGAGCGGCTCCCAAGGGGCGCGGGGGCTCGAGATCATGGAATCGCGCTTGCGGCTGTATCGCTCCGGTCGCCCGCTGCGCCACCACTTCGTGCCGGGTCCGGGGCCGTCCTGACGGGGCCGTGAGGACAGAAGCAGCCCCCCCGGCCAGGCCATGGGCCGCGGCCTGACGTGCGCAGCGGGCCGTCCCTGTTGGGGACCGGCACGGGCGGTCCGCCTTAGGGGGGGACCGCGGAGAGACGCAGTGCGAAGCGTACTCAGCCTGCGCAACGCTCCCCGAGGGGACCACAGCGCCGGACTACCGGCCCGCTACGCCACGATGAGTATGGTCGGATCGGCCGGCAGCCGCCTGTGGAAGAGCTATTGGAAGGGTTAGGTTTCCGCAATCAGCGGAACAGCCTCTCGAAGAAGGACCCCTCGGCCACCCTCTCGGCCGCCACAATCGGCACCTCGGCGATCTCCTGGCCCGCCAGGACCGCCACCGCCTTGCCGACGACCTGGCCGGCTTCGACCGGCGCCGTCACGGCCTCGGCGATGCGTTTCTCGATGACGACCGCCTCGGCCTGGTCGCGACGCAACGACAAGGTCAACGATTCACTCAGGGTCAGAGGCACCTCGCGGGCCTTGCCGCGCTTGACCTTCAGAGGCTTGAGCTGCGCCCGCGTGGGGTCCAACAGGGTCTGACGGTTGTAGAGGCCGAAGCCGAAGGTGAGCAGGCGGCTGGCCTCAGCGCCCCGCTCCCTGCTCGACGGGGCGCCCATCACGACCGCGATCAGGCGGCGGTCCTTCTGGACGGCCGTGGCCGTGATGCAGTAGCCGGCGCCCCGGTGGTATCCCGTCTTCAGGCCGTCGAGACCACGATACTTGCCGATCAGATGGTTCGGATTGTGCAACGTGAACTCGCCGTTGCGGAACGGCGCTTCGGCCGTCGATCCCCAGTGCAGCGCCTCCGGGTGTTTGACCAGCTCGCGGCCCAGCAACGCCATGTCGTAGGCCGACGTGAGGTCGGCCTGCTGGCCCTTGCCCGGGGGCAGGCCGTGCACGGACTGGAAGTGGGTGTCTCGCATCCCGAGCGCGCTCGCTCGCTCGTTCATCACATCGACGAAAGCCTCGACCGAGCCGGCATGGTGCTCAGCGAGGGCCGTCGCCGCGTCGTTGGCGGAGTGCACCGCCAGGGCCGCGAGCAGCTCCTCGATCGTGAACACCTCGCCCTGCTTCAGGTAGACCTGCGAGCCGCCGACCCGGCTGGCCCGGCCGGAGACTTGCACCTGATCGCTCAGGTTGAGCTCCCCGCGCCCGGCGGCCTCGAGGATGATCAGCTGGGTCATCATCTTGACCATCGAGGCGGGCTCGTGCAGGTCGTGCGCGCGCTCGGCCACCAGCAGGTCGCCGGTCTGAGCGTCGATGACGACGGCCGAGAAAAAGGAGCCGGTCATCCTGGCTGGGAGAACCACGTCGCTGGATTCGGCGCCCGATGCGCAGGCCTGGCGAGTCGACCCGCCGGTGAACAGACCGGCGAGCAAACCCGCCAGAAGAAGAGCCGAGAATGGATGGCGGGGCAATTCCGTAACTCCTTTTGTGCGAGTGCTTTAGGGCTTATCGATCCGACCGCGCGCCTAAAGTACCGCCCTTCCCTGGGCCTGTCAAGAATTGCCCCCCGATCTCCTCCGAGCGGCACCCCGCGGGCCTGCCGCGCTATCGAGCGATGATCGCCCGCTGGCTGCGCTCTCCCGCGGGCGTGGTCAGGCGCACGAAGAAGACGCCCGAGCCCACGCGGGCGCCCGCGGCGTCACGACCGTCCCAGCGGACCTCGTGCAATCCGGCGCCCACCGGGCGATGGACCAGGTGACGCACCAGGCGGCCGCTCACATCGTGCACGCGCAGATCGACCGGGCTGGCCGCCGGCACCGCGAAGCGCACCGCGACCTCGCCGCCCACGAGGCTGGCGGTCGCCAGCGACAGCGCCGGTCCCGGGCGCCCGGGGTCGTCGCTCGTTCCCGCCAGGTTGTACAGCGCGCTCACCATGAAGTCGTCGATCCCACCCTCGTCCAGCGAGGGATTGGGCAGGCCGTACATCACCACGCGGAACTGCACGAGGCGCGGATCGGGAATCACGCCGGTCAGGTCGACGGTGACCGGCCGCCAGGCCGGCGCGGGGTTGAGGCCCGCGGCGTGATGGATCACGCGCCAGGGTCCGCCATCGTTGCTGACGGCCACATCCAGGGTCCCCTGCTGAGAGCCGAGGGTCTGGAACCAGAGCTGGAACTGGACCGTGACCAGCTCGGCGCCGGAGAAGTCGTACACGGGCGAGAGCAGCGTGGTCTGCCCGTCGGCGTCGCTGTACCAGGCGTAACCGCCGGTGAACTGGCCGGTGATCCAGCAGTAGCGGCCGGGTTCGGGCGTGGTGTCGTCGTCGGGAACCAGGACATAGGGGCCGACGATCACGCGGATGGGATCGGCCCGCTCCCAGACTCCCTGGGTGGCGTTGTCGCCCGGCGCGCCGACGGTCCAATCGCACGCGTCCTCGAAGGGCTCGTAGACCGTGACGATCTCCGACTCGTGCAGCCCGGCCGGCGCATCGCGCGGGTCGGTCAGCACGTGATGCTCCAGGTCGGCGGCGAGGATGAAGTACTCGAGCAGCGTGCCGACCGGATGGCCGGGCAGGTCGGCCACCCAGACGCTGTCGGCGCCGGGCAGCATCGGGGTCGCGGAGAACGTGGGCGATCCAGCGGCCCGGTAGTAGACCAGTACCGAGTCGGCGTTGATCTCGCTGTGCAGCCCGTAGATTCGCGCTTCCAGGTGCACCGGCTCGCCCTCCGGGGCCGCGATGTACGGGTAGGCCAGGTGGTGGATGACCACGTCGGAGAACATCTCGGGGCAGTCGAAGCCGTGCCGCGCGGCAGCCGGGCACAGGTCGGCCCAGTTGGGCGTGCCGCTGTCGAGGTTGCCGTCGTCGTCATCGGCGATGAAGCTCCACCAAACCTGCTCGGGCTGCGTCAGGGGCAGGCCGAGCTCGCGGGCGAAATGCCAGATCTCGCTCGCCCGCCCGTGTCCCGCCTCGTAGCCGAGGGTGGCGATCAGGTTCTGGCGGACGTCCCAGTGGAACCCGGCCAGGATCTGCCCGTCGTGGTGCCCCTGGCCGGTGAGGCTGTCGGGCCAGGTCAGGCTGTTGTCGGAGTCGCGGATGCCCGCGTTGCAGTCGCGGTAGAAGCCGAGCCCCATCCGGGATTCGTTCGTCAGGTAGTTGCCGATCACGTCGGAGTTGGCTTCGTGCATGTCGGACGGCGGGTCGTTGGGGCCGTACATGAAGTCGGTGATGCCGTGGCCGTACTCGTGATGGATCACGTCACCGAGCTGGCCGGTGTTGGCGCAGGCGGTCGTCTCGTGGAAGAAGTTGATGCTCGAGCCATCCCAGAAGGCGTTGCAGGCTTGCTGCAGGTTGACCTTGGCGGGCATTTGCCAGTCGAGATCGGTCCAGTCGGGGTCGAGCCACTTGATGAACTCGTGCGCGTTGTTGGCATGGAAGAAGACGTCGCGCTCGTCCATGCGCGCGTTGCTGTTGTCCCAATAGAGCTGGAAGGGCACGCCGGGCACGATCTCGCCCTGGAAGAGCGCGTCGTCGCCCACGACGTTGTCGACGCGGAAGTACGGGCCGCTCATCCGGGCCCAGATCGACTCGGGCTCCGCGCCGCCGTAGGGGATCAGGAACTGGCCGGCGGCATCGGTCGTGTCGGCGCCCACGCCCGGGATCTCGACCGCCAGGAGCTGAACGGGCCAGTCGGCCACGCCGAAGCACCAGCCCGGGTTCTCGAGCGCGCCGCTCGCCTCGCCCGAGAAGTCGGCGGTGCGCAGGACGTTCTGGATCTGCAGCACCTGGCCGCTGACGGCGTCGACGTCGATGAGCCAGGCCGCCAGGGGATCGCGGCTGAAGGTGTCCACGCGGTAGACCAGCCGGCCCTCGCCGGCCGCCACGGGCAGGACGCCGAACTGCTGGATCTCGATCCGATCGCCCGCGCCCCAGACGGACGGGGCGAGCCCGCGCCGCCCCAACTCGCGGCGGGCCGCCGCCAGCGCGCCGGCCCGGTCGAGCACGGCCTGGCGGGGGGCGCGCAGCGCCGGCCACAGGTCTCCGCCGAAGGCCGCGATGCGTCCGGTCTCCGTCATGGCGACGGTGAAGCGCGAGCCGATCACCGGCAGGTCGCCCAGGTTCTGGATGAAGTGCACCGACCACTTGCCCAGGCCGTGGCTGACCTTGCGCACCACGAGGGCATCGGCGTCGAGGGACGCGAGCGTCGCCCCGGCCTCCACGAAGCGGCGCGCCGCGCGCTCGGCATCGGCGGCGTCGAGGATCGCCGCGCCGGTGGAGATCCCGGAACCCGTGACCAGCCGGGGGGTGAGCGTGACCGGGTTCCACGACAGGGCCCGCCAGCGGCCGCCCACTTGCTGCGTGAAGCGGGCCAGGCCGCGGTCGGCCCGCAGGCGGTCGGCCGCCGCCAGATCGCCGGCGCCGCCGTTCAGCGACCGCGTGATCCCGTCGGGACTCTGCGGCAGCAGCTCGTCGGCGACAGCATGGGAATCGGCCGGTTGCAGAGCCTGCGCGGGCGAGGCCAAGAGCGCGCCGGGCGCCAGCGCCAAGACCGCCAAGACAAAGAACTTGGCGATAGCGATCATCAGCCGGTGCATTGGGTTACTCCCCCCTGTTGGTGGCCGCAAGAATGTCTGCCTGCCGGAGGCTCGTGAGCCTGGCGGGATGATAGTACCACGAAACGAAGGAGGTCGGACGATGGAGTATCGCAGACTCGGCTCGGCGGGCCTGAGGGTCTCGGAGCTGTCCCTGGGTTCGTGGGTGACCTTCGGGTCCCAGATCGATGAGCAGGCCGCCGAGCGCTGCATGCGCGCGGCCCACGAGGCGGGCGTCAACTTCTTCGACAACGCGGAAGCCTACGCCGGCGGCCAGAGCGAGGTCGTGATGGGCAACGTCATCCGCCGGGCCGGCTGGAAGCGGTCCGACCTCGTCGTGTCCACGAAGATCTTCTGGGGGGGCAAGGGGCCGAACGATCGGGGCCTGTCGCGCAAGCACATCCTCGAGGGGACCGACGCGGCTCTCGGCCGCCTCGGTCTGGACTACGTCGACTTGATCTTCTGTCACCGCGCCGACCTGCACACGCCGATCGAGGAGACGGTGCGGGCGATGAACCACGTCATCCAGCAGGGCAAGGCGCTCTACTGGGGCACCAGCGAATGGAGCGCCCAGCAGATCACCGAGGCCTGGGCGGTGGCGCGGCGCGAGCGCCTGATCGGGCCGCAGATGGAACAGCCGCAGTACAACATGTTCCACCGCGAGCGCGTCGAGCAGGAGTACCTCCCCCTCTACGAGCGCTTCGGTCTGGGCACGACCACGTGGAGCCCGCTGGCGAGCGGTTTCCTGACGGGGAAGTACCTGAGCGGGATTCCGGCCGATTCGCGGCTCGGCCTGGAGAACATGGCCTGGCTGCGCGAGAGCTTCGCCGGCCCCGAGTGGCAGGCGCGCGCGGCCCTGCTGCCGCGCCTGGCGGCCATCGCGCGCGGCCTCGACGCCAGCCTGGCCCAGCTCGCCCTGGCGTGGTGCCTGAAGAACCCGCGCGTCAGCACGGTCATCACCGGCGCCTCGCGCCCCGAGCAGGTCGTCGAGAACCTGCGGGCGGCGGAGGTGGCCGCCCGCCTCGACGATGACGCGTTAGCGCGCATCGAGGAGGTGCTCGGCAACCGGCCGGCGCCGGAGCGCGACTGGCGCTAGCCTTCGCTAGTACTCGATCACGCTCAGCCGCTTGAGCAGCGTATCGCGCGTGATCTTGCCGTCGGCGAGCGCGCGCAGGTCGCTCACCTTGGCTTTCAGGATCAGGTGCGTGATCTCGCCCTCTTCCAGGAGATCGATGTTCTCGAGGAAGGCGGTGATGGCCACGAACTGATCGTCACGCAGCTCGGTGAGCGTGTCGCCGTAGTCGATCAACGTCTCGATCAGCTCATCCTTGCCCTTGGCGTAGCGGTCAGCTTCGCGCTCGCGCCGCTTCTCGCGGAGCTGCTCGAAGGTCAGGCCCTCGTCTTCCTCGTCTTTCTTGCCGTCCTTGTTCGAGTCGCGGAAGACGACCACCTTGTCGCCGTCCTGCTCGATGCGGATGTCCTTGAGGTCCTTCAGGATCGACAGTCCGTCGAAGTCGATGTACCCGGACCCTAGACCCTTGCTGACCAGGGTCGCGTCGAAGGCAAAGATCACCCCGAACTCGTCGAGGTAGACGCTGCGCGTGTAGTCGCCGCCGCCGCCCACCAGCCAGTTGGGGCTCTCACGCAGGACCTCGTTGAGCACCTTTTCCATCACGTTGATCTTGCGCTCCAGCCGCCGCGGGATGGCGGCGTCCTGGGCCTCGGCCCCGGTAGGCGCGAACAGGAGAGCGGCGCCCAGCGCCAGGATGCCCGGGGGGAAGGCCCTGGAAACGGCGTTCTGGTGGATTCTACTCATGGCGTACACCCTCCTCGCTTGGCGTCCGGGGCGCAGCCGCCGGCGTGGAATCGCCTGCCGATTGCCCCCGGGGAAGTTCCAACCGTTCACCATCCCAGGCGCCTGCTTGCAGCAGGGCCAGAAGAGCCCGGTTCATCTCGGAGGTCATCTCGCGCCGATCGCGGAGGCGTTCCTCCTCGGAGGCGCGATGGTAGTCACGAAGCATGAAGACGGTCTGCCCCAGGTAGCGATCCTCCTGCTGCTGGAACCTCGTCTCGGTGGCGCTGACGAGTTGCTGGGCGAAGGCCGCGAGCTCGGCCCGCGTCACGGGAGCGTTGAGACCGAGGTCGTCGCCGCCGCTCGCTCCCGGCTCGATCGCCGCGCCGCCCTGATACCGCTCGTCGCCCGGCCCCGCATCTTCGGCCAGGGCGCCCTCGGCCCGGACGAGCGCCGGGCTCGCCGGCGTGCGCGCGCCCTCAGCGACCGCCGGGCCGGCGGGGACGGCGCGCCCGAAACGCACGGCCAAGCCGCCCGACACGCGGTCGATGCGCAATCCGGCGATCATCAGGATCACCGCGGCGATGCCGGCCAGGGCGAAGCCCGTGGCGGGTCGGGCCAGCAGGCTCAGCCACCAGCTTCCAACCCGACTGGCGGGCCGGCCGGCGGCGGCTCGCGCCGCGGCGGAGGCCGGCGGCTCGAAGACGAATCCGGGGTCGGCATCGGCGGCGTCGGCCTCGCGCAGGAAGGCGCGCGACTCGCGCAGCTCGTCCCACTCGGCCCGCAGCGCGGGGTCGTGGGCCAGATGGGTCAGGAGCTCCTCTTCCTCCTCGGACGGCAGCTCGCCGTACAGCGCCGCCACCATGCGATCGCGCCACACATCGAGCTCAGGGAGCTCGGGCGGGGACCCCCGGCCGCCGTCGCGCCCCTGGTCGCCCGCGGGTCGCCGGTTGTTCTCCTGGTCCGTCATGGCTAGGCGTCTCCCTTCAGGAAGCTCTCGGCCGTGATGCCGTGCTCGCGCAACATCCTGCGCATGGACCTGAGGCCGTAGAAGATCCGCGTGCGCACCGTGGCCGCCGGCACGCCGGTGATCCGGCCGATCTCCTCGGAGGTCAGGCCCTGGTACTCCCGCAACAGGATGGCCGTCTTCTGCTCGGGAGGCAGGCGGTCGATCACCTGCTGCAGCACCCGGGCGAGACCCGATCGTTCCGCCGCCCGATCGGTGGCCGGCACGCTGCCGGCGATCTCGACCAGCTCGGCCTCTCCCGGCTGGCCTTCCTCGTAGCTGACCGCGACGCGTCCGCCCCGGGCGCGGTAGCGGTCGCGGCACAGGTTGAGCGCGATGTGGTGCAGCCACGCGGTGAAGCGCTCCGGATCGCGCAGCCGCCCGATGTTCTGGTACGCCTTCAGCATGGCGTCCTGGCAGGCGTCGCGCGCGTCCTCGTCGTTGCCCAGCATGCGCCGCACGAAACGGTACAGCCGGCCGTCCCAGCGGCTCGCGAGCTGGCTGAAGGCGCCGAGGTCGCCCTGCTGCGAGAGGGCGGCCAGTTCCGCATCCGTCATGGGCTTCGACCTGTTCACCGCTCGGGGAGACCCTTCTCCCACCTGTCTCGCGCCCGGAATGACGGGACAGGGGGCCCGGGCGTTCATGGATTTCCATGCCGGCGCCCAGTGTAATTGGTTGCGTTTTCGATCGATTCGCGAATCTCGCCGGGGCCGGCGTTCCGGTCGGCCCCGCGGCCTGCGGTGATCTACGCCCGGTCCCGGCCGCTAGGTTCTTCCCGTCCGCGGGTTTATCCTGGCATCAGACGCCGCGCCTGGCTAGAACTACCTGACGCGGCGCTTGCCGGGGAGCCCGAGCCCGGAAGGCAGGAGCAGCCGTCGCGCGCCGGGCGCCTCGCGGGGCGTCCGCCGGCGGATCGCGCGGAGAAGACATGGCGCGGGGACCTTCATCCGAGTGGTTCGTCACGGCCTTCGGCGAGCTGTATCCGCTGCTCTACGCCCACCGCGACGAGACTTCGGCCGCGCGCGAGGTCCTGGGCCTGCTGGAGCACCTGGGCCTGAGCGACCGCGGCGCGCGGATCCTGGACCTGTGCTGCGGAGCGGGACGCCACCTGGCGGCCCTGGCGGCGGGCGGCGGGCGCGTGGTGGGGGTGGACCTCTCGGCCGAGCTGCTCGGGCGCGCGGCCGGGCGCCCCGGGCTGGCCGGGCGGCTCGTGCGCGGCGACATGCGCCGCCTGCCCTTCGGCGCCGCCTTCGATCTGGTGCTGAACCTGTTCACCAGCTTCGGGTACTTTGCCCGCGACGCCGAGAACGAGCGGGCGCTGCGCGAGATGGCGCGCGTGCTGGCGCCGGGCGGCACGCTGGTCGTCGACCACATCCACCGCGCGCGGGCCGTTCGGGAGCTGGTGCCGGAGGATGTGCGCGCCGAGCACGGGCTCGTGGTCCGCCAGCGACGGGAGATCCGCGGCGAGCGCATCCGCAAGGAGATCACCGTGCGCCGGCGGGACGGATGCGAGGAGCGCTTTCTCGAGGATGTGCGGCTCTACCGCCCCGAGGAGTTGGAGGCGATGATGGCCGCCGCCGGCCTGCGGGCGGTGCGCCTGCGCGGCTCGCTCACCGGCGCGCCGTTCGGCCCGCAGGCGGCGCGCATGGTCGCGATCGCCGAGAAGCCGCGCGGCCAGGACGGGCGAACATGACACGCCGGGGGCCAGAGGGCTGAGCTTGGCCAGGATCACCTTCGACAGCGAGCCGATCGGCTTCGCGGCGCTTGCCGGCCGCGGAGACCTCGCGTTGCTCGAGCGATTGTCCGCCGCCGGCGGCCTGGCGGGCTTTCCGCTGCTGGATCGCGCGCGCCCGGCGCCGAGCGCGTCGCCCTGGCTCGATCGCGAGGCGGTGGCCCGCGAGATCGCGCGGCAGAATCCTGAATCGCCCGCGCCGGCGCCGGGGTGGGATTACGTCGTCGCCGGCCAGCAGGCCGGGTTGCTCACGGGCCCGCTCTACACGTTCCTCAAAGCGGCGACCGCGATCGCCGTCGCCCGCGATCTGGCCGCCGGCACCGGGCGACCGATCCGGCCGCTCTTCTGGGTCGCGAGCGAGGACCACGACGTCCTCGAGGTCAACCGGGTGACGGTGGGCGGCCGGCGTTTCGTGCACGCCTACGAAGGCGAGATCGCGCGCGGGCAAATGCCGCAGGTGGCCGACATCGACCTGCGCGCGGTCCGCGAGCCGCTCCTGCAGTTCCTGAGGGTCGCGCTGCCCGCGACCGAGTTCACGCCCTGGGTGCTCGACCAGGTCGCCGGCGCCGACTTCAGCGGCTACGCCGCCGCCTTCACCGGCCTCTTGCGCGGCCTCTTCGCGCGCTGGGAGCTGCGCCTGATCGACCCCATCGGCCTGCGGCCGCTGACCGCGCCGGTGCTGGGCGCCCTCGTCGAGCGCTGGCCCGCCGCGCAGGCCGCGCTCGACGAGGGCGCCGCCCGGCTGCGCGCCGCCGGACTGCCGGCGCCGATCGAGGAGCTGCGCCTCTTCGAGATCGCGGGCGGCCGGCGCGTGCCGATCGAGGTTGCCGGTGGGCCCCGCCGCGCGGAAGGCCTGCGGATCGGGGGGCGCGCGCTGGACTGGGAGGCGGCCGCCGCGGCGATCCGGCAGGCTCCCGAGCGGTTCTCGGCGGGCGCGCTGCTGCGACCGGTCTGCCAGGACGGCGCGCTGCCCGTCGTCGCGACGATCGGGGGGCCGTCGGAGCTGGCCTACCTGTGGCAAGCCGACCCCGTGGCGGCGTGCGCGGGCGTGCGCTCGTCGGCCCGCTGGCCTCGGATTTCGGCTACCTTCATCGGGCCCTCGGTCGTGCGGGCGCTCATCGCGGCCGGCCTGGAGGCCCGCGAGGCCTTTGCGCTCGGCGGGCCCTTGCAGGACGGAGCGGCGCAGGACGAGCGCGATCCGCGCGCGGTGGCGATCGAGCGGCGCGGGCAAGAGCTCCTGGGGGCGCTGGGCGCCCTCGCCGTGCCGGGCGATCCGCGCTGGCTGCGATCGAGCCGCGAGGCGATCGAGTCGGCCTTGGCGCGCGTGGTGGCGCGCCTCGAGGAGGAGCACCTGGCCCGGGCGGGCCGCACGCGGGAGCGGCTGGAGAAGATCGCCACGTCCGTCTTGCCGGAAGGACGGTTGCAGGAGCGGGTGGCCAACGTGTACGAGTTCCTGAACCGGTACGGCGCCGACTTCGTGCGGGCGGCCGTGGAGGAGCTCGATCCGTGGGCGATCGCGCACCGCTTCGTCCGCATCCGGACCGAGCGGGGCGACTGATCCGCGGGGGCGGGCCGGCGGGAGCGGCGGCGGGCGACGGAGCCGCAGTCGGAGGAGCGGCAGCGATGCGAGTCGACGTGCTGGCGATCGGGGCGCACCCCGACGATGTGGACATGATCTGCGGCGGGACGCTCGCCAAGCTGGCCGCGCGCGGCCGGCGCGTGGCGATCCTGGACTTGACGCGCGGCGAGATGGGCACCCGCGGCACGCCGGAGCTGCGGGCGGAGGAGGCGATGGCCTCGGCCGCCGTGCTCGGCGCCTGCGAGCGGATCATCCTCGATCTGGGCGACGGCCGCCTGCGCGATGACGGCGAGAGCCGCCGCCAGGTGATCGAGGTCCTGCGCGCGCTGCGCCCCGCCATCGTGATGGGCCACTACTGGGACGACTTGCACCCCGACCACTGCGCCGCGGGGCGCATCCTGCGCTCGGTGATCTACCCAGCCGGGTTCAGCAACTACCCGGCGGCCGGCGAGCCCTTCCGGCCGAACGAGGCGCTCTTCTTCATGGCCCACACGCCCTTCGCGCCGAGCTTCGTCGTGGCGATCGACGAGTTCCACGAGCGCAAGCTCGAGGCGGTGCGCCGCTTCAAGTCGCAGATCCACGATCCCGCCTCGACGGCGCCGCAGACGGGGATCTCGCAACCCGACTTCCTGCTCCGGCTCGAGGCGCGCGCCCGATACTTCGGCGCGCAGATCGGCCGGCAGTTCGGCGAGCCGTTCCTGGTCACGCGCGCCGTGCCGATGGAGGACCCGGTTGCCCACTATGCGCCCTTCGGGAAGACTTTTCCCCCGAGCACGGCCGACGGGCCCTTCGAGAGCGGGTGCCCGCCGGCGCCGGAGGACTAGCCGCGGCCGGGGCGCGCCGCCGCGGGCCGGTGGCCGCGGACCGGGCCGCGGGGGCGCGCGTGACGGCGGGGCGCGCGTGACGGCGTCCTCGTGACGCCGCATTCGAAAGCGAGGATCGCATGAAGATCGTCTTCTCCTGCCACCCCACGCTCGGCGGGTCGGGCATCGTCGCGACCGAGCTGGCCACCGCGTTGGCGCGCCGCGGGCACCAGGTGCACCTGGCCGCCTGCCGGCGCCCCTACCGGCTGCGGGCCGACGCAGGCGTCGTCTTTCACAAGGTGAACATCCCGGAGTACCCGCTGTTCATGTATCCGCCGCACGACCTCTCCCTGGCCAACAAGCTGGCCGAGATCGTTCGGCAGTTCGACATCGACGTCATCCACGCGCACTACGCGATCCCGCACGCGATCACGGCGCTGCTGGCACGGCAGATCGCCGGGGTGGCGCGCGCGCGGGTGGTGACGACGCTGCACGGCACCGACATCACGCTGGTGGGCAGCCTGGTCGAGTTCTACCATCTCACCCGCCACGCGATGCTCCAGAGCGACGGGCTCACGGCCGTCTCGAACTGGCTGGCCGCGGAGACCGTGCGGCGCTTCGAGCTGCCCGCCGCGCCCGAGGTGATCCACAACTTCGTCGACAGCGAGCGCTTCCGGCCCGACGGCCGCGCGCCCTACCCCGAGGCGGGCGAACCGTTTCACCTCCTGCACGCGAGCAACCTGCGCCCCGTCAAGCGCGTGGCGGACGTGGTGCGCGTCTTCGCGGGCGTGCAGGCCCAGCTCCCCGCGCGGCTCACGATCCTCGGCGAGGGGCCTGAGAAGGGGCTGGCCCAGGAGCTGGCCGCGGAGCTGGGCCTGTGCGGGAAGATTGCCTTCGCGAGCACGGCCGACGACGTGCCCGCGGTCATGCGCTCGGCGCACCTCAATCTGCTCCTGAGCGATCACGAGTCGTTCGGGCTCTCGGCCCTCGAGGGCATGGCCTGCGGCACGCCCGTGGCGGCCAGCGACAGCGGCGGCCTCCCGGAGGTGATCGCCGAGGGGCGCACGGGCCTGCTCTGCCCGGTGGGCGAGGTGGCCTGCACGGTCGTCAAGGCGGCGGCGCTGCTCAAGGACCGCGCGGAGTGGGAGCGGATGAGCCGGACAGCGGCGGCGGACGCGCGCGAGCGTTTCGGCGTCGAGCGGGTCGTGCCGCGCTACGAGGCGCTCTACGAGCGGGTGCTGGCGGGAGCGGGACGGCGCGGGTGACACCGGGCGGTGGCGCGGGGGCGGCGCGGCCCCGACTGCTCGGGCCGCCGCGGGCGCGGGGGATGCGCTCGGACGAACGAGGGGAGGATCGAGGATGATCTTCGAGCAGATCCGCGTGGGCGGCGATCGCAACTTCGCCTACCTGATCGGGGACGAGGACACGCGCTCCGCCGCGCTCGTCGACCCGGCCTATCGGCCCGAGCTGGTGCTGGCCCGGGCGGCCGAGCAAGCGCTCATCGTGCGCTACCTGATCAACACGCACGGCCACCACGACCACGCGGGCGGCAATGACGCCGTGTTGGCGCAAGGCGGGGTGCGGCTCCTGCACGGCGGCGCGGGGGGCGTGGCGGACGGCGAGCGGCTGGCGATGGGCTCCGTCGAGCTCACCTTCCTGCGCACGCCCGGCCACAGCGAGGACAGCCTGTGCGTGCTGGCGCAGGAGAGGCGCACGCCGGAGGAGCCCGGCAAGCTCATCACCGGCGACACGCTCTTCGTCGGCAAGGTGGGCGGCACCGACTTCGGTGCGGGAGCGCGCGGCGAGTACGAGTCGCTCCATCGCAAGCTGCTGACGCTGCCCGACGAGACGGAGGTGTGGCCCGGCCACGACGTCGGCGTCGCGCCCAGCTCGACGATCGGCCGCGAGCGGCGCACCAATCCGTTCCTGCTGCGCCGATCGTTCGAGGAGTTCGTGGAGTTGAAGCGCACCTGGCTCGAGTACAAGCGAGAGCACGGGATCCAGTAGGTGATCGATCCAATTCACAAGTTCGTTTCAGAAGGAGGGGAGACGATGGGACACAGATGCTGGCGCGGGAGGACGTCGATCTGGGCGGCGACGATCGCGCTGCTGGCCGCGTGGCCGGCGCGCGCGGGGGAACCCGCGGCGGGGGGCGCGCCGACTGAGGCCGGGGCCGGCGACCCGGCGCCGGCGGCCGTCGCCAACCGGGCGAGCGAGGTCACCGTGGAGCAGATCCCCGCGTTGACCGTGCTGGCTTTGCCCATGCGGGGCTCCTACGCCGCGCACGGAGAGGCCATCATGAAGGCCGTGAACCAGGCGATGTCGACCGGCATCATCCGCGGAGGGCCGTTCGCCGTCTACCATGACAGCCCGGAGCGGGTGCCGGAGGATTCCCTGCGCTGGGAGATCTGCGTGCCCGTCGCGGCGGAGGCCAAGGCGCAGGCGCCCTTCGAGGTGCGGACGATGCCCGCGATGGAGGCGGCGGTCGTGACCTGCACGGGCCCCTACAGCGGCACCGGCCCGTGCTGGGGCGCCCTGACGGCGTGGTTGGAGAAGAGCGACTACCAGCTCGGGGGCTCGCCGCAGGAGCACTGGCTGAGCGATGCGCGCAGCGTGCCGGCGGAGCAGTGCGTGGCCCGCATCGTCTTTCCGGTCACGAGGCGGGAGAAGGAGTAGCCGCCCGCGCGGGGCGCGCGGGCGCGCGGCGTGTCGCGGCGTGGCGCGGAGCGGCGCGCAGGCGAACGGCGGGAAGCACAACCGGGAGGGGCCATCCGTGCGGGTGCTCGTGTTGGGGGTCGGGCTGCAGGGCAAGGCCGCGCTGCACGACCTGGCGGCCTGCCCGGCCGTCACGGCGATCACGGCCGCGGACCTCGACCGCGCCGGTCTCGAGGCGCACCTGCGCGGGCAGACCTACCGCGATCGCGTGCGCTGCGAGCACGTCGACGCGCGCGACCCGGCCAGCGTCGAGCGACTCATGGCCGCGCGCCCGGATGTGGTGATCGACCTGCTGCCGCCCGATTTCGCCGGGACGGTGGCCGCGGCCGCGGTGGCCCACGGCGCGCACGTGGTGAACACCTTCTACGTGCGGCCGCCGGTCGCCGCGCTGGCCGCGGAGGCCGAGCGCCGCGGCGTCGCCATCCTGCCCGAGTGCGGCCTCGATCCGGGCCTCGATCTGGTGCTGATGGCCGCGGCCGTGCGCGATCTCGAGCGGGTCGAGTCGCTGCTCAGCTACGGAGCCGGCGTGCCCGAGCCCGCCGCGGCCGACAATCCGCTCCGGTACAAGATCTCCTGGAGCTTCGCGGGCGTGCTGCGGGCCTACCGGCGTCCCGCCCGCGTCATTCGCGGGGGCGAGGTCGCGGCGATCGGCGACGCCGAGCAGTTCGCGCCGCGCCACACGCACGTCCTGGAGATCGACGGTCTGGGGCGCTTCGAGGCCTACCCCAACGGCGATGCGCTGCCCTACGTCGAGCTGCTCGGCCTCGACCGCCGGCACCTGCGTGAGCTGGGGCGCTTCACGCTGCGCTGGCCCGGCCACTGCGCCTTCTGGCAGACCGTGGTCGCGCTCGGCCTGCTCGACGACGAGCCCGACATGGTCGACGGCGTCGCCGTCGACCGCCGGCGGTTTCTGGCCGCGGCGCTGGAGCCGCACCTGCGCTACGGGCCGGGCGAGCGCGACCTGGCGATCCTGCGCATCGAAGCCACCGGGATCAAAGGCGGCGAACGCCGGCGGGTGGTCTATCAGCTCATCGACCGGCGCGACCTGGCGAGCGGCCTTTCCGCCATGAGCCGGACGGTGGGCTTCACGGCGAGCATCGGCGCGCAGCTCATCGGGACGGGCGCCATCGCCCGGCGCGGATTGCTGTCGCCCTGGAGGGATCTGCCCTACGAGCTGCTGGCCGGGGAGCTCGCGCGCAGGGGCATCCGGATCACGCGTCAGGTCGAAGGGCCCGGCGCGACGTGATCCGGACCGGCCCGGCGCGCCAGGAGCCGCGCGAGCTCCGCCTCGAGCGTCCGCCCGCGATCGCGGCCATACCAGAGGTGCAGGCGTTCGAGGCGCTCCTCCTTGGGCAGGCCGGCGGCCAGGGCCTCGGCCACGAGCGCGGCGGCCGGCTGCGGCCGCGGCCCCCAGCGGAAGATCTCGCGCCCGGCCGTATCGCCGGCGATCAGGATCGGGATGCCGCGCTTGCCGTCGGTGAGGTAACGGTCCATCACATCGAGGTTCTGGTCCCGCAAGAGGAGCCGCAGCTCGATCCGCGGGTTCACCACCGCCATCGCGGCGAGGTACGGCACGCACTGCGCCGAATCGCCGCACCAGGGCTCGGTGATGATGAGCCAGCGCTGGGGTTCAGCGATCGCCGCGAGGGCCGCCCTCAAGGGCTCCGCCATTCCGTAGGTCCTGCCGATGCGGCCCGTTCGCTGCAGGTTGAGCTGTGTGTAGCGCGCGCGCTCGGCCTGCTGGGGTGTGAGCTCCGCGCCGGCCGGAGTTATGGCCGCCGACGCGAAGAGCTCCAGATAGGCTTCATAGGTCAAGCCCGCGCGAAAGCGCGAAGGATCGATGAAGGCCGGCTGCGCCACGCGCGTCACCTCCGCCGGGTGCCGCGCACACGGTCTGCCGGAACCGCCGGGGCGCTCAACCCGCGACACGGCGCCTCAGCTTGCGCACCGAGCGGATCTGCGCCCGGCGCAGCTCGATGAGCCGGCCGTGCATCTCGCAGTAGACGCGCGCCAGGTTGAGATTGGCCCCCATGGTCCAGGCGGGCGGCTTGCCGCATCGCCGGTCTTCGCGCCCGTCGGTGAGCCACATGCAGCCGATGTGGCGCAGAGCCTCCGGGACCGCGTGCATGAACTTGATGCCGGGCGAGGGCAGCCCCGAGCCATGCGGCGAGTCGTCATCTTCTTGCCGCAGTTGGCCGCCGAACAACAGGGCTTCCGCCCAGGAGATCGCTCGTACGCTGTCGTCGCCGACGTGGTAGTGGCTCCGGTCCGACCCATCGTGCCTGTGTTCGATATTCAGGTCCGCGCTGCCGCCGCGGAGGTTCTCGGCTTCGTCCGTTTCAGGACCACCGCCGCGGGGAAGCACCGCTCGCCGGACATGAGGAGCGATACGGACTTTCATCTGCGCCTCCTCTGGCTTCCCTGCGTTGAGCCCGGGGGTTCAGGATGGGTTCCGGTCAGGATCTTCCCCAGGCTCGTGCACCGCTTGCTGCCATCGCTACACCGGGCCGCGGGGTGAGGTCCCGGCAATCGCACCGGCTGGCCGCTCGGACTGGACGGGACCCGGAGCGGGGCGCGGCCGCTGCAACTTGGCTGCTTCTGCGGGGCCTTCGGCGAGACCTCCGCGTCTGGGGTTCCGCGGGCGGCTCGTACGGAGCAACGCCACTGGCGGGGGGGTATTCCCGACAATGCCGCGCTCCGGGCGCGACGCCCCCGGCGGCCGCCGCTCGGGGCGGGTCATGCGATGGGCGCGCCGGGGTGCGCGGCGGTTGGATGACGGCTTGGCTCGCCGGCGCGAATCGGCGATAGTCGGCAGCCACGGAAAGCAATGGCGCGCGACCTCGATCTCGCGCCGGTCGGGTGAGGGAGGAGAGGGCAGTGAGCGAACAACCAGCCCCGGAGCTCCGGCGGCCGGATGCGTATGCGGGCGGCGGTCGGCGCGGGGTGCCGATGCCCGCCTACATGGGCGGCTTCCTCCTGCTCGCGGTGGCGGTGGTGAGCTCCTTCATCCTGGTCATGGGGCACATCGGAGCCCTGAGCGTTCCCGGCTGCGGCCACGACAGCGCGTGCGCCGAAGCGGCCGCGAGCGCGTGGGGCCGCGTGCCGCTGATCGGCTGGCCGACGTCGTTCCTGGGCTTCGCCTACTTCGCCGGGGCGCTCGTGGCCTGGGCGCTCTCGCGCGGCGGCCTGTCCCGCTGGTTCATGGCCATCGTCCGCCTGGGAGCCCTGTCCTCGCTGCTCTTCGTGGCGGTGATCGTGCTCGACGACTACAGCTGCGGCTACTGCCTCGCCTCTCACGCGGGCAACTTCGGCTTCTGGATCCTGGCCGAGCGCCACCGCCGGCCCGCCGCGCCGAGCTGGCGACCCGCGGGGGCCCTGGTGCTGTGCTTCGTGGCGGTCTCGGCCGTCCTGGCGGTGACCAAGTGGAGAGAAATGGCGGCGGTCGAAGAGCGCGGCGAAGCGGCGCGCAGCGAATCGGTGGCGCGCATCATCGCGGCCGCCAACGACCCGGCCGGCGCGGCGCCGCAGGCCGTGCACGGGGACCCGGTCTCGGCGGCCGCGCCCCCCGCGAGCGAGCCGGCGGCTGGCCCCGCGGCCGGCCCCGCGCCGACCGTCACGGAAGCCGCCCGGCCCGAGGAGCTCCAGCCGGAGGCCAGGCGTGAGCCGCCGCCGGCGGGGGGCGGATTCCGCGGGCGCTATCTCCACGGCCCCGATCCGGCGCCGATCCGCATCGTGATGTTCACCGACTACCAGTGCATCGACTGCAATCGGATCGAGGAGGATGCCCGCCGGATCCTGGCCGCCCGACAGGACGTTTCGCTGTCGATCAAACACTTCCCGATGTCCTCGGGCTGCAACAAGCACGTCGAGCGCAATATGCACCCGAACGCCTGCTGGGCGGCGCGCGCCGCCGAGGCGGCGGGTCTGCTGGCGGGCAATGACGGTTTCTGGAAGATGCACTGGTGGCTGTTCGATCATGACGGCGCCTTCACCGATCAGGAGCTGACCGCGGGACTGCAGGAGCTGGGTTTCGACCGCGCCGAGTTCATCCGGGTCATGACCGGGCCCGAGACCCTGGCGCGCGTGGAGGCCGACATCGACGAAGCGCTGAGCGTGGGCATTCACTACACCCCGATGATCTTCGTCAACGGGATCGAGCTCAAAGGCTTCAACGTGCGGGGCGCGCTCGAGCGCACCGTGGCGGAGGTGGCCCGCGAGAACCCGCCCGCGCGGACGCACACGGCCGATCGTCCGGTCGCCGCGGCGCAGAAGTTCATCGACGACTGGCGCGAGGGCGCCGCGCGCGCGCTGCCTGCCGATGCCCATCCCCGCCTGCTGGGTCGAGCCGACGCGCCGGTCGAGATCGTGGTGTGGGGCGATCTGGTCGAGCCCGGCACCGCGCGGGCCGACAGCTCGATTCGCGCGTTCGTCGCCGGCCGGGGCGACGTGCGCTACAACTTCCGGCACTTCCCGGTCAACCAGGCCTGCAACCCGGTGGCCCCCCGGACGCTCTTCGAGAAGGCCTGCCTGGCCGCCCGCGCGGCGGAGGCGGCGCTCCTGGTGGGCGGTCCCGAGGCCTACTGGCGCCTGCACGCCTGGCTGGCCCAGGAGCGCGAGCGCGTGGATGAATCCGCGCTGCGCGCCGCCGCCCGCGCGCAGGGCCTCGATCCCGACGCGCTGGTGGCCGCGATGGAGCGGCCCGAGGTCGCGGCCGCGATCGAAGAGGACTGCCGGGCCGGACAGCAGACGGGCCTCGCCAGCATCCCGCATATCTTCATCGACCGGCGCTTCGTGCCGCGCTGGGAGCGAGACGGCGAGAGCATGGTGGGCCGGATGGTTGAGGTGGCGGCCAGGGGCGGCCCATGACGCCGCCGGGCCTGGCCGCCGGGCCGCGAGGAGACCGAAGCATGACCATTCACCAGCCTGAGACCGCTCCCCCCGCGGGCGGCGGAGAGATCCCCGCCCGCGATCGCATGGATCCCAGCCACACCTGGGACCTCGAGGCCCTGTACGCCGCCCCGGCGGCCTGGGAGGAGGATTTCGCGCGCATCGAGGATCTCACGCGCCCGCTCGAGGCGCTGCGCGGCCAGCTCGATTCCCCCGCGCAGGTGGCCCGGCTCCTCGCCGCGCAGATCGAGCTCGACCGGCTGCTCAACAAGCTGCACAGCTACGCGCAGCTCCGCGAGGACGAGGACACGGGCAACAGCGAGCATCAGGCCCGGACCGCGCGCATTCGCGCCAAGGTGACCGAGGTCAGCGGGCGGCTGGCCTGGATCACCCCCGAGCTGCTCGAGCACTCCGAGGAGGATCTGCGCCGCTGGACGGAGGACGAGGCGCTGCGCGCCGACCGTTACGAGATGGTGAAGCTCCTGCGCCGCAAGCCGCACGTTCTCTCCGCGGCCGAGGAGACCCTCCTTTCGCGCGCGCGCGAAGTCTTCGGGGCGCCCCAGAAGGTCTTCGGCTATCTCGTCGACGCCGATCTGCGGTTTCCGTCGGTCACCGACGCGCAGGGGCGCGAGCGCGAGCTCTCGCAGGGGCGCTTCCTCACGTTTCTGATGGACGCCGATCGCCGCGTGCGGCGCGACGCCTTCACCGCGCTCTACGACACCTACGCTTCCTACAAGAACACGCTCGCCGCGACGCTCTCGCACCAGGTCAAGCTGCAGAACTATCTGGCCGCCACGCGGAAGTTCCCCTCGGCGCTGGCCGCCTCGCTGCACGAGGACAACGTGCCGATCGCGCTCTACGAGGCGCTGATCGCGGCCACCCACGCGGCGCTGCCCCACTTCCATCGGTACGTCGAGCTGCGCCGCCGGCAGCTCGGGGTCGACGATCTCGACATGTTCGACGTCTACGTGCCGATCGTTCCCGACTACGAGATGACGGTCCCCTTCGAGCAGGCGCGCGACTGGGTCCTCGCGGCCTGCGCGCCGCTGGGGGAGGAGTACGTGGGGGCCCTGCGCTCCGCCTTCGCCGAGCGCTGGATCGACATCTACGAGAACCGCGGCAAGCGCTCGGGCGCCTACTCGGCCGGCTGTTACGACAGCCTGCCCTACATCCTCCTCAACTACCAGGGCACGCTCGACCACGCCTTCACGCTGGCGCACGAGCTGGGCCACTCGCTGCATACCTGGCTGGCGAATCGCGCCCAGCCGCCGCGCTTCGCCTCGTATCCGATCTTCATCGCCGAGATCCCCTCGACGCTCAACGAGGTGCTGCTGCTCAAGTACCTGCTGCGCCAGAGCGACGACCCGCGCTTCCGGGCCTACCTGCTCAACCACTTCTGCGACACCTTCAAGGGCACGGTCTACCGCCAGACCATGTTCGCCGAGTTCGAGAAGCTGGTGCACGAGCTGGACGCCGCCGGGCGGCCGCTGACGGCCGATGCGCTGAGCCAGGCCTACTACGAGCTCAACGCGCGCCACTTCGGGCCCGGTCTGAAGGCCGATGATCGCATCCGCTGGGAGTGGTCGCGCATTCCGCACTTCTACTACAACTTCTATGTCTACAAGTACGCGACCAGCTTCTGCGCCTCGCAGATCTTCATCCAGCGCGTGCTCTCCGGCCAGGCGCAGGTCGCGCAGTACCTCGACCTCCTGCGCGGGGGCGGATCGGACGATCCGCTGGCGCTGATCGGGCGGGCCGGCGTGGACCTCACCGACAGCGCGACGCTGGAGGGGGCGTTTCAGATCTTCGGCGAGACCGTCACGCAGCTCGACGAGGCGCTGCGGGAGTTGCGCTAGGCGGCGCGCGCGGCGCTGGGCGGCGCCGGCCGCGTCGAGCCGCACTGACGGTCGCCGGCGATCTCGGCCGCGTTCATCATCAGGATCAGCTCGCGCAAGAGCTCGTCGTTGAAGCTGTCGTTCATCTCGTTCATCATGATGCGGATGGCCGGGAAGGAATCAACCGCCTGCTTGTAGCAGCGCTTCGTGGTGAGCGCGTCGAAGACGTCCGCCAGCGCCGCGATCTTGGCGTACAGGTGGATCTGCGGCTCCTTGAGCCCCTGGGGATAGCCGCCGCCGGAGCACTTCTCGTGGTGCTGGTGCACGACCGCCAGCGCGAACTTCGAGACCCGCCCGGATTCGGAGAGCATCTGCACGCCCACGTCGGGGTGCGTCTTGACGACCTTCCACTCCGCGTCGGTCAGCGGGCCCTTCTTGAGCAGGATGGCCGGATCGATCGTGGACTTGCCCACGTCGTGCAGCAGCAGCCCCGTGCCCAGCTCATTCAGCTCCATGCCGCTCAATCCGATGCGGCGCCCCAGCGCCACCCCGAAGACGCACACGTTCACCGAGTGGGTATAGGTCTGGTAGTCGAAGGACATGATGCTGAGGAGGCTGCCCAGGTGCTCGCCGCCCTTCATCAGGTGCGAGACGGTGTGCTCGACGAGGTCCTCGGCGCGCTTGATGTTCTCGCCCAATGCGGGCCGGGCGAAGACGTCCTGCACGAGCTGGGCGGCCGAGCCGTACAGGATCTTGGCCTTCTCGGGGCTCGAGACCTTGTCGTCGGCCAGGATCTGGCTCAGGTTGTTCTCCAGGTAGCGCATGTACTTGCTGCGGTCGGCGGATGAGATGTAGACGTTGGTGACGCTGCTCTGCTGCAGCTTGGCGCGATGCTCCTCGGTGAACATGAGGTCGCCGGTCCGATACAGAACGTGCTGCTTGTCCTGGGGATTGCGCAGGTAGAGGTCGAAGCCGGTGACGGTGTCCATGCGCAGGCTGGCCAGGGGGATGGCGAAGAAGCCGGCCGTCTCCTGGACAAGCTTCTCGATCTCGGCTTCCGGCCCGGCCGCAGGCCGCCCGACCTGCGCCGGTCTTGGTCCGAGCTTCTTGCGCGTCATCGCGGCCGGAACCCCAGTTGTGGTGGATCGCAAGGGTCGGCGTACGAGGAGCAACCGGCTCGGGCGGACCATCGCCCTCCGGCGCACGTGGAATAACCCGATCCGAGCCCGGCGATCCTCGCCCCGGGGCTCGCATGCCCCCAGGCGTTGATATCGGTCTCGACCGCGGGGTTATTTAGGCTTCCCCCCGAGGAGCGGCCGGGTGCGCGATCCCGGCCGCGACCGGGCCGCGGGCCCCATCGGCGGGTGCGCCAAAGCAGCCATCCTGGCTTCCCGGCTCGGATCCGCCGCGCCCGGCGGGCATTAGCGGCCGCGGCCGGCCAGCACGACGGCGATCGAGTCCAGATACACCTTCTGCTGCGGGTAGGGCTCCAGCAGGGCGGCGTTGCGCGCCGCCTGAGCCAGGCATGCCCCGGTCTGTCCGCTGCTCAAGGCAAACGTGGCCGTGTAGCGGTTCAGGTAGCGCGACCGCGGGTGGGCGGTGGCGATGGGGCAGACCCAGGCCACCCACTCGGCGACCGTCCCGCGCTCCTTGTGGTAGTCGAAGGTCTCCTTGAGCGCGCCCGTGATGCCGTCCGACCCGGGGTATTCCTCCACCATGGTCCGGTAGATGAATTGCGCGCGCTCGGCGTCGCCGGCGAAGAAATCGTAATACTTGGCCAGCTGCGTGAGCGCCATCGTGGTCAGGCCGCCCTGGCGCTCCGGGTCCAGCTTGATCAGGCGGGCGAGCAGGGCCTCGGCCTCCTCGGCGCGCTGGCGGTAGAGGTACTTCTCGAACAGGGCGTAGAGCACCGGGCCCGCGTTGGGCTGGGTCTCGAGCTGCTTCTCCAGACCCGGCAACGGGTCGACGCCCGCCTTCAGCGGCCGGGCCTCGTTCAACCACGAGGCGACGTCTCGGTAGCCGACGACGCGGTCCAGCTCCGTGCCGTCGGGATTGAGGAACAGCACCAGGGGCAGTCCCAGCACGGGGTAGCGCCGCTGCAGGTCGGCGCCCGCCGGGCGATCCGAAGGATAGCGCACCGCCAGCAGGCCCTCGGCAAAGGCCGCCCCCTGGGGTGTTTCCCACAGCTCCTTGTCCATGACCTGGCACTGCTGGCAGTGGGTGGCGTACACGTCCACCATGACGATCGATCCGGTGCGCTCCGCCTTGGCCAGCGCCTGCTCGATCGTCAGCGCTTCCCAGCGCACGCCTTCGGCCGACGCCGGCCCGACCGGACCGAGAACAACCGCCAGGGTGGCGACCGCCAGAACGGCGACTCGCGCCGGCGCGCGGCCGGCCGCGCTGCGAGCGGCCTGCCCCGGCGCGCTGCCTGCTGGGGTGTGAGAATGTGCCATCGACTGCTCTCCTCTGATTGGCTGTCTTCAGCCCGCGCGCCCAGGCTCAGGGCCGCGCTTACCCGAAAGGCGACCCGGAGCCGCGCCACGGTTTGAAACCACCTCGATCGCGAGATTATCCCGGAAAGTTCCGGCTCATGCCAGCGCCCGGCCGGTGGGCGCGGCCCGGGGCGCGGCGGCGAGGCTCATCCGCGGGGCGGGCGCCGGGCTTCACGGTTGCCTGCCGGCTCGATTGTGCTAAGAGTTGCCCCGGCCGGACAGTCGCAACGGGAACGCCGCCGGGCCTGGCGAGGGGCCGCACGGCGGGGAGCAGGGGATATGATCCTCGAGCGGTTGGTGCCGTACATCTTCCTGACCGGCGGCTTTCTCATCGGCGTCAGCATCTTTCTCTATCTCCGGCTCTGGGAGCGCGGCGAAGAGGGGCGCTGGGACGCCGCCCGCCCGGCCCCCGATACCGCAGCCGGACCGCCTCCTGCGCGCCGGCTGCCGCGGCTCTTCCTGATCGGCTTCACCCTGTGCGTCCTCACCGGGCCGCTCGTCCTGTGGATGCTGGTGCGCGGCGGAGTGCCGGTCACGGTAGCGCCGGGCGCCGCCGCGCCCGCGGGCGCCCCGTCGTCCGGCGCGGGCTCGGTCGGCGCCGTGCTCGAGGAGCGCCTGCCGGATGCGCCGACGCTGGCGCGCCGGCACGCGGAGCTGCTCGAGGTGATCCGTGGGCTCGGCCGGCCCGGGTCGGGCGCGCCGGCGCGGCTGACGATCGAGGAGCTGGCCGGACAGACGGTGCGCCTGCGCCCGCGCTGGGTTCGGCCGACGGCCCAGGCGGCGCTCGCCGCCGCCGGATCGCTGCTGCTGCTCGCCGCCGGGGTGATCGTCTGGGCGCATGAGGTCCGCGGCCGGGGCTTGCTGCTGGGGATCGGCATCTGCGCGATCTCGACGATGATCCTCCTCAGCACGGGTCCGGACCTGCTCGCGTTTTCGCTCGAAAGCGCCGCCGGCGCGCGGGCGCCCGGGCCGGCCGTCGAGCGGGCGGGCGGGACGCAGGCACTTGGGGCGCCCGCGGACGAGGGCGGCGGCGCGCAGGCGCTAGGTCCGGCCCCGGGTCCCGGCGCGGCGCAGCGGCG
>CAZRWW010000040.1:0-45402 GCA_964603725.1 uncultured bacterium
CAGCCCGGGGAGCGGCACGCTGCGCGGGCTGGGGATCTACGATCTCGCCGGGCGACTGGCGCGGGACCTGACGGCGCGCGCCGGCGCCGCGGCGGGCGGCGGCGCTGGAGCCGGCGCCGCGGCGGGCGGCGGCGCGGTGGTGAGCTGGGACGGCCGCGACGACCGCGGGCGGCCCTTGCCGGGCGGCGTCTACTGGGTCAGACTGACCACCTCGGCGGGCGATCGGAGCGCTCGCTTCGTGGTGATTCGATAACAGGCGATCGGCGCCGCCGGCCGGCGCCCACCCCCCGGGTCGCACGGACCGCGCCGCGCGACAGGCGTGCAGCGCACGGAGGTCGGCGTGTATAGCTTCAGCCTTTCCCGCAGAACCTTCCTCAAAGGGCTCGGGATCGGAGCGGCCGCGGCCGCCTGCCCCAGCCTGACGCGTTCGGCGCTGGCCGCGCCCGGGCCATCCCTGAGCGAGATGGCGGGCATCCTCAGCGCGGCGCTCGCGCGCGGGGGACACTACGCCGACCTGTTCCTCGAGACGCGCCTGAGCACGAACATCTCGATGACCGCCGGCGAGATCAAGGGGCTGGAGTACGGCATCCTGCAGGGCGGCGGCGTCCGCACGCTGGCGGGCGAGAAGACCGGCTACGCCTACGCCGAGGCGCTCGATCCCGAGCAGCTGCGCGCGGCGGCCGACTCGGCCGCGCACATCGCCGCCGGCCAAGGTGACGGCGTCGCCGCGGTCACGCCGCGGGACGTGCCGCGAATCATCACCGCCGCGCGCCCGATCGAGGACGCGACCATCGCCGAGAAGATCGCCATACTCAGTCGGGTCGATCGCGCCGCGCGCGCGGTCAGCCCGCACATCCAACAGGTCGTGATCGACTACACCGACGCGGGTCAGCGCTTCACCCTGGCCAACTCGGACGGGTTCGTCTACGAGGACGAGCTGCCGCTCATCTACCTGCGGGTCACGGTGAACGCGACCCGCGGGGAAGCGCAGTCCGAGGGCATGGTGCGCGTCTCGTACCGGCGCGGCCTGGAGCAGCTCGACGGCGAGGTGCCCGAGCAGGCCGGGCGCGCGGCGGCGGAGCAGGCGCTGCGCATGCTCGACGCGCGGCCCGCTCCCACCGGCGAGCTGCCGGTCGTCGTCGCGGCCGGCGGCGGCGTCATGTTCCACGAGGCGGTGGGCCACGGGCTCGAAGCCGATGGGGTCTTGCGGCAGACCACGGTCTTCGCCGGGCGGGTGGGCCAGAAGGTCGCCAGCGAGCTGGTGACGCTCTACGACGACGCGACCATTCCACAGGCGCGCGGCAGCTTCAACATCGACGACGAGGGCACGCCCGCGGCCAGCACCCTGCTGATCGAGCAGGGCATCCTGCGCGGGTTCATGCAGGACCGCCGCACCGCTCACGCCATGGGCGCGCGTAGCACCGGCAACGGCCGGCGCATGTCTTTCCGCAATCCGGTCATCGTGCGCATGACCAACACCAATGTGGCCCCGGGGCCAGAGAGCCCCGAGGAGATCATCAAGGCCACGGCGCGCGGCGTCTACGCGGTCGAGTTCGGTGGCGGCGAGGTGGACACGACCAGCGGCCAGTTCACCTTCGGCCTGCGCGAGGCCTATCTGATCGAGAACGGCAAGGTGACCGCGCCGATCAAGGGCGCCAATCTGGTCGGCTCCGGCCCCGAGGTGCTCCAGCGCATCGATCGCGTGGGCGCGGACTTCGCCGCGTGGCCCGGCACGTGCGGCAAGTCAGGGCAATGGGTGCCGGTCACCTCGGGCTGCCCGACGCTGCGGATTGCGGCGATCACGGTGGGCGGCACCGCCTGAGCGGCCGGCGCCCTGGGTGGCTCGCCCTGGGTGGCTCGCCCTGGGTCAGTCGCCCTGGGTCAGTCGCCCTGGGTCAGTCGCCCTGGGTCAGTCGCCCTGGGTCAGTCGCCTTGAGTCAGTTGCCCTGAGTCAGTTGCCCTGAGTCATTGAGGAGGAGACGTGGGCAAGCGTATCGATCCGCTGACGACCGCCTCCTACGCGGTCGAGGGCGCCATGAAGCTGGGCGCGCAGGCGGCCGAGGCCTATGTGCGCGCCGGCCGGGATCTCACGATCGATCTGCGCAACGGCGAGGTCGAATCGGTCAACCGGGCCGACAGCCTCGGGCTGGGCCTGCGGGTTACCGTCGAGAGGCGCACGCTGCTGGTCCACACGACCAGCACCTCCGCGATCGCGCTGATCAAGCTGGCCGAGCAGGCGCTCGAGATGGCGCGCGCTCTGCCGGCCCCGCAGGAACCGACCCTCTTCGCCGCTCCTTCCGAGGCGAGCGATGCTCCCCACGCCGACCCGGACCTGGCGGCCGAGGCGCACGAGGCCAAGGTCGCGCGCCTGAAGGAGATCGAGGCCGCGATGCTGTCCGTCAAAGGGGTCACCGGCAGCGGCGGCATCGGGTATGAGGAGACGGACGGCGAGATCGCGCTCGTCAACTCGCTGGGCGTCAGGCGTTACGCGCCGATCTGCCACATCGAGATCGGCGCCGAGGCGATCGCCGAGTCGGGCGGCGACACGAGCTCGGGCGGGCGCTACACCGCGGGCTGCGGGCGGCAATACCTGCTCAACGGCGAGACGCTGGGGCGGGAGGCCGGGCAGCGGGCGGTGGCAATGCTCGGCGCGCGTTCCGTCGCGTCGGCCCGCGTGCCGGTCATCTTCACGCCGCACGTGGGCTGGGCGCTGCTCGCCTACACCGTGCCGCCCACGCGCGGCGACAACGTGATGCGCGGGCGTTCCTACCTCGCCGATCAGATCGGCCAGCGAATCGCCGCCGAGGGAGTCACCATCGTCGATGATCCGCAGCTGCGCGAGGGCGCCGGCCGCCGGTCGTTCGACGGCGAGGGCACCCCCTGCCGCGCACTGCCGATCATCGAGAACGGCGTGCTCAGGAACTACCTGACCGATCTGGCCAGCGCGCAGGCGCTGAGCGTCGATCCGGGCGGCAACACCGCTCGCGGCAGCTACACGGTCCGCCCGGACATCGGCACGAGCACGCACTACCTGCGCGCGGGTGGCGTGCCGCCCGAGGAGATCATCCGCCGGACGCCGCGCGGCCTGCTGCTCACCTCGCTCTCCGGATGGTGGGTGGGCCTGTCGCCAGTCACCGATACCTTCTCTTCAGCGGCGATGGGGTTCTGGATCGAACAGGGCGAGATCGCGCACCCGGTCAAGGGAATCAGCGTGGGGGGCAACCTCCGGGAGATGCTCAAGGCGATCGATATGGTGGCCAACGACCTCGCCTTCACGCACGAGAGCAATACGCCGACGTTCCGTGTGGCCGAGATGTCGGTGTCGGGGACCTAGACGACCTGAACGACCTGAACGACCTGAACGACCTGAACGACCTGAACGCCGAGCACTCTGCTGCCCGCGTCGCCGCGCGGGCGGCCGGACGATGATTACAAGACCGTCCGATGGCGGGGTAACGAAAGCCATCGAAACCTCTTAGGCCTCCCCGCCAGGAGATCCGCGGGGGGCCGGCGAGAGATCTCCGGGATCTTTGCTCAAGATTCGCTGTTGCATGCCGACGGAAATGCTGAACTTGACAGCGTCGGTCCCGAACCTTTATTGCCATCGTTGCGTGGACGGATGTCCGCCGATGGGATGAGCGCGCGGGGACACGCGCGCGGGGATCGGCCGGGGAAAGAAGCAGGAAGTCTACCGAACCAGACGAGCAGAAGGACTCCATGCCGAAGAACGCTTCCAATCGCAGGGCGCTGGTCGTCGTCGAGTCGCCGGCCAAGGCGCGTTCCATCGCCCGGTTCCTGGGACCGGAATTCATGGTCGAGTCGTCGATCGGACACATCCGTGACCTGCCCTCGGCGGCCGCGGAGATCCCGCCCGCGCTCAAGGGCGAGCCCTGGGCTCGGCTGGGGGTCAATGTCGACGACAACTTCACGCCGCTCTACATCATCCCCCGCGAGAAACGCGCGCAGGTCAAGAAGCTCAAGGACTCGCTCAAGCAGGCGAGCGAGCTCTACCTCGCGACCGACGAGGACCGCGAGGGCGAGGCCATCGCCTGGCACCTGGTCGAAGTGCTCAAGCCGAAGGTGCCGATCAAGCGCATGGTCTTCGGTGAGATCACCAAGTCCGCCATCACCGCGGCAACCGAGAACACCCGCGACATCGACGCGCGCCTCGTGCAGGCGCAGGAAGCCCGGCGCATCCTCGATCGGCTCTTCGGCTACGAGGTCTCGCCGGTGCTGTGGCGCAAGGTGGGCCCGCGCCTGTCGGCCGGTCGCGTGCAGTCGGTGGCGACCCGCCTCGTCGTCGAGCGAGAGCGCGATCGGATGGCGTTCGTTGCGGCGAGCTACTCCGGTCTGACGGCGGAGCTGTGGCCGATCGAGGCGCCCGAGAGCAAGTTCGAGGCCCGGCTGGTCGAGCTGAACGACCGCCGCGTGGCGGTCGGCAAGGACTTCGACGAGCGCACCGGCGCCCTGAAGGAACCCGACAAGGTCACCGCCCTCGGCGAGGAGACGGCGCAGGCCGTGGCCGCGATCCTGCGCGAGGCGTCCTTCACCGTCACGCAGGTCGCCGAGAAGCGCTTCGTCAACCGCCCCAGCGCTCCCTTCATCACCTCGACCCTGCAACAGGAAGCGGCGCGCCAGCTCCGCTTCACCGCCGAGCGCACCATGCGGGTCGCCCAGAGCCTCTACGAGAACGGTTACATTACCTATATGCGCACCGACTCGACGACTCTGTCGAGCCAGGCGATCGAGGCGGCCCGGCGTCAGATCCTGGATCTGTATGGGCGGGAAAACCTGCCCGATGCGCCGCGCTTCTACACAAGCAAGGCCAAGAACGCCCAGGAGGCGCACGAGGCGATCCGCCCGGCCGGCGAGACATTCCGCACGCCGCAGCGGCTGGCCAGCGAGCTGGATGCCGATCAGCTCCGGCTGTACGAGTTGATCTGGAAGCGGACGGTGGCCTGTCAGATGAAGGACGCCACCGGCTACCGCACGCAGGTGCGCATCGAGGCGCCGGCCGGGCCCTACGGCCGGGCCGCGCTGAACGCTTCCGGCAAGGTGATCGAGTTCCCGGGTTACCTGCGCGCCTACGTCGAGGGCTCCGACGACCCGCGGGCGGAGCTCGAAGACCAGGAGAAGCTGCTGCCGCCGCTGCGCGAGGGGCAGGAGCTGCGCCCCGCAAGGGTGGAGGCGACCCAGCACACGACCCAGCCCCCGGCCCGCTATACGGAAGCGAGCCTGATCAAGGAGCTCGAAGAGCGGGGCATCGGCCGGCCGTCCACGTACGCCACGATCCTGCGCACGATCCAGGACCGGGGTTACGTCTGGCGCAAGGGCACGGCGCTCGTGCCGACCTTCACCGCCTTTGCGGTGGTCAATCTGCTCGTGCACTGCCTGCCCGATCTGGTGGACTACGACTTCACGGCCGACATGGAGGCCGAGCTGGACCGCATCGCGGCCGGCGAGCACGACTCGATTCCCTGGCTCAAGGGCTTCTACTTCGGACACGCCGCCGGGAAGCGGAAGCAGACCGACCGTCTGGCCGAGCTGGGCCTGAAGCAACTCGTGTCGACCTGCAGCGCCGAAGCCGACATGCGCTGTGTGTCGGCCATTCCGATCGGACGGACGGAGGACGGCCAGCCCGTGCAAGTGCGCGTCGGCCGCTACGGTCCCTACGTCCAGGTGGGCGAGAACGAGCAGCGGGCGTCGGTGCCCGACCAGACCTTGCCCGATGAGCTGACGGTCGGCCGCATCCTGGGCCTGATCGCGCAGGCGGCGCAGGGCGCCAAGGCGCTCGGCCAGGATCCGGAGACCGGCAAGCCTGTGTATGTCAAGAGCGGTCGCTTCGGCCCCTATGTACAACTGGGGGAGCCCGAGGTGGCGCAGAACGGCAAGCTGAAGCGCGGGGGCAAGCCCAAGATGGCCAGCCTGTGGCCGTCGATGTCGATCGAGACGATCACCCTGGAAGAAGCGCTGATGCTGCTCTCCTTTCCCCGGGAAGTGGGGGCGCACCCGGAGACGGGCGAGGTGATCACGGTCCAGGACGGCCGATTCGGGCCCTATCTCAAGATGGGCACTGAGAGCCGCAGCCTGCCCAATCACGAGGCGCTGTGCAGCATCTCCCTGAGCGAGGCGGTCGAGCTGCTCAAACAGCCCAAGGGGCGGCGCGGGCGGGCCGCGCAGGCAACGGTGCTCGCCGAGCTGGGCACGCATCCTCAGCACGCCGTCCCCGTGCAGGTCAGGAGCGGCCGCTACGGCCCCTATGTCACCGATGGCACGGTGAACGCCTCGGTGCCCAAGGGGCGCGATCCGCAGCAGCTCACGCTGGCCGAGGGCCTGGAGCTGTTGGCGGCGCGGGAGGAGAAGCTGCGCGCCCAGGGCCAGGATCCGCGAGCCCCGCGGGCGCGGCGAGGAGCGGGCCGGCGCGGAGCGAGCCGGCGCCCGGGCGTCCCCGCATCCGCTCGGCCGAAGGCGAAGCAGACCGCGGCCCGGCAGCCGCGCGGCCGGAGCGGCGGCAAGTCGGACACCCGGCGCGGCAGCGAGTCCGCCGGCGACCCGGGCAGGGCGCCGGCCGGTGGGCGAGCCCGCGGGCCGGCGGGCAAGGCGGCCGTCAAGAAGGTCGCGTCCCGCAAGATCACGCGCAAGAAGGCGGCGGCGAGCAAGCCGCTGCCCCGCCGGGCAGCCGTCGGTTGACCATCACAGCCCGCTCACCGCACGATCAGCAGCCTCGTCCCCGTGGCGGGCGGCCCATCGGGCGCGCCGACGAAGTAGCACCCGGCCGCGAGGCCGGCGGTGTCGAGTCTGAGCTGGTGCAGTCCGGGCGCCAGCGGCCCCTCGAGCAGCGTCCGCAGATGTCTCCCGCCGGCGTCGTAGAGATCGAGCCGGGAGAGCCCCGCGCCCTTAACCCGGCACCTCAAGAGCGTGCCGGCGTCGCAGGGGTTGGGGGCCAGCAGCACACGCGCGCGCGCGCCGCCCGACAGCCCGGGCGGCGCATCGGGCGGCGGGGCGGGCTCGATCTGCTGCGGGTCGCGCAGCAGGAAGAAGAACATGAACTGACGAGCCAGCTCGGCCTTGGTCGAAGGGTACGCGGCGTCGCTCAGGGAGGCGAACTCGATCGACGATCCGATCGTGCGGTAGGTCTCGGTGTTGTGGGCGATCATCACGTAGTACGAGGGCGCGTTGTTGCGCATCAGCCGGAAGCTCGTGGCGCCGGCTGGAGCTAGCCGGTCGATGCTGGTCGTCTCGCCGAGGTGACTCATCAACATCCCCGCGGTGAACGTGCCCGGCTCCCCTACGACCTGATACATGCTGCCGGATCCGTCGGCGTAGGCCCCCAGACCGAAGAGCGGCCCGAAACTCTCTCCGCCGAGCGGGGGATCGTGGAACCAGACGTCGCCTCCCTCGAGGTAGGCGCCGCCTCCCTGGGCCAGGAAGGCGCTGATGGCCTGGGCCTCGTCGCCGCCGGCCGGGACGCGACGGTTGAGCGGGTAGACGCCCAGCGAGCCCCACAACACCTGGCACTCGGCGAGCGCCTGGGCGCTCAACGCTGTCGCGTAGCGGCCGGAGTAGCCGAGGCTTCGCAGGGTGCGGTAGATCACGGGCCCGCTCGAGGCGTCCGGCGTCGGGTCCCACACCAGGAAGTGGCGGGGCCCGATGCACAACCGGAAGTGCGACACCGTGGTCGCGCCCTTGTGGTCGACCGACACGGCGATGTTCGCCATCCGACCGAGCGGCGCGGGGGAAGCGGCGGTGACGACGAAAGGCGCGTGCTGATTGTCCACCACCGCGCCCGTCGGGATGCTGCCCAGTTCGGCCGAGCCCTTGTGTATCGTGATGTAGGGATCGGAGGTCGACACCGTGACGCGGGCGCTCGCGGTGGCGAGGCCGTAGTTCCTGAGGGACAGAACCAGCCCGGCGGTCTCGCCGGGGTCGATGTGCTGCGTGCTGCTGCACACCCCGTCAGGGGTGACGCGGCGCGCCTCCAACAGCGAGTGACCTAGATAGCAGACCACGGGCGTGGCATGATCGCAGGTCAGCGAGACATCGTCGGCGGAGACCTCCGCCCGCACGGTGCCTCCTCAGCAGTCGTCGAGGATCGCCTCGACCGAGATCCGCAGGCTGTGCACGGCGGATGCGTTCACGCCCGGCAGGTTCGTGGCCAGTTCCTCCGCCAGGTGAATGGAATACGTGTCCCAATCGTCGTGCCAGGGCTCGATGAGGTGGAACGAGGGGCCGTTCTGCCAGGGGCAGGAGCGGCTCACCGAGCAGATGGCGGTCTGCCCGAGGACGAACCCACCCTCGTCGATGTAGGTGAGCATGATGCCGGCCGCGGCCCACGAGACGTAGCCGGCATCGGTCAGCATCCGGGCCCGGACGGAGAAGCGCATGTCGAGGTCGTGGAGCGGCAGGACTTGGCCGAGGCCGGCGTGGCCCGTGACGCCGTCCTTGACGACTAGCGCCTCGAAGTCCGGATCCGGATCCAAACTGACATCGCGGATGATCGTCGAGCCCGAGTCGGGTAGGGTCACTTGCCAGCCGCTGGCGAGATCCTCCTCGAACCGGCCATTGCAGCACAACTCAAGGATCTGCTCCTCGCCGCCGGTCGAGGCGGCCGGAACGGCTGTCGGGGGGGTGAGTGCTCCTGCGACCAGGGCGGCCATCGTCGCAAACCTGCGCATAGGCACCTCCCGTTTCCACAAGTGTAGCCGCCCGGGCCGGCCGGCGCCTTCGGAAAAACTGGGGCGGCGATCCCTCAGAGCATCCCCTCCTGGTCGCGCAGGCGGTCCCGCAGGGGCTTGAACCCCTCGCCCAGCACCTCGTGCGCCTTGGCCACGACCAGGAAAGCCTCGGGATCGGCCTGCGCCACGAGTCGCTCGAGGTGAATCAGGTTCTTGCGGTTGACCACGCAGAGGATCACGTTCTTCTGCCGCCCGCGGTACAGGCCGGTGCCCTCGCAGAGCGTGCCCGTGCGCCCGAGGCCGAAGAGAATCGCCTCACGGATCGGTTCGAGCTTCTCGCTGACGATCGTCACCGCCCGCGAGGAACTCTGCCCCTCGAGCACGGTGTCGATCACCCGCCCGCAGACGAAAATCGTCACGACCGCGTAGAGCGACAGGTTGATGTCGCGGAAGTAGAACGCCGCCAGGGCCACGACGGCCGCGTCGATGGCCATCATCCAGACCCCGACGCTGATGTTGGTCTTCTGGCCCAGGACCTGCCCCACGATGTCGCTGCCGCCGGTCGATCCCATGTGCCGGAAGATGAGCCCCAGACCGGCGCCAATGGCCAGGCCGCCGAAACCGCTCGCCAGCATCGGATCGAGGCCCCCGATCTGGGCTTCCAGACCATGCACGCGGGGGATCGCATAGGTCAGCGCATCCATGAAGACCGAGGCGAAGACCATCCCGAAGACCGTGCGGGCCGCGAAGCGGACCCCCAGAGCGCGCAGGCCCCACAGGAAGAGCGGGATGTTCATGAGCAACCCCACCAGACCGACTGGCGCCGCCCAGCCCACCGCGGCCGCGCTGGCGTAGTGGACCACCGTGGCCAGCCCGTACACGCCGCCCGGGGCGATCTTCTGGGGAATCATGAAGAAGCTGTAGCCGGCCGCCATCACCAGGCACCCGAGCGCGATGGCGGCGTAGCTGGCGGCCACGGCGGGCAGCGCCCGCCGGGTGCGCTCGGTCCACTCCCGGCGCTTGGCCGCGAACTGCCCGGGCGACAGCAGTGCCGGCGAACCGGTCGCGGATGGCGCGCTTGTCGGTCCAGTTCCGTCGGCACCGGCCGGCCGTTCCTCGCGCCTGGTCGATTCATCAGGAGCCTTGCTCATGCGTCACCTCGTTCCGTGCGGCGACGGGGGCTCCGGCTCGGTCTCGCTCCTCGTCGCGGCTTCCGGCTCGGTCTCGCTCCTCGTCGCGGCTTCCGGCTCGGTCTCGCTTCCCGCCGCCGCCTTCTCCCGCTCCGCGGTCCTGGCCGCGCGCCGCCCGGCCTCGACGTCAACCTTCGAGAGCAGCAGGGCGCCGGCCAGGAAGAAAACCGCCAGCAGGGCCACGCTGACCCGGCTGGCCCCGGTCAAACCGCTGACCACGCCGAACAGCAGCGGCCCCGCGAAGCCTGCGAAGCGCGCGCTGGTCGTGTAGAAGCCGAAGAACTCGGCGCTCTTGTGCTGCGGCACCATGGCACCAAAGAGCGAGCGACTCAAGGCCTGGGCCCCGCCCTGGACGGTGCCCACGGCGATGGCCAGGGCGTAGAAGTGGGCTGCCGTGCGCATGAAGTAGCCCCCGGCGCTGATCAGCACGTACACGCCCAGGGCGATCTGGATAGCGCGCTTGGCGCCGATTCGCGTCGCCAGGCGCCCGAAGAGAAGGGCGCACGGGATCCCCACGAACTGGGTGAGGATCAGGGCGGCGATCATGTCGGCCATGCGCAACCCGATCTCGTCGCCATAGGCGGTGGCCATCTTGATGATCGTCCCGATGCCGTCGTTGTAGATCCAGAAGGCGACCAGGAACGTGAGGAGCTGCCGGTGGCGTCCGATGTTCCCGGCAGTCGCACGCAGGCGCGCGAACGCCGCCGCGATGGCCGGCGTCGCCAACGCCCCGGGGCGCGTCGCGCCCCGCGCCCCGCGCGGCTCCGAGACGTGCCGGAAGAAGGGCAGCGAGAAGGCGCCCCACCAGAGCGCCACCGTCACAAAGGACAGGCGCACCGCCGCGCCGGTCCCGGGCAGACCCAGGAGGTCGGGCCGGCTCACCCAGAGCGCGTTGAGAGCCAGCAGGCAGCCGCCGCCGAGGTAGCCGAGGGCGTAGCCGCGGGCGGAGATGCGATCGATGCTGGCGCCGCGCGCCACGTGGGGCAGGAGGGCCTCGTAGAAGACGTTCGCTCCCTCGAAGCCGATCGCGGCGGCGATGAAGAGAGCCCCGGCAGCCAGCCAGCTCGACTCGCCCGCCAGCGCAAGAGCCCCCGTGGCCACCATGCCCGGCACGGCGAAGGCGGCCACGAAGCGCTTCAGGCCGCCGGTGTGGTCGGCGACCGCGCCCAGCACCGGCGCGGCCAGGGCGACCAGCAGAACGGCGATGGCGTTGGCGTAGCCCCAGTAGGCGGTCGCCGCGGTGTTGGGGACGCCGGCCGTCGTGGCCAGGGAGCGGAAGAAGGGCGGGAAGAGGGCCGCCGTCACCGTGGTCACGAAGGCGGAGCTGGCCCAGTCGTACAGACACCAGCCGCGGATCTCGCGGGCACGATCAGGGCCTCCGTTGGGCGTCTCTCGAGGTCCGCGCATCGCGATTCCCTGGCAGCCTTGGGCTCCGGCGCGCCGCTCCCGGGCGGCGGGCATGGGCACACGCTGCGCGCCGGCCCGCCCGGCGTCAAGTGCGGGGCTTGGGTTCCGCCGGCGCGCCGTCCGCGGGCGGGTGATTGGCCTCGCGGATGCGCAGCAGCTCGCCGATGTTCTCCTCGGTCAGAAGCCCGATGAGCCGGCGGGCTTCGGGCGCGTCGTGGAACACGACGGCCACGCGCTCGGAGGCGGCCCGCATCTTCTCCAGCGCGTCCACGAGCCAATCCCTGGGCGAGAGCTCGACCACCTGCCGGCGGGCGGACCCCGCGACGTAGGCCTGGGGTCCGTGATTGGCGAGACCCTGGACGAGATCGGCACGCGTGAGCATCCCGCGCACCTCGCCGTCCGCCATGACGGGGAAGTCCTCCTGATGGGTGGCCAGCAGCAGATCCGCCGCCTCCGACAGCGTCGCGTCATGCTTCAGGACCTCGAAGCGCGTGACCATGGCGTCGGCCACGCGCTGGCCCCTGATCACCGCCAGGGACTTCTGCGCGGCCACCTCCTGACCCGCGCTGACGAAGATGAAGAACGCGATGAACATCAGGATGAAGTGGCCCATGAAGACCGCGGCCAGCCCCATCAGAATGGCGAACCCCTGGCCGATGCTGGCCGCGATCTCGGTGGCGCGCACCATGCCTAGCCGCCGGGCGAGCTCCGCCCGAACGATACGCCCGCCGTCCATGGGGAAGGCCGGGATGAGATTGAAGCCGGCCAGGGTGAAGTTCGCCATCATCAACCACCGCAGGGTGCTGGTCCCGGGCAGCAGGTCCTTCAGCGTCTCCCAGGTCGCGTGGAAGCCCAGCACGCCCATGATCGTCAGGCCGACGATGATATTCACGGCCGGGCCGGCGACCGAGATCCAGAACTCGTGCTGGGGCGCCCCGGTGTGAGCCATGCGAGCGACCCCGCCGAACGGGTACAGCATGATCTCGGCGGATTGGATTCCCAGGCGGCGCGCGACGAGGGCGTGGCCGAGCTCATGAAGCAGCACCGAGAAGAACAGACCCACCAGCAGCAGCGCCTGGCTCAGCAAGGGACCGCCGGACTTGTAATTCAGCCACAGGATCCACAGCAGCAGGAGCAACAGGGTGAAGTGAACGTGAATCGGGATCCCGGCCACGCAGCCCAGCCGCCAGGCCCACCGGGGTCGCGACGGCGTGTTAGCAGGGCACTTGGGCATGGGTCGATCTGCGCCTCCCCTTGATCTCTGCTGGATCAGATCGGCGGCCCCCGGGGCGGTCGCGAGGCTCGCGGCGGCCAGTCCACTCCCCCCTTCGGGCCGGAGCCTAGAGGATCGTGGCCGCGGGCGGAAGGCGCGACTCAAGGGCCGCTCCGGCGCGACTCCGGCCGCGGCGGCGATGCTGGGCTGGCTCGCACCTCGCGGTCCGCCCGCGCCCCTTCCGGCTCGAGATGGGGGCGCACTAGCCATGGAAACAGTTTCCATACGTTGCCCTATCGTTATCAACGGAATCGCTTGCTTTGGAATCTATTGTATGCTTTCATGTCCGCGAGCGTTCACGGACATCGGGGAGGGCATCGGTGGCCATCGTCAAGAAGGGCTCAATGCTTGAAGGCCTCCGGGGCCGCGTGGGCGATCTGGTCTTCCGCGAGGTTGGAGGCCGGACCGTCGTCTCGCGGCGGCCGAGCGGGCGCCATGAGGAAGTGCGCAGCCCCCAGCGCGAGCAGGCGCTCACGAGGTTCCAGCAGGCCGTGCTGTTCGCGCGCGAGGCGCGACATCGGCATTCCTACCGCAGCCTGTCGCGGGTCCTGCGCGCGCACTCGCCCTACCATGTGGCGCTGCAGGATTTCCTGAGCGACCCGGTGATCGAGCGGGTCGATGACTCGGCGGTGGGTCCGAGCGGGGGGGAGCTGGTGATCGCCGTCTCGGAGCGGATCGCGGTGCGCTCCGTGCGCGTCAAGATGGCGGGCCGGCAAGCCCGGGCGGTTCTCGCCCCGGGCCCCGAGACCGGGGCCGGCGCCGGCTCCGGGGAGGACCCCGGCAAGCGATTCACGATCCCCGCCGCTGTCTTCTTCCGGCGGCTCACCGCCGCGGAGCAGCCCGAGCCGCCGCGACCGGGCAGCCCCGTCATCCATCCCATCGACCAGGCTGCTGCCCCGGGGCCGAGCGGGTCTCAACAGGACGAGGCCGAGCCGGCCGGCGGGAGCGGGACGCTGGAGATCCACGCCACGCGGCAGCTCGGCATTCGGCAGAAGACCGGCGCCGAGCCCGACCGCCGGGATGGCAAGAGCGCGCACACGGAGATCTGGCGCGTGACCCTGCCGAGACCCGGCGAGGTCGAGATCATCGCGACCGACTACGCCGGCAACCGCGCGGTTCGGGCGGTCATGGCGGGCCTGCCGGCCGGCGACCGGGAGTGATCGAGAGAGGAGCGACGGGATGAAAGCTTGGCGCCTGGTCGCCTCTGGCGCGGCCCTCGCGATGGTGGTGCTGGCCGGATGCCGGCAGTACGAAATCGACGTCGTCATCGACGCGGATGGCTCGGGAACGCGATCGCTGCGCCTGCAGGCCGACCCCGCCGATCTCGAGGAGGAGACGTCCAGCCTGGAGGAGTTCATCGGGCTCTACGGCCTGGGGCCGGACTCAGGTTGGACCATGGCGCGCGAGCGCGAGGCCGGCAGCAAGCAGGAGATCCTGGTCTTCAATCGCCGGAGTCAGCTCGGCGGTCCGGAAGACTGGCGCGGCCGGAGCGGCGATCTGGGCATCCGCGGGACGCTCGCGGCCGGACCGTATGCGAGCGTGGTCTTCGCCAACGACGTGTCGCTCGAGCTCGGCCCCGGCGAGGGCCCGCGCACCTGCACCTATCGGGAGCGCTTCGCCTGGAGCGGCCTGCGCGAGATCCTCACGCGCCGTCAGGCCGAGGGCTTCTTCAATCGTCTGAGCGCCGGCTATCCCTATCTGACCAAGGAAGACCGCCTCGAGCTGACCGGCCTCTTGTCGGGGGCCATCCTCGCGGCGGTCGAACTGGAAGCGTCCACCAAGGAGCGCGAGGGCGTGGCCGAGGCTCTGGCCAGCGCCGTGGCGGCCCACGCGGGCGACATCATCCGCCGTCACGACCCGGGCGCGGCTTGCGAGGATCTCGGCCAGATCGCGCACGAGGCCATTGCCGGCGCGGACGAGGCCCTGGAGGCCTTCTTGCGCCGTGAGCTTCCGGGCGCCTACCTGGCGGGGGCGACCAGCATCACGCTGCGGGTCACGATGTCCGGCCGCATCGTCGGGAGCAATGCCGACCGCGTGGAGGGCAAGACGGCGACCTGGACGTTCGATGTGTGGGACGCCCTGGTGCATCCGATGGAGCTCTTTGTGTGCGCGCAGCTCTCCGACTGACCGCGCCGCGCGGGCCCAGGCTCGCCTCGCGGCGGCGCGCCCGGGTATACTGGCCGCCGCGCCGGGCGCTGGCCCGGTCGCGCTTGCGGCGGCGGTTCGCTGCCAGGCCGCCGGGAGAAGGTCACCGAGACGGAGGCGAGCGCCTCCGCACCCAGGGGAGGGAAGCGATGAGTTGGATGTCCGGTGGGCGCGTGGATCATTCGCGGCGGGGATGGCTGGCGAACGCGGCCGGGGCCGTGCCGATGGTGGCGATCACGGCAACCACGGTGATTGCGGCGATCGTGGCCGGCTGCGCCGGAGAGCAACGGCCGCCTGCGGGTCCTGACGTGCTGGCGGTGGCCTTGCCCGACCCCGCGACGGCGGAGGCTTTCCGGCAGGGCGTGGAGCGCGGCTACGCGCTGCTCGAGGAAGGCAAGCTGGACGAAGCGCTGGCCGCCTTCCGGCAACTCCAGGGGCTGGTCCCGGCGAGCCCTTACGGCGACTACCACCTCGCCTGCGCCTACGGGCGCAACGGCCGGACCGAGGAGGCCATTCAGGCCCTGCGCCGGGCCGCTGAAAAGGGCTTCGCCAGCCGCGAGCAGGCCGAGGCGGATCCCGATCTGGCCGGGCTGAGCACGCATGCGTCTTGGAACAGCGTGCTGTCCACCATGGAGGACAACCTGCGCAAGCAGGCGGCGCGCCTGCAAGCGCCCCTCGAGATTCCGGATCCCTCCCTGGTGCCGTCCTTCGCGCACATCGATTCACTGCGGGCGCACTATCAGCAAGAGGCCCGGGCCGTCTTCGGGCCCGCCGGCCTCTTCCCGAGCACCGTAGGCCTGATGCACCTCGGGCGCGTGGCGGGCCGCGAGCTCGCCGCGCTCGAGCGCTTCAAGAGCGAGCACCCGGAGCCGGCCATCCAGTACAACGCCGACGTGACTGCGCTGCGCGCCGTCGCCTGGCTGTCACGCATGGGCAGTCCCTGGGTGGTGGGGCGCGAGCAGGCCCTCAGCATCGCCGCGCGGATCCAGCAGGCCTATCCCGACAGCAGCGCGGCGGGCGAGGCCGCGCTGTGGGCCGCGAAGGCGGAGGCGGCCGGCCTGCACGACGCGACCGGCGACATCACGGCGGGAGGGGCGGCGCAAGCCGCCCCGAAGCTGCTCGGCGTCGCCGATGCCTGGCGCGGCACCGAGTGGGAGGGCCAGGCGCTGGCCGAAGCGATCTGGTATCAGTTCCAGGCCACCGGGCAGGATCTCGAATCGGCGCGGCCGCTGGTGATGCGCCTGATGGCGATCGACCGGGAGGACCTGCGCGGCCAGGAGCGGGCCTACGAGGTGAACGAGATCATCCTGCGGGCCACCGGCGCCCGCGCCTTCACCGCCACGGACATCGACGGGAAGGTCTGGACGCTGGAGGCCCTGCGGGGCAAGGTCGCCCTGCTGGACTTCTGGGCGACCTGGTGCGGCCCGTGCCGCCGGGAGATTCCCGGGTTGATCGAGCTGGCCGGCGCCTACCGCCCCGAGGAATTCATGATCCTCGGCATCTCGCTGGACACGTTCGAGCGCATGCCGCTGGATCAATTCCGCCGCTGGCTGACCGAGAACGGCATGACCTGGCCGCAGATCTACGAAGGTCCGGGCTGGGACGGCGCGATCGCGCGGCTCTACGGCATTCCCGCCATCCCGTTCCCGGTGCTGCTCGATGCGGCGGGCAACGTCGCGGCGGCCGGCGAGGGCGCGCGGGGAGAGAAGCTCAAGGCGAAGGTCCGCGAGCTCATCGGCCGCTAGGCCCAATCGGTCTAGCGGGGGAGATCGGAGTCCTGGAGCAGGAGCCGGGCGATGCGCTCGGCTCCTGCCGTCAGGGCCTGCTCGGTCCCGCTGCCGAAGCTCAGCCGCAGGTGGTGCGTCCAGCTGGGCCCGAAGGGCGTTCCCGCCACCGTTGCGACCTTGCCAGTCTCGAGCAGCCTCCAGGCGAAGCGCTCGCCGTCCACGCCCGCGGGCAGGGTGAGAAAGGCGAAGCAAGCCCCGCCCGGCACCGCGACCCGGATGCGCCCGCCGCCCGATGTCTCTTCGCGCAGCAGCGGCGCCAGCAGCGCGTCCCTCCGGCGGCGCAATAGGGCGCGCTTGTGCGCGAGATACTCATCGAGCGACGGATCGCCCAGCGTGCGGGCGAGCGCCCACTGCGCTGCGCGAGGCGCGCAGATCACGGAGCTGTCCTGAATCTTGAGCACCTGCTCGACGAGCGCGGCGGGAGCGGCCAGGAAGCCCAGGCGCCAGCCGGCCAGGCCGAAGCACTTCGAGAACGAGCCGACCGTCACGGTGCGCTCGCGCAGCTCCGGAAGGGCAGCGCACGACAGCGGGCGCTGGCCGGTGAAGTAGAGCTCCTGGTAGGTCTGATCGGCGAGCAGCCACACGCCCTGCCAGCGCGAGTCCTCGGCCAGCGCGGCGCCGAGCCGCCGGATCCACGCGGCGTCGCAGCACGCGCCGGTCGGGTTGTTGGGATTGACGAGCGCCAGGACGCGCGTGCGCGGCGTCCAGGCGGCGCGGATGCGGTCGATCGACGGCACGTACCCCGCGGGCGCGTCCGCGGGGACGCCGATGGGGCGGGCGCCGAGCATGCGCACCGACATCTCGTGATTGAAGTACCACGGCGAAGGCAGCAGGACGTCGTCTCCCGGCTCGAGCAGCGCGGCCAGGGCCATGAAGGCTGCGTGGTTGGCGCCGGGCGTCACGAGGAGCTCGCGCTCGGGATCGGCGGCGATGCCGAAGCCCGCGCGCAGATAGCGCCCGAGCTGTGCCCGCAGCTCCGGGAGGCCGGGGTCGGGCGCGTAGTGATGCAGCTCCGGCTCGCCGCGTCCCAGCGCCTCGGCCAGGGCCCGCGTGTAGGCCGGCGGCGGCGCGAAGTCGACCATGGCCTGCGCCAGAACGAGCACGTCCTCCCCGGCGGCCCGGAGCTCGGCGGCCCGCTGCATGAGCGGCGCGAGCGGCGGCGCAGGGGTGGCGAGAAGATGGCGGTTGATCTGCAGGCTCACACGAGTCCTCCCCGCGCCCGGCCGGCCCCGGGCGGGCCAGGGCAAGGAGACGCCTAGGCGCAACAATATGTCATGAATCGTACTGCGTTCACCCACTTGATCTTGCCGCATTTGTTGCCCCGGGGCAATCCGTTGCTCAGGAGGCCGTGCGATGCGGCGTGACGCTCCGGCCCCGCCGGCGCAGACACGCCTGTGGCTTGAGGTGGGTCGGAATCACGCCGGAAGCGACCCGGCCCGGGCCGGGGTCGTACGGCGTTGGCGGTTCCACGAACTGCCCACGGGGCCGGCGCCGGGGCTCCCGGCCGGGTGACACTTCGCTGCCCAGGCGGTGTTCCTCAATCGACACCAGTGCCACTCGGCCCAGACAGACCTGGCGCCGCCAGGTCAGAAGATCAGAGAAGGAGGTGCGCAGATGCAGTGGAAGTCCAGCCAGCAGCGTGCCGCCCGCGCGGCGGTTGTCTTCATGGCCGCCGCGACCGTGTTCGCGCTCGGATGCTTCGCCCCCGTGTCGGCCAACGAGGCGCTCTGGGGGCAGGATCGGGGCTTCCGCGTGGGCCTCGCCGCGGGCGGCAGCGGCCTGAGCGTGGTCAAGCCCCCCGTGGAGCGCGGCGCCCACGACCTATACTTCGAGGATGAGGGTGATGGGATGGCGCTCACGGTCGGCTACAGCTTCTCGCGGCTCTTCGCGGTGTGCGCGACGCTGGGCGGCGCGACCCACGAGACGGACCGCGAGGAGGTCGACGCCGTCTACTCGAGCTTCTTCGTCGAGAGCCACTTCCGGTTCCTGCACCACGAGCGCGTGCGCCCCTACCTGATCGCCGGCGTGGGGGGCGCGGCCCTGGCGGTCGATGGCGGCGGATACGACGGCGACGCGAGCGGCGGCGGGATGGTCTTCGGCGCAGGGCTGCTGTGGAACCTGACCCGCTATCTGGTGCTCGACGCGTCGCTGCGCACGGAGGCGGTGAGCTGGGACGACGTCGAGTTCACGCGCGAGCTGCCCGGCGGCGGTCGCGTGCCCGTGCCCGATCCCGTCGAGGAGGACGGCGGCTCGGGACGCCTGCAGGTGGGGCTCACCTGGGAGTTCTGATGGTTGTCCGAGTGGGTGTCCGAGTGGGTGTCCGAGTTGGAGTCCGAGTGGGAGTTCGGACGGAGGTTCTGACGGAAGCTCCGATGGGAGGTCCTGAGATCGACTCCAGCCGGGGTCAGACGAAATCGACTCCCCGGGGGCATGACCCGGGAACCCAGCCGGCCCGGAGGGTTTCACAAGAGTAGAAGCTCGCCGCCCGTGTCCCGGAGCGCATCTCCAGCGCGCCGGGACTCGCGACCACGGGGCGCGAGCGGACCAGGTCAGTCATCTCCCGAAATCATGAACCCATGCGCAGGGAGGTATTCGATGAAGAAGAACTTCAGGGTCATCACCCGGGGCGTCGAGAATGCCGCTCGGCTGCGTCGCTACGCGGAGACCAGGATCAGCCGCGCGCTGGGACGATTCGAGTCGCATGTACATAGCGTGACCATGCGCCTGGAGGACGAGACCGGGCCCGGCAAGGGAGGCGTCGACAAGGTCTGCCGCCTCGACGTCAGGCTGCGCAGCGGCGAGGTGCGCATCACGGAACAAGCCGACCGCTTCGAGACGGCCATCAACGCGGGCTGCAATCGACTGAAGGCCACCCTCGGCCGGGAGGTGGGTCGGGCCAAGACCAACGTGCGCGTGGCCTAGCGTCGGGCTATCGCAATTCGAGCGGCCCACCCAGAAACCACGCCAGGTCGAGGCTGAACACCTCACGGCCCTCGTTGGCGATCACCAGGCGATTCTGGTCGAAGCACAGCGCTTCACACTGGCCGGCTTCGATGGGCATGGCCGCGACCGGCGTTCCCGCCAGCCGTCCGCGCTCGAAGCGCAGAACCGAACGGCGAGTCAGGACCGCCACCGTGCCGCTCGCGGCGTGATAGTCCGCGGCGGTGACGCGTTCGCGGGGGCCGAGCGCGAGCGTCGCGACGCGCCGGGGGACGTTCACTTCTCCCGGCCCGAGCGTCGCCGCGTCGCGCAGCTCGTCGAACCGGTAGACGATCGTCTCCTTCTCGCCGCGCTCCTTGGTGATCACGTGCACCACGCCGTCGATCACGGCCAGCGCCTCGGCATCGTGCGGGCCGTCAGGGTAGCGATAGGGGTAGGCGGCCACGAGGCGCAGGCTGCCAGCGAGCCCTTCGGCCGCAGCCTCTCCATCCGCCCCGGCCTCGTAGCGAGCGCGGTAGAGCACCAGGTGGTCTCGCTCGCGATCGTTGTCGCCGATGTCGCCGATCAGGAGATCCCCGTCCAGCACGGCAATGTCCTCCCAGTCCACGGACTGGGCGCCCGCGAGCGGCAGGACCTCCGGCTGGGCGAAATCAAGCTCTGCGCTCCGGTAGAGCACCGGCGCGTGACCTCGGTCGTTGTGCACGTACCAGGCGCCGTCCAGCCGGACGATGCCGCTGCACTCCGAGATTTCCTCGGCGGCGATGCGCGCGATCGGCTGGAGCGCGTCCCCGGCCGGCCTCCGGGGGGCCGCCCCGGCGCGCGCCGGGAGCAGGCCGGACGTCACCAACAACGCGGCAGGCCATACGAAGCCGAACGCGCACGTGGGTCTCATTCGATCGCTCCTCTCCATGGTGCCGACTTCTACTCCCGTGGCCGTCATGATGCTCCCAACCGGCCCCAGGCCGCCAGCCTTCCCTGCCCGATGGCCGTCCCTCCCCCGACGGGCCGTCCCCTCGCGATGGTCAACCCTGCCCTGGTTGCCCTCCCGCCCGATGGCCGTTCCTGCCCGGGCGGGCCCCTGCCCCGGGGCTTCCCCAGCCCGCCGGCCAGTGTCGCCGCGTCGGCCGGCCGGAGAACCCCTCCACGGCCCGAGGAGACGATGCTAGGATGACGGGCCTGAGGCGGGACCTGCCGGAGGGGGGAGCCGGAAATGACGGAACAGGACGGGACAGCGGATCGCGCCGCTGCCAACGGTTGGGGCACCTTGCACGACGCCGCCGGCGACTGGATCTGGGAGCTCGATGCGACCGGGGTCATGACCCAAGTCAGCCCCAGTTTCACGGAGCTTCTGGGACTGGAGCCCCACGAGATCCTCGGCCGGACCCCCCTCGAGTTGACGCCGGAAGACGACCTCGGCCGCGTCACGGAGATGCTGCGGACGATGCTGTCCGGGCACCAACCCTTCGGCAACTTCGTCCACTGGTTCCTGCGCAAGAACGGCGAGCGGGTGCTGCTGGAGTCAAGCGGCATGCCGCTTCTGACGAATGACGGGGCCTTGCGCGGCTATCGCGGCTTCAGTCGCAACGTCACGGCTCGGCGCGAGGTCGAGCAGACGGTGCGCGAGCGCGAGGCGACCCTGAGCAGCATCTTCCGGGCGGCGCCCATCGGCATCGGCCTGGTGTCGAACCGCATCCTGCTGCAGGTCAATTCCCGGCTGTGCGAGATGACCGGCTATGCGCGCGAGGAGCTGATCGGCCAGAGTGCCCGCCTGCTCTATCCCACACAGGAGGCCTTCGACTACGTCGGTCGCGAGAAGTACCGGCAGATTGCCGAACGAGGAACGGGAACGGTCGAGACGCAATGGCGCCGCAAAGACGGCGTCCTCCTCGACGTGCTCCTGAGCTCCACGCCGCTCGACCTGAACGACCACGCCGCCGGGGTGACCTTCACCGCGCTCGACATCACCGAGCGCAAGCGGGCCGAGGAGCAGATCCACGAGCTCAACCGCGAGCTGGAGCAGCGGGTGCTGCAACGCACCGCCCAGCTCGAGGCGGCCAATCGCGAATTGGAGTCCTTCGCCTATTCCGTCTCCCACGATCTGCGCGGCCCCTTGCGGGCCATCAACGGCTTCAGCCAGCTCCTGGTCGAAGACCACCAGGACAAGCTCGATGCCGGAGCGCGCGATTACCTCGCGCGCATCGTCGATGCCAGCAACCGCATGGCGCAGCTCATCGATGACTTGCTCTCGCTGTCGCGCGCCATCCGGGCCGATCTGCAGCATACGGAGGTCGACCTGAGCGCTCTGGCCGCCGAGATCTGCGGCGAGCTGAGCGAGCGCCAACGCCGCCGATGCATCGAGTGCGCCATAACCCCCGGGATCACGGTCGTGGGCGATCCCGCCCTGCTGCGGATCGTGCTGGTCAATCTCTTCGACAACGCCTGGAAGTTCACCAGCAAGACCCAGGCGGCGCGCGTCGAGTTCGGACAGCGCGAGATCAACGGGCGGCGCGCGATCTTCGTGCGCGACAACGGGGCTGGCTTCGACATGACCTACCGGGACAAGCTCTTCCATCCGTTTCAGCGACTTCACGATGAACAGGACTTCTCCGGAACGGGCATCGGCCTCGCCACGGTCGAGCGCATCATCACCCGCCACGGCGGGCGGGTGTGGGCCGAGGGCGCTCCCAACCGGGGCGCCTGCATCTACTTCACGCTTTGACCTCATCCCCGGCCGGAGGAGTGGATCTACGCGTCGCGGCGACCGCGCTCGGGGGCGCGATGAACCCGCCTGACGCAGCGACGAACCGGCTCGTCGCCGGGATGGGTTTGGTCTGCAGCGGGTATTCACGGTGGCCGATGGGCACAGGGACGACGCGGCCGCGCGCCCTGAGACCACGACCCTGGGCGGGGGGCCAACCGCCAGCGGGGAACCGCTGCCGCGTTGTTTCCGTCTATTCAGGTCGCTAGAATCATGCCCACTAGGTGTGTGAACGGCGGGCGCGCGAGCCAGCCAGGTGAGGTAAACGGATGATGACGACCGGCAGCCGCAAGAGAGCATGGCGCAACATGCTCCTCGTCCTCGCCGGCAGCCTCGCCGTCTGGGTGACGATCTGTCTGATCGACTCGACCTGGTATTACTTCACCGGTCTGTCAAAGAGCCCGGAGCCGGGCAAGTCCGACGTGCCGCCGTGGCAATTCATCGTCCAGTACAACCTCCCCTACTGGGTGGCGACCGCACTGCTCACCGTGCCGGTGGTGCTGTTGACGCGTCGCTTCCCGTTCGGTGCCGGGCGCAACTGGCGCGCGCTCGGCGTGCACGCGCTGTGCATCATCCCCTTCGGGCTCCTGCACATTGGACTTTTCCGCTTCTACAACTTCATGCTCAAAGGGGGCTGGGAAGCGGTCGAGGCGAAACTCTACTTCACGGTGCGGGGCGAGCTCTCCACCACGCTCGACAAGGAGATCGTCTTCTACGTGATGATCGTCGGTGCGGTGAGCGCCTACGACTACTACCGGCGCTTCAAGGAGAAGGAGCGCGCGGCGGCGGCCCTGGAGCTCGAACAGGCCCGCCTGCAGGCGTCGCTCTCGGAGGCCAAGCTGGGTGCGCTGAAGATGCAGCTCCAGCCCCACTTCCTGTTCAACGCGATGCACGCCATCTCGACGCTCATCCTGCGCGGCGACACCAAGGCCGCCAATCAGATGCTCCTGCACCTGAGCAGCTTCCTGCGCATGACGCTCGACAGCGGCGATACGCCGGTCGTGCCGCTGCCGGTGGAGCTGGAGTTCCTCGACGCGTACCTGCGCATCCAGCGCGTGCGGTTCGGCGACCGGCTCCAGGTGTCGTTCGAGATCGCCGGCGACGCCGAGGATGCGCTGGTGCCCAACCTGATCCTGCAGCCGCTGGTCGAGAACTCGATCCGTCACGGGATCGGGGCCGACCCGGGACAGGGCGTGATCGCCATCCGGGCCCACCGCCGGGACGGCGAGATCATGCTCCAGGTCGCGGACAACGGCCCCGGGGTGCGCAACGAGGGGACGGTCACCGAGGGGGTGGGCCTGGGGAACATTCGCGCCCGGCTCGCGCAGCTCTACCCGGAGGCGCACCGTTTCACGCTCGAGAGCGGCGACGGCGGCGGGACGATCGCTACGGTCGTGATCCCGTATCGGCGGGCGACCCAACCCGCGGGAGCGTGAGGAGGCGGCGATGGCGAAGATCCAGGCGCTGATCGTGGACGACGAGCCGCTCGCGCGCGAGAACCTGCGCATCCGCCTGCGGGACGTTCCCGACTTCGAGATCGCGGGCGAATGCGCCAACGGGGGCGAGGCCCTGCGGGGGATCGCCCGGCACCGGCCCGACGTGGCCTTCCTCGACATCCAGATGCCCGACCTGAGCGGCTTCGAGGTGATCGAGCGCACCCCGCCCGAGATCCTGCCGGTGATCGTGTTCGTGACGGCCTACGACCACTACGCTCTGGAGGCCTTCCGGATCCACGCGCTGGACTACCTGCTCAAGCCCTTCGACGACGAGCGATTCGCCGAGGCGCTGGCCGCTTGCCGCGCGCGCGTGGAGCAGGGGCGCCGCGCCCGGCGCGCGGGCGAGGAGATCTACCAGCTCTCGGGTGCGGGCGCAACAGGGGCCCCCAGGCAGGACGGACGCGGCAAGGCGAGGATCGCACAGCCCGACCGGATCGTGATCAAGGCCCGCGGGCGCGTCTTCTTCCTCAAGACGGATGCGATCGAGTGGGTGGAAGCCAACGGCGACTACGCCCGCTTGCACAGCGGTGAGCGCTCGTATCTGCTGCGCCGCACGATGAACGAGATGGAGAGCCGCCTCGATCCGGGGATATTCGTGCGCGTCAGTCGTTCGGCCATCGTCAATTTCGACCGGATTCAGGATCTCGTGCCGATCGCCCACGGGGAGTACCGCGTGCGGCTGGTGACGGGAGCGGAGATCAAGCTGACGCGCGGCTACCGCGAGAAGCTGGAGGCGCGGCTGGGCGACCGGCTGTGAGGAAGGGCGGGGGGTTGCCGACGTGAACCGGGCAGGATCACTCTCGCGGAGACGGTTCCTGCAGGCGACAGCCGCTCTGGGCGCCGCCTCCGCGTTGCCGCGGTGGTTCATGGGCGCGGCCGCTGATGCCTTCCCCGACCTGGCCGTGGCAAAGGGCGGGTCGCCGGCCGCGAACTGCCGGGCGGCCGTGGAAGCGCTCGGGGGTTTTGCGCGCTTCGTGCGACCCGGGAGCCGCGTGGTCATCAAGCCCAACCCCACGGGCACGAACCCCAACCACGAGTCGGCATCCCACACGCACCCTGAGATGCTCGCCGCCGCCATCAAGGGCTGTCTCGCGGCCGGCGCGGCCCGGGTGCGCGTGCTGAGCTACGACCCGAAACGCAGCTTCAAGGCCACCGGCATCGGCGAGGCCGCCAAGCGCGCCGGCGCGACCTGGGATGCGATCGACGACTTCAAGCAGTTCCGCGAGGTCGCGGTCCCGCGGGGCCGCCTGCTCGGGCGCGAGGCGATCGCGGCAGAGGTCCTGGACGCGGATGTCTTCATCAACATGCCAATCGTCAAGCAGAGCCCCGAGGTGGAGCTGACGGCGGCGATGAAGAACCTGATGGGCGTCAATTGGGACCGCCGGCGCTTTCACAGACTCGATCTCAACCGCGCCATCGCCGAACTCACCGGCGTCGTGCGGCACGACCTCACCATCGTCGACGCCAACCACGTCCTTCTGTCCAATGGCCCCTACGGGCCGGGCGAGGTCAGCCATCCCGGCGAGGTGTTCGCCACGATCAACCCGGTCACCGCGGACGCGTTCGCCGCGCGCTACCTCGACCGCCGGCCCGAGCAGATTCCCCACGTCCGCATCGCCCGCGAGCTGGAGCTCGGGGAGATCGACCTGACGCGCCTGCGGATCGTGGAGGTGTCGGCGTAGCAGGTGCCCCCGCGCTTATCCGCGGGAGCCCGGGTCGCCTGATGACGAGCAGCCGGCTGCTGGCCAGCACGTTGGCGCGTATCTCCGGCCGCGACTCGTACATGCGCACGGGCGCGGATTCCCGGGTGGCCGCCTTGCCAGCGCAGCGCCGGCGCCGTTCGGGCGCGATTGCTGCGGTGCAGCCTACCGTGCCGTCAGCAGCGCGATTCCACCGGTGGTGAGCGCTATGCCGAGGACCTCCCGCCAGGCGAGGTTCTCGCCGCCGAAGCAGGCGCCCATCAACGCGCCGAAGAGCGGGGAGGTGAAGGCGATCGGCATCACCCGGCCGAGCGGCGCGCCCTTGATGGCCGCGTAGAAGCAGAGCATGCCCACGGCGCCCGCCAGAACGCCGCCGCCGAGGATCATCATCGCGAGCGACCGCGGTCCACTCTGGGGGATCGTCCGCCAGTGCGGGAAGCTCACCGCGCCCAGCACGACGAGGGCGACCGCGGTGCGGATGGTGATGCCCACCTGCGGGGACAGATTGCCCAGGTGCAGGCCCTTCTTCTCGAAGTAGCCGCCCACGCCCCAGGCGATCGCCGTGGCCAGTGCCAGAAGTTGGGGTTTCATGACCGTTTCGGTCTCCTTCTTGTGACTCGTCTCCGCGTCTTTCTGCGCCTCGCACGCCATGTCTGCCCGGGGGCGGCTGTCTCGGGCCCTAGGGGGCGTGACGCGCGGCCAGGGCCCGACGCCGGCTGGGGCGCCGATCCGGCGGCCGGGGCGAACGGTATAACATCTTGTTCAGTTGTGGAATACGACGCTCTTCCGATGACCCGTCCGGGGCCTGCCGCCCGGGCCGCGACGCCGCCCGTCGCCCGGGCCGCGACGCCGCCTGCCGCCCGGGCCGCGATGCCGCCCGTCGCCCGGGCCGCGATTCCGATTGAAAGTAGACATCGGTTTCGACCAATATGATTCGACAGATGTCAAATCATAGAAACCACGGAGAACCAGCAATTCGCGCCAGCGGGTTGCGCCAGCGCACGAAGGAGGCCGGCATGACGGCGGAACCGTCCGCGGACGACGGGCAGGCGACCATCGAGGCGATCCTGGCCACGGACCTGCCGGACGCGACCAAGGTGGCGCGGGCATTCGAGGTGATCACCCGCATCGTCCTCACCCACGCCGAGCGCGAGATCGAGCTGGCGCGGGCGATGGGCGATGCGCAGGAAGTCGTCAAGCAGCAGATCAAGCGCGAGACGATGAAGGCCGCGAGGGGGATCCTCCAGGGCTGCCATGCGCGCGTGACCGGAAAGCGAGGCTGGGATGAGCCGGCGTGAAGCCGAGGCGAACCTGGAGGCCCGCGCCGAGCTCTTCAAGGCGCTCGGACACCCCGCGCGGCTGCTGATCCTGAGCCTGATCGACCAGAAGCCGCGCCACGGCGAGGAGCTGGCGGCGATCCTGGGGCTGAACCCGGCCACCGTCTCGCACCACCTGGCGCGACTGACCGAGGTGGGACTGCTGGCCGCTCGGAAGGACCAGTATTATCAGATCTACTCTTTGCGGCGGGAGTGGCTGGAGTGCCGGGTCGGCGAGCTGGTGCGCATGCCGCAGCCGGGCCTGGCGGCGCACGTGGCGGAGGACGCCTATCGCGAGAAGGTCCTGCGGACGTTCTTCCGTCGCGGGCGCCTGGTGCACATTCCGGCGCAGCGCAAGAAGCGCCAGATCGTGCTCGAGCGGCTGGTCGAGGAGTTCGCGCCCGATCGTGACTACACCGAGCGCGAGGTCAATCAGACGCTGGTCGAGTTCCACGACGACGTCGCGACCCTGCGCCGCGAGCTGATCGGGTACCGGTTGATGAAACGGGCGGGCGGGATCTACCGGCGCACCCCGGCGGCGGGTTGAAACGGCCGAACATTCGGCCCACGTTCGCGGATAGCTCCACGGTCGCGCTTGCCCGACAGGACTACTTGAGCACGATCACCCTCTGTGACAACAGGGTGCCCGCCGTTCTCATCCGAAAGAAGTAGGTCCCCGCGGGGCGCCGCGTCGCATCCCAGCTCAGGCGGCTGATCCCGCCCGGTCGGGCGGCATCGAGCACCGTCTCGACGTGGCGTCCACTCGCGTCGAGGACGTCAAGGCGCACATGGCCCTCCGCGGGCAGGGCAAAGGTGATCCGCGTCCACTGGAGGCATGGGCTCGGTTGCACGGAATCAAGCCGCGGCGCGGTGAAGGCCTTCTCCGCGTCTGGACTGCTTGCTGAGGACGATCGCACCCACAGCAGCGCTTCGTCTCGGCCGGTCAGCGTATTGTGTCCCCACCCGGCGACGCAGGTGGACGAGCCGTCGTGCCAGATGCCACGGGCTTCGGACTCATCGTATTCGGCCGGCAGCAGCGCGTGCAGGTTCACCCAAGAGGCTGCCGAGCTCCGCCACAGCGCCGCCCCGTGAACGCCGCCGGCGAAGACATAGCCCACTTGCTCGTCGAGATGCACGCCGAAGGCATTGGACTCGGTGGCGCCCTCGGGGTTCAGATTCACGTAGGAGGCCGCCGTGCCAGTCCACAGGCATGCGTGTGGTACGCCCACAGATATGTAGCCCACCTGTGTCCCGGCATGCGCGTCCAGGGCGCACGACGACATGGCGCCGGCAACGTGCAGATCGGTCCACGAGGCGGGCGTCTGCTGCCAGAGACAGGCCCGCGTCACCCCGTTCATCCTGGCGCGGCCAACCTGTTGAAGGCCGTCCACGCCCCAAGCTTCGGACCAGGAAGCCAGGGTGGGATTCAGATTCACCCACGATGCCGCGGACCCATGCCACAGGCTCGCGCGCCAGTTGCCGCCCAGGGCGACCCAGCCCACCTGCCAAGTGTCCGCGGCATCGACGGCGACGGATTGGACCACCCCAGCCGGGTTCAGATCTATCCAAGAGCCCGCGCTGCCCGACCAGAGGCTTGCGTGCGGATAGGGGGGCACGTTGGCTGATCCTACCTGCTCGCCGCCACCCACGGCGTTGATCCACGACTCAGGCGACCCCGCGGGGCTCAGGTCTACCCACGACTCGGCCGATCCAAGCCACAGGCTGGCGTGGAAGTAGCCATCGAACATGGCTCGGCCCACTTGAGTCGCGCCGCTGACGCCGCTGGCCCGCGACTCGGTCGCACCCGCAGGGTGCAGATTGACCACCGCCCACTGCGCCCTGGCATCTGACGCCAGCCCGAAGAGCGGCGCGGCCAAGCACAGGATCATGGCGCCGGCGAGACGCGCCAGGTTGTCGTTCTCATGCGCCATGATCGACCTCCCCTGCGGTGGAACGGCTCGCGCTCCGAGCCACCACTTCCGTTATTTGAGCAAGATGAGCTTGCTGGCCAGCAACCCTCCCGCGCCGCGCACGTGCAGGAAGTAGAGGCCGGGTGCCAGAAGCCTCCCCTCGTCATCGCGTCCGTCCCAGACGATGCCATGGTCACCGGCGCGCCGATCGTCGGCTCCCAGCCGGCGCACGATCCGCCCGGTGGCATCCGCGACCTCGATGTCGTAGTGGCCGGCGGCCTGCAGTGTGAACCTGATCTCCCCGGGCGCGACGAAGGGATTGGGATGATGCAGCGTGCCCATGGATTTGGGCGCGTGATCGGGATCGGGCACGGGCACGGCGCTCGTTGCGCTGAGCCAGGCCAGCGTCGGGTCGGTGTCGGCGTCGAACCCCGGTGTGAGGGTCCCGCTGGGGGGATTGCCGGGAGTGATCGCGCCGCGCCCGTTCGCCATGTCCAGCCCGGGTTCCAGTCCCAGCAGGTTGTTGTACAGTATGGCGATCGTTCCATTCACTACCCGCACGAAGTACAGAGTGGCCGGGAGGCCCCCGCGCTGCTTCGTCGCCATGGCGAGGTAGCGGCCGACCGAGGGCACCTCCTCGAACCGCAGACGGCCACCCACCCCGCTGGTGGGCACTTCCGGAAGCATCAGGTAGGCCTGGCCCGGCAGGAGCTTCTCCACCAGGCCGAGGTCCACATCCCATTCGTAGGAACTCACCTGCGTGCCGGGATTCAGGGTCTCCAGGCTCGTCTGCCCGGCGTTCACGGTGGGCGGGGTCCTCAAGATCCACAGGTCGGCGTCGTCGCCATTCGGCTTCATGATGGGCACGAAGAGCGTCCGGTCCGCATCCGTGAGCGGGGCCACGATCGGGTCCACGGACCTGTGAAAGCTCATGCCTCCCGGGAGGACCCGAGAATCCTGCAGGACCCCGCCGTTGTTCAACACGACCAACTCGCCCGTGCCGTCACGGCCCTCCAACGGGAGCAGGAGGTAGTCATTCGTCCAGCGCAGCGGATCGACGCCGATCTCCCAGCCGCGCAGCGAGAGACCGGGGTTGATCAGCGGATCTTCGGCGCGCGCCAGCAGCTCGCCCGTCTCCAGCTTGACCAGCCAGAGATCGGCGTCGGTCTCGGCCTCGTTCTCGACCGGGACAGCCACGCGCGTGGACGCGCCGCCCGGCAGGTCGCACATCAGCACCAGATCCACGCCGGCCTCAAAGCCGGGGATGGTGAGCCCGCCGGCGTGGCCATCGTGAGACAGGGTCCACAGGGCATGGCCATCTCGATCGAGCCGGTAGAGGTCGGCCACGTCACCCGTCCCCTCCACCGGCACCAACAGCGAGGCCGTGGTGAGGCCGCACTGGCCGGGCGCCAGGTAGAGCATGTCCACATCGCACTCGTAGCCGGGGAACGCGGTCGGGCGCGGGCTGGTCACGTTCACGGCCTTGACGCTGCTGTGTCCGAGGAAGGTTGGCGGCTCAGTCGTGTTGTCGAAGTCGAGGAGCAGAAGGTCGCTCCCCATCCAGGAGGATACCGGCAGCGCCAGACGGACGCTGGCGGGCATCGTATACGCGACGGGGTCGACCCCCTCGGCGAGACCGGGGAGCCAGTCGACGGCGACCGCGTTGCCGCCGCAGCCCGGGCGACCATCCGTGGAGAGCAGCACGCAGCTTCCCCAGGCATTCCCGGGAGGCCCGGCGTCGGCGAGGTTGAGGTCCACGCCCAACACGCCCCGCACGGAGTGATCCTCGCTCTCCAGAGCAATGAAGCCCATCTGGCTGGGATAGGGCGCCACCACGATGTCCACGTCCTCGCAATAGCCGAGATCCTGGAGGTCGATCCACCGGAGGCCGAGTGCCAGTCCCGTCACGCGGTCGGCGTAGATCAGCAGCAACCAGGCCTGGGAGCCATCCTCGGACTCGATGGGGACCACGACCAAGGTGCCGGGATCACCGAACATCGGGTCGGGGATGATGGGATCGACCGCATGCTCGAAGCCGGCGACCTGCATCTGCCAGGAAACGGCCAGCATGCGTCCGGTGGCTGCCTCCAGGTCGACGATCGTGACGCGCCCCTCGCTTCCGTCTCGGCGCTCCTCGCAGACGACCGCGAACTCACCGTTCCAGGCCGTGACCACGTCCACGTCGTCCTCGAAGCCCAGCACGTCGAGGAAGGGGGTCGCGCCGGCCGAGGAGAGACACGACACAAACAGCGCGATGACGATGAAGCGATACATGGCTATTCCCCCCGTCTCGCGACCCCGGCCCTGAGCGCCGCGGGCCCATCCGCATGTCGACCAGCCTGTCCCTTAGATCCACGGGCAGGCCGGGAATCACTGGAAAAGAGGGGTAAGCCCAGGGAATCTCAGCGGAGCGTCACGGTCCCGGGAGAAGAGACGGCCATTTCGAGCCCGCCCTGGAGCGCGACCACCTGCCACCCCGCCGTCCCGCGCGGGGCCGCCTCGGGGGGGAGCACTCCCGGGCGCAGCACCAGCAGAGTGTCCGAGAGCGGCCCGAGCCGGGCGAAGTCAGAGAGGTCGGCGCCGAAGAGCCGCACCTCGTAGGCATCTGCGCCGGGCACGCGGCGCCAGCGCAGCAGGGGATGGCCGGAGGGATCCGCCTCCACCGGCAGCAGCCAGGCGCTCGACGCCGATCCTTCGGGCGGGGAGGGTGTGCCCCGCAGCGCGCCCGGCCGCTCGCCTGCCAGGCGTGGTCCGATGCCCACATAGGCGGCGCTGGCCAGCAGCACCACCGCGGCCGCGGCCAGGGCGGGCCTCCGGAGGGTCAGGGGAAGCCAGGAGATGAAGCGCTCCCAGGGAGGCCCGGATCGGGCTGTGGCCCGCGCCTTCGACAGGTCGCGCGAAGCGGATCCCGAGGCCTGCGCGTCGATGAAGGCCGACTGGAGCCGGCGGTTTGCGCCTGCGGGGTCCGATCCCGCCGGGATCGAGCGGTCCTGCATGAACTCCAGGTAGACCAGGGCTAGGGCGCGGCACTTGGCGCACGTCTCCAGGTGCTGCTTGCGCGGATCGCCCTCATCCAAGGCCAGAACGTCGGCGATCTCGTCTTCGTTGAAGCAGCGCGTGTCCATTGGATCCTCACTCCCTCCCGCGCTCGCGCCTGGCGAGCGCGGCGCGCAGCTTGCGCCTGGCGCTCTGCAGCACACTGCGGGCCCCCGCGGGCCCCGGGATGTCCAGCCTCCGCGTGATCTCGTCCACGGGGACGCGCTCGAAGCAGCGCAGCCACAGGGCCACCTGCTCCCGCGGCTCCAGGGCGGTCCGGATCAGCTCCAGGACCGTTCCTTCATCCTGCTCCTCGATCAAGCGAGCTTCGGGCGTCTTCTCAGCATCCGTCAGCTCATCCGGGTCGATCGCGGCGACCCACCAGCGGCCGGCTCCGCGCAGCTCTCGATAGCACCGGTTGCGCATGATGGTGAAGACCCAGGACGAGTACCGCGCCCGCCCCTGGAATGCTCCGAGGGAGCGATAGGCGCTGATAAGAACATCCTGCGCCACATCCAGGGCCCGTTCGTGATCCTGGAGGCGGCGGAAGCACCACAGGTAGACCTGTTCCCGATACCTGTGGAACAGCTCCGCCGCGGCCTCCTCTCCCGAACCGCCGGCGGGGTCCGCCTGGTAGCGCGCCACGAGCGCCTCGTCCGATAGTCCGCTGGCCATCGCGGCGCTCATCCCATGAGAGTCCGGGCCGAATGTGGAATCATCGGGAATCCTCGTGTTCAGCAGCCGATTGGGCCTACCCTTCGCGCGGCCGGGCGCGTCCAGAGGCAGGACCCACCCGCAGGCAGGCAACGGCCGCCAGCAGCCCCAGACCCAACAGCAGCACGGCGAGGATCGGGCGGGTGCCGCGCTCCCACCAGGGGCGTTCCCGCAGCTCGACCCGGACATCACCGTCTCCTACCAGGACAAAGCCTGCCCAGTAGAAGGGGTGGCAGGTGGCAGGATCGCTTTGGATCGCGAGTTGCGCCTTCCGCAGTGCGGCGCCCACCCGCTCGCCCCGGCCGAGCCAAGTGTACACCCCCTTGACCAGGCGCGCCGTGACCTGATCCTCGACGGGCCATAGCGTCGCGATCACCGCCGGCACCCCGGCGGCAGCGAAGGCGCCGGTCAGCCCCAAGACTCCCTCACCGGAGAGCACATGCCCGCCGGCCGATTCGCACCCCGAGAGCACCACCAGTCGCGCCCCGAGGCGCTGGGCGGCGATCTCGCTGGCGTGCAGGCAGCCGGCCTGGGAACTGTCCGCGGGGGCAACGACGATGCTCGAGCGCCACGGATGCTGGTCATCCAGACGCGTGTGCGCCGCGAAGTGGAGGACCTCGTAGCGAGCGAGCTCCACGGCGCGCACGCCCGGTCCCGGGCGCACAGGCTGATCGACGCCCCGGTAGCGTCTGTGCAACCAACGAATCTCCTCGAGCGCACCCGGGAGGCTGGAATCCGCGCTGCCGGTGCCCGCGGCCACCGCCAGCAATCTGGCCGGACCTTCATGTGTGGGCCCCTTTCCCGCCCGCCGCCGCAGATCGACGAGCAGCGCGGCCGAGGGCACGTGCACGACCTCGCGCTGCAGCAGCAGCGGCACGGTCTGCGGGTCATCACGATCGCCGAAAGCCAGCGCCCCCAGAGGGACCAAGCTCAGCGCTCCGTCCGGCGCCACGATGATCCGCCGGCTACCCACGACGAGGTCTGCTGCCTCGGCCAGCAGGAGTTGACCCAGCGCCGCACTCGCCTCGTAGAGAAAGCCCTGCGTTGGCACAGCGAGGGGACCGATCGGGGGGTGAGCCAGGAGCCCTCGCAGCCGCTCGAGGCCCAGATCGAGCGAGACGCCACCCGGCGGATGGGTCAGGCGGATGAGCCGGCAGTCGTCGCGGTCCACGGCGAAGAGCAGTGACACATCGGGGCCGAGATACGCGTCGAGCAGGAGTTCGCCCTCCGCCAGAACCTGCTGCACGTCTTCCAGGCGCAGTGCGGCGTCCGGCCCAGATGAGGTGGTATCGTTCGGAGATCCGGCCGGGCCCACCATGCGCTCACGCAGCGTGCGGGCCTTGAATCTCTGCAGCAGATCGAAGGCCGCGTGGGCTCGCTCGGACGCGGGCTCAGCGGCGGGATACTCCGACAAAAGATCACCCAGGCTGGTGTACAACAGGCGCGCGTCGATACCCAGTCTTTCACGCCATTCGGGGTCTCGCGATCGCCCGCGGAGGTTCTCCCAGACTCCCGCAGCGCGCAGGAGCACGACCCGACAGCTATCCGGCCTCCCGAGCGCGCGGTGGCACAGGGCGGAGAAGGTGAGCGGTCCGATCCGCTCCATGCTCAGGCCCAGGCGGCGGGCGGTCGCGTCGGCGCGCCGGAGATGGTCGAGCGCCGGGAGGTATTCCCTTGCCTGGAAGAGGATCTCCCCGGCCGCGCGATCCAGATCGACTTTCAGCCTCGGTGGGATGCGTCCCGGTGATTCATGCTCCGCCTGCTCGAGAAGTGTCAGCGCGATCTTGATGCTGTCCATCTCCATGAGCGTGCAGGCCAGGCTCATGGTCGCGTGGATCTGCATCGCCAGGTCCACGTCGCCGCGGGGGGCTGCCGCTGCGCGCAACAGCGTCGCCGATTCCACCAGCCGTTTCTGGAGCCGGCGCACGATCCCGAGCTGCTCGAGGATCATGGCGAGCTCGGTCTGGTAGCCCTGCTCTCGACACGTGCGTGCTGCCCCTTCCAGCGCGAGCGCCGCGTCGTCGTACTGCCCCGCATAGGCCTGGGCCATCGCGATGTTCTTGGCCGGGATGATGCTTCCCATGGGGTTCCCGTGGGCAAGCTGCAGGTCGCGGGCACGCCGGTAGAGATCGACCGCGACGCCCGGATCGCCGAGCACGAACTCGAGCCCCCCGAGGTTGTTGAGCGCGTCGGCTTCGGTGAAGGGATCACCGAGCTCGCGGCTCCCGCGAGCCACGGCGGCATAGGCGGAGCGCGCGCGCGGTAGATCGCCCAGGGCGTCATGGCAACGGCCGAGACCGGTCAAGGCAATCAGCTCATAACGGCGCGCCCCGAGCTCACGGAAGCGCGCGATCGCCTGCTCGAAGCCGCTCACCGCTTCGGGCATCCGGCTCGCCAGCAGGTCGATGTACGCCAGGCCCAGGCGCGCGTAGCCTTCATGCTCGCGGTCGCCGGCGACCTGGGCCGCGGTCAGCACACGCTCGTAGGCCGCGGCCGATTCCTGCAGACGGCCCTGCTGGCCGACCGCGTAGGCGAGCCAGCGCATGGCGCGCAGGAGCAATCGGTCGCCGCTTTCTTCGCCGCGGGTGTCGCCGGTCGCGTTCTGGGCTCCGTCCAGGATCTCACGCAGCACCGCCTCAGCCGGCACGGCCCGGCCGATCGTGGCCAGGATCTCGCCCTGTTCCACGCGGATCGCGCGCGCGAACCCCTCATCCCCGCGCTGCCGGGACTCTCGCAGCAACGGATCGAGCAGGACGAGGGCCGAGTCGGGCATGCGGCGGCGGAAGATCGAGTCGGCGTGGGCGAGGGCGGCCCAGCCTTCCCGCGAGGAGACGGCCTCCCCGGGCGACACCGCCCCGGCGCGGCCGGGGCCCCGGGGCACCGTGCCCGTGAGCAGGAGGGCCACGCACACACCCGCCATCACGCGGGTGGGCCCGCGGGGCGCAGGCGGGGCGACCGCCGGGTGCTCAAGCCAGTGCGACATAGAGCACGGGATGAGGGTTACGCATGTCCACCTCCCGGGATCGACAGGAGAGCGTCGGCATCAGAAAGCGGCGCGATCTCAAGCTCCAGCGTCCACGCTCGCCAAGGCTGGCTCACTTCGCCTCATCGGTCAAGTCAGAGGGTGGCGGAGCATGGTCCGGGAGATGCGTGCGAAATGCCCTGTGACAGCAGCGTCCAACCGGACTCTAACGGGACAGCGAGAGGCCCCTGGACCGATGAACACAAGGAGCGAAGCCATGAAGCCGCGACTCTTGGCGCTGGTCGTCGCGCTGTCCCTTGGAACGGCTGGGGCGGACCCTTTCCCCCTGCCCACGCCGCCCCCTGACAACATCGGCGGCGATGACAAGCTGATCCTGAACGACCCGGGTATCGCCGCATCGCACAGCTACTCCATGGACATCGCCGAGAACGGCGACATCTACGCCGCGCTCGAGGTCGACGACCCTACCACGGGGGCCGAGATCAGGGTGTTCCGATCGCAGGACGGCGGCGATACGTGGTCCCTGTGGGGAACGCGGGCCGACGCGAATCCCACGCGCAACTACCACCAGCCGAGCCTGCATGTGGCCGAGGGCGATGTGGACCGCCTGTTCGTGGCCTATCAGTATGAGAACGGTGCCGCGGAGCGCGTGATCAACGTGGCCTACTCGAGTCTGGATCTGCAGTCGGCCGCGTTCACGGTGGCGTCCGCCATGAGCCAGGCTGGGGTGGATTTCAAAACTCCGAGCTTGTCATCCGATGAGGTCAACTTCAGCGCCTATCGCCTCTACCTGACGGCCGCGGGTGACGACGGCAACGGAGACGACATCTGGTTCGCCCGTTCGGCCAACTTCGGCGCAGCCTGGGAGGCCAAGTACGCCATCGCGGCACTCGGCGCCGGGGATCGCGACTACGAGTGGCCCCAGGTGCGCTACGGCTTCGGCGGGGTTGTACACTGCGTGTGGCAATTCGGGATCGCGGGCAACTCCGACACGGCGATCCGCTACCGGCGCGCCTTGAATCACGCCGCCGCCGGCATCGCTGACTGGCAGCCCGTTGTGATGCTGACTTCGACGTCGGACGGGCGGCAGGACCATTACCCATCGGTGGCAGCGTCGCACGCCAGCAACCGGGTGCTGATCGCCCACATGGACACACCGGGGGGGACGGCCGAGTCCCAGCTCCGTCTCAGCACCGATGGCGGAACGACCTGGCCAGCCTCGAGCACCGCGAATCTGCCGATCGGCGCCTACGGGCCCGAGCTCCTCGCCCTGCCCGCGGGGCAGGGATTCCGCATTGCCGGGTACGTCGGCGACGGCCTGCTGGGGGGCTATGCGACCAGCGAAGCGAACCCGCTGAGTCTGTCGCCAGAGGTGGTCTTCACGGACAGGCAATACTACGCCGATCCCGTCCCCAATCCCAACGTCGCCCTCGACTACGATGCGAGCCGTGGCAACCGAACGGGCTGGATGTGGTTGGGCGCTGAGGATTGGTTCGGTGACCTGAGTGCCGCGTTTTTCGATGCCGAGTGGCGCAGCGATCCCGGCTATCCGAACCTGGAGGCGGGCTTTCCGCTGGAGCTGAGCGCCGGGGCGGTCGCGCATCCCGCGGTGGTAAACCTCGATGCGGACTCCGATCTCGAGATCGTCTTCGGGGACGCGGCGGGCCGCATCCAGGTCTTCAATCCGGACGGCACGATCGTGCCCGGGTGGCCCGTCGACATCGGGGATTTCCCGCCCACCTATCCGTCGCCGGGGGGCTACCCGATCGCGAACTGCGCGGTGGCGGTCGGCGACCTCGACGGCGACGCGCAGGCCGAGGTGGTGGCGGGCAGCACGGACGGCCAGGTGTGCGTCTATCGGCGCGACGGGGCTGCCGTTCCCGGCTGGCCGATCAACCTCGGCGCTGGACTGGACGTCTTCGTGTCGATCGGCAGCCTGGTGGGCGGTTCCCGCCGGCAGATCGTCGCTTGCGCGGGCCAGCAGGTGCACGTGTTCCTGCCGAACGGCATCGAGACGCCGGGCTTCCCGGTCGCGGTGGCCAGCCCGCTCACGGCGCCCGCCGCCATTGGGGACGTGGATGACAACGGAGAGACGGATCTCATCGTCGTCGGCAGCGATCGAGTCAGTTGGTACGACAGCGGGGGCCACTGGCACTTCTCGATGACCCTGCCCGCGGGGGTCACGTTCTGCGGCCAGGCAGCACTGGGCGACCTGGACCTGGACGGCGATCTGGAGATGGTGGTCACGCTGTCCAACGGAGTGCTCCAGGCCATCCATCACACGGGCGACGCCGTGTTCCCCCTCGTGTTCGATCCTTCGCAGTCCCACCTGACGAGCGCCGCGCTCGCCAACGTGATCGGGTCGTTCGAGCCCGACGTGGCGTTCGCGGCGCGATCCTGGACGGTGCATCTGCTGCTCAGCAACGGATCGGAGGCCGCGGGATGGCCGCACACCACCACGTCCAACTACTTTCTCCTGGGCGCTCCCATCATGGAGACGCTGGACGAGGGCAGCGGCGACGTCGTGATCGGTTCGCGGGACAGCCGGGGCTACGCCTGGAACAATCTCTTCACCAACGTGCCCGGCTGGCCCAAGGATCTGCCAGGCCAGTGCAACGTTTCCGCCGCCAGCGACGACATCGACCAGGACGGCAACGTGGAAGTCGTCTTCGTCACGAACAGCCATCTGATCGTTCTGGACACGGGCGCCGAGCTCGACCGGACCGACCCGCGCGGCCAGTGGCCGATGTACGGCTGCACCCCCGCCCGCACGGGGTGCCTGGATTGCCCCGACCAGGTGACATCGGATGCCCCCCACGTTGTACAATCGATCCGGACGACGCTGCGGCTCGTGTCGGCGAGTCTGAACGGTGGCCCGGTCGGCTTCGGCTTCGAGCTGGCTGCCGCCACGCCCGTTCGGCTGGCCTTGTACGACGCGACGGGACGCCTCGTGCGCGAGCTGCTCCGGGATGAACTGGGCGCGGGCGCGCACGAGGTCGCGTGGGACGGTCGTGACGAACGGGGAGCCCCGGCCGCCTCGGGCGCATACTTCGGCCGGCTGTGGGCCGGCGGATGGCAGTCGATGGTGCGCGTGCTCGTGATGCGGTGACCGGAAGGGCACCCGTCACAGCGACGGAACGCGCCCCCCCCCGGTGTCAACGTCTCCCCATTGTGGCTCTCCCCGAGCACCCGGGCAGCGCCCGGCTGCCGAGCTGGCCCAGCCTGCTCTGAGGGTCACGCGGCGCATTCCCGATGCATCCGCCCCGGGCGTTCGCCCAGCGGACGATGTCCGGGACCAGCGCGGCGGCTCCGAGCTGCGCCGGGCCCATCGCCCCCACCGGCAACTTCGTCGCAGGATCTGGCCGGTTCACCGCATTCCGAATGGGAGGCGGTAACCCAATTCCTTCTATATCCCGTAGCGCGATTCAGGCCGACGGGGCCGGCGGCGACGGATCACCGAGCTAACTGGCACCAGATCAATCAGTTGTGCCAGATCAATCGGTCGGGCCGGATCCACCAGCTGTGACTGACTCGGGCATCGGTCTCAGGGAGCGCGTCCGAGCTGCCCGGAGGACCGGGGAAGGGAGGAGGCGATGAGTGCTCGCACATTGGTCGTCGCGATCGTGGTCTTATCTTGCAGCGTGCTGGCCGCCCACGCCGGCGAGTTCCACCGCGCCATCGAGGCCGGTGACCAGGCCCGGGTGGCCGAGATGCTCCGCGCCGACCCGCAGCTCGCCAACCAACCCGACGAGAGCGACCGCTACCGCAGCCTGCCGCTCCACTTCGCGGCCATGCACGGGCACATCGAGATCGCTCAGGCCTTGCTCGCCGCCGGGGCGGCCATCGACGGCGGCGACTCCGACAACAGCCGCCCGCTCGATGTCGCCGCGCAGCGCGGCCAGGTCGAGATGGTCAAGTTCCTGCTCGACCGCGGCGCCGACATCAACCAGGCCGACAACAACCGCTCCAACCCGCTCAGCTTCGCTATCTCGAGCCGGCAGCCCGCGGTCGTGCGCCTGCTGATCGAGCGCGGCGCTGATCCCCAGGCGATCGGCGCGGGCAGCCTCGCCGACCTCCTGCCGCGGATGGCCCACTCCGGCGACCTCGAGACGATCGAGTTCCTCCTGTCCCGCGGGGTCGACATCAATCATGCCGATCAGGGCGGCACGACACCCCTGCTGGCGGCCGCCTGGAGCGGACGCGGCGAGCTCCTGCGCTTCCTCGTCGCCCGCGGCGCCGACGTGAACAAGGCGGACAGCGATGGGGACACGCCCCTCATGAACGCGTTGCGCGGCGGACACGTGGAGGCCGCGCAGGTGCTCCTCGGTGCGAAGGCGGACCTGCGGGCGGCGGAGGCGCACTTCGGGCGCTCGCCCCTACATCTCGCCGTGATCACGGGCAAGGCCGACGTCGTCCGCGCCCTGCTGGACGCCGGCGCGCCGATCGACGCGCAAGACCGCGCCGGCCGCCTTCCCATCGATCTGGCGATCGCCCGCGGACAGACCCGCATCGCGGAACTCCTGGCGGCCCGCGGCTCGCGCGTTAGCGAGCTGAACGGGCCCCAGGATCTGGCCGCCGCAGCCCGGGTGAGCCAGGGCGATGCTCATTGCTGGTATCTGGAGCACAGCGGCTGGGCGATCAAGACCAGCCGGCATCTGCTCGTCTTCGATTACTTCGAGCGGCCGCCGCTGGCCGATCAACCCGGCCTGGCGAGCGGCCTGATCGCTCCGGAGGAGATCGCCGGTGAGAACGTGATCGTCTTCGCCTCGCATGCCCACGCGGATCACTACTGCCCGGTGATCTGGGGCTGGCGCGAACGGCTTCCCCATGTGACCTATGTGCTCGGCTTCGAGCCGCCGCAGCCGGCTGCCGGTCAGCCGGCGATCCCGGCCCACGAGCTCATCGGCCCGCGCCAGACGCGCACGATCGACGGCGTCAAGATCACCACGATCGAATCGAACGACAGCGGGGTGGGCTTCTGGGTCGAGGCCGACGGCGTGACGGTCTTCCACGCCGGCGATCACGCCAATCGCTCGCGCGATTGGTCGACGCCCTTCAAGGCCGAGATCGACTGGTTGGCGAAGAAGCACGCGCGGCCCGACGTGGCCCTCTTCCCGGTGCGGGGCTGCGGCTTCGGCGACCAGGAGGCGGTGAAGATGGGCGTCCACTACGCGCTCGAGACGCTGCAGCCGAAGGTCTTCGTCCCGCTCCATGCGGGGCGGTCCGAGCATGTCTACGGCGACTTCATCGCCGACTGCCGCGATGAGTTCCCACTGACCTCGATGTATGGTCCCGAGGCGAGCGGCGACTCCTTCCACTATCGGAACGGGAAGCTGGCGATCCTCACGATGGATTCCGGGCGTTAGCCTCAGGGAGGGCAAGATGTCCCACCGGAGCCTATGTCTGCTGACCGTCCTGGCGTTTGCCGGCAGCGCGCTGCCGGCCGGCGCCGGCGAGATCCACCAGGCGATCATCGCCGGGGACGCTGCGCGCGTCGCCGAGCTGGTCCGCGCCAATCCCCAGGTCGTGCAAGAGCGCGACACGAACCGCTGCGAGGACTACCCGATCCATACCGCGGCCACGGCCGGGAACGTCGAGATCGCGCGCTTGCTGCTCGACGCGGGGGCCGAGCTCGAAGCCGAGGACGCCGACGGCAGCACGCCGCTGCACAACGCCTGCGTGATGCGCCGCGGGGAGATGGCGGCGTTCCTGATCGAGCGCGGGGCGAGCGTCAATCGCCGCGATCACAACGGGGCCTACGCGCTGAGCTTCGCGGCGTCCGGGGGCGACACCGCGGTGGTGCGCATGGTGCTCGACGCGGGGGCGAACCTCTATTTCCGCGACGCGAACGGCATGTCGCTGCTGCACTTCGCTGCCTCGCGCAATCTGAGCGCGCTGGCCGACACGCTGCTCGCGCACGGCGAGGACGTGAACGCCCTGACGATCGCCGGGGAAGAGCCGCTCATGTGGGCCGTGGCGCGCAATCATCCGGCCATGGCGGAGAAGCTCCTGGCGCACGGCGCCCGGCCGTGCCACGCCAACCGGTACGGCGAGACGCCGCTCCACCGCGTCGCCGAGCGCGGCCTGCTGGACATGGGCCGGCTCTTGCTCGACTGGGGCGCGAACCCCAACCAGGGCACGGGCATCGGCTGGGACCCTCGGCCGCTGCACTTCGCCTGCTGGGCGCGCCAGCCGGGGCAACCCTACGGCGAGCTCGTCCGGCTGCTCCTGGCGCACGGGGCCGATCCCAACGCCGACGCCGAAGGCCACCTGCCGATCGCCATGGCCAGCGACAATGGCGCGACCGAGATCGTGGCGGCGCTGCTGGAGAACGGCGCGCGCACCGACGTCACCGAGAGAGAATTCGCCTGCACCCCGCTGCACATCGCGGCAGTGCGCGGCTATCGCGAGATCGCGCGGATGCTGCTCGACCGCGGCGCGCAGGTCGGGGCGCAGAACGCGCGGGGCGACACGCCCTTCGACCTCGCGGCGCGCTACGGCCAGCGTGACGTGGCCGAGCTCTTGCTGGAGCACGGCGCCACCGGACGGATGCCCGCGACGGATCAGGGCCTGGCCATGTTCGCCGATCTGCCCGAGAAGGAAGCCGTGGTCTGGTTCCTGGACCACAGCGGCTGGGCGATCAAGACCAGCCACCATCTGCTCGTGTTCGACTACTGGAGTCGGCGACCCGGGCCGGCGCAGCCCGGCCTGTGCAACGGCGCGATCAACCCGTCCGAGCTGGCCGGCGAGAACGTCATGGTTTTCGCTTCGCACGAGCATGCGGATCACTACAGCCCGGCGATCTGGAGCTGGCGCGAGCAGCTTCCCCACGTGACCTACGTCCTGGGCTTCGAGCCGCCGCCGCCGGCAGCGGGCCAGCCGCCGATCCCGCCGCACGAGCTCATCGGCCCGCGCCAGACGCGCACGATCGACGGCCTGACGATCACGACGATCGAGTCGAACGACAGCGGCGTGGGCTTCTGGGTGGAGGTGGATGGGGTGACGGTCTTCCACGCGGGCGACCACGCGAACCGCTCCCAGGACTGGTCGACGCCATTCAAGGCCGAGATCGATTGGTTGGCGGAGAAGGGCGCCCGGCCCGACATCGCGTTCTTCCCGATCTCGGGCTGCGGCTTCGGTGACCAGGTGGCGGTCAAGATGGGCGTTCACTACGCGCTCGAGACGCTCAAGCCGCGGGTTTTCTTCCCGATGCACAGCAGCGACATGAACAACCGCTATCAGAATTTCGTCGATGAGTGCCGGAGCCAGTTCCCGAAGACCCGCCTGGAAGCGGCGGCCTTCAAGGGCGATCGGTTCCATTACAGCAAGGGCAGTATTGCGGCCCTGGCCAGTCGTCTCGACTGACGCGGGGCCGCACTCGATGCGCGGCGCGGCCACTCGGGGGGGTAGGGCAGTGCCGCGCAAGGGTGTGACGGGGGAGGGTGTGAAGGAGACCAGACGGGTCTTCATCGCGGGCGGTAGTCATCGGGGGGTGCGCTGACGCCTGGCGCTGCCCTCTCCCGAGCTTGGCGGGGCCTCCGGCAACGGGGGCCCCGCTGTTTGTGGGCCGCGAGTGATCGTTCGCCGGCCGCCTCAGACAAGGCGGCGCAGGCGCAGCGTGACATCCCGCTCGCGGCCGTCGCGCGCCCGAGGGATCCGGTCACGCGTCCCCAGTTGCTGTACCCCATGACGCAGTCGCGCGACCCCGGCGGCAGCGCGATGTCATTGCCGGTTCCGAGCGTGAGCGAGAGCGCATACATCGCGCCGGTGTCCACAACCACTCCGAAGGGGACACGGACGCCCGGCCGCAGCTCAACCTCGCAGGTGATCTCCGGGACGCGCGTCGGACCCAGGATGATCGGTACCTCGCGCCAGGCCGGCTGCGGCCTGAAGCGGTCCGGCTCGCCCGAGGCGCCGCCCCCGCAGCCGGGGAGCCCGGTCACGGCCACCATTCGGCGCGCGGGCCGGGCGAGACCAGGGCGCCCGGAATGGGCATGCCCGTGTCGAGGATCAGGCGGAAAGGCTCACGTTCTGGCCATGTCCAAGGGGATGCTGCGCCAGGCGAACGTCGCGGCGGCCGGGGATTCCGCCGCCGCCACCGGCCGCGGATACGGCCCACAACGCGCGGTTTGAACGGCAGTTAGCGAGGTTCTAGTCCTGGGGAAGCCGTGGCCCCGGACGAGCCCTTCGACGTTTGAAAACCCGACGGTGCTCCCCTATGGGATCCGGGTTCCTGCGGCGGAAACTCCCGTCCGGATTCTGCCCACGTCGTGGGCGCACGCGCCTCACGCGAAAGGACCGCGCGCCTCACGCCCCCGAACACGCCCACCCAAACCCGCAGTCTGCCGGCGAGCCCCACCATCGTGGTACACTGATCGCAATGGGAACATGTGTCGGTCACCCAGGCGGCACATGGGGAGCGTCACGCTGATGCGACAGGAGGCACCCATGAGACTCGGGATTGTCGCGCTGCTGGTTCTGCTCGTTGTTCCCGCATCCTTCGCCCAGTGGCACGTGCGGGCCGGTGGCAATTCCCTGCACAACGGCTATGTCGGGACGCCGGGACCCAGCGCCGCCGAAGTGCGTTGGCAGGTCCCCCTGCCAGCCTGGTTCGGGCAGCCGATCTTCGTGGAGGGCAATACCCTGGTTACGACCTGGCTGACCGACGCCCCGATCGAAAGGCGGGGCGTCGTCATGGCCATGGAGCTCCAGACGGGCGACACGCTCTGGACGCGGATTCTGCCCTTTGACTTTCCCTCCGATTGGTCGGGCTATGCGTGCGCCATGAGGGATGGTCGCGTCTACGCGACCCGGGCGGGCAATACCAACTCCTCCTATCTCTACGCCCTCGATGCCGGCACCGGCGCGATCCTCTGGCAGTCGCAAGATCTGGTCGACTTTTACGTCACGGAGGGTCCGGCCTTCACCGAAAACGGCGACTTGCTGGTCCCCACACCCGGCAGCGTGACCCGGATTCGTGCCACGGACGGGACACGGGTGTACCAGGTTCCGCGCGGGGGAGGCATTTCCGGTGGGGCGGAGCCGGTGGTGGTCGGCGACAGGTACTACATCCGGCACGGGAGCATTGGCGACCGCCTTGCCGCACACGACCTCGCGACGGGGCAGTTTCTCTACTGGAGCAACTCGATCGGCACGGCCCAGCTTGGCCTCTTCGCGGGGGAGGACGGGACCATCTACGTCCCCACCGGTTCGTCGCTCTACGCCTTTACCGACACGGGATCGTCACTGACGCAGAAATGGGTCTCGTCGTTGGCGTACTGCGCCTTCTCCACCTTCGCGATCGGACCGGACGGCAGCGTCTACTCGTACAAGGTACTGGGAAACGCGGTCGCGGTCGTCCGCCTCGACCCGCAGACGGGTCAGGAGTTCGATCTCTCCGCGCCGATCGTGAGCGGCACGTCGATCATTCCGGGACACATGGCCGTGGATCGCGATGGGCGGCTCTTCGTGACGAACGGTCAGTACAGCCTCTACTCGTTCAATGCGGATCTGTCGCCCAGGTGGACCGCGGCCTTGCCGCGCTCGGAGGGCGGTCCCGCGCTGGCGGCGGACGGGACGCTGCTGGTGGGCGGGAACACGGGCATCTATGCCTTTGCGACCGTCCAGGCGGCAGTCGCCGATGCCGCGACGTCGGACGGCGCGAGGTTCAGTGACTGCTACCCGAACCCGTTCCAGCGGTCGACCTGCGTCCGGTTCGAGCTGCCGGCGCCGGCCCACGTTGCGCTGCGGGTCTACGACTTGCTGGGTCGCGAGGTCCGGAGTGTCGTGAACGGGACGCTCACCGCGGGACCCCACGAGGTGACCTTGGATGCATCCGGACTCGCGCGCGGCGCCTACTTCTATCGCCTGCAGGCGGGCGGCCGTTTGGATTCGCAACGGATCCTGGTCCTGGAGTGAGGAGACAGCCGCGGGCTGATCGTCGCGACCGCTACCGCGCCAGCGCGATTCCCGCCCGAACGGCACGATGGCCTGACGGCGTGGGCTCCCGCGATCAGAACATGGTGCCCCCGTTTGAGCTCCAGGCAGCGAGCGCAATGGCCGTGGCGGCGAC
>CAZRWW010000041.1:0-45390 GCA_964603725.1 uncultured bacterium
GACGGCGGGCGCTTCCCGGGCGCCAGCCTCGCGCCAGCCGACGCGTCCGCGCCGCGCGCCTGCGCCGAGCGGATCGCGGTCTGGTCGGCGCGCGCCGCCACCTCGGCCGCCGTCGTGCGCCTGGCGCTGTGGGTCCCCGCCGGGGCCGGGCCGCACCCCTGCGGATCGTGTCTTCAGGTGCTGCGCGAGCTGGCCCCGGACGCGGAGGTTCTGCTGCAGCGCGGGGACGATGCGCCTGCGCGCCTCGATCCGCGCGCGCTCATGCCGGCGGCCTTTGTGAGCTTTGCGCCCGCGCCGTCCCCACCCCCGCCACCGGAGGGCGCCCCGCGATGAGCGCTCAAACCAGCAATCCCCGGACGCCACCTCGCGATTTCGATCTGGCCGCCATCATCGATCACACCCTGCTCAAGCCCGACGCGGTCACGGCGGACATCGAGCGCCTGTGCGCCGAGGCGCTCGAGCACCGCTTCGCGGCGGTCTGCGTGCACTCCCTCGGAGTGCGCGCCGCCGCGCGCGCCCTGGCGCGCCTCGCCCCGACCGGCCAGGAGCCACCCGCGATCTGTGCCGTGGCCGGTTTTCCGCACGGCGCCGCCTGTGCCGCCGTCAAGGCGCTCGAAGCGCGCGGCGCGCTGCAGGACGGCGCCCGCGAGATCGACATGGTCATTCCCATCGGCGCCTTGAAGGAGGGCGACGACGAGGAGGTGCGTCGTCACATCGCCGCCGTCGTCGAAGCCTGCCGCGGCGGCGCGCTGGTCAAGGTCATCATCGAGTGCTGCCTGCTCACCGACGACGAGAAGCGCCGCGCCTGCCTGATCGCCGCGGCGGCCGGCGCGGCCTTTGTGAAGACCTCGACCGGGTTCTCGACCGCCGGCGCGACCGAGGCCGACGTGCGCTTGATGCGCGCGGCGGTCGGATCGAGCGTGGGCGTCAAGGCGGCCGGCGGGATCCGCGACCGCCAGACGGCGCTGCGCATGGTCGCCGCGGGCGCCACGCGGATCGGCACGAGCGCCGGGCCGCGCCTGGTCGAGCTGCCGCGTCCCTGAGCGCCAGCGCGGTCGCGCCGCGCTCCCCGAGTGCGGTTGGCCGCCCGCGCGGCTCAGTCGTCCACGGCCAGCGGCGCCTGCTCCAGCATGGCCGCTTCCTGGTCGGGCTCGATCACAGCGCGTTTCCACGAGCCGGTCGAGAACCAGATCGCGGCGGCGATCGCGGTGACCATGTTCGAGATGAACATCGCCCACCAGATTCCGGCCGGCCCCAGACGCAGCACGCTGGCCAGCAGCCAGGCGCCCGGCACGCGCAGCGCCCAGAGCCGCGCCATGTTGAGCACCATGACCGGGACGGTGTGGCCCGATCCGCGAAACGCGCCCAGAAGCACCAGCACGAACCCGAAGGCGAAGACCGAGAAGGAGGTCACCTGGAACAGGTCGCGCCCGTACTGGACGACCTCGGGATCGTTGATGAAGAGGCGCGAGATCGGGGCCCCGCAGAAGAAGGTGAAGACCGTCAGCGGCAGCAGGATCGCGGTCAGCATGCGCGCGCTCGTCCAGACCGCCTGCGCCCCCCGCTCGGGGCGCCCCGCCCCCAGGCTCTGCCCCACCGCCGCCGCGCAGGCCTGCGAGAGCCCCATCGCGGGCGCCATCGCCATGTTGATGATCCGGTTGCCGACGCCGAAGGCCGCCGTCACCGCCGACCCGAAGGTGTTCACGACCCCGATGAGCAGCGTGAAGCCCAGCGCGGTGCCCGTCTGGCCGAGCGACATGGGCACGCCGACTTTCAGGATGCGCAGGACCGTCGGGCGGTGCCAGCGCAAGTCGGCCCCGCGCAGGCGCAGGCCGTCGCGGCTGCGCATCAGCCGCTGGAGCCCCAGAACCGCGGCCAGCATCTGGGAGACGCAGGTGGCCGCCGCCGCGCCGCCCACGCCCAAGGGCGGGACCGGCCCCAGGCCGAAGATCAGGATCGGATCGAGGAGCGCGTTGAGCGCGACCGTGATCAGATTGACCCGCAGCGGCGCCAGCGTGTCGCCCAGACCGGTCGAGATGCCCGAATAGACGAAGAACGCGAAGGTGAAGGGCACGCCCACGAGGATCCAGCGCAGGAAGACGAGCGTGCCGCCGAAGGCGTCCGGGGGCGTCTGGAGCAGGCGCAGCAGCGGCGCGGCCAGGACCAGGCCGAGCGCCGCGATCGCGCCGCCGGCCGCCAGCAGCAGCAGCAAGGTCTGCCCGGCGGCCCGGTTCACTTCGGCCGGCCGCCCCGCGCCCTTGTACTGCGAGACCAGGGTCGTGCCGCCGACGCCGAGGCCCATCGCCACCGAGAAGGCCACGAACGAGACGTGCATCGTGACCGTGGGCGCCACCAGCGCGGCCTTCCCCAGCTTGCCCAGCCAGAAGGCGTCGGCGAGATTGTACAGCGTCTGCAGGAGCGAGGAGACCATGCCCGGCCAGGCGACCGCGAAGAGGTTGCGCGCCAGGGGCCCGCGGGTCAGGTCCCGGCCGACGGTGACGGCTGGCATCCGGTGCTCATCTCCCCCGCGGGCTCGTCACGCGTCCGCAGCGCCCGTCAGCTCGTCGACCAGGTCCCGGAACGCGGTCGTGCCGCGCAGCGGAAAGAGCTCGGGATCGGTCAGGAGCTTCTCGCCGTCGCGCAGACCGAGACCGACGGCTTCGCGCAGGGCCTCGACCGCCGCCTCCGGGCGCTCGAGCCGGACGAAGGCCACCGCGCGCTGGTAGGCGGCCGCGCGCCGCGTCTCCTGCGGCAGACCGGAAGCGCCGAGCAGCGCGGCGGCGACGGTCAGGGCGTCGTCGGGCCGATCGAGATCGAGCAGCAGGCGCGCCTCGTGCAGGCGCAGCGGCGGCGCATCGCCGCGCAGGCTCCGCAGGCGACGCAGCGTCTCGAGCGCCTCGGCCGGACGGCCCGTCTCGGTCAGGTGCGCCAGGCGCAGCTCGAGGCGGGCGAGCTCCCACTGCGGCGTGGAGCCCGGACGCTCGAGCAACCGGTCCACCTCGGCCACCAGATCGACGCCCGCCGTCGCCCGCACGAGCGCCAGGCGCAGGCTATCCGTGCCCGCCCCGCGCGCTCGCGCCTGCTGATAGGCGGCCAGGCGCTGCAGCCAGCCCTGGAAGTAGCCGGCCGTCGTCGCGTCGGCGCGCGCCGCTTCTTCGAGCAGGCGCCGCGCTTCGTCGGCGCGCTCCAGCGCGAGGAGGCAAGCGGCGCTGCGGCCCTGCGCCTTGCGCCACTCGCGCGGGTCGGTGGCGGCCTGGCGGTAGAGGTCGAGCGCCTCGCCGTAGCGCCACTGGTCGAAGAGCGCGTCGGCCAGCGTCGACTGCAGGGTGGCGTTGCGCGGGGAGAGCGCCAGCGCCCGGCGCAGCACCATCTCGGCCTCGCCGAGGGCGCGCGTCTGCCCCAATGCGAGGCCCAGTCCCAGCAGCGCGGTGACGCTCTGCGGGTCGCGCTCCACCACGCGTCGCAGCGGGGCGATGGCGGCGCGATAGCGCTTCTGGTCCATGGCCAGCTTGCCCGTCTCGAAGTCGGCGAAGACGGCGAGCTTCGCCTTGGGGTCCGCCAGCGCGTCCGCCCCGGCGCGCGTGGCCGTCTGCCCGGCCGCGACGTAGCCGAGCGAGCTCAGGCGCGCCGCCACCTCGGGCGACACCTGGCCCGGCGCCGCGGGCGCGCCGGCCTGCTCTTCCTCGCCGGCAAACTGCTCGAGCATCCAGAGGTCGAGCGAGGTCGCCGTCTGGGGATCGGTCTGCGCGCGATTCACGCGCTCGCGCGGATCCTCGCGGAGGTTGTAGAGCTCCGGCAGAGGCGCGCGGATCCAGGACCACTCCGGACTGCGCAGGCCGCGCAGGGGGGCCCAGCCGAAGCTCTCCTGCGGGTAGACCGTCTCGAGGAGCACGCCCGCCCGATCCGGCCCCGGGCCGCCGCGCAGCGCCGCGCGCAGGCTCGCGCCACTCGCCGCGCGCAGGGGCGGCAGGCCGGTCAGGTCGAGCAGCGTGGGGGCCAGGTCGATCAGGCTCGCCAGCACCGCGCTGCGGCTTCCCGCGCCGGCTCCGCCGGGCAGCCGCATCACCCACGGCACGTGCACGCTCTCCTGATAGAGGAACAGCCCGTGCTCGATCTCGCCGTGATCGCCCAGTCCCTCGCCGTGGTCGCCCACCACGACGACGATCGTGCGGGCGGCCAGCCCGGCGCGCTCGAGCCACGCCAACAGGCTGCCCAGGGCGCCGTCGGCGGCGGCGATCTCCTGGTCGTAGCCGCTCGGCAGCGCCAGATCGCGATAGGGCCGCGGCGGCGTCCAGGGCGTGTGGGGATCGAAGAAGTGCACCCAGGCGAAGAAGGGCCGCCGCTCGTCGCGCCGCGCCAGCCAGCGCAGCGCCCGGGCGGCCGTCTGCGGGCCGTTGCGCTCGTCGATGAAGTCGTCGTCGTAGGCGTCGAAGCCCTGCGCGACCCCGAACTGGCGATTGAGCACGAAGGCCGAGACGAAGGCGCCGGTCTGGTACCCCGCCCGGCTGAACGACTCGGCCAGCGTTTCGGCCGACGGCGGGAGCGCGTAGGCGCCGTTGTTGCGCACCCCGTGGCGGGTGGGCACCTGGCCGGTCATCATCGTCGCGTGCGCGGGCAGCGTGAGCGGGACGGGGCTCATCGCCTGGGTCAGGACGATTCCCTGCTCGGCGAGCCCGTCAAGGTTGGGCGTGGGGCTGGGCCGGGCTCCGTAGCAACCGACGTGATCCGCGCGCGTGGTGTCGAACGTGACCAGAAGCACGTTGGGGCGCTCGCGCCCGCCGCCGCAACCGAGCACCGGGAGCACGATCACGGCCAGCGCTCCCCCGAGGCCCAGCAGCCGCGCAGCTCGGCCGCGGCGCCATCGATCCGTGCTCATCCGCTAGACCCTCCTCCCGTGGCCACAGCGCCTCTGGCTCAGGGCCGTCGGACGAGTATGCCTGCGCTGTGCCCGGTCGTCCAGCGCTCGCGCTCGCGGGCTGGCCCCGCCGGCCGGTCGCGGTCCCCCGCCGGCCGGTCGCGGTCCTGCGCAGGCCGATTGTCGTCCCCGCCCCCAGCCCGTAGAATCGACGCTTAGCTTGCCGCGCGCCGGCCGGGACAGCGCACTGCGCGGGGCCGGCAGGCGCTGACCCGGACCGCCAAGGAGGCATCGTATGGCCGAGGGCCCGCGGCGACGCGTCAAGGCGCTGGCCTTGGCCCTGGTGGTGCTCTTCCCGCTGCTCTTCTTCGGGGCGATCGAGCTCGTCTTGCGCGCCGCGAATCTCTACGACCCCGCCGATGAGCCCGACCCGTTCATCGGCCTGCTCGAGGGTCACCGGGTCTTTCAGCGCGACCCGGCCCGCGACGTCTATACGATCGACGCCGACCGCGCCCGCTCCTTCAACGTCCAGACTTTCGCGGCGCGCAAGCCCGCGAACACCTTCCGCATCTTCTGCCTGGGCGGGTCCGCCGCGTACGGCTATCCCTTCGGGGCGCCGGTCGCGTTCTCCCGCTGGCTGGCCGACGGCTGCCGCACGCTGTGGCCCGGCCGCCGCTTCGAGGTCGTCAACGCCGCCGGCATGTCCTACGGCAGCCACCGGATCCGCGCCCTCGTCTCCGAGATCGTGGAGTACGATCCTGACCTGGTCGTCATCTACTCGGGACACAACGAGTTCATCGAGAAGGACTTCTACATCCAATCGCGGGCCGGACGCCTGGTGGGCCTGCGCGGCTGGCTGTCGCGCTTTCACCTGTACAACCTGCTCAAGCACGCGATCCGGCCGGCGGGCGGGCGCGGACCCCGCGGAGCGAGCGCCTTCGACGAGTTCGGGCTGCACGTGACCCGGCGCGAGAACCTCGGCTGGACGGAGGAAGAACGCCAGGTCGTGCTCGCCAAGTACGCCGAGAACATGGAAGCCATCGCGCGCCGCCTGGCCCGCCGGCGCCTGCCCCTGCTGCTGCTGGCGCCCGCGCCGAACCTCGCCGACTGGCGGCCCGAGCACTCGCTCGTCTCACCCGGGCTGCCCGAGGCCGCGCTGGCCGAGTGGTCGGCGGCCTACGCGCGCGGCGTGCGGCTCCAGAGCGAGGGCAGCCTGGCGGCCGCGGCGGCCAGCTACGAGCAGGCGCTGGCGGTCGACGCGCGCTATGCCGAGCTGCACTACCGGCTGGGTCAATGCTGGGAGGGCTCGGGCCGCTACGCCGAGGCCCGCGACGCTTACGAGGCGGCGCTCGATCGCGACGAGGTGCCCATTCGCATCCAGACCCGCCAGCGGGCCGCCCTGCGCTCGATCGCCGCGCAGGCCCGCCCGCTCTTCGCCGACGCGTGGCAAGGCCTGGCCGCGCTGGCCCCGCACGGCCTGTTGGGCAGCGAGCTCTTCTGGGACTACTGCCACCCCAACGTGCGCGGCCACCAGCAAGTCGCGGCCCTGGCCTGCTCGGCGCTGGCGCACAGCGGGCTGCTGCCGCCGGTCCAGGTGCCGGGCCCGTGGCAGACGGGGGCGGCCGTGCAGGACTGGAGCGATGCGGACCTGCGCCGGCTGGGACTGGCCGCGCCCGATTCGGTGGACCTGGTCGCGCTGCCGCGCGCGGCGATCGGTCTGTGGTGGCTGGGCAACGCGGCCGATCGTCAGGGCGATCGCGCCGCGGCGGTCGCGTGGTATGAACGCGCCCTTCAGGCCGACCCCCAGCATCCGGCCTCGCTGATCGGCCTGGCGGTCGCTCGCTCCCTGCAGGGCGATCAGGAAGAGGCGATCGCCCTCACCCAGCGCGCCCTGGAGATCTATGAGCGGGCCGGCATGGCGCAGATGGCGGTCCGCGCGCGCGCCGAGCTGGGCGTCTTCTTCGCCCGCGCCCAGCGTTTGGAGGACGCCGCCCGCGAGTTCCGCGAGGTGCTGCGCCGCAATCCCACCCAGCCCCTCGCGCACGCCAACCTGGCCCGCGCGCTGGCGGGGCTCGATCGACCGGACGAGGCGCGCCAGGTGCTCGAGGAGGGGGCGCGCCGCCTGCCGGACGAGCGCGGCCTGCAGCGCGAGCTGGGCCACCTCTACCGCCGGCTCGGGCGTCCCGCGGACGCCATCCGATCCTACGAGGCCGAGGCGCGGCTTTCCCCCGGCGACCCGGATCTGCACCGGGCGCTGGCGGAGCTCTATGAGGAGTCAGGCCAGGCCGCGCCGGCCGCGGCGCATTGCGAGGCGTGCCTGCGCGCCGATCCGGGCAACCGCGAGATCGCCGCGCGCCTGGCGCGCCTCTACGACGAGCTGGGACGGTCCGACGACGCCCGGCGCATCCGCGCCGGCGGGACACCTTGACCATGATTTCCGGCCGCTGCTAGAGTCGCGCTCGGGCTATCTGGCCGAAGCGGCACCGTGCGGCGAGCGATCCACATGGGGCGCAAGGTCTAATGACCACCAGCAGCACTCCCGGCATGTCCCCCGCGGGGATCTTGCGCGGCGGCGCCCACCCATGGCTCGCCCGGGCGGCGCTGCGCGCGCGCCGAATTGGCTGGGGGGTGGTTCTCGCCGCGGGCGGGCTTCTCGCCGCGGGTGTGGCGGCACCCGCGCGACCGCAGGAGAATCGCCCCGCCGCAGCGCTCTCCGATTCCACCGGGGTCCTCGAGGGGCGCGTCCTGGACGGGCGCACGGGTCGGCCGCTGCGCCAGGCCAACGTCGTGGTGACGGGGACACGCACCGGCACGATCACCGACGAGCGCGGCGGCTTTGTCATCGACTGGCTCACGGCGGGCACCTACACCTTGGCGATTACCTACATCGGCTATGAGGACCGCTCGGAGCGCGTCGAGGTGCAACCCGGGCAGGCGTCGCCGCCGCTCACTCTGCGACTCATACCCACGGTTGTCGCCACGCTGGATGCGATCGAGGTTCGCGGCGAGCGGCCGGTGATCGACGTCCAGAGCACCTCCTCCGCCCACACGATGCTCGCCCAGGAGATCGAGAGCCTCATCGCCCGCAGTCCCACCCTCGATGAAGTCGTGGCCCAGCAGCCCGGCGTCACGCGCGAGGAGGGCCGCCTGCACTTTCGCGGAGGCCGGGCCGATGAGAACCTTTTCATGATCGACGGCATTGGCATCCGCGATTTGCTGTCCGGCGACTCCGACGGCTCGCAGGTCTCGGCCAGGTCTGCCAGTCGCGTGAATGTGGTGACCGGCGGGATGAGCGCCCGCTACGGTCAGGCCATGTCGGGCGTGATCGACACCCAGATCAAGGAGGGCGGTCAGCGCTGGCACGGATCGGTTTCCTACGACACCGACGCGCTCATCGACCCGCGCGGCTACCATCTGCTGCACCTGGAACTGGAAGGGCCCAACAGGCCCGTCGAAGCCCTGCTGCGCGCGCTCGGCTCCGAGCGGCCGAGCGTGACCTTCTACGGCAATGTGGGTTGCGAGCTCTCCAACACCTACAAGGGCTACGTTTACAACCCGACGGCCGACGGTACCCTGCGCTCCTCGCTGCACGATGAGGTATTCGGCCAGGAGTACCGCTACGGAAGTTTCTTCTACCCCTCCGCCTCGAACGACTGGCGCGGCGTGCTCAAGACAAGCTGGAAGGCCACCGCCAACGACAAGTTCAGCATGACTTGGACCAAGAACCTCGGCTTCGGCCACGACTGGGGCGAGCCGGACATCGGCGACATCGATCGTAACGCCTCGAACTTCCCGTGGGCGTGGGCCAACCACCTGGACGGCCACTATACGGTGAGCCGCGACTTCAACCTGATGACAGCCGCTTGGAACCGGACGCTGGGTCTCAACACGCAGACGAGCGTGCAGCTCTGGCGCGAGTACTCGGGGCAGCACAAGGACGTGCTGGGCAAGCACTACGGCAACTACAACCATCTGCGCGACGCCGACCTGCTCGAGGACCCGAGTTTCTACGACACGCCCTACTTCATTGACGTCGGCGATGCGCCCGATTGGCGCGACCGCTATGCGATGGTCTGGGGCCTGAAGAACGACTGGTCCTACCGGTGGCGGGGTCACAGCTTCCAGGCCGGCCTGTCGGGCGAGTACCAGGACGTCCAGTACATGCAGCTCAATGCGCTGGCGGTCCACATCGACCCCGACAATCCCAACAACAACCGCCCGTTGGGTGACGAGTTCGACCTCTTCCATGTGACGCCCAATGTCGGCAACGCCTACCTTCAGGACAGCTTCGAGCACGAAGGCCTCGTGGTCAATGCGGGGCTGGTCTACGACTGGTGGTTTCCCGGCCGCCAGGTCGAGAAGGCGATGGCGGCGCAGGCGCTGCCGCACATGACCCCGGAGCTGCAGGCCAAGTACCGCCGCGAGACGCACGGACTCTTCGGCTACCGCTACAAAGGCCATCTTAGCCCGCGCGTGGGCATCTCCTTCCCGATCGGCCAGCGGGCACACCTGTTCTTCAACTACAGTCACAACAGCCAGCGCCCCCCCTACTACTACGTCTATGCCAAGTCGAGCTCGCAGTCAGGCGAGGAGTACCCTCGCATCGGCAATCCAACGCTCAACCCGAAGATCTCCGTTGCCTACGAGATCGGTACGGGCTACGAATTCACAAAGGCGACCGCCGCCAAGGCCACGCTCTTCTGGAAGGACATGTACGACTATCCGACCAGCATCCGTCTGGTGATGCAGGAACGCCCCACCTCGCGCAGCAACTTCTTCATGTACTGGAACGCGGACTACGCGCGCTCACGGGGGATCGAGCTGCTGCTGGAACGCTCCCTGCAGAATTTCCTGGCCGGCAATGTGTCGTACACCTACACGACCGGCAAGGGCAAGTCTTCGGACCCGAACAAGACCAAGCTGATTCAGGAGATCGGCGGTGACTCGCGCGAACCGCTTCTGGGCGAGGAGTACCTCTGGTGGAACCGGCCCCACAAGCTCACCGCCCGGGCCGACCTGCGTATCCGGGAGAAGGAGGATCCCCCGCGCTGGTTCGGGTTCGCCTGGCCGCGGGACTTCTCGATCGGCGTGCATTTCATGATCCGCTCGGGCCGGGCCTACACCCCGGTCAATCTGGCCGGGCTCCCTGTCGGGGCTCCCTACTCACGCAACGGTCCCTATGACAGCACTTGCGACATATCCGTGCGCAAGGGGTTCCGGCTCAGCCGCCGGCGCTTCGAGGTTTCCTTCCGTGTGTACAACCTTTTTGATCACCGCACGCCGGTCTATTTCGACGCGGTCACAGGCAAGCCGTACAAGCCGGGTCGGGGCAGCCTCTCCTATGGTTTTGACAACCCCGAGAACTACGATGACGCGCTGCTGGCCGCCTATTCCCAGACTCAGACCGAGCCTTCGCTTCACACACTCAAGGAGGAGTTCTACGCGGCGCACGGCCGCCTGCCGACCAACTGGGACCTGATCGAGATCTACCGCGGCCTGAGCCCTGTGGCGGACACGATCGAGGCGGCGGTCGATCACCAGTTCCAGGCCGCAGCCTTCGCGCTTCATAATCCCGCCTATTTCGACGCGCCGCGCACCTTCCGCGTGGGGATCAGCTATGAGTGGTAGGCGTCGCATCCGCCGGCGGCCAGGACTCACCCGCGGGCGGGCACCGCGGCGCGTGCCTTCCGGCGCCTGGGCCCGCGGGCTGGTCAGCTCGATGGGGCTCACCCTGGGACTGGCCGCGGGCGCGGGAGCGCAGAGCGACCTGGGCGGCCAGCGGGTCGGCACGTCCGCGGGGACCTTCCTCAAGATCCCAATCGATGCGCGCGCGAGCGCCTTGGCCGGCGCGACCAGCAGCTACGTCAGCGGCCCGGCGGCGCTCTTCGGCAACCCGGCCGGCCTCGGCCTCGAACGCGAGCGTGGGGCGAGCTTCACCGCCGCGCGCCTGCCGGCCGACATCCCCGCGGGCGGGGTGGCTGTGGCGCTGCCCTGCGCGCCCCTGCGCAGCTGGCTGGGCCTCGGCCTGGCCGCGGTCGGGGTGACGATGGACGAAACCGACGAGCATCACCCCCTCGGCACGGGGCGGTCATTCTCCTACACGGCGATGACCCTGCTGCTCGGCGGGTCGCGGGCGTTGACCGACAAGCTGAGTTTCGGCCTGAGCGCCAAGCTCTTTCGAGAAGAGCTGGCGCCCGAGGTCGGCGGGCCGCAGCTCACCAGCTGGCTCATGGACGCGGGAGCGATCTACCTCGTGGGCTACCGCGACGCGCGCATCGGTCTGGCCCTGTCGAACTTCGGGCCCGATCTGACGCCCAGCGGTTCCTTTGTCAGCCAACGCAACGGGGCTCACGTGCGCTACGATAGCTTCAGTCCGCCGACCTTCTTTCGCTTCAGCCTGACGATCGATCCGCTGCACACCGAGCAATGGATCGGCGTCACAATCCTCGAGATCGGTCACCCGGCCGACAACCGGGAGGTGATTCGTCTGGCGGGCGAGCTGGGGTACCGCCGGCTCCTCTTCCTGCGCTCGGGCTACGAGTTCACCGCCGACGTGCTGAAGCTCCACGCCGGGCTGGGCGCGCGAGTGCGTATGGGTGACCGCACGCTCCAGGCTGACTACGCCTTTGCCGCTGGTGACTACTACGGCGACATTCACCGTTGGAGCATGGGGGTGGTGTGGTGACGGGTCGGCTCACCCAGGGTAGCGCCGTCCGTCGCGCGGCCCTCTTCCTGGCCGGCGGACTGGTTGCGGTCGGCTGCGGCCAGCGTCTCGATCTGCCGGAGCAGCCCCCCACCGTCTTCGTGACGCCCGAGCCGGGGACCTACAGCCTGAAGACCGTCTGGGAATTGCCGGCCCCGGGCGACATGGCCGTGGCAGGGCTCTTCCTCTTCGTGGTCGAAAACAAGCAGCGCGTGGCGGTCTACTACAGCACCCGCGGATACCCCGCGCGCCCCTCGCTGGTCTCGGACTTCGAGAATCTGACCATGCCGGTGCGCGTGGCGGTCGCCAAGCGCGACTCGACCTTCGTGGTCGTGGCCGACAGCGCCGACATGCGTCTGAAGATCTACTACTGGCTCGGGGGCAAGCCGCTCTTCAGCTTCACCGACTCCTTGTGGCGGTCCTTCGCGGGCCTGGCTGCCGACAGAGACCTGCATATCTACGTTGCCGATGCCGTGCGCAACGAGATCCGGGCCTATGATCGCTGGGGCCGCCGCCTGCGTATCGTCAGCGACTACGGCACCGGCAGCGGCTACGTGATCTCCCCGCACGCCCTGGCCCACAACGGAGAGATGCTCATTGTCGCCGACACCGGGAAGAACTGGGTGCAACGCCTGGAACCCGACACGTCCAACGTCGCGGCCATACTCGAGCCGATCGGGTTCCTGCAGGATCTCCTGCTCCAGCCGCAAGGAGTGGCGGTGGATCCACGGGGTGAGTATGTCTACGTGGCCGACACCGGGCACGATCGCGTGCTCAAGTTCCAGCTCGATGGGGCATTCGCCGACACGGTCTACTCGGCCCAGAAGATCGCCCTCGATCCGCCGCTGGAGAAACCGTGCTACCTGTGCGCCCGCGACTCTCTCGTCTACGTCAGCGACACGGTGAACCACCGGCTGGCGCTCTTCCAGCTGACGCCACCTTAGGCCCACGGAAGGAGGGCATGATGCAGCGCGCAGCACCACAGCGGGGTGCCCAGGTCGGGCTCGCGGCGACCCTGGGGTTGGCCGCCGCACTCGGGCTGTGGGGCAGCGCGATGGGAGCGTCAGTGGCGAAAGCGGCCGCGGCACCAACTCACCTTCCGCTCGGCGCCAGCCCGCTCGCTTCAGCGAAACCCGTGCCGGCCGCTGCAGGTGTGGACACGATCCGAACGAAAACCACCAGCGCCAATGCCATGGCGCTGGCCTTCTTCAACAACGGCTTCTTGGGCAACAACATGGCCACCCGCGACCCTTCCCTCGAATACCCGGTGGACGGGGAGAAGGAGGAAGAACACTTGGTCCGTGCCGGTCTGTGGGTGGGCGGTCTGGCGAGCGCCACCGGCGAGCTGGCCGACGCCGAAACGCTCGTCACGACGGCCACCGTGGATGGCTACTTTGGTAGCTCGGGGCGCGAGACCGAGAGCGAGTTCTTCCCCACCGACACGCTGATCGTGGAGCGATCGATTCTGGCCAAGAGCAAGTACTTTGACCCCGTGAACGCCAAGTCGGAGCAGGATCTCCTCTGCACCTACGTCGATCGGCACAGCCACGGGACCGAGGACCACAAACCCCTCACGATTTCTGTCACGCAGGAAATCCTGCAATTCAGCCACGAGCCGTTTGATGCGATTCTGATCCTGAACTACCAGATCGTCAATGCTCACCCGACCAACCTGATCTTCGATCTCTACGCGGGGCTCTATGCGGAGCTGGCCTCCGGGTCGAAGAAGCGTCACGACGCTTGGCCCCCCTCGGGCTGGTTCTCGAAGAAGGACATCGGCTATGTCGACAGCCTGCGCCTTGTGACGGAGCACCACTATCAACTCGATGGCGGGAGCTGTCTCTCGTGGATCGGCTGCCAGCTTCTGGGGACGCGACCGGTCAGTGTCGACAGCATGACGGTCTCCTTCAACTGGTGGAATTGGGATCCCTCGGGTGCCGAACCGCAGACCCCCGACCTCGACAAGGAGCGTTATCTTGCCATGAGCAACGGGTCGACCGATCCGACCGGCGGAATCGAGGCTCCCAACAACGATCCGGTGACGCTCCTCTCGGTCGGCCCATTGGGAACGGCCTCGTTCACCGACAGCACGGGGCGGGTTCACTGGTTCCTGGAGCCGGGCGCCAGCGTCGTGGTCGCCTTCGCCTTCGTGGGCGGCATCCCCTCGCCGGCCCACGGTCGTAGCGCCCAGGAAGACATCGCCTACAACGCCGGCTGGGCGCAGACCGCCTTTGAACTCGAATACCGAATCCCTCTCCCACCGCCCTCGCCCAGTCTCCTCGTGGAAGCGTATCACAACCGACTGCGCCTCTGGTGGGACGATCTGCCGCTGTTCTTCGTCGATCCCAAGAGCCGCGAACAGGACTTCGAGGGGTTCCGGATCCACGTCAGCGACGTCGGCAAGTCGGAGGGGTTCCATCAGCTTGGCGAATTCGACCTGCCCGACTCCCTGCGATTCGATACCGGTCTGGACGCCATCCTGGCGCCCGAGCCGCTTGTTCAGGTGAGCGCCGAAGGCGACACGACCCTCTACCGCTTCTGCCGCGACATCCGCGATGTGCGCGACGGCTTCAAGTACTGGGTCTCGGTCACGAGCTTCGACAAGGGTTCCCTGGAGATCGGCCCCCTCGAATCCGGGATTCCCCAGAACCGCACCTTCGCAATCCCCGGTGCACGCCAGGAGGAAACGCCCCGCCGCCGTGTCACGGTCTTCCCCAATCCCTACCATGGGGACGCGGCCTGGGACGAGGAGCTTCAGCGCGACCGCTACCTCTGGTTCACCGGCCTGCCCGCGCGTTGCCGGATTCGCATCTACACGCTGGCAGGCGATCACGTTCACACGATCGACTTCAACGGCCGGAGCTATGGCGCGACTGACGTCCGGGGCATCTACGATCCGACCGATCCCCGCAATCCCGCCGCGGACATCCCGGTGTTGTCGGGCAACATGGCAGCGTGGGACCTGACCACGCGCAAGGATCAGGCCGTCGCCACTGGGCTCTACATCTTCAGCGTTGAGGACCTGGAGACGGGCGCGATCGAGCGCGGCAAGTTCCTGATCATGAAGTAACGCTCGAGGGAACGGGAGAGCGAATGAAGATTGTGCTCACAGGCTGCTCTGCGTCACGGCGCGCTCTGCATCGCGCCGTGAGCCGGCGTTCAACCCCGACGACCGCCAGGATCTTCGCCGTTCTTGCGTTCGTGGCAGGGGCCGGTTGCAGCGTGGACGAGAGGCCCTATCCGGACAACCTCCCGCCCGCGACGTACCTCGCCATCCAAGGCGACAGCCTGTTGATCGCTGATTATCACATCATCCTGAACTGGTGGGGCACCGACCGCGACGGCACCGTGATCGGCTACGCCTATCGCTGGAGCGATCCTTGGCGCCCGGCCGCCGGCGACAGCTTGTGGTGGGAAGACGCCGGCTGGACCTTCACGACCGCGACCCGCGACACATTCGACGTGCCCATCGGCGGGGAACGGGCGCTGCGCACCTTCTTCGTGCGTGCGATCGACAACGACCTGCTGGCCGATCCGACTCCGGCCCAGCAGAAGTTCCCTCTGCGCAACCGGGTGCCGATCATCGCCTGGACCGACACCACGCGCCATCCCACCCTGGCGCGGCCCAGCCTGCCGGCCGTCTCGTTCGCCTGGAAGCCTCAGGACTTCGACGGCCGGGCCACGATCGACTACGTGTTGCTGTGGCTGGACGTCGCCGCCGGGGAGGACTCGGCCGCGGCGGCGATCCGCGTGGCCGGCCGCGACACGGTGGGCGCCTTCTTTGCGGAGCACTTCCAGGGTCGCTATGGTCCGCGCACGGTGCACGCCCAGGCCTTTGACCTGGCCGCCACGGGATCGAACCTCATCTCCTGGACCTGGCGCGTCACCGCGCCCATGGGCGAGTATCTGCTCATTGACAACGCCGGCGCCCGCGGCGCCAGCGGCCAATCGATCGCCCGGAACCAGGACAACTTCTGGCGCAGCGCGGGCGAGGGCGTGATGGAGCGCGTTGCGCCCGGCAACTACCATCTCTACGACGTCTGGGAAGACGGCGTCTTTCGCAGCGCTCAGGAGGTGCTCCCCACCCTCAGCCTCTTCAAGGGCGTCGTCTGGTACGGCGGCGTGGCCAGCAGCGCCACGGGGGAATCCGACGCCCAGATGGTCGCCGGCCTCGCGCTCGCCGAGCAGGCCCTCTACGACTACGTCGCCGGCGGCGGGAATCTCCTGATCACCAGCCGCGACGCGATCGGGACCAACGGCGGGCTGCGCACGCGCTTCATGCAGGAGACGTTCGGATTGGGCTCGATCTTCGTGCGCCCGTCGGGGGACCAGTACGTCACCGACTGCACGCTGCCCAAGGGCGCCGCGGTCGGCTGCGGCGGCTACTTCGACCGCGACTCGCTGAAGGTCGGCACGGCCGTCTCGGGCACCGACTTCTTCCGCCTCACGGCGCGAGTCGAGCCGCTGCTGTCGATCGACCACCGGCGCTTGACCGAGAGCTTGCGCCCTGAGCCCGACTCGACCGAGATCGTGTACGCTGGCGCCCTGGCCACCTGGGGCGCCGGCCGCTGCGCTCTCTTCTCGACCCTGCTCACGCGCTTCGAGGACCCCGGCCCGGACGAGAGCGCCGAGGAGGCGATCGCGGCGCTGGTGCGCCGTCTCTTCGGACTTTGATCCGCCCTCGCGCGCAACGCCCCGGTCGCCCCGGCCGGCGCACGGTGCCGGCCGGCGCAGTGCCGGCGGGCGTGGCGCTGGCAGGCGTGGCGCTGGCAGGCGCAGTGCCGGCGGGCGTGGCGCTGGCAGGCGCAGTGCCGGCCGACGTGGCGCCGGCGGAGACGCGGTCCGGTTGACGGCGGCCGGCGCGACCGCTAGAATCTGGGGCGAGTCAGAGCAGCGTCGGCCGCGGGCAGAGGCCTGCCCGCCGTCAGGTCGTGCAGCCTCCAACGGAAGGAACCCTGCCATGAAGCGTGCAAGCAGTATCACCATGCTACTGCTGGTTCTGGGGTCCGCCCTCAGCGTCGCCCGGGCCGTCCCGACGACCATCTACCAGATCCAGATGGGCGCCCATGCCGTGGGCAGCGAGGTTTCGATCTCGAACGTCGTCGTGACGGCCACCGGCCGTTTCGGCTTCTTCGTCCAGGAGCAGACCCCCCATCCCACCTGGGGGCGCATGAACTCCGGCATCTGGGTCTTCACCAACGGCACGCACCTGGGCAACGTGGTCCGCGGCGATGTCGTCAACGTCACCGGCTTCTACGACGAGTACTTCAACTTCTCGGAGATCGACGTCTATCACTCGCCCTGCGGCCAGAGCGTCTACTGCGCCTACAACGTGGTCACCACCGCGCCGGTGCCCGATCCGGTCGTGGTCCACGCGGCCGACGTCAACACGGCCGGCCCGTTCGCCGAGGCGTACGAGTCGGTCCTGATCAAGGTGGTCGACGACGACCCGGCGCATCCCAAGCTGTTCGCCGGCCCGCCCGACCAATTCGACGAGTGGTTCGTCTGCGAGGACGGCGTGGGGCTCGGCGACTGCCTGCTGGTCGACTCCTATTCGGCCGACCCCTTCGGCGACTTCGACTACGAGATTCCCCCCGAGGGCACGCAGCTCGACTACGTCGCCGGCATCCTGGTCTTCAACTACGGCAACTTCAAGATCGCCCCGCGGAGCTGCCCGGATGACCTGGGCATGCCCTGCCGGCCCAACCTGCGCGGCGTCTGGGCGTACGACAGCCAGCGGATCGACGTCCTCTTCGCCGTCCCCGTCGACCTGACCAGCTCGCAGCAGGCCATTCACTACGACTTCGACTCCGGGCTCCCGGTGCTCTCCGCGCAGCGCGACGCCCAGGATCACCGGCTCGTGCACCTGACGACCGGTCCCCAGACCCCCGGCGCGGTCGACATCGCCTATGTGAGCGGCGTGCTCTCGGAGGGCGCCCAGACGATGATGGAGGATGGCGAGTACACCTTCGCCCAGGGGCTGACGCCGATCTACAACCTGCAGTACGTGGACGACCTGCTGCAGGACGACTCCGACTACCGGGACATCGTCGTCACCACGACCGGCCGCGTGACCCAGGTGGCCGGCAACTACTACTTCGTCCAGGAGGGTGCTGCCGGCCCGTTCCAGCACCTCTACATCCGCGTCGCCCAGGACGGAACGTTCGGGGTGGGCGACAGCGTGCGCGTGGCGGGCGCCATCCGCGAGTACTACGGCGCGACCTATCTGAGCTTCCAGCCGGGCATCGTGCTCTGCGAGAACCTGGGCGACGCCACCCGGCCGGTCATCGTGACCAACGTCACCGCCGATCAGATCATCTACAACGCCGACAACGAGGGGCCGGGCCTGCAGGTCGGCCCGAACGACAACGCTCCCGAGCCGTGGGAAGACGCGCTCCTGCGGCTGAACGAGCCGGCCTACCTCGACAGCGTCGACGGCGCGGCGGGCTTGTACGGGGAGTGGTGGCTGCTGGTGTCCCCTGACTCGGCGGCGGTCGACCTGATCAACGAGGCCAACGCCGGGGGGCAGTACGTCCGCTACCGCCCGACCGTGGGCGACACGGCGATCGTCGCGGGCATCCTGCGCTACGAGTTTGGCGAGTACCACCTGGTGCCGCGCACCGACGCGGACATCGAGCTGCTCTGGAACAACGCCATCGGCACGGCCGTCGGCGAGCAGCCGGCGGCGCCCGCGCGCGCGCGCATGGCGCAGAATCAGCCGAACCCCTTCGGCGCCGCCACGCGCATCGCCTTCCGCCTGGAGGCCGACGCGCGGGCCGTGGACGTGGAGGTCTTCGACGTCGCCGGCGCGCTCGTGCGCACGCTGCTGCGGGGCGCGCCGCTGCCGGCCGGCCCCTGCGTCGCGACCTGGGACGGGCGCAGCGACCAGGGCGCGCCCGTCGCCGCCGGAACTTACTTCTATCGCGTGACGGTGGACGGCCGCAGCGAATCGAAGCAGATGGTGGTGCTGCGCTGAGGCCATCGGTCGCCGCGGGCGAGACAGGCAACGGCCGCCGTCCCCTCCCAGGGGCGGCGGCCGTTGCCCTGTCGCCCGGCCGGGCGCTCAGCGATTCCAGTCGTCCCGCGTGAAGTCGACGACCCGCAGCTTGCTCCGCCGCCGCCGGCGGCTCAGCCATTGCCCCAGCCCGCGCCCGAAGCCCCGCAGGTAGAGATAGCCGAAGACCAGACCGCCGAGGTGCGCCAGGTGCGCGATGGCGCCGCCCGGCTGCTGCGTGATCGAGGCCAGCAGCTCGATGCCGCCGAAGATGAGGACGAACACCCGCGCCGGAATCGGGAAGACGAAGTAGAGCAGGATGCGCCGTTCGGGAAAGAACCAGGCGAAGGCGAGCAGGATCCCGTAGATTGCGCCGGAGGCCCCAATCGTGGGCACGACGCCGCTGGGTGTGAGCGCCAGGGTGAACAATCCCGCGCCAATGCCGGTGAAGAAGTAGTAGGTCAAGAAGCGCCGCGTGCCCCACAGCCGCTCGATGTCCGAGCCGAACATCCACAGGCCGAACATGTTGAAGAGCAGATGGAAGAAGCCGCCGTGGAGGAAGAGGTAGCTCACGAGCTGCCACAGGTAGCCCTTCTGCCAGATCAGAACCGGGACCATGCCGAGGAGTTGCTCGAGGCGCACGACGGGGTAGCGCAGCAGCTCGGGGCCCACGGGTGTCGGCACGCGCACCAGGCTCTCGTGGGCCAGGAAGCCGATGCCGCCGCGCAGGATGTACTGCTGCAAGAGGAAGAAGATGCCGTTCCAGATGAGCAGGATCTTGACGCCCTCGGTGAGCCCCAGCCCTATCCCTGCCCCACCCCGACCATAGCCGTTCACGCTTCCCGCCCCCTCATCCTTGCCGGCGCGAGAACACCCGGCGCCGTCCTGGCGCCGCCCTGAGCGCGGGATCTAGCCGACCACCTGCAGATTGCGGCCCGGCCCCGCGGCATCCCGGGGCGCTTCGGGCGCGCCGCTCTTGCCGGCTTCGCCCATGGCGCAATTGCCCTGGAAGAACGCGCCGTCCTCGATCTTGAAGAGCGCCGCGTGGACATCGCCCTCGAGCCGCGAGCCGCGCTGCAGGACGACCTTCTCCTTGGCCCAGATCCGCCCCTTGATGCGCCCCCCGATGATGGCGGAGTTGGCGGAGATCTCGGCCTTGACCACGCCGGTCGGACCGATCGTGATCGCTTCGGTCACCTGCAGCTGGCCCTCCACCTCGCCGTCGATGCGGAGCGATCCGTTCACCCGCACCACGCCGTTGAAAGAGGCGCCGTTGCCGATGATCGTGGTGCTGCGCTCGGGGGCGGGCCGCACCTCTTCTTTGCTTTCTTTGCCAAACATGTCGTGATCCTCGCACCCTGTTCCCCAGGGTTCAATCCGTTTCTGGCGCTCGCCCGGGCCGCCCCTCCCTCGGTGAACCCCCGCCCCCAACGGACCGGTCCTCCACCTATCGTATCAGCTCGCCGGGGGCTGATCTTGAGCTTCAGTCGGGATGGTGCGCAGAACGATCGCGGTCAGGTCGTCGTCCATCTGCGTGTGACCGCAGTGCTTGTGGACCGCCTCCAGGATGCGCCGGCAGATGATCCGCGCCGAGTCGTCTCGCCCGCAGGCTCGCAGGGTCTCGAGCAACCGCTCGCCGCCGAACATCTCCCCGGTCGGGGACAGCGCCTCGGTGATCCCGTCGGTATAGAAGACCAGTCGGTCGCCCAGCTGCAGATCGAGGATCGATTCGGTGTACTCGGCATCCGCGAACGCGCCCAGCACCGTGCCCCCCGCGCGCAGCCATTCAACGGCGCCCGTGGCGCGCAGCAGCAGGGGCGGGTTGTGCCCCGCGTTCGAGTAGGTCAGGCGCCGGCGGCGGCGGTCGAAGACGCCGTAGACCGCGGTCACGAACGCCGTCTCCTCGATGCTCTCGCGCATCAGGCGGTTGACCTTGCCGAGGATCACGGAGATCGCGTAGTTGTTGCGGATCTCCGCCCGCATGCTGGCGCGGAAGGTCGCCATCAACAGGCCGGCGGGAATGCCCTTGCCGGCCACATCGCCGATGAGGATCCCGAACTGGTCGGACGTGATCTCGATGAAGTCGTAGACGTCGCCGCTCACTTCCAGCGAGGGGTGGTTGAACGCCGCGATGTCCAGCCCGGCCACGACCGGATCGGCGCCGGGTAGCAGGCGCCGCTGGATGCGCCGGGCGATCCGGATCTCCTCCTCCAGGCGCCGCTTCTCGAGCGCCTGATCGTGGAGGCGCGCGCGCTGAATCGCGATCGCGGTCTGGTTGCCGAAGGCCGACAGCAGCCGCAGGTCGCGCTCATCGAACGCGTTCACGGCATCGCTCTCGATGTTGAAGACCCCCACCAGCTCGCTCTCGGCCACCAGGGGCACCCCCATCTCCGACCGGGTCCCCGGACGCGCGTTGAGGTAGCGCGCATCCGCCTGAACGTCGGGGATGATCAGCGCCTCGCGATGCTCGGCCACCCAGCCGACCGCCCCCTGGCCGATCTTCAGGCGCACCTGATCCTCGGAGCCCTCGTCGTAGCCGTGGCCGTGAAACCACTCGAGCATCCGCGTCTGCGGATCGTAGAGATAGATCCCCACGGCGTCGAAATCGATCAGCTCGCGCAGAAGCTGCGTGACGAGCGGCAGTAGCTCCTCCAGCCGCAGCGTGCGCGACAGCGCCAGCCCCACGCGGTACAGCAGCTCGTTGGCGCGCTTCTCGCGGCGCACGAGCTCGTAGAGGCGCGCGTTGGCGAGGGCCACCGCGATCTGGTTCGCGAGGGCTTCCAGCAGCTCGAGATCGAAGCTGGTGAACCCCTCCGGCCGCCGGCTGTTGAGCGCTTCGATCACCCCGAAGACCCGCGAGGCGCGCATCAGCGGCACCGCCATCACGGAGCGCACCTCGAACTCGAGCTGCCGGTCGACCAGGTGCCGGAGCCGCGCATCGGCCGCGGCTTCCGGGACCACCGCCGAGACCTCGTGCTCCGCCACCCATCCGGCCAGCCCCTGGCCCGCCCCGAGCGGCGGAACCTCCCCGGGCTGGACCAGGCGGTTGTAGGCGATCTGGAATTCCCAGCGTCGCAGGGTCCCGTTGAGCAGGAGCAGGGAACAGGCCTCGGCCTGCGTGCCCTGCGTCACCAGGTCGCGCACCGCCTCATAGATGCGCTGGCGCTCCAGCACCTGATTGAGCCGGGCGGCGGACTCGATCAGAAAACGCTCGCCGCCGGGCGTGAACGCATCAGAGGCCATGGATCACCCCGGTGCGGTACAACTCGGGCGCGGGCTCGAGCAGCCATTCGCCGTCCCACAGCACCCCCAGCACCGGCGCGCGCGCGAGGTCTCCGGAGGCCAGCTCGAGCGGATCGGCGCCGTAGAGCACGGCGCCGGCGCACCCGAGCTGCCACCAGTCTTCCTGTTGCCACAGGCCGCCGCCGATCGACCGCGCGCCCAGATAGACCGCCAGGGCCTGCTCGGGCGCCAGGCGCTGCCGTTCGAGGGGGTGTTCCACGGCGCCGCGCAGGCCGACGGCCGGGTCCATGGGCATCCCGTCGGATCCGAACAGGAAGGCCACCGGCTGCTCCCACACCGAGCGGAAGGGGTTCATGGCCAACGTCCGCTCGCGGCCCAGGGCGGTCTCGTAGAGCCCCGCGGGCCCCGCCCACTGGGCCACGAAGTTGGGCTGCATGGAGAGGTCGACCCCCAGCGCCGCCGCGCGCGCGAGCATTTCCTCATCGATCAGCTCGGCGTGCTCGAGGCGCACCTTGCCGGGCAGGTGGCGCCCACCTCCGGCGCCCAGCCGCTCGACCTGCGCGAGCACTTCCAGGATCGCGGCGTCGCCGATGGCGTGGATGGCGACCGGAACCCCCGCATCCAGACAGCGCCGCAGGTGGTCCAGGAGCTCCTCGTCGGTCAGGAGCAGCTCCCCCATGGTCTCGCGGTCGGCATACGGCCGGCGCAGCGCCGCCGTGCGGGCGCCGATCGACCCGTCGGTGTAGAGCTTGACGCCCCCCAGGCGCAGGCGTCGATGGTCGAAGCCTCCTCGGCCGCACAGCTCCAGGGCTCGCTCCAGCTCATCGGGCGGCACAAAGAGCTCAATGTCGATCTTCAGGGCGCCCCGCTGCGCGAGCGCGACGTAGGCATCGAGCGCCCCGTAGCCGCCCATCTCGGACACGCGGGTGATGCCCATGGCGATGGCCTGCTCCTGGGCCTCCGCCAGCGCCTGCTCAAGCTCGGCCGCCGTGGGCGGCCAGACGATGCCCAGGACGAGCGCCTGCTCCTCCGACGGCTGTCCGCCGGGGCCCAGCGGCCCCAGCCGCGCCTGGACCTCGCGCGCGGCGACGCTGTTGAGCGCCACGCGGTGGCCGCAGATGCGCCGCAGGGCGAGCGGCCGCGCGGGCGCAAGCGCATCCAGTTCGGCCTGCGACGGCCCCCGTCGCTCCGGCCAGCGACTCTCGTCCCAGCGTTCGCCCCAGACAACCCCGCCCTCCGCGGGCAGCCGGCGCAGATAGTCGGCCAGCCGCTCGAGCGCGGCCGCCAGGGAGCCGCAGGCGCTCAGGTCGCACCGGCCCGCCGACAGGCCGAGGTGGAGCAGATGGTGGTGAGCATCGCGAAACCCGGGCGTCAGGTAGACCCGCGGCGTGGCGCAGCGCGGGTGAGGCGTGATGCGCGCGAGGCGCCCGCCGTGAAAGGCAAGATCGCAAGCCTCGAGCGCCCGGCCGTGGAAGTCCTGCAGGATCGCTCCGCGTACCGCGAAATCGGTCACCATGGCATCGGCTTATGGCGGCAGCGGGCGTTCACCGAGGGGCCTAGGCCCAGTAGAGAATTCGCCCGCAGCTCTCACAGGTTGGCAACGGGGCCCCCTCGGCCAGCGCCTGCTTCACCGAGGTGGGCAGTTCCTGAAAGCAACCGGTGCAGATGCGGCCGATGGCCGGCACGATGACCCGGTTGTAGCGCCTGTGAATCCGGTCGTAGGCGCGCAGGTCTTGCTTGTCGATCTGGCCGCGCAACTCCTGCAGCTCCGCTTCCAGCTTCCCGATGTTGCCCAGCATGAACCCCAGCGCCTCCTCGTTGCCCTTGCGCATGGGGTCCTGCGCTTCGCGAATCATCAGTTCGAGATCCTGCAATTGGACGAGCTTGATGATGCGATCGCTACTCACCCAGTGCCTCCCGGATCACGGCCTGAAACTCCGCGTGACTGGCGACCTCCAGCAGGCGCTCGCGCGTGTTGGGGTTGTTGACCGTCTCGACGATCTTCCCCAGGAGAGGCAGGTACTCCTGCTTTTGGTCCTCATAGGGCGCAACGATCAGGAAGAAGAGCGAACAGGGGATTCCGTCCGGCGAGCCGAACTCGATGCCGCGCTTCGAGCGCGCGAAGACCACCTTCGTCTTGGTCGCCGCCGTGCTGCGTCCATGCGGCACCGCGACCCCGTGGCCCAGCCCGGTGCTGCCGAGGCTCTCGCGCCGGCGGATCATCTCGAGCAGCAGGCCCGGGTCGCGGACATCCGCGTCGCTTGCCAGTATCTTGGACATCTCCGAGAGCACGCCGTCCTTGGAGCGGGCGCTCAGGTTCTTGATGAAACGTTCCTCGCTGAAGTAGGCAAGGAACTCATCGGCCGTCATGCTGTCTCCTTCTGACCGCCCCGCGGAGTACCGCGCCCTGGCCGCGTCACGCGGCAGAAACAGGACGAAGATAATCCGATCTCGGCCGGCAACTCAACCGTGGAATGGGATGGGCTTCAGGGCAGCCAGCGCGCGGGGCGCAACGCCATCAGGCTCTCCCCGGGCACCCAGCCGCGCATTTGCTCCGACAGCCAGACTTCGCGCCAGGTCCCGGCCGTGCGGCCCAGGTGAACGAACGTGCCCTCGTGCAGCACGAACTGCACCGTCTCACCGGTCCGGGGCCCGGTGAGCACCTGCGCCTCAGGCGCCACGATCACCCCCGCCGGCGCGGAGGCGACCTGGTAGGCCTTCAGGCCGAGCGCGACGCCGGCCAGCACGGCGAGCACGGCGAGGACCGGCCAGACGCGGCGCGCCAGCGCGCGGGCCCGGCCGCCGGCGGCCCCGTGGACCACCGCTGCCAGGCCGGCCACCCACGCTAGCGCCACCAGCCAGTGGACGGCATCGACGGGGGCATAGGCGTCGAGCAGGCCGGCCAGCAGGCCCAGCAGCCACGAGGGCCGCACCTCCTGCAGCCGATCGCGCTTCTGGGTCAGCACGATACGCAGGTTGTGGCGGATGTCGGCGTCGCGCGGCGCCAGCCGGCGGGCCTCCTCGAGGAACCCGGCCGCCCATCCGATCTGCCCGGCCCTGAAGCTGGCGCACCCCAGGTTGTAGTAGAGGTCCGCCGAGCCCCAGCCCGCCGCCAGCACGCCGCGGTAGATCTCGGCCGCCTGCTCCGGCCGGCCGGCCGCGTACGCTTCCTCGGCCTGACCGACCGCCTCCACGACCGCCCGCGGCGGCCTCGGTCCCGCCTCGGCCGATGGACTGATCCAGACGCAGAAGCCGGCGATCAGGGCCGCCGCCGGGCAGAGCCCCGCGACCCGGCAAGCTGTTCCCCGCGCCCGCCTCATAGGCTCACCCCCGCGGTGATCTTCCGCAGCGCGGCGTCCAGGTCGGCCACCAGCCGACCCGCGCCTGCCAGGCGGACTGCCGCATCGCCCTGCCCCCCCGCCCCGAACCGCACGTCGTCGGCCAAGGCCAACAGCTCCAGGGCCTGGTCCACCAGGGGACCGGGGGCCCGGGCGGCCCGCAGCTCGGCCTCCAGGTCCGTGCGCCGCATCCCACGCACTTGCGCATCCAACCAGTCGCTCAGGAAGCCCTCGAGCGCTTCGGCCACCCCGGCGGCCATCTGGGACGCCGGCGCGGAGGGCGCCAAGGCCTTCAGCCGCTCCTGCGCTCGCTTGAGCGCCTGGGCCCGCCGGGCGAGCGCGGGATCGCGCGCCAGCGCCGCCCGCCGGCCGTGCAACCAGAGCGCCGCCCCGGCAGCCGCGAACGGGATGAGGTGCACGAGCCAGACGGCGCGCGGGCCCTGGCCTCCGAGCCGGCGCAGGCCGCCGGCGACATCCGGCCGGATGTAGAGGATGTCCTCGCCCACGGCCACCACGTAACTGGCGCCCGCCGATCCGGGTGCGCCGGCCGCGGCGGGCTGCACGTCGAGCGTGAGCACCGGGGTCGCCACGGACACATAGCGCTCGCGCGCGGGATCGAAGTAGCTGAAGCGGATGGGCGCCACCGCCAGCGGCCCCGAGCGGGCCGGAACGAGCACCTGGGTGAAGGTCTTCTCCCCCTCCACGCGTCCGGCCGTCTTGCTGACCGAGACCGCCTCGCCCGAGTCGAACACGCGCAGGCCTTCCCACTCCGGCCACCGCGGAGCCCCGATCGTCTGGATGTGCCCCGTGCCCCGCACCCTCACGGTCAGGGCGACCGCCTCGCCCTGCCGGGTCTGCGGCGGGTCGAAAGCGGCCGAGATCTCGTACTGGCCCACGCTTCCGCTGAAGTCGGCCGGGCGGCCGGCTGTCGGCAGTGGCTTGACGCGCACGCGCAGGCTCTTCGTGGCGACCTCGACCGGCCGCCGGTCGAACATGCTGCTGAAGAACCCGCGCCGCGTCCGGTCGGGCACATGGGCCACGACGCTGCCCGGCCCGATCACGAGATCGCCCGATGTGGTGGGGAACAGCACCCAGGCCACCTCGCGCACGATGTAGACGTCGTTCCCCAGCCGAACGCGCTGCTCGGCCTGTTGACCGAGATCCTCGCGCCAGAACCCCTCGGTCGCCGGCGGGCTGAAGTCCGAGAGCTCGTAGACCGTCACGTCCGCGCGCTGATAGAGGCGGAATCGCAGCACGATCTGCTCATCGAGGTAGACCTCGGTCTTGCTGGCCTCCAGCTCCGCGTAGAGGCTTCGCCCATCCGCGCGCTCCGCCGCCGGCGCCGGACCGGAGGGGCGTCCCCCGCCGGCGGGCGGCGCTCCGGAACCGGCCGGCGGCCGCGCCCCGGCGGGCAGGACCTTGAGCGTGATCGGTTCGCTCTGGTAGACGCGCCCCCGGTCCTGGACCTTCACCGGCGGCAGCACATAGGTGCCCGCCCGCTGGGCCACGAGCTGATAGCTCTGGGAGGTCGAGGAGGAGAGCTTGCCGTTGATCAAGGCGATGTTCGTGCTGCTGCCCCGCCCGTAGATCTCGAAGCCGTCGATCCGCGGGACTTCGGGGTCGCCGGCCTGGCGCGAGAAGCCTTCGAGCGTCACGGTCAGGGTGATCGCGCCGCCCTCCGTGACCTCGGTGCGATCGACAAGCACCTGCAGCGACGGCTCGTCGGCCCGCGCCGGGCAGAGCGCCCAGCACACTGCCCACCCAGCCAAGAGCGCGAGCCCCCCGGCCCGCCGCCGCGCCCGCACCGCGCGGCCGCCCGGCCGGCTTGCGCACCCTGTCCCCGCGCCTGGCCGCATCCTGCTCACCAGTCCTTCTCCACCCGCACATTGCGCGATCGCGCCTGGAACCGCCGGTTGAGCAGATCGCGCTCGGCGGCCTCGAGCCCGCGCAGGAGCTGCAGCGCGTGCACCTGCTCGGGCGTCAGCGTGCTGTCGGGCCGGTCGGCGGCATCCTGGCTCTGCTGCGCCGGCCGTGCCTGCTGCTCCTGCGGGTCCGGCTGCTGACCCTGTTGTTGTTGTTGCTGCTGCTGCTGCTGCTGTTGCTCGTCCTGCTGCCGCTCCTCGCTCTGGGTCCGTTGCGACTCCTGCGGGTCCCCCTGCTTCTGCTGCTGATCGCGCTGCGCCTGCTGTTCCTGTTGCTGCTCCTGCTCCTCCCGTTGTTGTGGCTGCTGTTCCTGCCGTTGCTCCTGGTCACTCTGCTGGCCGTCTTGCTTCTGCTGCTCGGACTGGTTCTGCTGCTCCTGCTGGTTCTGCTGCTCCTGCTGCGACGTGGAGTCGGGCTGCTGCTGCATCGTGTCGAGCAAGCGCTGCGTCACCTCGAGGTTGATCTTGGCGTCTTCGTTGCCCGGGTCGAGCGCCGCGGCGCGCGCGAAGGCATCGCGCGCCTCCGCGAGGCGTCCTAGCTTGTACAGCGTGTCACCCAGATTGTGGGCGACGCGCGAGCCGAGCCTCCCGTCCGCCCAGTTCGAGGCGACGCCGAGGTATTCCTGCGCCTGCTCCAGATCGTCCCGGTAATGGAGCAAGGTGCCCAGGTTGTAGAGCGGGCGCGGATCACCCGGGTGGCGCGTCCGCAACACCTGATTCTCCTCCAGCCATTTCGCGAGTTGCGCCTCCGACGGCGCCTCACCCGGCTCCACCGGCGGCAACCCGGCGATCCTCGCCGCGCCGCCCGAGGCGCCCGGCATCGCGCTCGGTGCCCCCGGCGCCGCGCCCGGGGCCAAGGCCGGGGCGACCAGAAGAGCCAGGCCGAGCCCGGCGCCGCGCACTCCCCTGCGCCACGCGGCGAGGGCCGCGCCCACGGGCAGCCGCGCCCCTCGCCGCAGCGGTATCCACCACTGGATCAGGAGCAGGACCATGGCCGGCCACACGAAGTAGCTGTAGCGCTCCTCGTAGAGCATGTGGATGCCGCCCTTGAGCTCCTTCTTCTCCATGGCATCGATCTCGGAGATCACGTGATCGAGTCCCAGGCTCCCCGCCGCCGGCACGTACAGGCCCCCGGTGGCCTCGGCGATCTGCCGCAGCGGGGCCTCGTTCAGACGGGTCATGACGACCTTGCCGCCGCTGTCCTTCTTGTACCCGGAGATCTGCCCCTGTGCATCCCGAATCGGAATGGGCTCCCCGCTCTCGTTCCCGATCCCCACGCTGAAGGTCCGCACCCCCGCCTTGCGGGCCTCGGCGATGGCGTCCTCGAGGCCGCCCACGTGATCCTCGCCGTCGCTGATCAGGATGAGCGCCCGGAAGCCGCCCTCCTCCGACTGAAAGGCGCGCGTGGCGATGCGCAGCGCCTCGGCCAGGTTGGTGCCGGGCTCCGGGATTAGGTCGGGCCCCATGTAATCGAGAAACATCCGGGCCGCCGAATAGTCCAGCGTGAGCGGGCACTGCACGAAAGCCGCGCCGGCAAAGGCCACCAGCCCCACCCGGTCGCCCTTCAGGCGGTCGAGAATGGCGCTGATCTCATGGCGCGCCCGCACGAGGCGATTGGGCTTCAGGTCCTCGGCGAGCATGCTCTCGGAGACGTCCAGCGCGATGATGAGATCGATCCCGCGGCGCGTGGCGGCCACGTACTGGGTGCCGCGCTGGGGCCGGGCGGCCCCCAGCACGAGGAAGCATGCCGCCAGGAGCATCAGGGCCAGGCCGGCGACGCGGCGGCGCGGGCGCAGGTGCCCGGTGAGCCGCTCGGCCATCACCGGGCTGAGCGCGACGGCCAGCGCCCGCGTTGCGCGCCGCAGGTGCGACCAGGCCACCAGCCCGAGGACGGGCAGCAGCAGCAGCAACCAGAGCACCCATGGATGGGCAAAGCGCATGGCATCACCTCGCCGGCCGGGTTGGGGCGCCGCTCACGGGAGCCTCCGCAGCCAGGTCGCGCTCAAGGCCACCTCCAGCAGCACCAGCAGGAGTGCCGGCCATAGCAACAGCGCTCCCAGGTCCCGATACTCCACGTACTCCTCTGTCTCGACCTTGACCTTCTCCAGCTGGTCGATGCGCTCGTAGATCCGCTTGAGCGACTCGATGTCGGTCGCCCGGAAGTAGAGCCCCCCCGTGGTGTCGGCAATCTCGGTCAGGGTCTCCTCGTCGATGTCGACCTCGACGTACTGCACCCGCCGGCCGAAGATGGGGTCCTCGACCGGATAGGGCGCCTGCCCCTTCGTCCCGGCGCCGATCGTGTAGATGCGCACGCCCATCGTGCGCGCCAGACTCGCGGCGGTGAGCGGATCGAGCACGCCCGCGTTGTTCATCCCATCGGTCAGCAGCACGACCACCCGGCTTTTGCCGGGCACGTCGCGCAGCCGGTTGAGCGCGTTGCCGATCGCCATGCCCACGGCGGTCCCGTCGGCAATGTCGCCGATCTTGATCTCGTCCAGCAGTGTGAGCAGCACCTGGTGGTCGGTGGTGAGCGGACACTGGGTGTAGGAGTTCGAGGCGAAGACCACCAGGCCGATGCGGTCGCCGGCGCGGCCCTGAATGAACTCGCGCGCCACCTGCTTGGCGGCCGCCAGCCGATCGCCCGGCGGGAAGTCGAGCGCGCGCATGCTGCCCGAGATGTCCAGGGCGAGCACGATATCGACGCCCTCCGAGTAGCTCTTGACCTTGGTGCGCCCCAGGCGCGGCCCGGCCAGCGCCACGACCAGCACGACCAGGGCCAGCCCGCGCAGCAGCGGCAGCCAGCGCTGCAGCGTGCCCCGCAGCGTGCGCGGCGGCCGCACGCCGGGCGGCACCGCCAGGCCCACGCCGCCCTCCAGGCGCCAGCGCAGCCAGAAGCGCAGGGCGAGCGCCGCCGGGATGACCAGCAGCAGCAGCAGGTACCACGGGTGCGCGAGACTCATCGCGGCCCCTCCGCCGGGCGCGCGGCGGCCTCGCGCTCCGCCTCGACCGCGCGCGCTTCGGCTGCGCGCCGGGCGCGCTCCGCGGCGATCTCCTCGCCGCGGCGCACCAGGCGCCTGGCCCCTTCGACCAGCCCCTGAGCAGCGGCCAGCAGCGGCACGCGGCCTGCGAACTTGATCGCGTCGGTCTCCGCCAGCCAGGCCGCGAGCTGCTGCTGCTCCGACACGCTCAGCTCGGTGTGCGGCAGCCAGCCGAGGATCTCGGGGCGCGTGGCCTCCAGCGCCGGTCGCTCCCAGCGCCGGCCCAGGTAGCGCCGCAGGACCCAGGACAGCTCCTGGACGAACTCGCGCATCTGGCCGCGCTCGGCGTAGCCCGTGGCGAGCAGGGCCTCGAGCGCGGCGTGGAACTCGGTCGCCGGGGGCGGCAGCGGGGCCGCCGCGGCGATCTCGCCCGCCGCACCGCGCCGCCGCAGGAAGCGCCAGGCGGCGTAGGCCGCGCCCGCCAGCAGCAGGGCCAGCGCGGCCGGCAGCCACGGCACGGTGCGCATCGCGACGAGCGGGGCCAGCGGCCGCAGCGCGACCTCGCCGTGGGGATCGACGCGGCCTCCCACGGCCAGCGCGCGCGCCTCGGTGAGCGCGAGCGTTTCGCCCCCGGCCGCGACGAGGGCCGCCGGCGGGATCGTGAGCCGCCCGGCGCGCGACGCCACGAGCAGGACATCGTAACGCCGGGCGGTCCAGCCCTCGCCCGCGCCGACCTCCACCGAATCGGCCCGGCCCACGAGCAACGTGTCGCGCGGCAGGCCCCAGGCCAGGTGCACGAATCGCAGCGAATCGGGCCAGCGGGCGTCGAGCCGCACCGCCACCGGATCGCCCACGCCCACCGTGTCGGCGGTGGCCGTCGCGCGCCAGAGCGGACCCTGACCGGCCGGCGGGCGGCAACCGGCGAAGCCGGCGACGGCCGCCAGCGCCCACAGGGCCGCCAGCGGCGCCGCCCAAAGCGCGGTCGGCTGTGACCTCGGCCCTCTCATCCCCGTGCCTTGCGCCGCTCGCGCAACCGGAAGAACCCCATGAGCGGCTCCACCGGATCGCTCCCCACCACGAGCGGTATCTGATCGACCTGGTGGCGCCGCAGCACGGCGGTGACCTGCTCCTGCCGGCGCTGGAACTGGTACGCCAGCCCCCGGCGGATGCGCTCGTCGCCCGTGTCGATGAGCACGGGCGCGCCGGTCTCCAGGTCTTCGCCTTCGATCAGACCCGCGTTGGGCCAGCTCTGCTCGATCGGGTCCCGGAGCGGCACGGCGATGAGGTCGTGCTTGCGCGCCAGCGCCCCCAGCGGGCGATCCACCGCCTCCGGGTCGATGAGGAAGTCGCTCAGCAGGAAGACCGTGCTCCGCCGCCGCAGGGCGTGGATGGCGGTCTCGCACGCCGCGGCCAGGTTCGTCGCGCGCCCCTGCGGCCGGAAGTACAGGATGTCGCGGATCAGCCGCAGCCCGTGCGCCCGACCCTTGCGCGGCGGGATCAGCAGCTCATCGCGATCCGAGAAGATCAGCAGGCCGACCTTGTCGTTGTTGCGGATCGCCGAGAAGGCCAGCACCGCGCACGTCTCCGCGGCCAGCTCCATCTTGCTGCGCCCGGCGGAGCCGAACTGCTGCGAGCCGCTGGCGTCGACCAGGAAGAAGACCGTGAGCTCGCGCTCCTCGGTGTACTTCTTGATGAACGGCTGGCCGAAGCGCGCCGTGACATTCCAGTCGATCGAGCGGATGTCGTCGCCGGCCACGTACTCGCGCACCTCGGCGAATTCCATGCCCTGGCCCTTGAAGACCGAGTGGTACTCGCCGCCGAACTGCTCGGTGACGAGCGCCTTGGTGCGGATCTCGATGCGCCGGACGCGCGCCAGCATCTCGGCGGGCAAGAGCTCGCCCTGCCGCAGCCGCTCGGCGGCGCGGCGCTCCCGCGCGGGACGCGGGCCGGCCGGCGGCGTGGCGGGCCGCCGGCGGGTCCATCCGAAGGGCCTAGGGAACGCGCACATGATCGAGGATCTGTTGGACGATCTGCTCCGAGGTCACCTCGCGGGCTTCGGCCTCATAGGTCACCAGGACCCGGTGCCGGAGCACATCGAGCGCGACCTCCTTGACGTCTTCGCCGTAGACTGACCCGCGCCCGGCCAGGAAGGCCATCGCCTTGCCGGCCAGCGCGAGCGCGAGAGTCGCGCGCGGCGAGGCGCCGTAGGCGATCAGCGGGGCGAGATTCTCGAGCTGGGGGCTCACGCGGCCCGGAACGCGCGTGGCCAGCACGAGCTCGACGATGTAGTCCTTGACCGACTGCGCCATGGGAATGCGCCGCACGATCTGGCGGGCCTTGAGGATGTGCGCGCAGTCAAGCACCGGCTTGACCTCGGGCAGCTGTGCGCCCGCCATCCGCTCCAGGATGCGCATTTCCATGCCGCGGTGATCGTCGAGCCGATCGGGGTAGCCGAGCTTCACCTTCAGCATGAAGCGGTCGACCTGCGCCTCGGGCAGCGGATAGGTGCCCTCCTGTTCGATCGGGTTCTGGGTGGCCAGCACCATGAACGGCTCCTCGAGCCGGTGGGTGGCGTCGCCGATCGTGATCTGGCGCTCTTGCATCGCCTCGAGCAGCGCGCTCTGGACCTTCGCGGGGGCGCGGTTGATCTCGTCGGCCAGGATGATCTGGGCGAACAGGGGCCCCTTGCGCGGCGTGAAGCGACCGCTGGAAGGGTCGTAGATCATCGTGCCGGTCAAGTCGGCCGGCAGAAGGTCGGGGGTGAACTGGATGCGCGCGAACCTGGCGCGCAGCGTGCCCGCCAGCGAGCGCACCGCCAGCGTCTTGGCCAGGCCCGGCACGCCCTCCAGGAGCACATGCCCGTCGGCCAGCAGGCCCACCAGCAGGCGGCGGATCAGGTCCTCGCGCCCGACGACGACCCGGCCCACCTCGTCGAGCACGGCGCGCAGCGGGGGCGCCGCCTGCTCGACTTGGGCGCGGGAAGCTTCCACGGCTTGGGCGAAATCGGTCGGATGCTGCTCCATCTCCTCCTCCCCTCCTCGTCCATCTCCAACAGCACCGCCGGCGCCAGAATGTAACGCCCGAGGCGCCGCGCGGGTTCCGCCGCTGTGTGTCAAGAAGTGCAAGGACTAGCCGGGCGGCCAGCCGAAGCCGCGCCCGCCCAGCAGATGAAAGTGGATGTGGAACACCTCCTGACCGGCGGCGCGCTCGCAGTTGCCCACCAGCCGATACCCGGCCGCGAGCCCGTGGGCCGCGGCCACCGCGCGCGCGGCGCGCAGCAGGCGGCCCATCAGGGCGTCGTGCCCCTCCTCCAGATGATTGAGGGTGGGGATGTGTTCCTTGGGAATCAACAGGGCGTGGAAGGGCGCCGCCGGATGGATGTCGCGAAAGCCCAGAACGGCGTCGTCCTCGTGGACCTTCTCGGCGGGGATTTCCCCGGCCACGATCTTGCAAAAGATGCAGGCGGGATCGGTCTTCATTGCTCCTCCCCTGAAGCGGCGCGCGGCGCGAGCGCGGACCGCGCGCCTCAGGCCGCGCCGCCGCACGGCCATCCGCGCGAGAGCTTCTCGACGCGGCGCGCGTGGCGACCGCCCTCGAACGACGCCGCCAGCCAGACTTCCAGGATGCGTAAGTTCTCCTCCGGCGCCAGGGTCTCGGCGCCCAGGGCAAGCACGTTGGCGTCGTTGTGGCGGCGCGACTGCGCGGCCATCGCGGGCGTCAGGCACAGCGCCGCCCGCGCGCCCGGCACCTTGTTGGCCGCCATGCTGACGCCGACGCCGTTGCTGCAGATCACGACCCCCAGATCACCCGGCTGGGCCACGACGGCCCCGGCCACCGCAAAGGCGTAGTCGGGGTAGTCGCAGGGTTCCGCGCTCGGGCTGCCGTGATCGACGACCTCGTGCCCGTGCCCCTCCAGCCAGGCGCGAACGCGCTGTTTGAGCTCGTATCCGCGATGGTCGTTGCCGATGTGGATGCGCACGCTCGGCTCCCTCCTAGGACGGGCGCCTTGGCCCGGCCAGATCCAGCAATCTGGGCAATCCGGCCCGCAAGAGCGCCTCGATCCGGCCGCACGTCTCGCGGTAAACCGCCGCCGGCGATCCGATCGGGTCGGGAACGCCCTGCGGGTCGGCTTCCCCGGCAAATTCCGTCAGCAGAACCGCCCTGCGGGCGGCCTGCCCCCCGTGGGAGTACACCCCGCTAAGGTGAAAGGGCTCCATGACCAGGATCAGGTCCGCCGCGGCCAGGAGCTCTTCGGTCGCCTGCCGCGCCCGGTGCGCCGCGATGTCGATGCCCAGAGCGGCGCAGGCCGCGACGGCCTCGGGCGTGGCGGGTGATCCCGCCGGGGCGTGGGTGCCGGCGGACGAGACGCGGATGCCGGCGGCGCGGCGATCCCCGGCCGCGGCCCTCTCGGCGAGCACATGCTTCAGCAAACCCTCGGCCATGGGGCTCCGGCAGGCGTTGCCCGTGCAAACGATCAACACCTCGAAAGGTTTTCGCTCCACCAGACCCTCCCGTCGCTGGGGCAGTCCAGCGGCGGATTCTAGGTGGGGCCGCGCCGCGGTGTCAACGCGCCTCGTTGCGCGTATCCTCAAGCGAGCGAATGGGATCCAAATGCCGCTCGCGCGGGTTGAAGGGTGCGGGCGGCCGGACTATCCTACCTGCACGCGCACCCCCGGGGCTCACCGGGTCGGTCCCGGCCCGAGCGGCGGGAATACCCCGCGATCGCGGCCGGCGCCGGCGGAGGCGCGGCGAGAGGGGCGTCAGAGGATCCAAAAGATGCATGACACGCACAGAACTCGCAGGCTGACTGGAGACCCGCAGGGGCCCGGCGGCAAGCTCTCCCTTCGGCGGTGCGCCGCCCTGCTGGCCTTGCTCGGGACGGCGGGGCTCATCGCGTCGTGCTCCGACGACGATCCCGAGCGGCCCGACACGCGGCCGCCCGAGATCGCGATCACCGCGCCTCTGGACGGCGACACCCTGCTGGCCGACCCCCAGCTGATCGAGGCGGCCGCCGACGACGACCGGGGCGTGGCGCGGGTCGAGTTCTACGCCGGCGGAACCCTGCTCGGCACCGACCCCGAGGTCCCCTACACCTACGCCTGGAGCTGGGGCGATCTCGGGAATGACGGTGTGCACGAGCTGCGCGCGACCGCCGTGGACCAGGCGGGCAACACCGCCTCCGACACCATCCGGGTCTTCCTGCCTCAGTCTGAGCCGCCGGACACCGTTCCGCCCGTCGTCGCGATTGTCGCTCCCCTCGCCGGCGGCGAAGTCACCGGCCAGGTGACGATCGCCGCGACCGCGACCGACACGGGCGTGGAGGGCGCCGGCATCGCCGCGGTGACGTTCTACGTGGACGGCGCGCTGCTGGGCGCCGACGGCGAGTCGCCCTACGAGCACCTCTGGGACACGCGCACCCTGGCCACGGGGCAGCAGTACGCCCTCTCGGCGATCGCCGCGGACCTCGCCGGCAACACCGCGGCCGACACGGTGCGCGTCACGGTGGTCGCGGACGAACAGGCGCCCGAGGTGGCCATCACCACGCCGGCGGGCAGCGCCCTCGCCGCGACCGAGGCGATCACGGCGACCGCGACCGACGCCGGCGGCGTTGCGGTCGTGCGCTTCTACCTGGACGATGTGCTGGCCGGCGTTGACCGCGCGGCCCCCTTCGAACAGCCCGCCCTGGCGCTCCTCTACTGGGCCGACGGAACGAGCCACGTGGTCGCCGTCGAGGCCGAGGACTTCGCCGGCAACCGGCGGCGCTCCGAACCGGTCGCCGTCACGATCATCCGGCCCGCGACCGCCTGGCTGAGCCAGGTGCTCGCCGTCGCCGGGCCCGGCGAGGCGGACGGGCACCGCTTCGCCCGCCTCGTGCGCCTGAACCCGCAAGTCCGGTACCGCGGCAGCCAGATCGACACGATCGACGTGAACACGTGCATCCAGGGCAACTCGGCGCTCGTTGACTACGAGCTCACGGGCTGCCTCTTCGTCCTGCCCGCGCCGCTGCCCGACACGACGCGCTTTCACATCGACCACTGCATCCTGATCAACGCCGTCAATCGGGCGCGCACCCCGCCACCGGGCAGCACGATCAGCTGGGGCGGGGCGATCGAGTTCGTCTCGATGGTGCCCAGCCGGGAGGCGCCGTGCGGCCAGGTCACGCACTGCACGATCTACAATGCTCTGCAGTCGGGGATCTACCTGCACCGCTCGCAAGCCGAGCGCATCGTCATCAAGAACAACCTCTTTGTGCAGAACCAGCTCGGCGGGTGCGTCCGCTACGCCGATGACGTCACGGCGACGATCCGGTACAACTGCGCGTTCCAGAACAACCACGCCCAGTTCGGCGAGCACTGCGGCTGTCCCTCGGCGCTGCAGCCCACCGAGATCTACATCACCGACCCCGAAGAGCAGCTCGGCACGAACATCATCGCGAATCCCGATTTCCCGGCGATCACCAAGCCGCCCTTCGATCGCAGGCTCCGCGAGCACTTCGTCCTCGGACCCGAGACGCCCTGTCGCTACTCCGGTGAAGACGGCACCTACCTGGGGGCGATGCCGCCCGCGGGCTTCTAGCCCGCGGGCACCGCCCACGCCCCCGGCCGCAGGGTGGTGAGCCGGCCGTCGGCCTCCACCCGCACGACGGTCGATCCCTGGCCCGACAGCGGCCCGGCGTCGACGACCAGCTCACAGGCGGCCATCAGCTCGGGCGCAACCTCGGTCAGGCGCGCCGGGGCGCGGCCGCCGCTCGGGTTCGCGCTGGTCGACAGGAGCGGACCGGAGAGCCGCGCCGCCACGGCGCGCAGCAGCGTGCTGCCCGGGCAGCGCAGCGCCACCTGCCCGGCGCGCGCCAGGTCGCCGGGCACCCGCGGACCGGCGGGCATGACGAACGTCACGGGCCCCGGCCAGGCCGTCTGCCACCACCGTTCCGCGGCCGCAGCGGCCGGCGCCGAGGGGTCGATCAGCGCCCGGGCCGCGGCACGATCGGGGACGAGCAGGATGTACGGCCTCGCGCCCGCGCCGCCCTTGAGCGCCCGCAGGCGCGCCGGCCCGGACGGCACGGCCAGACACGCGTGCAGGCCATAGAGGCCTTCGGCTGGCAGCAACGCCACCCCGCCCGCGGCCAGGCAAGCCGTCGCCTGATCGCATGCGGCCGCCACGGCGGCGGCATCGGCGGAATCGATGGTGATCAAAGTTCCCATGCGCGACCTCGCACCCCGTCTCCCGGCGCACCGGCGGCAGCGCCCGGCGCGGCGCGACACGAGGCGCCACGCGCAGCGCGCCGCGGCGCGGCCGCGGGTTGCCCGACCCTCCTGCCTGGCTTAGAGTGCCGCGTAGGCACCGGCGGGCCCGGCCGCCAGCCCGGCGAACCCCGGCAGGAGCATCGTCGGCCGCCGGCGAGCCTGCCGATTCCAGCAAGGAGTCCCGAGATGACCGAGCACCCTGGACCGGAGCAACCCACCGAGATCCGCCCGCGCCCCATCGACGTCGGCATGAGCGTTTCGGCCCTCTTCGAGACCGCCTTCCTCGGCGCCGCCTCCGGACGACTGGCGGATGCCGGTCGACTGATGGTCGAGCGCGTCCTGGCCAGGCCCGACACGCTGGTCGGGCTGGCCCTCGATGCGAACCTCACGCCGGGCGGCACGGCCGTCTCGTCGCTCGTGCCCCTCATGGCCAGCGGCTACATCGACTGGCTGGCCATTTCGGGCACGAACCTCTACTACGATGCCCTCTACGCTCTGGGGACCCCCCTGCTGCGCAGCGCGCCGGCCGGGAGCGGCCCGATCGAGAACTGCGGCGGCGGCGTGCTGGTGCGCCGCTCCGACCGCGAGAAGGCCGACGCAGTCCTGCGCGAGATTCTCTCGGGGCCCGACTTCCAGCGTCCCATGGGCTCGGCCGCGTTGCACCACCTGATCGGCCGCCAGCTTCGCGTGCGCGAGAAGGACCTCGGCATCGAGCATCCGTGCTTGCTCTCGACCGCCGGCGAGCACGGCATCCCGGTCTACAACCCGTCGCCGGCCGACAGCCCGCTCGGCTCCATCATCGCCGGACTGGCCGAGGAGGGCAACCGCCTCTCCGTCGATGCGAGCCGGGATCTCAACCAGGCAGCGGCGATCTTCAACGCCGCCCACTCGGCGGGAGCCGAATGCGCCGTCTGGTGCCTCGGCCGCGGCACCGCCTCGGGGTTCATGCTCGGCACGCCCGCGCATCGGGTGCGCATCCTGGGCAGCCCTGACCGGGCCGACTACGCGGTCCGACTGCGCATGGCGGGCCGCGCGCACGCGTTGCCCTCCGCGCCCATCGAGACGCTGGCCGAGGGCGCGTGCCAGCCCGCCGAGGAGGAGGATCGCACCACCTGCGCGCCCGGTCGCTGCGACTGCACGATCTCGACCGATCTCAGCATCGCGGTGCCGCTGCTGGTCGCTTTCATCGTCGACCGCGTCACGCCGCGGCCCCTGAAGCGCCTCGTCGCGCGCCGGGAGGACCTGCTCGACGACCTGCGCCAGGACCACCTGCAGGCCACGCTCAAGTCGGTTGCCGAGCAGGCGGGGCTGCAACGGCCGCCTCGCTCGTAGGCTCGCCTTTCGCCGAGCGCCGGCGGGTGCGTGGGGTGGGCAGGCCCGGCGCTCAGAGCTTCTCGCCCGACTCCATGCGGCGCTTCAGGTCCTCGAGCCCGCGGGCGATCAGCGGATCGGCCAGCCCGAGGATCTGCGCCGCCAGAACGGCGGCGTTCTTGGCCCCGGCCTTGCCCACCGCCACGGTCGCCACCGGGACGCCCGCCGGCATCTGGACCATCGACAGAAGCGCGTCGTTGCCCTCGAAGGCCGAGCCGCACAGCGGCACACCGATGACCGGCAGCGTCGTCATCGACGCCAGCACTCCGGGCAGGTGGGCGGCCATGCCCGCGCCCGCAATCAAGACCCGCAGGCCGCGCTTGCGGGCTGAACGGGCGTACTCGGCCGTGAACTCCGGCTGCCGGTGGGCCGAGAACATCTTGACCTCGTACCCGATGCCGAACTCCTCCAGCACGCGGGCGCACTCCTTCATGACGGGCTCATCCGTCGTGCTGGCGTAGGCAATGCCCACCAGCGGCTTGCCGCGTCGCACCCCCGCCGCACCCTGTAGGTCCTTCTTCGCCGGCGCTGCGCGCCCCGGCTTGGCATCCGCCCTGGAAGCCCTTGGCATCTCCCTTGGCTCCTCCTCTCAAGCGTCCGTCCGCCGGGCGATCGCCTGCATGCCGCGCCAGGCGATGTCGCGCCGGTAGAATGCCCCCTCGAACTCGATCACTGAAGCCGCCTCGTAGACGCGCCGCAGCGCCGCGGGCAGATCGTCTCCAACCCCGACGACGTTGAGCACTCGCCCCCCGTTTGTGACCAGACGCCTGTCCTTGGCGGCCGTCCCGGCGTGGAAGACGAGCGCCCCGGGCAGGGCGCGGGCCTTCTCAAGGCCGCGAATCGGAAAGCCCCGGCGCACGTCCCCCGGGTAGCCGCCCGAGGCGATCACCACGCACACCGCGGTGCGGCCGTCGTGGCCGACCTCGGGCAACGCCCCGGCGCCCGAGGCGGGCTCGGCCGCCTGCCACAAGAGCTCGCCCAGGTCCCCGGCCAGCACCGGCAGCACGGCCTGCGTTTCGGGATCGCCGAAGCGGCAGTTGAACTCGATCACCTTGGGCCGATTCTCCTGCACCATCAGGCCCGCGTAGAGCAGGCCCGTGAACGGCCGCCCCACGCGCGCGAGGGCGCCCAGCGTGGGCTCGATCACCTCGGCGCGCACGCGCTGCGCCAGCTCCTCGTTCCACGTCACGACCGGGGCGTAGGCGCCCATGCCCCCCGTGTTGAGTCCGTGATCGCCGTCCAGGGCCCGCTTGTAGTCCTGAGAGGTCGCCAGCAGCGTGTAGCGCTCCCCCGACGCCACGGCGAAGACGCTCATCTCCTCGCCTTCGAGATACTCCTCGAAGATCACGCGCTCGCCGGCGGCGCCGAAGGTCTTCGCGACCATCAGATCGTCGATCGCGCGAGCCGCCTCCTGGCGGTCGCGCACGATCAGGGCGCCCTTGCCCGCCGCCAGCCCATCGGCCTTGATCACGTGCGGAAAGGAGATCTGCTTGATCATCTCCCGGGCGCGCTCGACCTTGGTCACGATCTCGAAGCCCGCGGTCGGAATCCCATGCCGCAGCATCAGGTCCTTGGCGAAGATCTTGCTGCCCTCGAGCGCCGCCGCCTTCGCGCTGGGACCGAAGACGCGCGCGCCCGCCGCGCCGAGGACGTCAGCCAGCCCTGCCACGAGCGGGACCTCGGGCCCGACGACGACGAGGTCGATCCGGCGCTCCCGCACCGCCGCCAGCACGGCGTCCGCATCGAGCGGATTGCCCGGCAGGACCGTGCCCAGCTCGGCGATGCCCGGATTGCCCGGCAGTCCGAAGATGCGCGGGCGCCCGGGCGACTTCGCCAGCGCCCAGGCGAGCGCGTGCTCGCGGCCGCCCGAACCGACCATCAAGATGTTCATGGTGCACCCCCGCGCCCACGACGGCGCCGCGGATCTCCCCCACCAGCAATCTCACCCGACACGGGCCCGCGCGCAACCATCTCTTGGAGGCGTATCCCGCAGTCCGCGCCGTCCCCGGGTCTGGTCGCGCCCGGCCAACCTCGCGGGGCGCGGCGGTGAGAGCGCGCCACGGAGTCCGGCTCACGGCCGAAGCGAAGCCTCGGGCGCCCGGCCGCGGCGCGACCTCTCAAGTCGCGCGAGGCGCAGGTCACAAGACTTTACCACGCAATGACATATGGACCTTGTGTCCAGACCGCCTCGGCGCCCGACCGTTTCCCCCATTGTTAGGGTTCCCACTCCAGATAACCGCCGACCACCTTGCGCGTCGCGCCCGAGTGGAAGCGGACCGTGACGCGCGCGCGCTCGCCGCGCCCTTCGGCGGCCACGACGATCCCCGGACCAAAAGTGGCGTGAAAGACGCGCCGTCCCACCATGGGGTGCTCGAGGTCGTCGGACTCCCCGGCGCCCTCATCGCTCTGGCGGCCAGGGACACGCCCGCGCCCGCCGCGGCGAGCGGCCGCGGAAGCGCCGCGCGCGCCGGGTCGCGCTTGCGGTCGGCCCGCGGGAGCGTCGGCGCGCGCCTCCGGGCCGCGCGGCGCCAGCCACGCCACCGATCCCAGGTCGGTCTCCTCATACAGACCCGGCGTGATCTCACCCACGAAGCGCGACACGCCGCCCGCGGCGGCGTTGAAACGCCGGCGCAGCAAACAGGCCGAGAGCGTGAGCTCATCCATCGCCCGGGTGCAGGCGACGTAGAACAGGCGCCGCTCCTCCTCCATCTCCGCGCGGTCGTCGAAGGCCGAGATGTGGGGAAAGAGCCCCTCCTCCAGACCCGTGACGTAGACGCGCGGGAACTCCAGGCCCTTGGCGTTGTGGACGGTCATCAGCGTCACGTGATCGCCGTTCTCTTTCAAGCTGTCGAGGTCCGTGAGCAGGCTGACTTGGTCGAGGTAGCCCGCCACCCCGCCGCCGTGCGTGCTCGAATAGAGCCGGGCGCCCGCCAGCAGCTCCTCGACGTTGGCGGCGCGCTCTTCCCAGTCGCCGCCCTGTTGCTCGAGGTGCCCCCGGTAGTCGACCGCCGCGATGATCTCGCTCAGGATCAGCTCCGGGGGCTCCGTGAGGCGGGCGCGCCAGGCCAGCATCGCGCGCGCAAACCCGGCCAGCGCCTCGCGCGCCTTGCCGCGCACCCCGGGGATCTCCCCCCCGGCGGCCACCGCCAGCGCGTCGGCGCCTTGCGCGCGGGCGGCGGCCAGCAGCGCCGCGATCGACTGCTCGCCGATGCCGCGCCGCGGCGCGCCCAGGGCGCGCTCGAGGCTCACCTCGTCGGCCGGGTTCGCCAGCACGCGCAGGTAGCTGAGCAGGTCCTTGACCTCGCGCCGCTGGTAGAAGTAGACCCCGCCCACCAGCACGTAAGGAATCTGGCTGCGCAGGAAGGCGTCCTCGAAGGGGCGCGACTGCGCATGGGTCCGGTAGAAGACGGCGATCTCACCGTGACGGGTCCGGCCCGTCGCGACCGCCGCGGCGATCCGGCGCGCCACCTCCTGGGCCTCCTCATCCTCGTCGCCCGCCAGGAACAGCTCGGGCTTGCGCCCGCCCTGTCGCTCGGTCCACAGGCTTTTCTCCCAGCGCGAGGTGTTGTGGGCGATGACCGAGTTGGCCAGCGCCAGCACCGCGGCGGTCGAGCGGTAGTTCTGCTCGAGCCTGAGCACGGTCGCCTCGGGAAAGTGCTCGCGAAAGTCGATGATGTTCGAGATGTCCGCGCCCCGCCAGCCGTAGATCGACTGGTCGTCGTCGCCCACGACGAAGATATTGCGGTGGATCTGGGCCAGCCGCTGCACGAGGCGGAACTGCACGTGGTTGGTGTCCTGGTACTCGTCCACCAGGACGTGCAGGAATTGCCGCGCGTAGGCCTCGGCGATCGCGGGCCGCGTCTCGAAGAGGCGCAGCACGCCGAGCAGCAGGTCGTCGAAGTCGGCCGCATTCTGCGACCGCAGCGCCTCCTGGTAGGCGGCGTAGATGCGCGCGGCCAGCATCTGGGCGGGCGCGCGCGCCGCGGCGCTGACCTCGGCGGGCGTCTCGGCCCGGCACTTCGCGCGGCTGATGACCGCCAGGGCGTCGCGCGCCGCCCGCGGCGTCTCGCTGAAGCCCTCGGCCTTGAGCAGACGCCGCACGAGCGCGCGCTGATCATCGGCGTCGAAGACGCTCAGGCCCGGCCGATAGCCCGCCTCGACCGCGTGGCGCCGCAGCCAGCGCAGGCAGATGGCATGGAAGGTCCCCACCCACAGGCCGCGCACCGGCTGCGCCAGCAGCGCCTCGATCCGGGCGGCCATCTCCCCGGCCGCCTTGTTTGTGAAGGTGAGCGCCAGGATGCGCTCGGGCGCGATGCCGCGCGCGCGCACGAGGTGGGCGACCCGGCGCGTGAGCACGCGGGTCTTGCCGCTGCCCGCCCCGGCCAGGATCAGCAGCGGGCCGCCGGCGTGCTCGACGGCCTGGCGCTGCACGCCGTTGAGGCCCGCGCTGACGGCATCGGCGCCGGCGCTCGGGTTTCGCTGCGAGTCCTGAATCATGGACCTCCTCTCGGGGGGGGGCGGATCGGGCGCTGCTCCGCGCCGCGCTCGGGGAGATGTTGCCCGGGCTGCTCCGGCGGGGCGCTCATTCGTACTCGAACCACCACTTCAGATCGGCGCTGTACTCCTCGATGGAACCGCGCGTCGTGTCGCGCTCGCGCGCCATGCCCGTGCGCAGGCTGATGCGGCGGCTCAGTCGGTACTGGACATAGATCTCCCAGTCGGTGCCCTGGTAGAACTCCTGGGTGTAGTCGCCCGTCAGCTCGGGCGTGATCATCTGCTGCAGGCGCACCCGGCGGGGCCGCCAGGCCTCGCCCGGCGCCCCGCTGGTCTCGATGTTCAGGGTGGTCGAGGGCGGCATCTGCTCCGCCAGGCTCGCCTCGAGCCGCGCAATCATCTCGCCCACCAGCACGCCCTGGGTTTCCGCGCCAAGCCGGCCCGTGCCGGTCAGGCGGCGGTAGGTGAGCAGCTCGGCGATCTGCTCCGGCGAGTACGCGGGCTCCGAGGTGAGGTCGATCTGCAGCTCCTCCGGCTTGCCGCTCACGTGGACCTCGACGCGCACGGGCGTCGCCTGCCCCCCCGACTCCGTGTCGGCCACGACCACGTAGGTCTCGCCGGTCACGTCCACGCGCGCGTCCCCCCCCGTGCCGATGTCGCGTAGCTCGAGCGTCCCGTCGACGACCTGGAAGTTGTTGTTGAGCAGTCGATAGGTGCCACCCAGGATGCGCAGGCTGCCGCTCGCCGTCCAGTACGGCCAGCGGAACATCAACCTGACCTCGCCCTCGCCCACATCGGCCCGCGCGGTCGATTGGCTCACCTGCACCGCTCCCGGCACGGCGACGTCGATCGCGATCTCCCAGGGTATCGGCTCCCCGCGGGCTGCCGCGCCCGCGGCCGCTCCTGGCTCGAGCTGCGGGCGCAAGTATCCGTTCAGAACCGTCACGTGCCCCTGGATACGCGGCACCGGCGCCGGCCGCTCGTCGCGCCGCGAGGTGACGCGCAACGATTCCGCCCGCGCCTCGAAGCTGTAGACCCCTTGCTCGAAGACGCGCAGCTGCTCGGCGCGCGCCAGGAGGTTGAAGTCGTCCAGCCCCCGGATGATCCCCTCGGCGCGCAGCGTCCCGCGCGGCCCCGAGCGGCCGGTCAGCGAAACGACCCGCAGCCCGCCGGTTTCGAGCTCGAGATCGGCCGCGACATCGAAGAAGCGCTCGCTGCGGCCGGGGATGCGAAAGCCACCGTCGCGCAGGTAGAGCGATCCCGCCAGCTCGGGCCGCGTGCCGGTGCCGCGCACGGCCAGCGTCCCGCTCAGCTCCCCGTGCACGTCGGCCAGCATCGGCAGCAGACCCGAGACGAGACCGATGTTGAGACTCGCGAAGGTCGCCTGGATGTCCGCCGGCCAGTCGGTGCGCTCGATCGCGAAGGGCAACAGCTCCAGGTGCAGCGGGTAGTGGCCGCTGATGCGGCTGACCTTCTGGCCGATCTGCAGGGCCAGGTCATCCACGGACAGAACGGAGTTCTCGTAGCGCAAGTCGATCGCCAGTGAGCCCGTCAGCTGGCCGCCCCACGACAGGTCGTCGGCTGCGCCCGCCACGTGCACGTGGGGTCGGGCCACAGACCCGCTCAGCTCCAGGTCGCCGCGCCAGCTCCCGCTCAGCCCGCCGAGCTGCGCCGCCGCCGGCACGGTCTCCCACGGCGCGTTGACGTGGATGGGCACCGCCCGCCCGCCCACGGTCCGCAGGATGGCGCGTCCCCGGCTGGAATCGTCCGGCGCGCCGCCCGGCATCCCCAGCAGCGGGGCCCAGGCTTCCACGTCGAGCCGGTCCACCGCGAGCCTCGCCTGCCACTCCGTACGGCGCACGATGTCGAGCGGCTCGTGCCCGGCGCTGCCCGCCAACCCCAGCAGCGTCGTTCCCGGCCGCCCGCTCAGCGTGGCGAGCCGCGCGCGGAGCGCCGGACCGTCCGCCTCGCCGCGACTCAGCGTGAGCACGCTGTCCGCCCACACGCCCGCCGCCCGCACCTGTCCGAGCTCCAGGCCGCCGGCCGTGACCTCCTGGGCCCGCACCTCGAACTCGACGCGCGGATCGGGCAGCCGCCCGGTCGCCGCGAGCCTTGCCGCGGCGGTGCCGCTCAGGGCGAGCCCCGGTTGGTCCAGGATCTCGGCCAATCGGTCGAGCCGGAGCCCTTCCAGCCGCGCTCCCAGATCGAGCTCCTGGAGGTCCTTGCCGCCGCGGGCAGGGCCGGAAAC
>CAZRWW010000042.1:0-9661 GCA_964603725.1 uncultured bacterium
CGCGGCCCGGCCCCGCTCGGCCGCCTGCTCGCGCACGGCTACCGCCCGCCCCCGCGCGCCCGCCGCGACCCGCCCCTGACCTCGCTCCGGCGCGCCTGCCCGCGGCGCCACGGGGTCCCCTGCGCGAATTCGTCATGGGGTCACCTCCCTGGGTGAATCTCCGCCTGCTCCTCGAGCGGTTCCCGCCGTTGGCGGGACGACCGGCCACGGGCCGTCGTCACCAGCTCAGTCGCAGCAGGGCGAGCCGCAGCTGGCAGCCGGCCGCCGGGCTCACGCGCTCGGGCGGGTCGGCCGGGCCGGCAAACAGGTCGTCGCGGCTGGCGACGGCCTGCCAGACACCCGTGCCGAAGCCCGCGAAGGTCCCGATCACGACGCCCCAGCGCACCGTATCGGAGCGGCTTTCGTCGTCGACCACGAGGGTCAGCGTGCCGCCGAGCACCAGGCCCGTCAGAGAGCCCAGCAGCGTGCCCTTGAGGATCGTCAGCAGGGGGTCGGAGGCTCGGGCGCTCGCCACCGGCAGCAGGGTCACCACCAGGGCCAACGCCAGCCCGCGGGTGAGGATCGCCGCGCGATTCGCCCGCGACCGGCGGCCTCCGTCGTTCTCGCGCGCTCGCGTTCGGCGGTGGTCATCTGGTGCGTTGGGTCGCATGGGTCTGCCTCTCCTTGGCGGGCGGCCGCGGCAGCGGTCACCCCCGGCATTCTGAGACGGCCGCGCGGGGGTGTCAACGCGATCACCGCCGATCACCGCCGCCGGCCGGGCGCGGGACCGGCGGCCGCGTGCGGGGCGGGCGGCGGCCGCGGCCGGCCGGCCCGAGGGGGGGGCGGATTTGCTTTTTCCCGGACGGCGCGGCATGATCGCAGCGGCACTGGGGCCCATGGACATCGACGAGCCCCGCCGACTCCGCGTGCGCGCGCATCCAGCTGGGTGAGCCCAGGGAGGGCCTGGTGGCAGCGAAGAGCTTCGTGCACCTGCATGTGCACTCGCAATACAGCCTGCTCGACGGCGCCTGCCGCATCGCCGACCTGGCCGCGGCCGCCAAGGCGGCGGGCATGCCCGCTCTGGCGATCACCGACCACGGCAACCTCTTCGGCGCCGTGCCCTTCTACCGGGCGATGCAGGCCGCGGGGGTGAAGCCCATCATCGGGATGGAAGCCTACGTCGCGCCCGACTCGCGCCACGATCGCACCAAGCAGGGCGGCACGGCCGCGCACCACCTGGTGCTCCTGGCGCGCAACCAGACCGGCTACCACAATCTCGCGCGGCTCTCCTCGATCGGCTACCTGGAAGGCTTCTACTACAAGCCGCGGATCGATCTCGAGGCGCTCGCCCGCCACAGCCAGGGCCTCATCGGCATGTCGAGCTGCCTGCAGGGGGAGGTGAGCCGCCTCCTGCGGGCCGGGCGCCTGGAGGACGCCGAGCGCGCCGCGCGCCGCTACGGAGAGGTCTTCGACGGCGCCTTCTATCTCGAGCTGCAGGACCACGGGCTCGAGCAGGAGCACCTGGCCAACACGCGCCTGATCGAGCTCGCCCGCCGCACGGGGCTGCCCCTGGTCGCCACCAACGACGCCCACTACCTCGAGCGCGCGCACGCCCGGGCGCACGAGGTGCTCGTCTGCATCCAGACGAATCACACGATCGACGATCCCAAGCGCATGCGCTTCGAGACCGATCAGCTCTACGTGCGGCGTCCGGCGGAGATGTGGGAGCTCTTCGGCCACGTGCCCGAGGCGCTCGAGAACACGCTGCGCATCGCCGACGCGTGCGCCTTCGAGTTCACCTTCGGCAGCCTCCAGCTCCCGCGCTTCCCGCTGCCCGAGCCCTTCGATTCGCCCGACGCCTACCTGGAGCACCTCGCCTGGGAAGGCCTGGCGCGGCGCTACGGTGAAGCGAACAGCGCCGTGCGCGAGCGGCTCGCCTTTGAGCTCGGGATCATCCGGCGCATGGGCTACGCCGGCTACTTCCTGATCGTGCGCGATTTCATCGAGTTCGCGCGCGGTCGCAGAATCCCCGTGGGGCCGGGGCGCGGTTCGGCGGCCGGCAGCCTGGTTTCCTATGCGGTCGGCATCACCAACATCGACCCGATCAAGTACAACCTGCTCTTCGAGCGCTTCCTCAATCCCGAGCGCATCAGCATGCCCGACATCGACGTCGACATCTCCGACCGCGGTCGCGGCGAGGTGATCCGCTACGTCGTCGATCGCTACGGCCAGGAGAACGTCTGCCAGATCATCACCTTCGGGACCATGGCCGCGCGCGCGGTCGTGCGCGACGTGGGACGCGTCCTCGGGCTGCCCTACGCCGAGGTCGACCGGATCGCCAAGCTCGTGCCGGCAGAGCTCAAGATGACGCTCGCCAAGGCGCTCCAGCAGTCGCCCGAGCTCAAGGAGCTGGCCGACAACACCCCGCAGATCCGGGAGCTGCTCGACATCGCCCAGGTGCTCGAGGGCCTGACGCGCCACGCCTCGACGCACGCGGCCGGGGTGGTCATCACGCCCACGGCGCTGATCGAGCACGTCCCGCTCTACCGCGGCAAGGACGGCGAGGTCACGACGCAGTACGACATGAACGCCTGCGAGGCGACCGGCCTGCTGAAGATGGACCTGCTCGGGCTGCGGACGCTCACGGTCGTCGAGGATACGGTGGCCTTCCTGCGCGGGCGCGGCATCGAGGTGGACATCGATGCGATCCCGCTCGATGACGCGGCGGTCTACCAGCTCATGTCGCAGGGCGAGACCGTGGGCATCTTCCAGTTCGAGAGCGGGGGCATGGTCGAGTACCTGAAGAAGCTGAAGCCCACGAATCTCGAGGACCTCGTGGCGATGAATGCGCTCTATCGCCCGGGCCCATTGGGCGCCGGGATGGTCGACGCCTTCATCGCGCGCAAGCACGAGCAGGAGGAGACCGCCTACGAGCACCCGCTGCTCGAGCCGATCCTGAAGAGCACCTATGGCACGATGGTCTACCAGGAGCAGGTGCTCCAGATCGCCTCGGGCCTGGCCGGCTACAGCCTGGGCGAGGCCGACCTGTTGCGGCGGGCGATGGGCAAGAAGAAGCAGGAGGTGATGGCCGAGCAGCGGCGCAGCTTCGTCGAGCGGGCCGTCGCGCGGGGCATCGAGCAGAAGAAGGCCGAGCGCGTCTTCGATCAGATGGCCTACTTCGCCGGGTATGGCTTCAACCGCTCGCACAGCGCCGGCTATGCCGTGCTGGCCTACCAGACGGCCTACCTGAAGGCCCACTACCCGGTCGAGTTCATGGCGGCCACGCTCTCGTCCGAGCTGAGCGACTCGGACCGCATCATGGTGCTCCTGGCCGAGTGCCGCCGCATGGGGCTGTGCGTTCGCCCGCCGGACGTCAACGCCAGCGCGGACGGCTTCACCGTCGAAGAGGGGTGCATTCGCTTCGGCCTGGGGGCCATCAAGGGCCTGGGTCACGCCGCCGCGGACGCGTTGGTCGCCGCGCGCGAGCGGATCGGGCGCTTCGGGAGCTTGTTTGAGCTCTGTGAGGCCTGCGAGTGCCACGCGCTCAACCGCAAGGCGCTCGAGGCCCTCATCCAGGCCGGCGCGCTCGATTCGCTGCCGGGCACCCGGGCGCAGCTGCTGGCGGCCTTGCCGCGGGCGCTCGAGGCGGCCGCCGGGGCCCGCCGCGACCGGCAGAGCGGCCAGTCCTCGCTGTTCGGCGGCGGCGAGCAGCTCTTGCGCGAACCGGCGCTGCCCGACGCGGAGGCGTGGAACCTCGCGGAGCTGCTGCGGCGGGAGAAGGAGGCGCTCGGGTTCTATCTGAGCCACCATCCGCTCGATCACTATCGCGCGCTTTGCCGTCACCTGTTCGTGACCCGGATGCCGCAGATCTGTGCGCTGCCCGACCGCGCGCCCGTCAAAGCGGCCGGGGTGGTCACCCGCGTTCGTCTGGGAACGAGCGCGCGCGGGCACCCGCTGGCGTCGTTCACCCTGGAGGACCTCCACGGCCGGGGCGACATCCTGCTCGTGGGCGACGGCGTGGCCCGCTACCGCGATCTGCTCGCGGTCGACGAGGCGCTCCTGATCGAGGGCACGGTCAGCGCGCGGGCCGGCCAGAACCCGGTCGTCTTTGCCGATCGGCTCCTGGGGCTCGAGGCGCTCCGCAGCGGGCAGGGCGTTTGCCTGCATCTGGCCTTGCCTGGCGACGCCGGCGACCAGCACCTGGCGGCGCTGAGGCGGATGCTCGCATCTCACAACGACGGCCCGGCGCCGATCTACTTGCACGTCGATCCGGGCACGCCGGGGGGGGCGCTGGTCGCCCTGCGCGAGGCGCGCATCACGCCCGAGGACGCGCTGCTGGAATCCCTGGCGGAGCTGCTGGGCCCGGCCGCAGTGCGCCTGACCTGCGGCCGCGGGGCGGAGTCGGTGAGCTCCCGGGAGCTCTTCGGGCCCGGGCGCCCGGCCGTCCCGGCGCGGGTGGCCGGCGACGGGCGCGCGACAGCCGTGGGGCACCCCGTCACCGGGGGGGCCTAGTGACCGGCGCGGACCTGCACCTGCACTCGACGGTCTCCGACGGCCGCTGCGCCCCGCGCGAGGTGATGCGCCGCGCCTTCGGCTGCGATCTGGCGGCGGTCGCGCTGACGGACCACGACACGGTGGCGGGACTGCCCGAGGCGCGGCGCGAGGCGCGCCGTCTGGGGCTGGAGTTCGTTCCCGCCTGCGAGCTGAGCGTCGCGGCGGGGGCGATCGACGTGCACGTGCTCGCCTACCACATCGATGCGGCCCACGCGGGGCTGACGCGGCTGCTGGCCGAGCTGCGGGCCGCGCGCGAGCAGCGCATCCGCGCCATGCTGGCGCGCCTGGCGGATCTGGGCGTGAAGCTGCGGCTCGAGGAGGTGTTGGCCGAGGCGCGCGGATCGCAGGCCATCGGGCGCCTGCACGTCGCCCGGGCGCTCTGCCGGCGCGGCTGGGCGGCATCGCCGAGCGCCGCCTTCCAGGCGTACATCGGCGACGGCCAGCCGGCCTACGTGCCCAAGAGCACCCCTGTGCCGGAGCTGGTGCTGCGCACGGTGCGTGCGGCGGGCGGAGCGCCGGTGATCGCCCATCCGCTGCTTTATGGGCTGGAGGATCCGGAGGCCTTCTTCGCGGGGTGGGACGTCGCCGGGGTCGAGGTCGGACACCCCGGGCATCCCCGGCAGGCCAGCGCCGAGCTGGCCGGCTGGATCGGGCGGCGCGGGCTCATCGCGACGGCCGGATCGGACTGGCACGGGGAGGAGGAGCCCGACGCCTACATCGGGTGCCGGCGCTGCGAGCTCGCCGTGGTGGCGCATTTGCGCGCCAGCAGGCGCTGAACGAGGCGCTGCGCCCGACGGCGGGCGCGGTTCAGGCAGTCGCCCGCCGCGCATCGCGCCGCGGCTGACCGGGTCGCCTCGGCGGTCAGACAGGCCTGGAGGGTGGGCGCCGCGTCGGCCAGCTCCGACCGCTCGCGGCCGAGCTCTTCCATCGCCCGGCGGTCGATGAGGGTGAGGGGTGAACCGCGGTGGACGCTGTTGTAGAGGGCCACGAGGTGCTGGAGCAGCCAGCGGGACAGCGGCAGCCGCGCGGAGCCGGTCTGCACGTACCAGGCTTCCTGCCGCTCATCGAAATGGACGGTGTAGAGATGCTCGGACTTGTCGGGTTCCATCGACCTGCCCGCCGTCTCCTGCCGGGAGATCGCGAATGATGCGCCCCGGGTTCAAGCGCCGTGCCGTCGCGGTCTGCCGCGTTCTGGCCGCCGCGGGTCTGGGGCTGCTGCCGCTGCGGCCCGCGGCGCCCTGGGCGCCGGCCGCGGCGCAGGGCGGCCGTCCCTGTGAGCCCCGGACGCTGGCGCTCCGGGCGCCCGACGGCGACGTCATCCACGCGATCACCTATCGGCCCGCCGGCGCGCCATCCCAAGGCGCCGTCCTGGCCCTGAGCGGGCCGCGCGGCGCCCCGAGCGATTCGCTGGCCGACGCAGCGTGCTGGGGTGCGCTGGCGGCGGAGCTGTGCCAAAACGGCTGGCAGGTTGTCCGGCCCGATGTGGGCGAGCGCCACCTGCCGGGGGGCGCCGCGATCGGTCCCGAGCTCTCGCCCGCCATGCGCGCGGCGCTGATGGCCGCACCGGAGGCGGCCGCGGCGGTGGCCGGCGCCTTCAGTGATTCGGTGGCGATGCTGGCCGTGATCTGCGCGGGCCCGGCCGGCCGGTGGGCGCCCCGGCTGGCGCAATCCGACCCGCGGGTCACGACCATCGTCTGGATCCTGCCGGAGGGCGACGAGGGCCTGGTTGACCGGTGGGAGTTGCCCGCCGACCGGCCGATGCGGCTGCTGTTGATCGCGTCGGAGGCGCGAGCTCAGAGCTTGGCTCTTGCGAGTGACCTCTTCTCAAGGTTCAATAGATGCTCCGAGTTGTGGCTGCTCGACTGGGGCCCGAGCGGCTGTGCGCTTCTGACGTCGGCGCGTCAGCGGCGGGCGCTGTGCGACTGGCTGGCCGCCGGGAGTCAGGCCGCCGTGGCGGGCGCGGCGCACGGCAGCCGGCACCGGTAGCCGGATCCAAGGAGGGAGCTCGGAGCATGCGAATCCCTGCGCCGCTCATGGTGCTTGGCTGCCTGCTGGCGGCGGGCGTGATCCTGCCGGCGCCCGCGGCGGGCCAGGTCGCGGCCGAGCCCCTGGCGACCGAGCGCGAGATCTGGGTCGACCTGGGCGAGGAGGCGCTTTCCGCCCTGGATCTGGACGATCCCGAGCGCGCGCGCGCGGCGGTGGCCGCGATGGAGGAGATCGATCCCCATCACCCGGTGGCGCATTACCTGCAGGCCCGCATCGCGGAGCTTTCGGGGGACTTCGAGGTCGCGCTGCAGCACTACGGATCGATCCTGACCTCACCGGACGTCGGGCGCCAGTCGCGCTGGTCGCGCTTGTGCGCCGGCAGCTGGGTGCGCGCGCGCGGCGCCCATACCCAGGCGCGGGTGCGCGCGGCCCTCGAGCGTCCCCAGGCCCTGCCGAAGAAGGGGCGCTGCCTGATCCTTCCGCTCGAGCCCATCTTCCTCGGGGAGACCGAAGAGCCGGACGCCGAGCGCCTGCGCGCTCTGGGCGTCGCGATCGCCGCGTCGGTGATCGATGCCCTGGCGGTCTTGCCGGGGGCCGAGCCCGTCGATCTGCCCGTGGCGCACCTCCTGCGCCGGGCGCTGGCCGGCAGCGTGCAGTTTCCGCAGGCATCCCCCCAGGGGGCCGAGCGCGAGGGCGGCTCGCTGCCTCCCGTGACGACGATCCTCGGCGTCGCGGCGCGCCTGGCGGCCCTCCGTCCGAGCGGGCCGCCGCCCGGGGGCGAGGGCGGGCCCACGCCGGCGCGCTACCTGACCAGGCCGCCCGGAGGGGAATGGACCGAAGAGCTGGCCTCGGCGCTGGCCCACTTCCAGCTTGAGCACGGGCTGCCGGCGACCGGGATCGCCGACCCCGAGACCCGTACCGCCCTGGAGCGGGCCACGCGGCGCGAGCGCGGCGCGGTGGCCCGCCCGGCACTGCCCGCCGACGTCACCGATCCGGCCCGGGCGATGGCGCGGCTGCTGGGCGCCGAGGCCATGCTCAGCGGCACGCTGGAGGCCGACGGAGCCGGCGACTTGCGCTGGCAGCTCGCCTGGGTCTCGGCGGCCGACGGGTCGCTGCTGGGCAAGGCGGAGAGCGGCATGCTGCCGCGCGCGCGGTTCCAGGAGGCCTTCGGGCGGATGGTGCGCCTCGTGCTGGCCGGATCACCCTACAGCCCCCCGGCGGGGCGCATCGAAGGCCTCGAGCTGGCCGCCCCGCCGAGCCTGGCCGGCGCCGCCGCCTACGGGCAGGCTCTGCTGCTGGTGGAGGAGGGTCGGGCCCAGGACGCGGCCTACGCCTTCAACGCCGCGGCACGTCAGGGGGCCGGCGAGCAGGCGGCCTGGCTGGCAATGGCGTGGTCGGTCACCGACGACGAGCTGCGATCGCTCGCCCGTGCGCTGCTCGACGAGGGCATCCACGGTCCGGTGGCGCTCGCCCCGGGACTTCTCGCTCGCGAGGGCGGCCATCTGGCCGCCGGGCTGGGCCGCGCGACCCTCGGCGCGCCCGTCGCCGGCGGGTGGCGGCCCGGCATCACGTTCTTTCCCGAGATGGGCTGGATTCGGGTGCGCGGCAGCGTGGAGGGCCCATGATCAGGCGGTCGTTTCCCGGCGGTCTGACGATCGCCCTCCTGGTCACGATCCCGGCTGCCGCGCCGGCCGCTGCCGCGATGGGAGTGACGGCCGCCGGGGCGCGTGTCACGCGGGTCACCTGGGATCTGGGGGCGGCCGGCGGGGGCGCGCCGGTGGACGCGCGCCAGACGGTCGCGGGCGCCTGGGTCGACCTGGGGCTTGGCGCGGGGCTCTCGGCGCGCCTCGAGTCGAGCGGCGTGGCGGCCAGCGGCGCGGGCGAGGAGCTGGCGCTCGGCGACGGCCTCTCGGGGTCGGTGCTGATCGGATACGAGCCGCCGGCGAGGCCATGGCGCCTGCAAGCGGGCGTGGGAGCCCCGTCCGGCGGCGACCTGACGGCGGCCGAGCGCGATCTCCTGCGGCTGCTGGCGGAGCCCGCCCTGTCCTTTCCGGTGGACGCCCCGGTCCGCGGATGGCAGGTGCATCTGAGCGCCCTGGGCGGCGTCCCGCTGCGGCGCGGCCTGGGCCTTTACGGGGGCGCCGCGGCCGACTGGCCCGCGGCCTACGAGGCGGCGCCGGGCGAGAAGCTCGATCCTGGCGCCCGCCTGCTCGCGCTCGCAGGCCTGGAGGCAGGGGACGAGCGCCACGCAGGGGGATTGCAGATCACCCTCGCCTTCGACGGGGCCGAGCGGCTGGCGGGCGAGGAGATCCTGGGCCCCAGGACGGTGTGGGGGGGGAGCGCGGTCGGGCGCACCGCATGGCTTGGGCTGCGCGGCGAGGCCGGCGCGCGGATGACCGCGACCGACGGACTGCGCTGGCCCTCGTACACCGAGTTCCAGGCCCCGCCGCGGCGATCCGATTCGGCCCGGTGCTGGGACCTCTCGATCGGCCTGGGCCTGGATCGCGAGATCATGGTGGGGCCCGGGTGGCGGATGCGGCCTCTGATTCGCGCGACCCACCGGCGGTTCCTGCCCGAGGAGCTGCCGTGCGCAGACGGCTGGACGCGCCTGATCGCGCCGGCCCTCGAGCTGACCGCCGGCGAGCTGCAAATCGAGGCGGCCGCGGGCTGGGGGCGGGGCAGCTGGCGAGAGGCGGGTGGGGAAGCGCGCGGACCCGGCCGCGGCATCGACGGCGCGATGCTGAGCCTCGGGATGCGGTGGATGGCGCCGGCACCGACCGGCCGGCCCGTGCGGGTCGCGGCGCGCTGAGAGATGCGCCCGCGGGCGTGATGGAAGCTGCCCGGGTGGAGGTTGTCATGCAGGCCAGGCTCGTCGGACGGATCGTGGGAGGGCTCCTGCTCCCGGCGATTCTGTCGCTCGGGCTCTGGCAGTGCGCCCAGGATGAGATCGTGGGGGCCGCCAACTCCGGTCTCCAGCTCGCGCTGCGCCTGCAGACGCCCGCCACGCCGCCGGTCGATTCGGTGGAGATCGAGCTCAGGCGGGGCGGCGTGATCGCCGGCGAGGACAAGGTCCCCGTGACGGAGGGCAGCTTCTCCGCCACGCTGGTCGCCGCCGCGGGCGATGGATACATCGTGCGCATCT
>CAZRWW010000042.1:9671-31723 GCA_964603725.1 uncultured bacterium
GGCAAGGGAACGGGCCCGGCGCTCGAACCCGGGAGCGGCGCCCGCGGTGTCGTCGCCTACGGTTCGCGGGATGGGATCGCCCTGCGCCCGGGCCGCCTGCAGGACGTCGCGGTGAACGTGGGCCCGGCCCAGTCGCAGGTGCTGCAGGTGCAGGGCGCCGCGGGCTTCGACACGCTGCGCGTGACCTGGACCGCCGTCGCCGGCGCCTCGCGCTACACTCTCGCCTGGCACACCGGCGAGCCGGGCACGGCGGGCAGCCGCCCGGCCGGAGCCGACACGACCATCGCCCTGACCTGGCAGGACGCCGGGCTCGACACGCCGCGGCCGGGAACGACCGACAGCGTCTACTTCCGCGTGCGCCCCGAGTTCGCCGCCCGCCCGGGCGTCTTCGGGCCGGATCGGCTCGTGGACCTCTCGGTCTGGATCGACCTGCCCACGCTCGCCGGGATCTTCCCCGGCACCGGCCTCACGGTCGAGCACGACACCGCCAGCGTGTGGCTCGCCTTCGATCGTCCCATGGACCTCGCTTCCCTGGCCGCGGGGGTGATCTGGAATGACCTGGGCCCGGGCGGCGCCGTGGCCTTCGAGATCGAGCGCCTGCAGCCCGGCGGCGCCCGCTACCGGCTCGTGCCCGCGCCGGGGGCGTTGACCTACGCCAAGCAATACGAGGTGGTCGTTCTGACCACGGTGACCGACACGCTCGGCCGCCGGTTCGACGCCTCGCGCGACCTGCCGGGCCTGCAAGCGGCCGCCGTTCGCTGGTCGACCGCCCCGTACGACCCGCTGCGCATCGTCGCGGTCATCCCCGACGCGGGCACGGGAGGGGTGGATCCCTTCGCGCCCGTGCGGCTGATCTTCAATCGCCCCGTCGACGTCGCGACGCTGGGCGACGCGACCTGTTACGTGACCGACCCGCAGGGCGCGAGGATGCCGGGCGAGGCGACCACCGCGTCCGCGGCCGACACGGTGCTCTGGCGGCCGGACGGGCAACTCTGGTACGAGACCGACTACACCATCCATGTCACGACCGAGCTGAAGGATTGGCGCGGTCGGCCGCTCGACGACAACCCGGAAACCTATCCCGCGCTCGAGCCCTTCTCCTCGTTCTTCACGACCGCCGTGCAGCCGCCGGGCCCGATCGTCGCCGCCATCGTGCCCGCCGGCGGCCAGCGGGCGGTCGCGACGGCGGCCACCGTGCGAATCACCTTCAGCGAGCCGATGGATCCCACGACCGTGCGCGTGCCGCAGACGCTCAAGGTGCTGCAGAACGGCATCGCGGCCCGCCAGGGCACGCTGGCGGTCGACGCGGCCGGACAGGTCTACACCTTCAGGCCCAACACGCCCTTCGATCTGTCGACCCGTTACGTGGTGCAGGCCACGTCGGCGATCACCAACCTGGCGGGCGTGCGGCTCGATCAGGACCGCGAGCGCTCCGGTTACAACGACTTCAGCTCCGAATTCTACACGGAAGGCCCGCTGAGCGTGGCCAGCAGCATTCCGGCGCAGGGCGCCGCGCGGGTCGACATCGCGGCGCCGATCCAGCTCACCTTCTCCGGCAAGGTCGATCCGCGCTCCATCGATGCCACCACCGTGAGGCTCCTGCGGGGCAGCGAGGCGATCGCCTGCGCCCGGGCGCTCGCGACCGACAGCCTCGTGCTCACCGTCACGCCCGGCGACGGCCTGGCGTACCTGACCGCCTACCGGCTCACGGCCGACACCCTCGTGACCGCCGCGGACGGCAGCCGTCTGGACCAGTCGCCCAGCACGCCCGGCAAGCAGCCCTTCCTGCTCGACTTCACGACCGAGCCCGAGAGCATCAACCCGCGCGTCGTGCTGGTCTCACCCCCGGACAGCGCCTTGGAGGTCCCGCTCTCCGTGCAGCCGGAGGTCACCTTCTCGGAGCCGATCGATCCCTCCAGCGTGCGGCTCAACACCCTGTACCTGTCGCGCATCATCGCGGCGCAGCAGCGCGAGGGCGTGCCGGGAACGGTGAGCGTGGCGACCGACTCGCTCACGGCCAGGTTCCTGCCGCAGGCGCAGCTGCTCAACGGGGCGCTCTACGAGCTGCGCGCCACGAGCTCGATCACGAGCCGGCACGGGTTCCGCCTGGATCAGGAGCCCGCGACGGCCGGCCACCAGGACTTCGCCAGCACGTTCACCACTGTTCCCGAGCGCGTCGCGCCGCGCGTCGTCGACTCCAGCCCGCGCAACAACACGACCAACAACCCCACGACCGAGCCGGTGCAGGTGCTCTTCTCCGAGCCGATGGCCGCGGCCAGCCTGGCGGCCGCCTTCTCGCTGGCGGCGGCCGGCGACCCGGTCGCGGGGAGCGGCAGTCTGGCCGAGGATGGCGAGCTGTGGACCTTCACCCTGTCCGAGACCTTGGCGTGGAACACGGCCTACACCATCCGGGTCGACACGACCGCGACCGACCTGGCCGGAAACCTGCTGGACCAGAATGCCGTCATGCCGCATCGGCAAGCCTTCGCGGCGACCTTCACGACGGCGGCCGACTCGGTGGCCCCGCGCGTCACCGCGATCGACCCGGCCAGCGGATCGACGGGCGTGAGCGTCGATCCCGCCCGCGCGGTGCGCGTCACCTTCTCCGAGGCGCTGGCCCCGGGATCGGTGAGCGCCGCCAGCTTCCGGGTCACGACGGCCGGCGGGCCGGTGAGCGGTCACGCCGTCCTGGTCGAGAACGGGCGCGTCCTCGCCTGGACGCCGGTCGACACGCTCGCGTACGGAACCACGCACACCGTGACCGCCGACACGCTCCTCGCGGATCTCGCCGGCAACCGTCTCGACCAGGTTCCGGGAGCACCCGGCCGCCAGGCGTTCACCGCGACCTTCACCACCGAGCAGGAGCGGATCGCCCCGCGGGTGCTCGGCTCCGACCCCGCCGCGGGCGCCGTCGATGCTCCGGTCGCGGGAGCGATCACGCTGCGCTTCTCCGAGCCGATGCGGGGCGCCGCGCTGGACGGGGCGTTCCACCTGACGCTGGGCGGCTGGCCGGTGGCCGGCAGCGGGGCCCTGGCCGCGGGCGACACGGTCTGGACCTTCGTGCCGGCGCAGGCGCTGGCCTACAGCACTGCCTATGCGATCCAGGTCGACACCACCGCCACCGACCTGGCCGGCAATCGGCTTGATCAGGACCCGCTCGCGCCGCACCGCCAAGGCTTCCGGGCGGAGTTCACGACCGAAGCTGACACCTACGCGCCGGCGGCGGTCGCCATGGACCCCGACAGCGGGAGCAGCGCTGTCGGGGTGCTCGATACGCTGCGCGTCACGTTCAGCGAGGTCATCGCCCCGGCGTCGATCAGTCCGGCCGCCTTCCGCGTGGAGCTGGCCGGCGGCGGCAGCGTGGCGGGCACGGCATGGCCCGAGGGCGGGGGCCTGATCGTGGCCTGGACCCCGGCCGACTCTTTGAGCTTCGCGACGGACTACCGGTTGGTGGCCGACACGCTGCTCACCGACCTGGCCGGCAACCGCCTCGACCAGGACGCGGCCGCGGCCGGGCGCCAGCCGTTCGTCGGGCCGCTGCGCACGCGCGTCGAGAACATCCCTCCGCGCGTGAGGGCGGTCACGCCCGCGGACGGCGCCGCGGGCATCGCCGTCGACGCGACGATCACGATCGAGTTCTCCGAGCCGATGGCCGCCGCCGGCCTGCCGGCGGCCTTCGCGTTGCGGGCGGGCGAGACGGCGGTGCCCGGCGCGGGGAGTCTCGACCCGGGCGGACAGGTCTGGACCTTCACGCCGGCGGACTCCCTGGAGCGTAGCACCATCTACACCGTCTCGATCGACACGACCGCGGTCGATCTGGCCGGCAACCGGCTGGATCAGGACCCGACGGCTACGGGCCGGCAGCCTTTCGCCAGCGTCTTCGCGACGGTGCTCGATCTGACGCCCCCGCGGGTGGCGGGGAGCGTCCCGGCCGACGGGGCGCTCGACGTGAGCGTGCACCTCGGCAGCGTGCGGCTCGAGCTCACCGAGCGCCTGGCGGCCGCCTCCGTGACCGCGGGGGCGGTCACCGTCGCGCCCGAGGGCGGCCCGCCCCTGGCCGCAGCGGTCGCGCTGGAGGCGGGCGACACCGTGCTGGTGTGGAGCGCGCCCGGCGCGCTGGAGTTCTCGACGCGCTATCAGGTGACGGCCGACACCACCCTGACCGACCGGGCCGGGAACCCCCTGGATCAGGACCCGCTCGCGGCGTGGCTGCAGCGCTACCTGGGCTTCTTCACCACCATGGCCGAGACGATCCCGCCGATGGTGACCGACGTCGCTCCGCACAGCCCGTGGCCGCTCGACGTGCACCCGACGGTCTTCTTCTCCGAGCCGATGGATTCGCTGTCGCTGAAGGCGCCGGGGGCGGTGCAGCTCCTGACCAGTGAGTTCGTGTCGCTGCCCATCTCGCTCGCGATCGCGCCGAGCGCGAGCTCGGTCACGGTCGTGCCGAGCGCGCCGCTGGCCGCCGCGCGCTCCTACTTCCTGGGGGTCAGCGCCGCCGCGACCGACACGCTGGGCAACGGGCTCGACCAGGACCCGGGCACCCCGGGGGCCCAGCCCTATCTGGGCTCGTTCTTCACGGCGCCCTAGCGCGTCCGGGCGTTGTGCCCGGACGCGCTGGGGCGCGCTAGGCGCCCAGATCGATCACCGGGACATCGTCCGCTTCCCAGACGCGGCTGCCCAGGCCCTTCTGCTCGGCCAGGGCGATCTGCGGGAGATCCTCCGGCGCCAGACCGAGGAGCGTCCCGCCGAAGGCCTCGACGGCCACCGGATCGGCGCCCGCCATCACGACGCGCGGGTGCGACACATCGGCGAGATCCCCGCCCTGGGGGCCGTTGCGCAGCAGCACGCGCGTGCCGTCCAGCACGGTCAGGTGCGGCTTGAAGAAGGCGGCCAGCTCCGCGCTGGCGCGCGCGACCTCCTGATGGAGCTGATTACGCCGGCCGTCGATCGCGCCGAACCAGTTCTTCATGCCGAGCGTGGCCCGCGACAGGCCGTGGTGCTTGGCCACCGGCGCGTTGATGAGCACGCCGGCGGCGAGCACCTCGCGGAAGACTGGCCAGGCGGGGATCAGCTCGCCCCCGATCCGCGTCTCCACGCCACGGCCCGGCCGCAGGTGGATCACTCGCGCCCCGCCCGCCTCGGCCGCGGCGGCGATGCCGCTGCGGGCATAGCAGCGCCGGGCGTCATTGCAGGTGTGATCCATGACCTGCACCTCGCCGGCGCCGGCGGCGAAGGCCAGCTCGACGAGCGTGGCCACCACCGCGGGGTGCGTGCAGGCGCCCTGCTCGGGGGTCTTGTCCCAGCCGATATTGGGCTTGATCACGACGATCTGCCCGGAGCGCACGAAGCGCCCCATGCCGCCGAGGGCCGCCAGGGCGGCGCGGGTGAGCGCGGCCGGCTCGCCGTTCTTCGCCAGGGCGCAGCGCGCCGGGGCGCTCCCGGCGCCGCGGGCGCCCGGCGCCCAAGTCGCGGCGGCCAGCGCGCCGGCGCCGAGACACTGCAGCATGGTCCGGCGCGAGATGGTGCTCATCGGCATGTTCCTCAGAGTGCGGCGCCCCAGTGGCGCCTTATCGCTCAGAACGTGATCGGCACGAGGAAGTCGTCGCCCTCGGCCAGCTCATAGAAATCATGCTCGGCCGTCCCGAGCGGCAGCAGCAGCGGCACGTGCGTCACGACACCGGCCACGAGGTTGCCCGCCCAGGGGTCGAAGACGATGGTGCGGTCCTCCTCCGTCACCAGCGCCCGCAGAAGCACGCGATCGAACTGCGCCGGATGGGGAAGCGCCGGATCGAAGCCCGCGAGGCTGTCGCGGGCCAGGAAGACCTCCACGTGCACCTTGGCCGCCGCGGCGAGCGCCGCGACGAGCATGCCCCACTCAAGGCGGTCCGCGGCCCCGAGGCGGTAGCAGACCTGAGCGTTGCGCGGATAGTAGGTCGAGGCGGTCAGAGGGCGCGGGACCGGCCGCACGCGCGCGGCGACGTGGTCCAGCACCGCCTGCAGGCGCAGGCGGGCCGACGGCTGAGCGAGCGCCAGCGAGTCGCCGAGCGCGCGGAAGATCCGCTCGCTGTGGGTGAGGAAGACGATGCCGTGGCGCTCGAACACCCGGCGCATCGGTTTCCAGCCGACGTGCGAGGTGAAGAGCAGGCGCGGCGCGTCGAGCCCGGTCGGTTCGGCGGGGCCGGGCGGCAAGTGCCCCGTGAGCACCTCGAAGACGGGCGGACTCGTCCCCAGGTGCTCGATGAGGTGGGCATCCGACTGCTGCACCGCCAGCTCGACCGTCAGCGCCGCGTTGTGCGTCACCCGGATGTGGCGCTCCACGGTGGGCGCGTCGGGGTCGCTGATCGGCACGAGCGCCCAATCGGAGGGATAGAGGCCCGAAGACCAGTGGTTTCTCACCCCGTAGGCCAGCTCGATGACGTCGCCGCGGCGCAGCGGCGGCATTTCGGCCGCGATCTCGCGGAACGGGTCGGCGCTCTGCGGCGGCCAGCCCTGCGGCTCCACCGTATCCCAGTGACCCTCTTCGACCCGCAAGGTGTCGTCGCCGCGGTAGATTCGGCACCGGCGCAGGCCGAAGCTCTCCAGCGTCCGGTCGAGGAGCACGCGCAGCACCTGGACGCGCCGGCACGTGGAGTCGGCCGGATCGCCGACGTACCAGATCCAGTGCTCCTCGGTCGTCCGGGCGCCGTTGCCCAGCATCTCGAGCGCGGTCTGGTGGGCCAGCAGCACGAGCGGGGCGCCCAGCGTGTCGGCGTTCTCGCGACTGAAGAGGATCGCCCGGACCTCGTTGTCATCGAAGTAGGCCCCCGCCGATCCGATCGCGCCGGCCAGCGCGACAGCCGCCGCCAGTGCCGTTCGCCATGCTCCGGAGCGGTCGCTCCGCCGCCGGCCTCCCGAGTCCGCATGCCCAGGTCTCACGCACCCTCCTCGCGCCTTCGCCGCACTCCCGCGACCAGTCTGGCCCCGGCGCGCACCGGGGGTCGACCAGCCAGTCTTCTACCCCGCCCGGAGTGAGGAATTCCATTCTACGGAGGCCATTGCGTAGACCGCAAGCTTGGCGCTTTTTTTGTTTGACAGCCCGGACCCCCCCTCCGTTAAATCGCGGATGCTCCGTTCGGGACCGAGCCAGGGCACCGACCTCCCGAGCGGCAGGGTACGGACATCGACACGGGCGAGCCAGCCAGGAGGATCAAAGCAATGTGGGCTCAACCGGACGAGTGGATCAGCCCCCGGGATGACGACGAGTACGCGGACTACGAAGACGAGGAACTCGACGAAGAGGACGAGGAAGACGAGGACGAAGACCTCGACGACGAGGACGAGATCGACTTCGAGGACGACGACGAATTGGAGGACGATCTGCTCGAGGATGATGATCTGGACGACGACCTCGACGACGACCTCGACGATGAGGACTTCGAGGATTACGACGACGACGAAGACGAGGACTCCGACGAGGACGACCTCGATGACGAGGATGAAGACGAAGACCTCGATGATGACGAGGAGTATCTGGACGACCTCGAAGACGATGATCTAGAACGCTAGGACGGGGGCATACCCCACGAAAGGCTGGTCGGCGGCATCATGGGTTGCAGCCTCGCCTGGGCAATGATGTGCGATCGGGGCACGCTGCGTCCCGAGAACCAGGATGCGACCCTGATATGGGCCTCCGGTCCGGCGCTGGCGCTTCCATCTGCCGATACCGCCCGGGAAGCGGGGAGCGGGTCGGCAGTGCTGTCGGGGGTGGGTGAGTGCGGCGCGGCGCGCCCCGTGCTGGCGGTGGTGGCCGACGGCATGGGCGGCCCGCCGGGCGGGGCGCAGGCCAGTCAGGTGATCGTGCAGACGATCCTGGAGCGGCTGCCCGCCGCGCCGGTGCCCGATCCCCCGGCCTTTCTGGCCGACCTGCTCGAGGCCAGCAACCGCGCGGTCTACGAGCAGGCGCAGCGACACGGCCTGGTGGGCATGGGCAGCACCTGCACGATGCTCATGCTGCAGAACGGGCTGGCCCACCTGTGCCACGTGGGCGACTCGCGCTGCTATCGCATCCGTTCGGGAGACCGTCACGTCGAGCAGTGGAGCCGCGACCAAAACGTGGCGGCTGAGTTGGTCGACCAGGGCGTGCTCACGCCCGAAGAGGCTCGCCACCACCGGGCCAGCCACACCCTCACCCAGGCCGTGGGGTTGGGCAAGCCGCTCGAGCCGCAGCGCGGATCGGCCGCCCTCGCCCTGCACGAGGAGGAGCTGTTCCTGCTCTGCTCCGATGGCCTCCTGCGGGTCTTCGGCGACGAGGAGATCGCGCGGGTCGTGCTGGAGCGGATCGCCGCGGAGCCGCCGCCGCGGGCCGGGGCCGCCGAGGCTCAGGTGACGGGGGCGGTGCGGGACCTGGTGGCCCTGGGCAACCGGCGGGGCAGTCCCGACAACATCAGCGTGGTGCTCCTGCGTCTGAGGCCATGAAGCGCCGGCGAAGGATCTCGAAGAGCACCACGCCCACGCTGGTCGCGACGTTGAGCGAGTTCTTGCGCCCGAACATCGGGATCTCCACGACCTGATCGGAACGCTCCAGCACAGGCACCGCCACGCCGGCGACCTCGTGACCGAAAACGAGGGCTGTGTCGGCCGGGTAGGATACCTGGGTGTAGGGCACGCTGCGGTCGGTCAGCTCCACGGCGACGATGAAGAACCCCCGGGCGCGCAGTTCGTCGACGAGCTCGGTCGTTGAGAGGCGGTGGCTCCAGGGGACGGCCTCTTGGGCTCCCAGCGCGGTCTTGAGCAGCTGCGGGTTGGGGGGCAGGGCGGTGATGCCCGCCAGGTAGAGGTGCCGCACGGCGGCGGCGTCGCAGGTGCGGAAGATCGAGCCCACGTTGAGCGCGCTGCGGATGTTGTCGAGGACGACGACGGGCCCCTGTTCGGCGGGGGCCCGCGGCGCCTCGCGCCGATCCAGTCGGCGCACGTTCCAGCTTCCGTCCGTCATGCCTTCACGAGGGCCCCCTTGACGGTCTCGGCGACGTGGCCGATCTGCTCCTCCGTCATCTCGGGATAGATCGGCAGGGACACGCAGCGTTCGGCCAGGGCCTCGGTGACGGGGAAGCTGCCCGGCCGCAGCCCGAGGTGAGCGTAGGCCGGTTGCAGGTGCAGCGGGATCGGATAGTGCTGCTGGGCCATCACCCCGCGCTCGCGCAGGTACTGCGTGACGGCGTCGCGATCGGGCGTCTGGATCACGTACAGGTGATACACATGCTCGTAGCCGGGGGCCGTGCGGGGGATGACGATCTCGTCGACGTCGCGCAGCAACTCGTCGTAGCGGGCCGCGATCTGCCGCCGCCGGGCGTTCCACCCATCGAGGTACCGCAGCTTGACCTGCAGGATGGCGGCCTGGAGGGTGTCCAGGCGGTAGTTGAAGCCCTCCATCTCGTACTTGTAGTGCAGCGACCGGCCGTGATTGCCCAGCGAGGCGATCCGCAGGGCCGTGGTCTCGTCGGCGAGCGTGAGCGCCCCGGCATCGCCGTAGGCGCCCAGGTTTTTCCCGGGGTAGAAACTGAAGGTGGCGATCGGGGCGATGCCCCCGACGCGGCGACCGCGGCAGCGCGCCCCGTGCGACTGCGCCGCGTCCTCGATGACCGCGATCCCGTGCGCCGCGGCGATGCGGAGGATCTCGTCCATCGGGGCCGGGTGGCCGTAGAGGTGCACCGGAATGACCACCCGCGTGCGGGGGCCGATGGCCGCCTCGAAGGCGGCGGGATCCATGCAGTAGGTGACCGGATCGATCTCGACGAAGCGCACCGTCGCGCCGCACAGCTTGGCCACCTCGGCCGTGGCGATGAACGTGTAGGAGACCGTGAGCACCTCATCGCCCGGGCGGACGCCGGCGGCGCACAGGGCCAGATGGAGGGCCGCCGTGCCGGACGCGGCGCCGACGCAGTGGCGCGCCCCGCAGTAGGCCGCGAAGGCCGCTTCGAAATCGGCCAGCGGCTTGCCGCCGATGAACGCCGTGCTGTCGATGATGCCCTGGATGGCCTGGTCGATCTCGGTCTTGATGGTCTGGTACTGGGCCTTCAGGTCGATGAGCGGGATGACCATAGAGTCTCCTGAGCTGCTCCGCTGCAGCCTGCGCCGGCGTGAACGGTCCCGTCACAGCCGGATTGTGCCGGGACGACCTCCGCGACCCCGCGTGAGCGGGGCGCGCTGAACCGAAGCGCGAAGTATAGGCGCTCGGCGCCCGCGGCACAACCGCGGGGCGGCGGCCCCGGCGGACCGGCAGGCGCCTTGACTTCCCGCCTCCCCGTTGGTCTCATGCGGTGTCGCGGGCGCCCGTTGCACACGGCGACGACAGGAGGGTCGGATGAACGTCTTGACCGGCAAGTGGGCTCAAGCCGTCGCGGTGGCGATCCTCCTGATCGTGCCCCTGGTCTTCTTCTGGGACATGATCGTGGGAGGCCAGGAGCCGCTGGCTCCCGACACCCAGGCCTGGCGTCCCCTCGGCGCCTGGCGCGATCAGGCCGAGGCGGCCCTGGGCGAGCTGCCGCTCTGGTGCCCGGCGATCTTCTCGGGCATGCCGGCCCAGGGCAGCCTGATCGTGACGCCCTCCGCGCCGCTCGATCTGATGCGCTGGCTGCGGGAGGCCCTCGGCAACCGCCTGGGGATCACCTTCTACCTCCACCTGGTCGTGGGTAGTCTGGCGCTCTACCTGTGGCTGCGGCGCATGGGTCGCTCGCCGCTGGCGGCAATGGGCGGGACGCTCATCTTCACGCTGACACCCTACATGCTCGGGTTGATCGCCGCCGGCCACAACACCAAGATCCGCGCCCTCTACATGGCGCCGCTCGTGTTCCTCGCGCTCGAGACGCTGCTGCGCCGGCGCACGCTCGCCGCGGCGGTCTTTCTGGGCATCGCCGTGGCCTATCAGCTCTGGTGCAATCACCCGCAGATCACCTACTACACCGTGCTGCTGGCCGGCCTGTACCTCCTGGGCGTGCTCCTGCTCGAGCGGCCCGCCGACTGGCGCGGGCGCGGCCTCGGGTGGGGGCTGGCGGCGGGCCTGCTCGCGCTCGTCCTGGCGGGGACCCTGGTGCTGGAGCCGTACGCGTCGGTCCTGGAGTACTCGCCCCACTCGATCCGCGGCGGCGCCGGCGCATTGCGCACGGCGGCCGACGCCGCGGGCGGGGCGGCGTGGGACTACGCCACGGCCTGGTCGTATCCGCTGGGGGAGTTGATCTGCTTCTTGTTCCCCGCCTGGTTCGGCCTCGAGGGCCAGACCTATTGGGGCACGCTGACGTTCACGCAATCGACGCACTACATCGGCGTGCTGACGCTCCTGCTGGCCCTGCTGGGCGCGGTGCTCGCCCGGGGGCGTCGCCGCTGGGTCCTGCTGGGCCTGGCGGTGATCATCCTGGTGATCGGCTTCGGGCGAAATCTACCCGTGCTCTACCGCCCGATGTACCTGCTCCTGCCGATGTTCAAGAGCTTCCGCGTGCCTTCGATGATCTACGCTCTGCTGCCTCTGCCGGCGGCGCTGCTCGCCGCGCGCGGACTCGATGCCGTGTTGGAGGAGGCGCCCTGGGGCGGCGCCCCCGCCCCCGCGCCCGCGCGCAAGGGCGAGCAGCGGCGCCCGCGCTCCGCGCCCCACGCCCGTGCCCAACTGGCGCGGTGGGGGATCGTGACGCTGGGCTTGGCGGGCCTGCTGATCGTGTGGCTGGCGGCCGGCGGTGCGGTCGTCGATGGCCTGCGTCGATCCGGGGCCTTCGTGCGCGCCGAGGAGGTGGCCGGCCTGAGCCCGGCGCAGCTCGAGCACCTGCGCGGCCTGCCCGCCACCGAGCTGCGCGGACTCGGCGCCGGAGTCATCGTCGAGCGCATGGAGATGCTGCGCGCGTCGGTCACGACGGGCCTGCTGCTGCTCACCCTGGGAGCCGCCGCGATCGAGGCGCGCCGCCGGCGCTGGCTGCCGGCGCCCGCCGCGGCCGCCGTGCTGTGCGGGCTGCTGGTCGCCGACCTGTGGATCATCGACCGGAAGTTCTACGTGCTGACGCCGGCCGCGGCCAACGAAGCGCGCCTGCAGCCCGATGAGCTGGTGCGGTTCCTCCAGCAACAGCCGCCGCCCTTCCGGGTCGCGCCCTTGCGACGCAGCGGCGCGAGCGCGGCGCAGGAATTCGGATCGAACCGCTACGCCGCCTTCGGGCTCGAGACGGTCGGCGGCTATCAGCCGGCCAAGCTGCAGATCTACGACGATCTGATCCGCTCGGGCGCGATCGACCGCGTGCCGGTGCTCTCGATGCTCAACGCCGCCTTCCTGCTCAGCGACCAGGAGCTCGATCAGCGCGGCTTCCCGCTGGCCACCCGCGCGCGGGGGCTGGGCGGCCAGCAGCTCTACGTGCACCACAACCCGCACGGCGCGCGACGGGCCTGGTTCGCCGGCGAGGCGATGGTGCTGCCCGACGGGCGGGCCGTGCTCGAGAGGTTGCAGCAACCCGACTTCGACCCGGGGGCGATCGCTCTCATCGAGGCCGGCGACGCCGCGGGCCTCCCCGGAAGCTTCTCGGGCGGCGAGGTGCTCGATCTGGCGCTGGATCCGCGCTGGATCGAGGCCCGCGTGCGCGTAGGCGGCCCGCAGCCCGGCCTGCTCGTGCTGAGCGAGATCTCCTATCCGCCCGGCTGGCAGCTCACCATCGACCGACAGCCGGCGGCGCTGCGCCGCGTGAATCACGTGCTGCGCGCCGCGGTCGTGCCGCCGGGAGACCACGTCGTGCGCCTCGCGGCGGTCTCGCGGGCGCAGGCGACCGGCCGCTGGGTGAGCCGCCTGGCGAGCCTGGCGGCGCTGGGGTTGCTGGGGCTGGCATGGGCAAGCGGCCGCGCGCCCGGGGCGCGCTGGCTCCGGCCCTGGCGGCGGTAGGCGCGGCGCTCGCGGGCGCCTCACAGCGGGCGCGGACTCGAGCGGGAGCCGGCGGGGCCGTCGGCCCAGGCCTCGAGCACCGTGACGATGCGCTCGGCGGCGTGGCCGTCCCACAGCGGTGGTTGGCGCCGTTGCGGCGGGGCCGGATCCGCCAGCCGGCGCCGGGCGGCCGCGATCGCGCCGCGGGCGTCGAGCGGCACGAGCTCGTTCGTGCCGGCGGTGATCGTGACCGGCCGCTCGGTGTTGGGGCGCAGAGTGAGGCACGGCACGCCGAGGATCGTCGTTTCCTCCTGGACGCCGCCCGAATCGGTCAGCACCAGGCGAGCGGTGCGCAGCAGGTCGAGGAATTCCAGATAGCGCATCGGCTCGACCAGGTGCAGCCCCGGGCATTCCCGCAGGGCCGCCTCCAGGCCCAGCTCCTGCGCCCGCCGCGCCGTGCGCGGGTGGATGGGGAAGACCACCGGCAGCTCGCCGGCCAGATCGCGCAGGATCGCGACGACGCGGGCCAGCCCCGCGGGCTCGTCGACGTTGGTGGGCCGGTGAATCGTGACGGCCGCATAGCGCCCCGGCGCGAGGCCCAGGGCCGCGGCGGTGCGCCGCTCGGCCGCCAGCGGCAGCGACGCGAGCAGCGTGTCGATCATGACGTTGCCCACGAAGTGGATCTTCTCGCCGGCGACGCCCTCGCGGCGCAAGTTCTCATCGGCGTCGCGGCAGGTCGTGAAGAGCAGGTCGGCCAGCGCATCGGTGACGATGCGGTTGATCTCCTCGGGCATGGTGCGATCGAAGCTGCGCAGCCCCGCCTCGACGTGGGCGATCGGGACGCCCGCCTTGGCGGCCACCAGCGCGCAGGCCAGGGTCGAGTTCACGTCGCCGACCACGAGCACCAGGTCCGGGCGCTCCTCGGCCACGACCGGCTCGTAACTCTCCATGATGCGGGCCGTCTGCACGGCGTGGGTGCCCGAGCGCACGTCGAGGTGCCGGTCGGGCTCCGGCAGGCTGAGATCCTCGAAGAAGTGACGGCTCATCTGGGCGTCGTAGTGCTGCCCGGTGTGGATCAGGCGCGCGCGCAGGCGGCGGGCGCCGGCCGCGGCCCGCACGATCGGCCCGATCTTCACGAAGTTGGGGCGCGCGCCGACGATGCAGTGCACGAGCATGCTCTCACCCTCCCGATGATGCGCGGCCGGCCGCGTCAGGCGGACCGCGGCGCGGCGGGCGGCGGCGGGGCGTCCGGATCGGGCGCGTTGCCGGACTCCGCCGACAGCTCTCCCAGCGCCGCCTGCAGCCGCTGCCAGGTCGCGGGAACCGCCTCGGGCGCCGCGAGCGACGCGCCGCAGCGTTCCCACAGCGGGCTCTCCGGGCGCGCGACAATGTGCAGGTGAACATGCTCGGGCACGCCGGCGCCGGCGGCGGCGCCCAGGTTCGCGCCGATGTGCACCGAGCGGCATCCGTAGCAGCGCCGCAGCAGGCGTTCGGCCAGCTGCGACAGCTCCAGCAACTCGAGCAGGTCTTCTCGGGGCAGCCCGCCCAGCTCGGCGGCGTGCCGGTCGGGGATGGCCATCATGTGCCCGGGCGTGTAGGGGTAGGCGTTGAGCATCAAGCTGCAATGCCGTCCGCGCACCAGGATCCCGCGCTCTTCGGCGGGGGCGCGACCGGCGAGCAGGTCACAGAAGAGACAGCCCTGGTGATCGCGCGCGCTCAGCACGTAGGCGCGCCGCCAGGGTGTGGGCAGAATCTCCATGCCGGCTGAGCTTCCCCTCGAGTCTTTCCGCGCGAACACGGGTCTCGTCGATCTCGTGACCAGGAGCGCAGCGTAGAGGATCGGCTCGGCGCCTGCAAGCCGCGGGCGCTCCGCTGCTCGCACCGCGCGTCGCCGACCTTTGTCTGTTGCGAGTGATCAAGAGAGGGGGTACAGAAGAGAACGTGCGTGCCAGCGCGGGCCCGGCCCGGGCGGCGCGGGCGCGCCGCTCGGGCGCCGGGGGCGATGGAGCGGAAGCCGAATGGCTGGCGGTTGGCAATCAGGGGTCAGCGTGATCAGGCGCCGAGTTCCGGCGCGGGCGGCCGTGGCGCTGCTCCTCGGCTGCCTGACCGCGCAGGCCGAGCCGAGCATCCAGCTGCCGGCGCCGAGCGCCCCCGGCCTGCCGCCGGCGGTGACGCCGCGCTCCCATGAGCTGCTCGCGCTGCCCGCCGCCGCAGACTGGCCGCGGCCGGAGCTGGTGCGCAGCCTCGTCGTTTGCGATGAGCTCATCCCCCTGCGCGAGCGCGAATCGCTCAGGCGCGCGCGTAACCTGATGGCCGGCGGGCGAGCCGGCGCGGGTGAAGCGCTGCTGCGCGCGCTGGGCGAACAGGCCAGCGAGCCCGAGCTGCGCGCGCGGGCCTGGCTCGAGCTGGCCGCGGCCCTGGCCGGCGCCGGGCGCGGCGCCGAAGCCATGAGCGTCATCGAGCGCGCGCTGGCCGCCTGGGACTGGGGCGATCAGGCCTGGCGCCTGAGAGCCTGGCGCGCCTGGCTGCTCGTGGATCTGGGGCAGATGCAATCCGGGGCGCAGGCGCTCGTCGAGGCGGCCGGCGCCGCGCCGGCCGGTCTGCGGATGCGGGCGGAGCTGGCCCGCTGGGCGGGCTGGCTCCAGGCGGGGCGCGGCGATTTCGAGGCCGCGCGGGCCGCCTGGCGGCAGGCGCTGCAGGACGCGCGCGCCTTCCCGGCGCTGGCCGACTCGCTCCGCCTCGCGCTGGGGCAGTCCTTCGTCACCGAGGGCCGCTGGGCTGAAGCGGCGGCGTACCTGCGCGCCGCGGCGGCGCGGCCGCGGGCGCCCGCGCTGGGCCGCTTTCTGCTGGGCCGCGCGTTGTACCAATCGGGCCGTGGCGACAGCGCCGAGATCGTCCTGCGCGGCCTGATCGAGGATCCGCCGGAGGCCCCCGCCCCCTGGCTTGACGAAGCGCGCGTCATCCTGGGCTGGCTGGCGCTGGCGCGGGGCGAGACGGCGCGCGCGCTCGAGCTGTACGGCGCGGTGAGCGGGCAGCGGCCCGAGGAGGTGCTGCCTTCGCGCTACGGCACGGCGATGGCGCTCATCGCCGACGGCCGCAGCGCGCAGGCCGAATCGCTCCTGGCGCCCGGCGCTCCCGTCGATCGGGATCACCCGCTCCACTACCCCTGGGTCTATGCGCTGGCCTTCGCCCGATTCCAGCTCGAGCGCTACCCCGACGCGATCGCCACGCTGGAGGCTTTCCGCGAGCGCGCCCGGGCCGACAGCCTGAGCGGCGGGGCCTGGTCGCTGCGCGGCGACTGCTTCTACCGGCTCGGTCAGGCCGCTGAGGCCTCGGCGGCCTACGCCGAGGCCGCCACGCACTACCCGGATGCGCCCGAGGCCCTGCTGCGACGGCAGGCCCTGGCGGCGCTGGCGCTGCAAGACTGGGCGACCGCCGTGCGGCTGCTGGGCGAGGTGATCGTCCGGTATCCGGGCACCGACCAGGGGGCCGAGTACAACTTCTGGCGGGCCGAGGCCTACTACCGTCTCGAGCGCCGCGACGATGCGCGCCGCCACTACCGCCGCGCGCTCGCGCTGGGCGCCGATCCGGCCGCCTGCAGCTATGCGCTCGGCTGGTGCGACTACGAGGAGGGCCGCTACGCCGCGGCGCTGACCCATTTCGACCGCGCCCTGGCCCTCTGTCGCGACTGCCCCTTCGCGGTCGATCTGCTGCTGCGGCGCGGCAACTGCCTGTTCAACCTGGGCCGCATCGAGGAGGCCGAGCGCTCCTTCGCGCGGGCGGCCTCGCAGGCCCAGGCCGGCGCGCTCGCCGGACTGAGCGGCGAGGCGACCTTCCAGCGCGGTTGGGCGTTGCTGCGCCTCGAGGACTTCGCCGGGGCCCGGGCGGCCTTCGCGCGCATCCGGGAGGAGCAGGGCGAGAACGCGCTCGGCAGCGAGGCGCTCTACTGGGAGGCGGTGGCGTTCTTCCGCCAGGAGCTCTACGACCAGGCGGCGGAGCGATTCCGGGCCGTGCAAGCCGGTCGCGGGACGCCCGATTCCCTGCGCAGTCGCGCCCAGCTCGGGCTGGGTGACTGCCACTTCAACCTGGGAGACTATCGCGGGGCCCTCGAGTGGTACCGGGGCATCCTGGGATCCCCCGGCGCGGCGGACGAGATGCTCCAGACGGCGCACGAATCGGTCTTCGAGTGTCGCGTGGCCTTGAACGAGTGGGACCTGGCCGACTCGGCGCTCGCCACGCTCGAGGCGCGCTTTCCCCGAGCTCAGGGGCTGGCCGATCGCCACCTGCAGGTGGCCGAGGGCTACCTGCGCGAGAAGCGCTACCAGTCAGCCCTCGATGCCTTCGGCAACTTCCTTGAGCGCGCCCCGACACAAGATCCGCGGCTGCTCGGCGTGCGCTACCAGATCGCGCGCTGCCGCGAGGAGCTGGGCCAGCGGGATGCGGCCGCGGCCGCGTACGAGGCGCTCGGCGAGCGCGAGGACTTTCGCGACCGCTCCGAGGCTCTGCTGCGCGCCGGCGTGCTGCGCCTGGAGGGCGGGCAGGCGCGCGAGGCGCTCCGTCCGCTCGAGAAACGCCTGGCGCTCGATCTGAATCCGGCGCAGACGGCGCTCACGCGGGCCTATCTGGCCGACGGCTACCAGAGGCTGGGCGAGCGCCAGGCCGCCCGCGCCGAGTGGGAGAAGGTGGCGGCGCGCGGGGGAGGCGCCACGGACTCGCTGCGCGCCGTGGCCAACCTGCGTCTGGGTCGTCTGGCCTTTGAGGGCCGGGAGTGGCAGGCCGCCTTCCTCCACTTCGCGGCCGCCGACAGCCTCGGCGCAGCGGCCGCCGTCTATCGCCCGCGTTACTGGGCGGGCGAGGCGGCGCTGCGCGCGGCCGACACGACGCGGGCGATTCCGTGGCTGGAGGCGTTCCTGGAGTTGCCCGAGCCGGAGCCGCTGTGGGAAGCGACGGCGCGCCTGAGACTGGGGGCCTGCTACGTCGGGCGCGGGCGGCTGCGCGACGCGCACGAGCAGTACGAGGCGGTGCTGCGATTGCCGCTGCGCGAAGAGGCCTTGCGCGACGAGGCGCGGCAGCGGCTGCAGCAGTTGGGCGATCACCCTCGCAACCGTGAACGGTGAGGCTGGAGGTTGGTGCTGATGCGAGCGCTGGGGCGCAGACCCGCCGGAGGCGCGGTCCCGCGGGCGGTCGCGATGGCGATCGCGGCCTACCTGAGCGCGTCGGCCGGGGGGGGCGCGGAGCGGGCCGCCGCCCAGGCCGGGTCCCCGGCGCAACCCGCGCCGGCCCAGGCGGCCGCGGCCGACAGCGCCGGCGCCGGGGCCCGCGGGGCGCCGGGCGTGCGGCGCCCATCGTTCATGCTGCCCGACGTGGTGGTCCAGGGCGAGGATCTGAGCCGCTTCACGGGCGGCGTGCGCCGGCTCGAGGTGGGCATCCCCGGCGTCATGCCGCAGCAGCGGCCGGTGCCGGTCGAGCCGGGCCCCATCGCGTACGTGCCGAGCTGGGAAACCCCCTACGCGGTGCTCGGCCCCCGGCTGGAAGAGGGGCGGCCGGTGCGGGGACTGATGCGGGCTGCGGCGGCGAGCTTCGGCGGCGGACAGCTCGGGTGCGCCTGGCTGCCCGACGTGCGCGGGCCGCTCTTGCTGTGGAGCGATCTGGAAGGCTGGGACGAGCAGCGGCCCGGCGTGCGGCGCTGGTCGGGGCGCGCGGGACTGATCGGCGCGCAACCTCCGCTGGACCCCGCGCAGCGGCTTGGCCTGGGGCTGGGCACCAGCGGCGCGACGTGGAAGTCGCAGCGCGCGGCGTCCGGCGCGCGACCGGTTGACGGCGGGCGCCAGCATTGGGCCGGCGCGCACGGGCTGTGGCAGCGGCGCGCGCGGATCCTGGGCCAGCCGGGCGTCATGGCGCTGCGCGGCAGGATCGGGCAACTCCGCACGAGCTGGGATCAGCCCGCTGGTGACGTGGATCGCACCGGCCGCTGGGCGGTGGCCGAGCTGAGCTACAGCGCGCCGAGCGACGGGGAGGGCAGCCGGCCCGTGATGGCGGCGCGCGCGGGTCTCGCGCGGCTGCGATCGCCGGAGCGCGAAGCCGCGGCGCGGGCGCGCGGCGAGCTGCGGCTCGGACTGATGCGCGCGCTGGCCTGGGGGCGCGTGTCGGCCGGCGCCGCGCTGGCGGGTGACGAGGAGGACCGGCTGCTCGCGCCGTGGCTGGCCGTGGTGTGGGGCGGCGGCCGGGGCGCGCCGCTGGTGCGAATCGAGGCGGCGCCGCAGGTCGTCTACGCGGACGAAGTCCTCCTGGGGCGGGAGACGCTCATGCCCGGCGGCGCCGATTTCCCCGGGCATCTGGTCCACCGGCTCGAGACGCTCGGGGCGGATGGCCTCGATCTGGATCTGGCCGACCGGCCGGGGGCCGAGCGGGCCGGCGCCGGCGCGCGACTGCCCCGGGCGGCCGTGGGCGATCCGCTGCTGCGCGGGCAGACGGCGTGGCCGCGCGTGCTGGGCGAGGTTCTGCTGCGCGCCGGCGACGGCTACCTGCGACTCACCGCCGCCGCGTGCAAGCTGGAGCGTCCGCTGGGCTGGGCCGCGGTCGATTCCATCGAGCGGGCGGCGGGCGGGACCGTGGGCGCGGGGGCGCATCGGCTGGCGACGCTGGCGGACCGCGGCGTCTTCGGCTGCCAGTTCGAGAGCGGTTGGCGGCTGGCGCGCGATCTCGCGCTGCGCGCGCGCTACGCCTGGACACATGACGAGCGGCGCGCCACGTCGCGGGCGCTACCCTTCGTCCCGGCGCACGAGGGATTCATCGCCCTGAGCGGCGATTTGGGGCGCCTGTCGTGGGAGGGCGCCGCTCATCTGCGCGACCAGGCCCCGGCGGGCGCCGGCCGGCCGCGACTCGACGCTTTCGTCAACGTGACGGCCAGTGCGGGCTGGTCCTTCGGCGCCTCGCGCGTGCTGGTGACGATCGAGAACCTCGCTCGCGATGACATCGAGCTGCGGCCCGGCCTCGGCGCGCGCGAGCGGTGGATCGCAGTCGCCTGGGAGCAGGCGCTCAGCGGTGGTGTTCCTTGACACAGCCGGCGGAATGACAGAAAAGGGAAGGGCGCAGTGCTGGCCGCGGCGCGCCGGACGCGCGCGGCGCATGCAAGGATGAGAGGTCGCCATGTCGTTCGTGTCGATCCTGGTCAAGGGCGGGATCTTGATGATCCCGATTCTGATCTGCTCGATCGTGGCGGTGGCCATCATCATCGAGCGTTTCGTGGCGATCAGGCGGGTGCGCCGGGAGAACGAGCGCTTCGTGCTCTCCATACGGGGGCGGATTCGCAAGGGCAATCTCGACGAGGCGCTGCACATCTGCGCGGAGTTCGAGTCGGCGCCGCTGGCGGCGATCTTCCGCGCGGCGCTGCTCAGCGTGCCCCTGGGCGCCAAACGCACGCGCGAGGCGATCCACGAGCAGGGCGAACGACAGGCGGAGGACTTGGAGCGCAACGTCGGCGGACTGGCCACGATCGCGGGCGGCGCGCCATTGTTGGGCTTTCTGGGGACAGTCACTGGCATGATTCAGGCCTTCCAGCGCATCGAGGCCCTGGGCGGCAACGTGGACGCCAGCGTGCTGGCGGGCGGCATCTGGGAGGCGCTCTTGACCACGGCGGCGGGGCTGATCGTGGCAGTGCCGACCTTCTTCGCTCACAACTACATCCTGAGCCGGGTCCATGCGGAGATTCTCGCCATGGAGGATCGGTCCAACGATCTGATGGCGCTGCTCGAGACCGGCGAGGATCGGATCGGCGACTGACCGGGAACCGTCGGAGAGCGGTGCATGGGTTTTGCGAAGCGCAATCGGGCGACCAGCGCACTGCAGTCCACCGCCATGGCGGACATCATCTTCTTGCTGCTGATCTTCTTCCTGCTCTCCTCCTCGTTCATCATCCAGACGGGCATCAAGGTCCAGGTGCCCCAGGTCAGCCGGATCGACCGCCAGAGCAAGGGCGACATCGAGGTCACGATCACCGCGGAGGAGGAGCTGTACCTGGACGGCGTCAAGGTTCCTTGGACGAGCTTTCGGGGCGCCCTGGCCGAGCGCCTCGAGACGGCCACGTCCAAGACGGTGATCATCAAGGGCGATGAGAACGTTCGCCTGGGCCGCACGGTGCAGGTCATGGACATCGCCCGTCAACTCGGAGCCGAGCAGCTGGCCATCGCCGCGCGGCCGCTGCTGGAGGGCGAGAGGCGCTAGGGGCGTGCACAGTGAGAACCGCCGGAGATGCGCTGCGGCTGCCCGCGCGACGCCGGCGCGATCGTGGAGGACACGGACCGCGCCTGTGGGCGCTCGCGTGCTCGCTGGCGCTGCATGCGGGTCTTCTGTACCTGGCGAGCGATTGGGTGGCCCGCCAGGCCCTGCGGACGCCGCCGCGCGCCTTCGTGGTGAACCTGGTGGTCCCGCTGCCCGAGTCAGCGCCGGACGAGAGCCCCGAGCCGCCGCGGCCGGAACCGGTGGCGACGCCGGCCCGCCGCAGCCCCGCGGAGCCGATGCCGCCGGGGCAGCCCGGGCGAGGCGTGCCGCACGCTCCGCGGCTCGAGCCGGCCGCGGAGCCGCCCGTGGCGCTGGAGCTGCCCGTGCCGGTGCGCGGGGAGAGCACGCAGGCGCCCGAGGCGGTCGCCGCGCCGCCCCAACCCGACGCGGCCGAGTCGATGGCGGAACGACTGCTGGAGCAGCTGGAGGCGGTCGCCGTGCCCCGCTCGCTCGGGGAAGTGGAGCGCCGCGACGTCGCCCGTCCGGAGCCGGCGCGACGGCTGGGGAGCGCGGCCGGCATCACGGGAGAGCTGGGGCAACGGGGGCTGCTCTACATGGAGCAGCCCGAATACGCCGAGTGGGGGCGCCGGGCCGGCGTGGAGGCCCAGGTGCGCTTTCGCTTCTGGGTGTCGGCTGACGGCCACGTCGTGCGGATCCAGGCGGTGAGGAAGAGCGCCTATCCGGAGTTCGAGTCCGTGGCTCGCGCGGCCCTGGCGCGCTGGCGCTTCGAAGCGCTGCCGCGTGGCCAGAGCCACGAGGAGTGGGGCGAGGTGCCGTTCAAGTACGAGCTGCACAGCTCGCCGGAGAGATAGAGGGGGTTCACAGCCGGCTGCCGGCTCCAGGCGGGCAATCAGGGCGCGGCCTGGGGGCCGCGCCGCGACCAGGCGGACAGGAATGAGCAAGGCCG
>CAZRWW010000042.1:31733-45003 GCA_964603725.1 uncultured bacterium
TTTAGATTACCTTGTTGACCTGCTCCGGGTTATAGTCCTGGGGTTACCGAGGTGGGGGGCTCCTCCTGGCGGGCTTCCGGGGGGCGTCGTGGGGTCCGCGCCGCGACCAGGCGGACAGGAATGAGCAAGGCCGCTACCGTTTCGGGCCTGGATGCAGAAGTGGCCCAGCAGTGCCTCACGGGCTTGGACGTCGGGTTGCTGCTGGTGGGACACGGCGGTGAGGTCCGCTACATCAACCCGCGCGCCGTGCAGATCCTGGAGATCAGCCCCGAGGAGGCCGGGGAGCGGCCGGCCCACCGGCTGCTGGGGCTCTCCGACGATGGGCCGCTGGGTCCGCAGGGGCAGGTATGGGAGAGCTTCTCCCTGCCGCCGACGCAGATCTTCGCCCAACGCGGCGACAAGGAGCTGACCCTCGAGTGCCGTGTCCTGCCGCTCGGGCGCGACGCGCGCGACTCGGGGCTGCTCTTGCTGGAGGACGTCTCGGAGTCGGCCGAGGAGCGGGAGTTCCAGCGCAACATCGACCGCTTCAGCTCGATCGGCAACATCTCGGCGGTCATGGCGCACGAGATCCGCAATCCGCTCACCGGGATCCGCACGACGATCCAGTTCGTGCAGACCAAGCTGCCGCCCGACTCGACCCTGACCGAAGATCTCGAAGACGCGATCAAGGAGCTCGACCGCATCGAGCAGTTCACCAGCGACCTGCTCCAGTTCGCGCGGCCCAAGATCGCGGAGCTGCGCCCGACCAATATCAACGACGTCATCGAGAAGGTCCTCGACCATGTCGAGCACCGCTGCACCGAAGGGGGGATCAAGGTCAAGCGCGAGCTGGGCAGCGACCTGCCGGCGGTTCCTCTGGACGGCGACGCCGTCCGCCAGGCGCTGCTCAACATCGTCCTCAATGCGCTGGACGCGATGCCCGCGGGTGGCGGCCTGCGCGTGACCTCTTCCTCGCGGCGCTACCGCAGCCGCCGGGCGCTCGAGGTGGCCATCGCCGACACGGGCACCGGAATCCCGGCGGACATCGTCGAGAAGATCTTCGATCCCTTCTTCACCACCCGCAACGGCGGGACCGGGTTGGGGCTCTCGATCACGCTGCAGATCGTCAAGGAGCATGGCGGCCGGATCTACGTGCGCCACCGGCCGCAAGGGGGGGCCATCTTCCGGCTGTCCTTCCCCGTTCCCGAAGAGAGCGGGGAGTAGCGCGGCCGGCGGATCGGCGGGGAGGCCCAGGTGAAATCCACCAAGGTCCTCGTGATCGATGATGAGCGCCTGGTGCGCAACAGCATGGGGCGGGCGCTGCGAGACGAGGGCTATGAAGTCGCCGCCGCGGCGACCGTGGCGGAGGGGTTCGCCTGCTTCGAGGCCTTTCGGCCGCAGGTCGTGGTCCTGGACATCAAGCTGCCCGACGGATCGGGACTCGACCTGTTGCCCCGCCTGCGCAAGATCGACCCCGCGGCCCAGGTGGTCGTCGTCACCGCCTTCGGCGAGGAGCAGACCGCGGCGCGGGCGATGAAGCTCGGCGCGGCGGACTTTCTGAAGAAGCCGTACGATCTCGGCGAGCTGCGCCACGCGGTCGACAGCGCGGCCCGCAGCCTGGCCCGCGAAACCCAGCTACGCGTCTACCGCAAGCGCCAACGCGCGCACTACGCCCGCTCCCGGCTGGTCGGCCGCAGCCCCGCCATGCAAGCGGTCAAGCAGCTCATCGGCAAGGTGGCGCGCTCGGGGGCGACCAAGATCCTGATCACGGGAGAAACAGGGACCGGCAAGGACCTGGTGGCCGGGGCGATCCACTTCGAGTCCGAGCGACGCGACGGCCCGCTGATCAGCATCAACTGCTCGAATTTCCAGGAGAATCTCCTGGAAAGCGAGCTGTTCGGACACGAGATCGGCGCCTTCACCGGGGCGAGCCACCTGAAGCGCGGGCTGGTCGAGTTGAGCGACGGCGGCACCTTGATGCTCGATGAGGTGGCCGAGATGCCCTTGAACATCCAGGCGAAGCTCCTGCGCTTCCTGGACCACGGGGTCTTCCGCCGGGTGGGCGGCAACGTCGACTTCGCTGTCGATCTGCAGGTCATCGCCGCCACCAATGCCGATCTCGAGCGGCGCATCCAGGAGGGGCTCTTTCGCGATGATCTCTACTTCCGCCTGAAGGTGGTCTCGGTCCGCCTGCCGCCGCTGCGCGACCGCGGCGCGGACGTGCTGGAGCTGGCCCGCCACTTCCTGGAGGCATTCAGCCGCAAGTTCGGCAAGGATTTCCGGGAGATCAGCGCCGGCGCGGCCGCCCTGCTCCTGCGCTACCCGTGGCCGGGCAACGTGCGCGAGCTCGAGAACCTGCTCGAGCGCGCGGTGCTGCTGGAGGACGGACCCGAGCTGCTGCCGCGCCATCTGCCGGACGACCTGCGCGGCGGGGCCGGCGGCCTGGCGCTGGCGGAGACGACCGGTGCGGCCGGGTCCGCGGCGACGTGGACCGCGCGCTTCGCGCAGGCGCTCGCCGCCCAGCGCCCAGGCGGGCTGTCCACGCTCACGGACCTTGGCGATGCCTACGTGCGCTTCGTGCTCCAGGAGTGCGCCGGGAATCGCAGCCGGGCGGCGCGCGAGCTGGGCATGTCGCGCCAGGGACTGCGCGAGCGACTGCGGCGCATGGCAGAGCGCGAGGGCGTTGGCTCCGGGTTGCGACTGTGCTCGCCGCTGTGAGAGCCGCCAGGCATGGGGATGCCAAAAAAGTGGGCATGGCAAGTTTCCAGCCATTCGCCATAACTCGATTCAATACAGTGTTTTACGCGACCGCCAGGCTCTATTTGCCAACAATGTTTGCAGTTGCGCGGCCGATCGCAACAAATCCGGTCGTAGTAGATATCGCATAAGACATTGCCAGTAAATCGTTTGCGGTGTCATTGGCTTTCGTGGCACGGGTAATGCCTATCATGCGACGGAGGTAGGAGGGTGAAGCAGCGCGTGCTGATTATCGAGGACGAGGCGCTCTTGGCGCGGACGCTGGCGCAGGCCTTTCGGGAGCAGGGCTATGAGGTCTCCCGGGCCCGGTCGGCTGAAGATGCTCGCGGAATTCTGGCGGACGGCGCTGCGTTCGATCTGATGCTGCTCGACAATCGCCTGCCCGGCCAGTCCGGACTGGACTTCCTGGCCGAAATCGGGAAGCCGGCTGGGACGCGCGTCGTGCTGATGACCGCCTACGGAACGGAAGAGACCCGCCGGCGCAGCCGCGAGCTGGGCGCGGACATCTATCTGCGCAAGCCGTTCGATCTCGACGCGGTGATGCGCAAGGCGGCTCAACTGGTAGAGAAGGGGGCTCAGGCGGAGGCCTGAGGCCCGGTCGTGGACCCTAATGGAGGGGGGTAGATCACAATGGTGATGAAGAAGAAGGCCAAGAAGAAGAAGGTCGCGAAGAAGAAGGTTGCCAAGAAGAAGGTCGCTAAGAAGCGCAAGGTTGACAAGAAGAATGTCGCGAAGAAGAAGGCTCGCAGAAAAGTAGCGCGCAAGCCGAAGAAGGTGGTTGCTCCGGCAATGTAGGAGGCCTCGGGGACCGTGGGGAGCGGTCCGCGTGGCCACCCCCCCTACAAGGTTCTCCGCTACCGGGTCTCATCAGCCGGTGCAGGCGTTCCGGGGGCGAAGACGGCAGTGGTCTTCCCCCCGGGACGCCGGCTTGAATGGGCAGGCGCGCCCGGTGCGCGGCTGCCAAAGGCAGGTTCTGCGCTAGCGGCACCCCCTTGGTCGACGCCACCAGGGAGGTGTCTTTCTTTGTGTCCGCCCCTGGCCTAGAATCCGCCCGGAAGTCCTCGACGTTCGCCTCGGTTGCAGCCACGGGAGGGCGCGGTGAAGATCCTGGTGTCAGGCGGCGCCGGCTACATCGGCAGTGTGACGGCCGAGCTGCTGCTGGACATGGGCCATGCGGTCGTGGTCGTCGACAACCTCAGCCGGGGTCACCGGTCGGCGGTGCCGGCAGGGGCGCACTTCATCCAGGAGGACATCCGTCATCTGGAGCGCCTGGCGGGGATATTGGCGGAGTTCTCGATCGACTGCGTCATGCACTTCTCGGCCGCCAGCCTCGTGGGCGAGTCGATGCGGGACCCGGGCGAGTACTTCGGCAACAACGTCGTGGGCGTGATCCGGTTGCTGGAGGCCATGGCCCGCACTCGGACGCCGCGATTCATCTTCTCCTCGACGGCGGCCACGTATGGAGAGCCGGCCCGCGTTCCGATTACCGAGGACGAGCCGGTCCGGCCGACCAATCCGTACGGCGAGAGCAAGGCGATCTGTGAGCGGGTGCTGGCCTGGTATGAGGCAGTTCACGGCATCCGCTATGCCGCCCTGCGCTACTTCAACGCGGCCGGCGCCTCGGCGGCCCACGGGGAGGACCACGAGCCCGAGACGCACCTGATTCCGCTGGCGCTCGCCGCGGCGGCGGGTGAGCGCGAGGAGCTCGCGATCTTCGGCCGCGACTATCCCACCCCGGACGGCACCTGTGTCCGCGACTACATCCACGTGCTGGATCTGGCCGCGGCGCACGCCCTGGCCCTCGAGAGGCTGGGGGACGTCCGCGAGCGCGTCTTCAATCTCGGCAACGGCAGCGGCTACTCGGTGATGGAGGTCGTGCGCTCGGTCGAGCGCGTGACCGGCCTCGCCGTGCCCACGCGCGATGCGCCCCGCCGGCCGGGTGATCCGGCCCGCCTGGTGGCCTCGGCCGCCCGGGCGCAGGCGGTGCTGGGCTGGGCGCCCCGGCACGCCGATCTGGACGGCATCATCCGCGACGCCTGGCTCTGGAAGCAGCGTCACCCGCACGGCTATGGCGACTGACGGTCCCGACAGCCCCGTGCCCGGCGACGACCTGTTCGCCGCCCCGGGCGCCAGCCCGCCGCGCCCCCCGCTGGCCGATCGCATGCGCCCGCGCAGTCTGGCCGAGGTCGTCGGCCAGGAGCACCTGACGGGACCCGGCGCGGTGCTGCGGCGCGCGATGGATTCGGGCGACGTGCCCTCGCTCATCTTCTGGGGCCCCCCCGGTTCCGGGAAGACGACGCTGGCCCGCCTCCTGGGCCAGGTGCCCGGGTATCGGGCGGTGCACTTCAGCGCCGTGCTGGCCGGCGTCAAGGACGTGCGCCGGGTGGCGCAAGAAGCGGCCGCCTCCCGCCGCGCGCAGGGGCAGCGCACCGTGCTCTTCCTCGATGAGGTGCATCGCTTCAACAAGGCGCAGCAGGACGCGCTGCTGCCGCACGTGGAAAGCGGGACCATCGTTCTGGTGGGGGCCACGACCGAGAACCCGTCGTTCGAGGTCAACAGCGCCCTGCTCTCGCGGTGCCACGTCTTCGTGCTCGGACGACTCGCCGCCGAGCACCTGCGCGTGCTGGCCCAGCGAGCCCTGGAGGATGGCGAGCGCGGGCTCGGCGCAAGCGGCCTGCGGCTGGAGCCCGCGGCGCTGGAGGCGCTCGTCGAGGTGTCCGACGGCGACGCGCGGCAGCTCTTCAATGCGCTCGAGACGCTGGCCAGCGTGGTGGCGCCGGACGAGCAGGGCCGGCGCATCGTCGACCGGGCCGCGCTGCGCAAGCTGAAGGGCCGCGTGGCGCTGGCCACCGACCGGGCGGGCGAGGAGCACTTCAACCTGATCTCGGCCTTGCACAAGAGCGTCCGGGGCAGCGATCCCGACGCCACCCTCTACTGGCTCGCGCGCTTGCTGGAGGGCGGGCAGGATCCGCTCTACGTGGCGCGGCGGATGGTGCGCATGGCCAGCGAAGATGTCGGACTGGCCGACCCGGCCGCGCTCACCTTCGCCTTGTCGGCCAAGGACGCGGTGCACTTCCTGGGTCTGCCCGAGGGTGCGCTCGCGCTCGCCCAGGCGGCGGTCTACCTGGCGCTGGCGCCCAAGAGCAACAGCCTCGACGTGGCCTACAACCGGGTCCGGGAGTGCGTCGGTCGGACCGGGAGTCGGCCCGTGCCCTTGCACCTTCGCAACGCGCCCACCGGGCTGATGAAGGAGCTCGGCTACGGTCGGGCCTACCGCTATCCGCACGACTTCCCGGGGCGCTGGGTGGCCGAGACCTACTTCCCGGACGGGTTGGGCTCGCCCCGCTTCTACGAGCCCTCCGACCAGGGCCGCGAGGCGCGTCTGTGGGCGCAGCACGTCGAGCGCATCCGCGTGGCACGCCGGCTCCAGCAAGAGGTTGACGCGCGCTCCGGCGAGGAGTAGCGTCTTGAGGTTATCCGTCCCCGTCGTCTAGCCCGGCCTAGGACACCGCCCTTTCACGGCGGCAACACGGGTTCGAATCCCGTCGGGGACGCCAAACCTCAGAGCGTCCAGGGCTTCAGGCCGCGGGACGCACGGCCGCGGCAGGCAGCGCCGCCACCCGATTGCAGCCCCCCTGCTTGGCCTGCCGCAGCGCCTCCTCCGCCCGGGCCACCAGCTCCTCGGCGGATTCCCCCGGCTGGTACTGGGTCACGCCCGACGAGATGGTGAGCGTCACATCGCCGGCCTGGGTGCGGAGCGGCTGGTGCGCCAGGCTCTGGCACAGCCCCTCGGCCGCGCGGCGGGCCACGTCGAGCTGCTCCTGCGTGAGGAGCACGCCGAACTCGTCGCCGCCGCGCCGGGCGATGAAGTCGGTGCGGCGGAAGAACTCGCGGATGATCCGCCGCGACAAGCCCACGAGCGCCTCGTCGACGCCCTTCGAACCATAGGTGTCGTTGGCGAGTTGGAGATGATCGACATCGATCAGCACGATACTGAGGGGGCGCCTGAGGCGGTTGGCCAGACTGACCTCGGTTCGGACCTGCTTGTCAAAGGCCTCGCGGCTGTAGAGCATGGTCAGCGGGTCGGTGTGGGAAGCCTGCGGCGTGAGCTCGGCCTTGTGGCTGAGGACCTCGACCTGCTCCTCGAGGTTGCGGACGCGGTCTTGCTCGCGCTGGCGCTGGCCCTCGATCTCGCGCGTCGCACGGCCCAGGTGGGTCCGGATGCGCTCGCGCACCTCGCGCAGGTCTTCGATCTCGACCGCCCGGCCCAGATCCGCCAGGGCGGTCTGCATCTGGGCGGCGAACTCCTGGGTGTCCGTGGCTGCCCCGCGGATCTCCTGGCTGATCAGGGCGATGATGGCCTGCAGTTCCTGCTCACGCCCCGAGATGTACTCCGACTCCTGCGCGCGCTGGCCGCCGATCAGCCGGAGGCATTGCCGCCTGAGCGCGCCCTCGTCGCGCGCCGAGAGCGATCCGCCGTAGCGAGCCGCGACCTTGCGCAGCTCCTCCCGGAAGCTGGCGGGCTGGAGCGACGGGACATTCATCGCCTGGTCTCGCGCCAGAGCGATCAACTCCGTGACCGTGCCGGCCAGCGACTTCAGGAGCCGCGCGGCAGCTTCCCGGCGGTTGCTTTCGATCTGCCCCGAGGACGGATCGAGGGGCGTGCCCGCGTGTCCGTAGAGCAGCCAGGTGAGCACCTTGCGCACGGCGACCCTCCGTTGCGGTGAGGAGTGGATTGGGGGGCCCTCCCTGGCCCCATTCACTGATCGGCGGCCGGGCGGCGCACCTCAAGGGTGGGGCCGCCGGGGCGGGCCGCGCGGGGTGCCGCCAGCCCGGCGGGAGGTTGCCCGGCGGGAGGCTGCCCGGCAGGAGGTTGCCCGGCGGGATGTCGCCCGGCGGGATGTCGCCCGGTGGGATGTTGCCCGGCGGGATGTCGCCCAGTGGGATGTTGTCGGGCGGTGGTCGCCGGAAGGCGGCCGATCCGGTGGATCGCGACGTGAACGATGAGACGCAACTCATTATTTAGAAATCAATTGAGGTGGTGGCTCAGAAGAGCCGCGGCGAGCCGGGTTGACCGCACCGGCGCCGGCGTGCGATCCTTAAGAAGGGTTCCCGCAGCCATCAACCGCCCGGCCGGTTTCCGCAGGACAGCCCTGCAAGCATGCCCCGGCCGGCCGCCGGCGGGCAACGCATGGAGGCACCGACATGCGCTGGATCAGCCTTGCGCCTCTGCTCTTCCTGGCCGCGTCGTTTCTCGTGGGCCCGGCCCGGGCAGAGACCGAACCGCCCCTCTGGCGGGTTCTTCTGACAGCGGACAACGCTCCGACCGTCGCGCTGGAGCTGGAGCGCGAGGGATACGACGTCCTGCGCCCGACCGTGGCGGCTGGCTCGCTCGAGCTCATCGTGTCGCGCGCGGAGTATGACCGCCTCGCGGTCGCCGGCCACGCGCTCGCGCTGCTCGAGGAGGGGCGGCCCTTCCTCGAGATCCAGGAGGAAGCGTTTCGGCTCGATCCCGAGTCGATCCCGGCGGGCTACTCGAACGTGGAAGGCATCATCGACCAGATGAGCGCGGCCGCGGCCGACTATCCGGCGATATGCCGGCTGGTCGATCTGAGCGCGACCTACGATGCGCCGCCGACCTACGGGGGCCGTCACCTCTACGCGGTCAAGATCTCGGACAACGTCCAGCAGGAAGAGGATGAGCCCGCGTTCATGCTGGTGGGGTGCCACCACGCGCGCGAGATCGTCACGCCGGTGCTCGCGCTGACCGCGATGCAGAAGCTCCTCACGCAGTACGGATCGAACCCCACGATCACGCAGCTCGTCGACAGCCACGAGATCTGGATCGCTCCCCTGTGGAATCCCGACGGCTACCACCACGTCTACTACGTGGACAACTACTGGCGCAAGAACCGCCGGCCCGTCACCGGCGGCACCGGGATCGACCAGAATCGCAACTACCCGTTCGGCTGGTACAACCCCTGTTCGGGGAGCACCACGCCGTCGTCTGAGACCTACAAGGGCCCCAGCCCGGCCTCCGAGGCCGAGACGCAGACGATGATGGCCTGGAGTCTGGATCAGCGCTTCGCCAAGATCATCGACTACCACTCCTACGGCCGCGAAGTGGTGCGCGGGTACGACTGCTGGAGCCATCCGTTCGACAGCTACTGGCAATCCGAGGCCATCGCCCTGTCGCAGGCCGTCGGCTACGGCGGGGCGCAGCGCGGGCCCAGCGGCGACGGCGAGCACTACGAGTGGCAGGTCGCGCTGATGAGCTGCTATGCCTTCCTGATCGAGACGGCCACCTCCTTCCAGCCGTCGTTCGCGAGCGCGCAGCAGGAGGCCGAGCTAGTGTGGCCCGGGACGCTGTGGGCTCTCCAGCGACCCATTCCGCTGTGGGGCCGCGTCACCGACGGGGTTACGGGCGCGCCGCTGTCGGCCCAGATCACGCTGGTGGGCGTCGCCTTCGGCAACGGCGAGGAGATCCGCAGCGGGGGGCCGCACGGCCGCTATGAGGTCTTCATGCCGGCCGGAACCTACACGGTCCGCTTCGAGGCGCCCGGCTACGAGGCGCGCACCTTCAGCGGCGTGATTGTGACCTCCGGCGCCTCGACGCTCCTGGACGTCACGCTCACCAATCCCGCCGCGGTGCCCGGGCTGGCCGACGGCGGCCTGCGGCTCGATCTGGCCGCCCCCGCGCCCTTCCGCGCCCCGGGCGCGTTGCGCTGGACGCTGCCGGCCGCGGGCCGGGCCGCGCTGCGGCTCTACGACGCGCGCGGCGCCCTGGTCCGCACGCTCTGCGACGGGAACCTGGGCGCGGGCGCCCACCAGGCCGTGTGGGACGGCACCGATGACCGCGGCCGGACGGTTCCCGCGGGCGCCTATTTCTCGCATCTGACGGCCGGCGAACGCTCATCGACACTCAGGCTGCTCCTGTTGCGGTGATGGGCGATCTGTGCGGGGGCGATGGGCGGCCACCTCTCGGCGACGGGAGGTGGCCGCTTGCGCGTGGGGTCCCGAGGCGCTTCTTCCCGGGCCGGCGCTCGCGGGCGCGGCCCGCACTGGATCTGAGAGGTTCGTGCAAGGCCGGCCGATAACTCAAAACACCGGAGCCAGATACGCAAGTGGAGGGCGCGAGCCGCTCAACCCGTGCCTGGAACGGAACGCCCGGCGGCGAGCGAGCCGGACAGCCGGCCAGGCAGAAAGGCTGCCGCCCGCCAGACCGGCTCGCGCCTACAGTGCCGCGGCGGCGGTGCCGTTGATTGGGTAGAGACCGCGGGCGCTGACGGCGGAGCAGGCGAACATGCGCACACTCGGCAACTACGAGATCCAGGATAAGATCGGTCAGGGGGGGATGTGCACCGTCTACCGCGGCCGCCAGATCTCGCTCGACCGCCCCGTGGCCATCAAGATCCTCAACGAGAAGCTCACCGACGTCGAGGACGTGCTCGCCCGCTTCAATCGTGAATCGCTCATCATCGCCCGACTCAACCATCCCAACGTGATCCACGTGATCGACCGCGGGGTGACCGACGAGGGGATGCCCTACTTCGTCATGGAGTATGTCGAGGGCATCGATCTCGCCCAGGCGATCAAGCAGAACCTGCTCGACACGAACCGCAAGCTGGACCTCGCCATCCAGGTCTGCCGCGCGCTCTCCTACGCCCACAAGAACGGCGTGATCCATCGTGACATCAAGCCGGGCAACATCCTGATCGATCGCGAGGGCAACGTCCGGGTTCTTGACTTCGGCATCGCCAAGTTCTTCGACGAAGGCACCGCCAGCCGCCAGCTCACCCGGGCCGATCTGGTCATGGGCACGCTGGCCTACATGTCTCCCGAGCAGCAGGATGGACTGGATCGCGTGACGCACGCCAGCGACCTGTACTCGCTGGGCGTGATCCTCTATGAGATGTTCACCGGGAGCAAGCCGGCGGGACGCTTTCGGCCGCCGTCGCACCTCAACCCCGAGGTGTCGCCGGCGCTCGAAGAGACCATTCTGAAGTGTCTGGAAGCGGACCCGGCGCGACGATTCTCGTCCGCGGACGAGATCAAGGACCGGCTGCTGACCTTGCTGCAAGGGGCGCACCTGCACACGGCCCAGCGCGAGCGGGCCCGGCGCGTCTTCGCCAATGTGCAGGACAAGTTCCTGCTGCTCGACGTCATCGAGGAGACGAGCCACGGCGCCGTCTACCTCTATCAGGATCGGGCGGAGAGCCGGCTGCTGGTGATCAAGAAGGTCGCGGGCTCGAGCGCCGGCCTGAGCGAAGCCCGGCTGCTGACCGCCCTGAAGCACCCGCACATCGTGGACATCCTGGGCGCGTCGGGCGACGAGCACCGGTTCATCACCGTCATGGAGTATCTGAGCGGCGGGAGCCTCAAGGACCGCCTGCTGCAGCCCATCCCATGGGGCCCCGCCCTGCGCATGGCGCGGGGGTTCTGCGACGCGCTGCTCTTCGCCCACCAGAACCGGATCGTGCACGGCAACCTGCGCCCGGCCAATGTGCTCTTCACCGACCGCGACGTGCCCAAGGTGACCGACTTCGGCTTCGATGAGCGCGAGCCGGCCGCGGACGATCGGCCCGACTGGTACAGCCCGTGGGGCGAGCCGAGGTCGCCGGCGGCGGACGTCTTCGCGGCCGGCACGATGATCCACCAGATGCTGACCGGGGCGCTGCCCGCCTGGCAGGGCTTCGCCTTCACGCCCGAGGCGTACTTCCTGCGCCTGCCCGAGCGGCTGCGTGCGCTGGTGACGGGCATGCTGTCCTGTGATCCCCGCGAGCGCCCGTCCGGCTTTGGACCCGTGCTCATCGAGATCGATGCGCTGCTCGCGGCTTGCGAGGCCGACCCCGGCTTGCCGGGGGCGACCGAGGTCATCTCGTTGTCGGGCGCTGGGGAGCCTCGCTCCGTCGTGGGGCAACTCTGGACCCGCATGTCCGGGGGACTGACCCAGATCCTGCGGCGGGGCTCGGAGCGGCGAGAAGCCGCCTAGGCGCCGGTCCCGGGGGCGACCCGGCGGCTGGGAGCCGCCTAGAAGATCGCCGCGCCCACGGCCAGGCCGATCAGCAGGGCGCCCACCACCGCCATGATCCAGGGCAGCAGCGGGGCGGCCAGCGCGGGCCGACGCCGCGGGACCGGCGCGCCGTTGACGATGCCGAGCGCGGGCTGGCGCTCGGGGTGACGCTCGGCGTGACGCTCGGGCTGCGGCTCGACATGCCGTTCGGCCGGCGGTTCGGGCGCCGGTCGCAGAACGCGCGCGAGCTGATCATGGGAAAGCACCATGGTTCCGTCCATCTCGGCGGAGCCGGGGGCCGCTGCCTGTTCCGCCGAGCGTGGCGCGGGGCCCGACAGGGCGGGCAGAGCCACGAGCAGGTTGAACTTGCCGATCGTGACGACGTCCCGATCGACCAACCGCTCGTGCTCGACGCGCCGGCCATTGAGGAACGTGCCGTTCGAGCTGCCCTCGTCCCGCAGGCGGTAGGATTCGTTGACCCACTCGATGCGCGCGTGACGGCGCGAGACGCCCATGTTGTCGAGGGCGACATCCGCGTCGGGGTCGCGCCCGATGGTGATGCTCTCCTTGGCGAAGGTGAAGCTCTTGAGCGAGCGACCCTTGAGCGCCAGCTCGATGCGCAGCGCGGGCGGATTCGACATGGCGGTTCCTCCCCCGAGGGCGGTCGGCGGCCGTGATCGCCCGTCGCCCGGCAGGCCTGGGCGGATGAGCCGATCGCCTCTTCTCAACCCTTTCTATCGGCCGCGAGCCCCGGGCACTGCAGATCGTGATTCTTCCCCGGGCCGGGCAAATCCGCTAGAGTCGCAGGGACTTGCGGGGAGGATCGGCCGGAGGCGTGGCCGTCCGTCCGGCCGGATGGGTCAACCGGGGAGGGAGCACCGATGGTAGCGGGCGGGGCGCGCGCGGCGGGCGAGGCCGTGGCCGGACGCGAGCTGGGCTGGAACATGGGCGGCACGGCCGGCGCGATCATCATGTACGGGCTGGCGCTGGTGGCGCTGGTGATCTTCGCCATCGGGCTGCGCCAACGGATTCGCTTCTGGCGACGCGGCAAGCCCCAGACCGAGGGCTGGCGCGACTGGGGCCGCCGGTGCTGGATACTCGTCCGCGAAACGCTGCTGCAGAACCAGACCCGCCGCCGGTTCTGGCCCGGGCTCTTTCACTCGCTCATCTTCTACAGCTTCGTGTGGCTCTTCATCACCACGCTGATCGTGATGGTGGACATGGATTTCGGCCTCCACATCTTTCACGGCGGGTTCTACCTGTTCGTTTCGCTGCTGGCGGACATCGCCGGCGCGGGCCTCTTCATCGGCGTGGCGATCGCCGCGGTACGCCGCTATCTGCAGAAGCCCGACTTCCTGCCCGAGACGAAGCCGGTCGACACGCTCGTGCTGGCCATCCTCGCCTTCCTGGCGTTCACCGGGCTCCTGGCGGAGGGGGCCCGCATTCGCTTCCACCCCGATGGCGATCCGTGGCAAGCCTGGACGCCGGTCGGCGCCCTGTTCGCGGGGCTGCTGTCGGGCG
>CAZRWW010000043.1:0-44920 GCA_964603725.1 uncultured bacterium
ACCCTGCGTGCTTCTGAGAAAACGGGGCGCGCACCCGGCCGAAGAACAGGTGGAGCGTGCCCGGCGCCGCCCTGCCAGGAGAGACGACCGATGAAGGAAATGCCCAAGGCTTACGATCCCAGCGGCTTCGAAGCCCGCTGGTACGAGCACTGGCTCCGGACCGGCTGCTTCCGACCCTCGCCGGCGGGCGGGCGGGAGCGCTACACGATCGTCATCCCGCCCCCGAATGTGACCGGGGCGCTTACGATCGGCCACGTGCTCAACAACACGATCCAGGACGTCCTGATCCGCTGGAAGCGCATGCAAGGCTTCGAGACCCTGTGGCTGCCGGGCACCGACCACGCCGGCATCGCCACCCAGAACGTCGTCAAGAAGGACCTGCGCTCGCGCGGCATCGACGCCCGCGAGCTGGGGCGCGAGAAGTTCATCGCCGAGGTCTGGAAGTGGAGGGAGGCCTACGGCGGCAAGATCATCCAGCAGCTGAGATTCCTGGGGGCGTCCTGCGACTGGGAGCGCGAGCGCTTCACGCTCGACGAGGGGCTCTCGCGCGCCGTGGAGGAGGTCTTCAAGCACCTCTACCGCAAGGGGCTGATCTATCGCGGCGAGTACCTCGTCAACTGGTGCATCGGGTGCCAGACGGCCGTCTCGGACGAGGAGGTCGAGCACCAGGACGTGGACGGCCACTTCTGGCACATCAAGTACCCGGTGAAGGGATCGGATCAGGGGGTCGTGGTCGCCACGACGCGCCCCGAAACAATGCTGGGCGACACCGCGGTGGCCATTGCTCCGGGCGACGAGCGCTACGCGCGGATCAAGAGCCGCAAGCTCATCCTGCCGCTGGTGGGGCGCGAGATTCCCATCATCGAGGATGCCTACGTCGATCCCGAGTTCGGCACGGGCGCCCTGAAGGTCACCCCGGGCCACGATCCCAATGACTTCGCGATCGGCCAGGCGCACGGGCTCGAGGTCGTCTCGGTGATCGACACCGGCGGGCGCCTGAACGAGAACGCCCCGCCCGAGTTCCGCGGCCTGGATCGCCTGGAGGCGCGCCAGAAGATCGTCGAGGCGCTCAAGAAGGAGGGGCTGCTCATCAAGACCGAGCCCTTCCGCCACGCGGTCGGCCACTGCTACCGCTGCAAGACGATCATCGAGCCCGCCATCAGCCATCAGTGGTTCGTGCGCATGAAGCCGCTGGCCGAGCCGGCCATCGCCGCGGCCAGGAGCGGCGAGCTGCGCTTCATCCCCGATCGATGGACCAAGACCTATCTGCACTGGCTGGAGGGCGTGCGCGACTGGTGCATCAGCCGCCAGCTCTGGTGGGGCCATCGCATCCCGGTCTGGCACTGCCGCGGCTGCAGCCGCATGGTGCTCTCCGGCGAGCAGGAGGAGGCCTGCCCGCAGTGCGGCGGCCACGACTGGAAGCAGGACGAGGACGTGCTCGACACCTGGTTCTCCTCCTGGCTGTGGCCCTTCAGCACCCTCGGTTGGCCCGAGCAGACCGAGGACCTCAAGCGGTTCTATCCGACCGACGCGCTCGTCACCGGGCCCGACATCATCTTCTTCTGGGTGGCGCGCATGGTCATGGCGGGCTACGAGTTCATGGGGCGCAAGCCGTTCTCCGATGTCTATCTGCACGGCATCGTCCGGGATGAGGACGGCCGCAAGATGTCCAAGAGCCTCGGCAACTCGCCCGATCCGATCGATCTGATCGCGGAGTACGGGGCCGACGCGCTGCGCTTCACGATGCTCATGTTGACTCCCACCGGCAACGACGTGCTCTTCGGCAAGAAGAAGATCGAGGTGGGTCGCGATTTCGCGAACAAGCTCTGGAACGCGGGCCGCTTCATCCTGTTCAATCTGCGGGACGAGGTCCAGCCCCAGGTGCCGCCGGGCAGCGAGGCGCCCCTCGAGGAGCGCTGGATTCGGAGCCGCCTGGCGCGCGTGATCCGGGAGACGGACGCCCTGCTGGCGGAGTATCGCTTCAACGATGCGGCCCACCTGCTCTACGACTTCACCTGGAAGGAGTTCTGCGCCTGGTATCTCGAGATCGCCAAGGGCCGCATCCAGCGCGGGTCGCCCGAGGAAGCCGAACGGTCCCGCCACGTGCTCCTGACCGTCTACCGGCAGATCCTGGCCCTGCTGCACCCGTTCATGCCCTTCATCACCGAGGAGATCTACGACTATCTGCCGGGCAAGGAGCGCGAGCTCATCCTGGGACCCTGGCCCCAGGCCCGCGAGGCGGATGCGGATGCCGAGGCCGAGCGCATGATGCTCTTCTTCCAGGACGCGGTCACCGCTGTCCGCAATCTGCGCAGCGAGATGAACGTGGCGCAGGCCAAGCTGGTCCCGGTCGGCGTGCGAGCGGCCGGCGCGGAAGCCGAGGTCCTCGAGCGTATGGCCGAGCCGCTCAAGGGGCTCGCCAAGGTGGACGAGATCACGATCGCCTCGAACTACCGCAAGCCGCGACACGCGGCGGCGGCGGTCGTGGCGGACACCGAGATCTTCGTTCTGCTCGAGGGCGTCATCGACCTCGAGGCCGAGCGCAGGCGCTTGCGCAAGGAGCTGGCCAAGGTCGAGGAGGCCCTCGACCGGGCGCGCAAGAAGCTGGTCAACCAGGACTTCCTGGAACGGGCCCGTCCGGAGGTCGTCACCCAGGAGCGCGAGAAGCTCGAGCAGTACGAGGCGGTGCGCGTCAAGATCGATACCGCCCTGACCGCCCTCGAGGACTGAGCTCGACCGGCGGAGGGGCGACGAAGAGGTGACGGCGCGCGCCGCCGCGGGCCGTCGCGGGCCGTCGCGCGGCTGCCTGGCCAAGCCCGCGCCGGTCGGGAATAGACGGGCCGCAGGCCGGGTACCAGCCCTGGGGGCGTACGGCGACCGGGATCGACGGCGGGCGCGCGCCGCACCCGACCTGGGCCTGGGGACCCGTCGACTGGGAGGTGACATGAAGAAGCGCAGCACCCAACCGCATGGCCGGCGGCGATCCGCTCGCCCGGCCGCTCTGGTGGTTCCCGTGATCGCGGGACTCGTGCCCCCGGCGGGCCTGGCGGCGCCGGGCGAGCGCGATCTCTCTCTCACGGTCTACAACAACGATCTGGCGGTCGTGCGCGACGCGCGCACGCTGGCGATCGAATCGGGCACCCACTGGCTGCCCTTCACCGACGTGCCCGCCCGCATCGACCCGACCTCGGTGCACCTGAAGGCCGCCGACGGCCAGGATCTGGCGGTGCTCGAGCAGAACTACCGCTACGACCTCGTGAGCCAGGAGGCGATTCTCGAGCGCTACCTCGACCATCCGATCCGCGTCGTGCTCGAGGACGGCCGGCTCTTCGAGGGCGAGCTGCTCTCCTACGCCGGCGGGCGGCTCGTGCTGCGGGCCGGGCCGGGGCAGGGCGGTGCGGAACGCGGCGCCCCCGCGCCCGACGCGTCGGGGCAGGGCGGCCTGGTGATCCTCAACCCCGAGAAGGTCACCGACGTGCAGTGTCCCGCGCTGCCGGCCGGGCTGATCACGCGCCCGACCCTCGAGTGGCTGCTCGAGACGGGGCGCGGCGGCGAGCGCCGGCTGGAGGTCAGCTACCTGACGGGGGGCTTCAACTGGCACGCCGAGTACGTCGCGGTCGTGGCCGCGAACGACGCTGCCATGGATCTGGCGGGCTGGGTGAGCGTGGACAACCGCTCGGGCGCCGCCTACGACGACGCTGCGCTGCAGCTCGTGGCGGGCGATATCCACCGCGTGCCGAAGGGCGGGATGCCGCGGCCCGAGATGATGATGGATGCGAACCTGGCCCGGGCCGCCGCGCCGCAGTTCGAGGAGGAGGCGCTCTTCGAGTACCACCTCTACACGCTGGCGCGCCGCACCACCCTGCGCGACAACGAGACCAAGCAGGTGTCGCTGTTCACGCCGACCGCGTGCAAGGTCCGCAAGATCTTCGAGGCCAATCCCCGCCGCGACGGCACCAAGGTGCGCGTCGTCCTGGAGGCCACCAACAGCGAGAAGGACGGCCTGGGCATGCCGCTGCCCAAGGGGACGGTGCGGGTGTACAAGAAGGACACCCGCGAACGCCTGCAGTTCGTCGGCGAGGATGCGATCGACCACACCCCCCGCGACGAGGACATCCGCATCTTCGTCGGCAACGCCTTCGACCTGGTGGTCGAGCGGACCGAGACCGACATGCGGCGCATCTCCCAGCAGAGCCGCGAGGTGGACGTCAAGATCGAGGTGCGCAACCGTAAGGAGCGCGAGGATGTCGTGGTCGTGGTACAGGAGGACCTGTACGGCGGGGCCCGCATCCTGCGCGCCAGTCAGGACTACGAGAGCAAGTCGGCCTACCGGGTGGAGTTCCCCGTTCCGGTCAAGGCCGGCCAGGTCGCGACGGTGACCTTCACGGTGCGCTACGGGTACTAGGCGAGGGACCGGCGGCGGCCCCGGCAGGGGCCGCGCCCCGCGGCACGACCAGGCGATGTCCGGCTTCAAGCTTGCAGCACCCTATCGGCCCTTCGGCGATCAGCCCGCGGCGATCGACGGCCTGGTAGCGGGCCTTCGGCGGGGGGACCGTCACCAGACGCTCCTGGGCGTGACCGGCTCCGGCAAGACCTTCGCCATCGCCAACGTCATCGCCCAGGTCAACCGGCCGACGCTGGTGATCTCGCACAACAAGACCCTGGGGGCCCAGCTCTACGGGGAGTTTCGCTCCTTCTTCCCCGAGAACGGCGTGGGTTATTTCATCAGCTACTACGACTACTACCAGCCCGAGGCCTACGTGCCGCAGACGGACACCTACATCGAGAAGGACGCCAGCATCAACGACGACATCGACCGCCTGCGGCTGCAGGCGACCGGCCTGTTGCTCGAGCGGCGCGATGTGGTCATCGTCGCCAGCGTCTCGTGCATCTACGGCCTGGGCAATCCCGAGGACTTCCGCGCCCAGACCCTGGTGCTCAAGGTGGGCGAGCAGATCACGCGCGAGCAGTTGCTCGAGCGATTGATCGAGATGCAGTACGAGCGCAACGACGTCGAGCCTCGGCGGGGGACCTTCCGCGTGCGCGGCGACCTGGTCGAGGTCTTCGCCTCGCACGGCGAGGAGATCCACCGGGTGAGCCTCTTCGGCGACGAGATCGAGGGCATCACCGCCGTCGACCCCGTGACGCGCGAGCGGCTGCGGGAACAGGAGCGCCTGGCCGTTTTCCCGGCCAGTCACTTCTTGCTGCCGCGCGAGCGGATCGAGCGCGCCTGCCGGAGCATCGAGCGCGAGCTCGAGCAGCGCCTGGCCGCGCTGCGTGGCGCGGAGAAGCTCCTCGAGGCGCAGCGCCTGGCGCAGCGCACGCGCTACGACCTCGAGATGCTGCGTCAGATGGGCTACTGCCAGGGGATCGAGAACTACTCGCGCCATCTCTCCGGACGCGCGCCCGGCAGCCGCCCCGCCTGCCTGATCGACTACTTTCCCGATGACTTCCTGCTCGTCATCGACGAGTCGCACGCGACCGTCCCCCAGCTGCGCGCCATGTACGCCGGCGACCGCTCACGCAAAGAGACGCTCGTCGAGTACGGCTTCCGCCTGCCCTCGGCGCTGGACAACCGGCCCCTGAAGTTCGAGGAGTTCGAGGCGATCACGGGCCAGACGGTCTTTGTCTCGGCCACCCCGGCCGACTACGAGCTCGATCGCTGCGAGGGGGTCGTGCTCGAGCAGGTGATTCGCCCCACCGGGCTGCTCGATCCCGAGATCCTGCTGCGTCCGACCGACGGGCAGATGAAGGACCTGCTCATGCGGATCGAGGAGCGCGCCGAGCGCGGCGAGCGGGTCTTGGTAACGACGCTCACCAAGCGCATGGCCGAGGAGCTGACCGACTACCTGCTGAGCACGGGCGTGCGCACCAGGTACCTGCACTCGGATGTCGACGCGATCGCGCGCGTCGAGATCCTGCGCGACCTGCGGCTGGGGCGCTTCGACGTGCTGGTGGGGATCAACCTCCTGCGCGAGGGGCTCGACCTGCCCGAGGTGTCGCTGGTGGCCATCCTCGACGCGGACAAGGAAGGGTTCCTGCGGTCCGAGCGCTCGCTGATCCAGACCGCCGGCCGCGCCGCGCGCAACGTCAACGGGCAGGTGCTCTTCTACGCGGACGCGGTCACCGAGGCGATGCGCGTGGCGATGGAAGTGACGCGCAGCCGGCGCCAGAAGCAGGCGGCCTACAACGCCGAGCACGGGATCACGCCGCGGTCGATTGTCAAGTCGGTCGAGGAGATCATGGGCACGACCGTGGTGGCCGACGCGGACGAGGAGCGTTCGCGAGGCGCCACGCGCGAGGCGCTGCGCCGGGCCGGCGCGGCGAGCGACCCCGAGGAGCTGTTGCGGGCGCTGACGGAGGAGATGCAGGAGGCGGCCGAGGCGCTCGAGTTCGAGCGGGCGGCGATGCTGCGCGATCAGATCTTCGAGATCCGCGCGAGCCTCGCGGATCGGCAGGAGCGCGAGACCTCGCTGAGGCGGCCGGCCCAGAACAGGGCCGATGGATGAAGTCGCTGGGCGATGCAGATGGACGAAGCCGATGGACGGAGCCGATGAAGGACGCGGCGCGCGGAGATGAGTGGGCGAACGTGGTCGTGCCCCTGGTGGCTCGGGCGGGGGCGGAAGACGTCGGCGCTGGAGACTTCACCTCGGCGCTTGTGGTGCCGGCCGCGGCTCGGTGGCGCGGAGTGCTGCGGGCCATGGCCCGTGGCGTGATCTCGGGCCTGGCGGTGGCGCGCGAGGTGTTCCGTCAGGTCGATCAACGGCTTGTCTTCGAAACCCTCGCGGCGGATGGACAGACGGTCGCGCCAAACACGCGGATCGCGACCGTGACGGGAACGGCGCGCGCGATCCTCACCGGTGAGCGCACGGCCCTCAATTTCGTGCAGCGCCTATCGGGCATCGCTTCGCTCACGGCGCGCTTCGTGGCGGCGGTGCGCGGCGCGGGCGCCGGCACCGCGATCCTCGACACGCGCAAGACCACGCCCGGGCTGCGCCTGCTCGAGAAGGCGGCGGTGCGCCACGGCGGGGGGACGAACCATCGCCGCGGGCTCGATGATGCGATTCTGATCAAGGACAACCACATCGCCGCGGCAGGCGGGCTGGAAGCAGCGCTGGCGGCGCTGACCGCCTCCGCATCCACGTCCGCCGGCGCGGGGCCGGCGGGCGCAAACCGACCGGAGGCCCACCGGCCGGCCGTGCCGGTGATTGTCGAGGTCGCCGATCCCGAAGAGGCGCGTTTGGCCGCGGCCGCGCCGGTCGACCGGCTGCTGCTCGACAACTTCAGCCCGGCCGACGTGCGCGCCGCCATTGCGCTGCTCGAGGAGGCGGCGCGCGCCACCGGCCGGCGAGTCCAGGTGGAGGTCTCGGGCGGCATCACGCTGGAGAACGTCGCGGCCTACGCCCTGCCGGGCGTGGACTTCATCTCGATTGGCGCCCTCACGCACTCGGCCCCGGCCCTCGACGTGGCGCTCGACCTCGTGCGAGAGGTGTAGCCCATGGCCGCGCCCCGCATTCCGGAGCCCGAGGCGGCGGTCCTGGGCGCAGCGCCCCTCGTGCGCCGCTGGATCTGGCGGCCCGAGATCGACTCGACCCAGCGCGAGGCCCGCGATCTGGCGCGCGCCGAGGGTCCTGGGCTCCTCATCCTGGCCGATGCGCAGTCGGCGGGGCAGGGGCGCGAGGGCCGCGCGTGGTTCTCCCCTCGCGGTGCGGGCCTCTGGATGAGTATGCTCTTGGGTTCGGATCGGCCGCCGGAGGAGTGGCCGGGCCTGACCTCGCTGGCGGCGCTGGCCGCGCGGCAGGCCCTCGCGCGGGCGGCGGGGCTGCCGGCGGGGATCAAGTGGCCCAACGACGTCGTCTGCCGCGGGCGCAAGATCGCGGGTGTGCTCGCGGACGTCGCGGCGGGGCCGGGCCGCCCGCCGGCGTCAGGCAGCGGGCCGGCATCAGGCAGCGGGCCGGCGTCAGGCCGCGGCCAGGTCATCGTCCTGGGCCTGGGGCTCAACATCGGGCAGCAGGAGAGCGAATTTCCGCCGGAGTTGCGCGGCCTGGCAACGTCGGTGCGGATGGAGACAGGCCGGGACTGCTCACGGGCGGTCCTGCTCGAGGCGCTGCTGGCCTCTCTGGACTGCTGGCTGCGCCGCTTCGAAGCCGGCGGCGCGGCGATCCTCGCGCCTCACCTGCGCGAGGCCGCCGTGCTGCTGGGGCGTCGCGTCACGGTCCGCCTCGCGAGCGGGGCCGCGATCACGGGCCGGGCCGATGGGATCGGCCGGGTGGGCGAGCTCGAGCTCGTGACCGACGCGGGGCAGCGGGAGATGCTCGCGGGCGGCACAGTCCTCGCCGTCGATCCCCCGCTGGATCACGAGGCTTGACCGGAGCATCCGACCCCGGGTTTGGCCGAAGGGCCTGACCACGGAATCCGAGCCGAGGGCTTACCGAGAGGTGGCGCCATGCGTTGCCCGCGCTGCGGACAGGAGACCGATCGGGTGATCGATTCGCGCGCCGTGCGCGATGGCAAGGGCGTCCGGCGGCGCCGCGAGTGCGCGAGCTGCGGCCACCGCTACACGACCTACGAGTACGTCGACGCCGTCACGCTGCTGGTCGTCAAGCGCGACGGGCGCCGCGAGCCCTACCAGCGCGACAAGGCCCGGCGCGGCGTGCTGCAGGCCTGCCGGAAGCGCCCCATCGGGGCCGAGCAGATCGAGGCGCTGATCGACCGGGTCGAGAGCCAGCTCCAGCGCTTGGGGGGGCAGGAGGTCGAGGCGCGCGAGATCGGGCGCCTCCTGATGGCCGAGCTGCGCGAGCTCGACCCCGTGGCCTACGTGCGTTTCGCCTCGATCTACCGGCGCTTCGACAGCGTGGATGCGTTCATCGAGATCGTGGAGGGGATGGCGCGGCCGGGCATCCCGGGTTCTGGAGCGGGCGGCAGCGCGGTCGGCAGCGCGGTCGGCAGCGGGCGCGGCGGCGGGGGCGGCGCGGGCGGCGCGGGTGGCGCGGGCGACGGGGCGGACGGAACGAGGAGCGGTCCCGGGGGGCCGCGCGATGGGGCTGCGCCAGGGACGGGCCAGGTGCCGCGCGGGGGGGCGAATCCGGTGGCATGAAGCAGAGGAACCCCTTGCGACTTTGCCCCGGGGCAAAGTCGCAAGTTACCCCCCGGCAATCGGTCACGATCTCGACCCCGGAATGGTCTGCGTGAATCGAGGTTAGGGGCTCTGCCCCGAACCCGCGGGCTGGTTGTAGGAACCGCCGGCTGCCTGGGCAGCGGGCGGCGCGGGGTGCGCCGGGCGGGCCGGCGGAGCGGACCGCGGGCATCGGCGAAGCGCGGCGCGAGCGGCGGCGGAGTGGAACGGAAGCACCGGAGCGGGCTGCGGAGGCAACATCGTGATCTCGATCTGGAAGAAGGTGGCCGAGCGCATCCAGAAGACGCGCAGCGTCCTGGCCGAGGGCGTCCAGCAGGTCTTCGCGCCCGGGGCCAGGCTCGATGAGTCCTTGCTCGAGCAGCTCGAGGAGGTCCTGATTCGCTCCGACGTCGGCCTGGATACCTCCACGCACGTGATCGACCGCCTGCGCGGGCTGGCGTGCGAGCGGGGCGTGACGGAGGCCGGGGCCGCGCGGGCGCTGCTGGCCGAGGTGGTGAGCGAGATGCTCGGGGGGGGGGCGGCGCGAGAGACGCTGCCGCTCGAGCCGCGCGCGCCGGGGGAGCCCCTCGTGCTCCTCATGGTCGGCGTCAACGGTTCAGGGAAGACCACCTCGATCGGGAAGCTCGCCTGGCGCTGCCGGCAGCGGGGGCAGAGGCCGCTGGTCGTGGCCTGCGACACCTTCCGTGCGGCGGCTCTCGAGCAGCTCCACATCTGGGCCGATCGCGCCGGCGCCGAGATCATCCGCAGCCAGAGCGGCGCCGACCCCGCCGCCGTCGCCTTCGACGGCGTGCGCGCGGGCCTGGCGCGCGGCGCCGGCGTTGTCTTCGTCGACACCGCCGGCCGCCTGCAGACGAACGCGAACCTGATGAGCGAGCTCGCCAAGATCCGCCGCGTGATCGAGAAGGCCCAGCCGGGCGCGCCGCACGAGACGCTGCTCGTGCTCGACGCCACCGTGGGCCAGAACGCCCTGTCGCAGGTGAAACACTTCTCCGACGCCGCCGGCGTCACCGGGATCATCCTCGCCAAGCTCGACGGCAGCGCGCGCGGCGGCGTGATCCTGGCCGTCGCGCACCAGATCGGCGTGCCGGTGCGCTACGTGGGTCTGGGCGAAGGGATCGAGGACCTCGAGGAGTTCGACCCGGCCGAGTTCGCGCGCGCGCTGGTGGAGCCGGTCGGGTAGCGGCCGCGGCGAGAACGACCGGTCGCGTCTCCGGCCGGGCGCCGGCCTCACGCCCGGGCAGTGGAGGGGAAGAAGGCCTCCGGCCCCGGCAGGCGCAGCGGCCCGTAGATGTGGGCGTTGTTCCCAATCGGCGACCAGCGACCGCTCGGCATGACCTTGAGCTTGTCGGTCATGAAGTGGAAGCGCGCCTCGCGATGGTCATCTCCCGCCAGGTAGGGGTGCAGCTCCGCGAAGGACGGGACCCGGCGTCCCACCACGTCGAAGAGATCCAGGCGACCCTCCTGGATTCTGAAGAAGACGACCACATCCAGGTCGGCGACGTGATAGGCGTGCTCGCGCAGCGGGTAAAGGCAGTGGAACATGAGGAGCTTCGCGTTCCAACCGCCCAAACGGTCGGACACCGGAACGCGCTCGCGGGCCGTCCGGAAGACGAGCTCGAGATCGCGATCATTCGCCGCGTCGAGCTTCCGGAGCCCCGGTCGCGGGGGCGGTAGGGTGACCTTCAGCCAGGCGCCGGTCTCCGTCACGGGCGCGAAGCCGGACCGCTGGTAGAAGGGCAGCGCCTCGTCGTCCGCGAAGAGGAAGTGTCCCGCGTGGGCCGCCGAGCTCAAGTCCAGCGCCTCCTGCGTCAGCCAGCGCGCCAGGCCGCGCCGGCGGTAGGGCGGCAGGGTGCCGACACCCGAGAACTGCCCCAGACGGCACGGCTTCCCGGCGACGATCATCTCCATGGAGTAGAGACACACGCTGGAGACGATCCGATCGCCGTCGAAGAGCGAGAACGCGGTGTAGTTCTCGTCGTCCCAGTAGCCCTTCTCTTCCCAGGTCGTCAAGTCGAGGCCGTGGATCGTGAGGAGGAACGCCTTGAACGCGCCCCTCGCCGAGGCGTCGGCCCAGTAGCCATGGCGGAATGTGAGGTTGCCGGGGGCTTTCATGAGCGGCCGGCTCCGCCGCGCGCTCCCGGGGCGCGTGACGCCGTCCCGGTCGCCCGGCCGCGCGCTCCCGGGGCGCGTGACGCGGTCCCGGTCCCCCCGCCGCGTGTGGCGGACCTGCTCGCCGCGCCGTTCTGCCCCGCCGGCGCGCGCCGGCGGCGCATCCCGCGTCCCGGCGGCGTCAGCTCGCGACGCATGATCGCCCGCGCCGCCGACGGGCGGGCGACCAAGGTGAAGCCCGCCCGCTCGTACAACGCCGGCACCCCCATGAAGCTCGAGATGTCCGCCAGCGTGCGCCCGCGCGGCACGGTGGGATAGGCCTCGACGATGCGCGCGCCATGGCGGGCCGCGTGGTCGAGCGCGCCGCGCACGAGGGCTCCGGCCAGGCCCTGCCCGCGGTTCACGCGCGGCACATAGAGACAGACGATCGACCAGACCGGCTCGTCGTCCAGGCGCTTCATGACCCGCGAGCGCTCCAAGCTGGCGTAGCACTCGCGCGGGGCGATCGAGCACCAGCCCACGGCTCGGCCGTCGCGGAAAGCGAGGATGCCCGGCACCTCGCCCGACTCGACGATGCGCTTCATCGCGCGCCGGTTCTGCTCGCCGTGGCGCGCCTGGAACTGGGCGCGCGTCTGGCGCCACCACATGCACCAGCACCCGCCGCAGGCCCCCCGTTGGCCGAACAGCGCCTCGAAGTCGCGCCAGCGGCCATTGGTCAGAGGCTGGAATGTGATCTTGCCCTGGGATGATCTGCTGTGCGCCATCGGGCACTCCTTCCGCCGATCCGCCTGGCCGCCGGCCCGCCGGGTCGCCGGCCCGCCGGGTCGCTCTCGCCAGGCTCCCGCTGTCCGGCCCCCCGCGCGGCAGTATGCCAGATCCCTCGGATTCCGGCACGTGTCCTGCTATCGGGAAGGGCAGGAGGTGCTCCATGCCCGCACGGGGTTCTTGCTGCTACCTGAGGGTCCGCGAGTCGGCCGTGATGCTGCCCGAGTTGATCGCCCAGCCCAAGGCGCTCAGCGACTTGGAGCTCTTGGCCCTGGTCCTCGCGGGGCCGGGTCCCGACCCGGCGGCCCTGGCGGTGGCCGACCGGCTGCTGGACGGGGGCCCGGTGGCTCTGCTGCGACGCGCGAGCCCCCGGCGCCTGCGGGCCATTGCCGGCGACGGCCCGATGGGCCGGCTGCTGGCCGCCCTCGAGCTGGGCCGACGCGCGGTGCGCGGCGAGGGGACGGCGGCGCTCTCATCCCCCAAGCAGGTCCAGGCGTATGCGCGCGCCTACGCCCACGCCGAACGCGAGCACTTCCTCGCGGTGCATCTGTCGACCCGCCATGTGCCAAGCTTTCTCGAGGTGGTGAGCATCGGGACGTTGAACGCCAGCCTGGTTCACCCGCGGGAGGTCTACCGCCGGGCGATCCGGGAGGGCACCGCCAACCTCATCCTGGTGCACAACCATCCCTCGGGCGATCCCTCGCCCAGCGCCGACGACATCGAGATCTCCTCGCGGCTGATCAAGGTCGGAGAGCTGGTGGGCATCGAGGTGCTCGACCACGTGATCCTGGCCGGCGAGCGGTACTTCTCGTTCCGCGAGCAGGGGCTGATCGGGGGATAGCGCTTCCTTGGGCACGGCCAGCTCTTGCGCCGCTTCGAGTCCTGCCTGGGGCGGTGGCCCGGCCAGGACCTTTTTCAAGCTCGGTCGGATGCCGCCACGGCCAAGACTGTCTTGGGCCCCGCTGACCCTGTCGAGGCTTGGTCTCCGCCAACGCAGGCCCGTGGAGGGCGATGGCGTTCTATAGACCCGCAGTCCGCCCGGCGAGGCGGTGCGCGCCACTGCAGGTTCTACCGCTCCGGTTCCCGCCTCGGATGGTGCGCGCTCAACACCTCGGGCAGGCGGAGCGGGAACGCCCGCTCAAGCTCCGCGACCGACCGGAGTCCAAACACCCGAGCGATGGCGAGGGGGTCGACGCGCCAGGCTGTATGTCCCTCGTAGAATCCGTACCACTGCACGTAGTAGGGTTCCATCTCGCCCGTGAAGATCCGCGTCAACGTGCCGTGCAGGTGGTTCCAACGGTCGGGACTTTCGCTGGCGTAGCGATCGTGGAGGAACTCTTCCTCCGCCGGGTCGAGCGGTCGACGGATCACAATCCAGAAGCTGCCCTCCAGCCCGTCATCGAACGGCGACTTCTGCCCTCCCTTGGTGTCGTGCGCGTCCAGTAGCACCCAGTTGCCGTTGTACTTGACCGCCGTCATGTTCTCCCAGCGATGGTGCGCCATGTTCCAGCGGTCAAGATCAAGGTCGACCTGCATCAGGTTCCAGACGTGAAAGAGCGGTCGAGCCAGCTCGGGATGGGTCAGGTCCAGGGCGCGCACGAATGCGTCGTCGCCCCGCAGAACGCCCACGATGTCCTCGTCCTCGGCGATAAACCCATCCGTCGACAGGGCGCCCGGACGCGCCAGCGCCGTGATCTCGGCCACGAGCCGACCGGTGATGGTGCGCGCGTCGTCCAGTTCCTCCGCCGCGTGTCGGCCGGTGCGCGCGAGCGTGGGGAAGTCGACGGCATCCACATCGCCCTGACGCGGATGGTCAGCGCGGGTGACGTCCACGAGCCCGAATCTGCCGTCGTGCAGACGCACGATCACGTACTCGCGGCCATCGGCGGCTGTCAACGGGGAAGGCAAGTCTGGGCAGGTATCGGTGACCGTGGGGTAGAGCGGATGCCTCACGCCGTCGCGCTCCAGAAAGGACGGGGTTGCGGAGACGGGCGAGGATGCCATCGAACCGATCCACGCCAACATGGGAACAAGGACGGAGGCCGCCGATTCGCGCATAGGGACTGGTCTCCTCAATAGCGCCACCCAAACCGGGACCTGCCAGGTTGGGCAAGGACGGCGCAGGGTTCTGCTGGCTTCTGGAGCCTGCGGGTGTCTGGCCACCGAAGAGCGCCACCGCTCGCGATTCTACCGCACCTGACGGTCGGTCGGACAATCCCGTCGGCGCACGCGCCGCGGGTGGTGTTCCGCGAAAAAGCCCACCCGCAGCGATCTGCGGGGCCACGACGCTGGATGCCCGGTCTCCAGGCGTGTGAGACTCCGTGACATGGCGCCCAGCCCTCACTTGGGAGCCGTTTCCCAGACGGCGTGACCGGCCCCGCTGTCATCAGCGCCTGCCTCCTCGCCAATCCGTGCCGGGGGTAGGGCGGGGGCCTCTTGGGCGGGGTCCAGTCAAGGTCGCCCGCCACAACCCGGAGGACAGGTGAGCCATGCTCCGGAGCGCCTTGCACCCCTTGCGGGTGCAGGGGGAGCGCTCCAAGAACCTGTGCGCCGCGTGACACCTGAGTAGCCCGAGTGTCATCGTTGCCAGCGGGCCAATCGATTGCGGGGTTCGAGCACGGCGAGCTTGACAGGCCTACTGGTTCTCGGAGCCCTTACCGCGACCAGGAAACCGACGCCACGCCGACCGATCCTCGCGTTTTCATGTTCATGCCCGCGGCGAACCGCCTTACTCTCCGTCCCGTGACTCTTGCACCCGGCATCCAACTCGGTCCCTACAGGATTCTCGCCGCAATTGGCGCGGGCGGCATGGGCGAAGTCTATCGCGCCCGCGACACACGCCTGGGACGCGACGTTGCCATCAAGGTGCTGCGCTCGCACCTGGCCGCGGCTCCGGAAGTCCGCGCCCGGTTCGAGCGCGAGGCACGCACCATCTCGCAGCTCAACCACCCGCCCATCTGCACGCTCTTCGACGTCGGCCGCGAGGGCGAGACTGACTACCTCGTCATGGAGCTGCTCGAGGGCGAGACGCATGGTACAAGGCTGGAGAAGGACCCGCTGTCGGTGGCCGAGGCGCTGACACTCGGCCGGCAGATCGCCGAGGCGCTGGGCCGCGCGCACCGGGCGGGGGTGGTGCACCGGGACTTCTGCGGGTGCCAGCGAGTGCGCGCCGCGCTTCTCGCCCGACGGCCGTTGGGTAGCCTACAGGTCGGACGAGTCGGGGCGTGATGAGGTCTATGTCGCCGGTTTTCCCGTTCCCGGGACCCCGCGGCAGGTTTCCCGATCGGGCGGGGCCTGCCCGAGGTGGCGGCACGACGGGCTCGAGCTCTACTACATCGAGGGCGCCGGGCAGTTCATGAAGGTCCCCGTGTCACCCGGTCGCGGGGGCCTCGCTTTCGGCTCGCCGGTCGGGCTGTTCCGGACCCGCGTTTTCGGGGTATTCGGGCTTGCGTATGACGCCGCGTCCGACGGGCGATTCCTGGTTTCCACGGTGAACGATGAAGGCACCTCGATCGTGCTCGTGCAGAACTGGCTCGCGGAGCTGAAGCGCTGACCCTCTCTTCGGGGACCACAGGCAGCCCCCTCAAGATCGCCGCCCGCTCGATGGGACGTACCCCAGCGACGTCGCGGCCATCGGATCCCCGCTGGCCCGGGGCCCGCCGCCTAGAGCGGGAACCAGTAGCTCATCTTGACCAGGAAGCGGTTCTCGGCCTCGTTGTCGACGAGCGGCTCGAGGCCGAAGTCGTTCTCGAACGCGCCCGGCTCCGCCTGCCACGCGCGCCGATCGAACTCGTTGCGGGTGTGGGCCCAGACGAGGTAGAGCGTCGAGCCCGGGCGGTACTCCCAGCGGTACACGAGGTTCAGGTTCACGGCCCCGTAGGCGAAATCGCGCCCGGCCGCGTCGTAGCCGGGACAGGGGGAGAACTCGTAGCTGTCGGGTCGCGCGAGTTCGCGAGGATTCGCATGGTTACCCACGGTGAGATAGGGCTGCAGGTAGAGCTCGAGCGAGGCGTTGCGGCTGAAGAGCACGCTGCTGCGTAGGGTGAGGTCCCAGGTGCGCTGGTCGAGCTCGGCAAAGACGTAGCTTGCGCCCCCGATGCCGCCCCCCGGGTTGGCGAAGTTGCCCAGCCACTGGGCGTTGGCATGGCGCTGCTCGTAGCTCAGCGCGATCTGGTGCGTGACCCGGGTGCTCTGGACCCAGGGCGCGTAGAGCGAGAAGGAAACCACCCGGGACCCGGCGTCATCGCCGCCCCAGCTCACGTTCGGGTTGAGCCAGAAGGCCTTGCGCGTGTCCGTCTGGCCGCCGATCCAGGCGCTGTAGCTCGCCGGACGGCCCATCAGGGGACCGCGCGCCCCGCCGCCGGGCGTCCAGCGCGTGGCGTAGAGGTCGGTGCCGGCCGGCTCATACTCCGCGCCGCACCAGGCGGCCCAGGTCGCGCGGGTGTTCAGGTTGGCTTCGAAGTGCCAGAGCTGCAGGAGGTCGTGGCCGCGACCGTACGACCAGAGCACGCGGCCGGGGTCGTCCGGACTGAGGAAGGTCCGGCCGGCGTAGACCCAGTTCCGGTAGTAGCGCGCGTGGATGGATTTGCTGGTGATGAAACTCCCGTCGTTGTCGGCGTTGAAGACGCGCGTGACCCAGCCCTGCACGGCGTAGTGATTGGGATTCGTGATGTAGCCCAGGTCGTTCAGGTCGAGCTCGTCGCTCTGGTGGCGCGTGGTGAGCGCGAAGCGCCAGTCGCCCGAGGTCTTCTCGATCTCGAGGCGGCTGCCCGTGCCGTACGTGGGCTCGGGGTCGGCGCCCGCTGCGCCGGGGTCATGCAGGCCGTCCACCACGCTGCCGACGAAGGAGCCCGTGGCCTGGTACATCCGGTCCTTGAAGTTGAGCTCGAAGTCCCCACCGGTGACATAGCCGTTGCGGGTGGCCGCGGCAAAGCTGTCCGGGTCCCGCACGACCGCCGTCTGCATCACGTTCACGCTGTGCAGGCCGCCGTGGAAATGCTTGCCGAAGCGGCCGATGGCATAGACGGTCTTGTCGCTTCCGTCCCGCAGGGTGTTGTGGGCCCGCCCCGCCCCGGCCTCGTCCGTGGCTGCGACCAGCACGGCCGTCGCGATGTCGCCGGCCGTCTTGCCGGTCAGCTTGCCGGCGAAGCGGATGCGCGAGTTCTCGCTGCCCGTTCCGATCCGGCGCGAGTAGAAGACCGTGAAATCGGGATGCCAGAAGAACTGCGCGCCCTCGATGAAGAAGGGCCGCTTCTCGTCGTAGTAGGTCTCGTAGGGCGAGAGGTTGAGCTGCGAGGGGTCCGCCTCGACCTGGCCGAAGTCGGGCTGCACGGTCGCGTTCAGCGTCAGGTCCGCGGTGACGCCGTACTTGAAGTCGACGCCGAAATTGCCGCCGCGGGTGCGGTCCTCCCCGCCGAAGCCGTGCGCGCCGGGGTCGGCCGGGTCGGTGAGGCTGCTCACGACGTAGGGCACCACCTCGAGCTGGCGGGGCGGCCGAATGTGCTCGATGCCGGTGATCGTCCCGGAGCGGCTCATGAAGCCGTTCTGGTCCCGGTCCCAGTTGGACCACGCCGTGCGCTCGCCGTGGGCGAGGATGTGCTGGAAGACGTTGCAGCCCCAGGTCATCGACTCGGCCGGCCGATAACGGATCGACGAGAAGGGGATGCGCAACTCGGCGTACCAACCGTCCTCGTCCACGTGGGTGTCGGCCTCCCAGACGGCGTCCCAGGAGACGTCGTGGTAGAGATCGCCGTAGTTGTAGTAGTCCTCCTTCACCCCGTCGGGATTGATGCGGAAATGGTAGCCGGTCACCATGTCGTGGTAGGGGCTGATGTACAGGCGGATCAGATCGGACGAGGTGATGCGGTCGCGCCGGGAAAGGCAGCTCGCCACGGGGCAACCGTTGCGGCGGCAGCAGGCCACGCCGAAGTAGATCGCGTCCTCGTCGTAGACCACCTTGAAGACGGTCTCTTCGCTGGGCTCGCCCCGGCGGTCGGGCTCGAACTGCGTGAAGCCCGTCGCGGCCGGGGCCTGGGTCCAGTCGATTTCGTCCAGGCGGCCGTCGATATGGACGCCCCCGTTGCTGATTCGATGGGCCGGCAGGGAGGGCGGCTCGGTCTTGCGGCCGTTGGCGCAGTCCGGGTAGCCGGGGCCGGTGCCGCCGGGATCGAAGCCAAGGAAGGAACAGGCGCCCGGAAAGGGCAAGGCCAGAAAGGGCGCGGCCGCCAGCAGCGCTGCCGGCAGGATGGCCCGGCGCGAATGTCTCACGAGTCTCACTCCAGTCAGGGGGGTGGATCGGTCGCCATCTCTCATCTTGCGGGGGGGCGCTCACTACGACGCACAAGAGGGGGTGAACGTTGCAGCCAATGTTGCCTCGCGGGTCCGCGGGGGCCAGGCGGGGACCGCCACCCTGGGCCAGGCGGGGACCGCCGCCGAGGCCAGGCGGGGACCGCCGCCGAGGCCAGGCGCGGCTACTCGAGCGTCTCGAGCGCGAGCGGCCGCGCCAACCTCCGATTGGCCTCCTCGATGCGCTCGCGCGCGGCGTAGACCGCCTGCCCGGCCGCGCCCATGGCGGGGGCCAGGACCTCGGCGGCGCTGGCCCGCAGACCCAGGGGGTCGGCGCCGAGCACTCCCTGACGGAAGCGCCGCCGCCGCTCGTCGCTCAGCCCCTGGAGGGTGCGCGCGAGGGCGGTCCGGCCCTTCTGCCACGGGTCGAGCGGGCGGTCGAGCGTCCCCAGTGCGCCGATGATCGCGGTGCGCAGCTCTTCGCCGTCGAGGTCCCGGGCCAACAGGTCGCCCACCGCCGCGTCATAGACCTCCAGCGTCCTGACCAGGCGCGGATCGCGGTAGGAGTACATGGCGAAGTGGCCGGCGGTGGGCGAGTAGCTGCACACGCCGCCGTAGGCGCCGCCCTCCACCCGGATCTTCTCGTACAGGAAGCCCGTGCGCAGCCGGTTGGCCAGCAGCCACAGGCGCGGCGCGTGCTCGGAGGCATAGGTCGCGACCGGCGCGACCCGGGCGACGTAGGCGACGTTGCCCGGAATGGCGACGGCGCGGTCGCCGGGCCGGCGATCGGGCCGGGTCGGCGAGCCGGGCGCGCCGCCGGCGGGCACGGCCGCGATCATGGCCGCCACCGGCTCACGCAGCGCGGCCAGACACGCCTCGTCGCCGGTCAGGTTGACGAGCAGGCGCCCGCGCCGGAAGACGTGCTCCCGCAGGCGGGTCAGCCGCGCGCGAATCTCCTCCGCCTCCTGATCGAACCGGCGGGCGAGGCCTGCCAGGAAGCGAATCTGCGGCGCGCCGTCCCATTGCTCCTCGCGCCAGGCCGCGTCGGAGAGGGCGGCGGCGGCGGTGCGCCGGGCGTAGAGGTGGCCCGCCGGGGCGACGGACGCCCGCCGCGAGTTGCGCTGCTCCGCGATGATGTCCCGCAGGCGCGCGCGATCGCCCAGATCCAGGCCGGCGAGGATGTCCCGCACCACCGCGGTCATGCCGGAGGCGTTGCGCGCCAGCGCGCTCGCGTGCACGAGGAGCTTCTGCTCCGCCGGCCCGCCGTCGACGCGCTCGAAGACGGCCAGCTCGGCCGCGACGGTTCCGGTGACGAGGGCCTTGCGGGTTGCGAACGACGCGTAGTCCTCGCCCGCGGCGCCCATGCCGGTGGCCGCCTCGCACAGCAGCGGCAGGTAGGCTTGCAGATCCTCGGGCACGTCGGCGACGTCGAAGGCCACGTCGAGGTAGCAGATTCCGTTCGAGAAGAGGTCGTGTTCGTGGACCGGGGCGCCCGCGACGCTGCGGGTGCTGGTGGGGATGCGCTCGACATCAACGGGGATGTCGGCCAGCTCGAGCCGCGGCAGCCGGGCGACGTCGGCGGGATCGTTGCCGCGCCGCTGCTCGGCGCGCAGCAGCTCCAGGTCGGCGCGCACCGCCGCCGCCTCCCCCGCCGTCATCGCGGCCAGCCGCTCATCGAGACGCCGGCGCAGCGCCTCCTCGCGCTCGGCGGCCAGCGTGCGGCTGGGCTGGATCGTGGCGCGCAGGCGGTGGGGGTTGTCGATGAGCCATCGCTCGAGCGCGCGCTCGAAGATCCGCGGGTCGGCTTCCCAGGCCGCGCGCAAGCGCGCCATGCGAGTGGGGAAGGTGAGCGGCGCCAGCGGATCGTGATCGTGCAACCAGGAGCTCAGCAGGCGGAAGAGCAGCGTGAGCGAGTAAGGAGCGCCCTCGCGCGTGATCTCCAGGCCCTTGAACTCCACCTGGTGAATCGCTCCTTCCACCAGATCCCGCGGCAGCCCCTCCGCCGCCAGACGCGCCAGAGTCTCGCGGATGAGCTGCTCGATCCGCTCGGCGCGGTCGGGCTCCGTGCCGCGCAGGCCCGCGGCGAAGGGCATCTCCTGGTACCAGGTGACGAGGCCCGTGTTGGGCGAGAGGTCTTCGCCCAGCCCCGAGTCGATCAGCGCCCGGCGCAGCGGCGCGGCCGGATTGCCCACCAGCGCCTCCTGCATCACCTCGAGCTTCAGCCGCTCGTCGACGTCGGCGGCCAGGGCCGCCAGCCAGGCGACGTTGACCGTTGTGCGCTGCTCGAGCGCATCGTCCGAGCCCACGGGATAGCGCTCCGCGACGGCGCGCGGGGCCGGCCAGCGCACCGCGCGTGGCACGCGCGAATCGACCTCGATCGCCTCCCAGCCGGCGAGCTGCGCGGCGAGAAACTCGAGGTGCTCGCCCGTCGGAATGTCACCGTACAGGAAGACGCGCGCGTTGCTCGGCGAGTAGAAGCGCCGATGAAACTCCCGAAAGGCCTCGTAGGTGAGATCGGCGATGGTCTCGGGACGGCCGCCCGACTCGACGCCGTACGGCGTGCCGGGGAAGAGGCTCTGGATCGTCAGGGCCTGCCCGATGCGCTCGGGCGTCGAGAAGGCGCCCTTCATCTCGTTGTAGACGATGCCCGAGATGATCAGCCGCCCGCCCTCGTCGAACTCCAGGTGATGCCCCTCGCGCAGGAAGGCGGCGCGCGCCAGCAGGGGTCGCAGCACCAGGTCGGTGTAGACCGTGGCCAGATTGTAGAAGTCGGCCCGCACCTGGCTGGCTACCGGGTAGCAGGTGAAATCGGGCGCCGTGAAGGCGTTGATGAAGGTGGCGAGCGTGCCGCGCCGCAGCTCGTTGAAGACGTCCTTGAGCGGGTAGCGCTCGGAGCCCGACAGCGTGCAGTGCTCGAGGATGTGGGCGACGCCCGTCGAATCGGGGGGCGGCGTGCGCAGCACGATGGCGTAAAGGTTCTCCGGGTCGGCGCAGTGCACGTGGAGCACCTTCAGGCCGGTGCGCTCGTGACGGAGCTGGCAGGCGGTCGCGCGGATCTCCGGGACGGCGTCGACTCCGGTGACGCGGAAGCCGAGGATCGATTGATCGATCGCCAGGTCCGGGGGCGGGCAGCTCGCGTGGGTCGGCATGGGCATGGTCCTCCTCTGGCGCCCGCGGGCGCGCGTGCTCCTCGCAGGCATCTGACGCGGCGAGCGCGAGAAACGCCCATGGTATTGGGGGAACAAGACCGCCTGCAACCGCCGTGTGCCGCGCCGCCGGCAGCCGATGCGCGGGGCGGCGGCGGGCCCAGGGCCAAGGCCGCCACCGGCCGAGGTGCCCGGCCGCCACGGGCCGAGGTGTCTGGCCGCCACCGGCCGAGGTGCCCGGCCACCCAGACCGTGGACCGCGGGACCGCCCGGCGTGTAAGCTCCGGCGGCGCCCCGCGGGCGCCGGTCCGGCGCCACTGAAGCGCGGCGGGGCAAGAACGGAGATCCGGATGAGCTGGATGCGTTGGATGCGCGCCCTCGCGCGGGAAGCTGCGCGGCTCGGGGCCGCGCCGCTGATCGCCGCGCTGGCGTGCCTGGGGACCGGCTGCGACCGGGAGCAGGGGCCGCCGAACATCCTGCTGATCGTGCTCGACACCGTCCGCAACGACGTGACCGGCGCCGCCTGCACCGACCCGGACTGGCGGGGTCTCGCGCCCAACCTCGACCGGCTCGCCGGCGAGGGCACGACCTTCTCGAACGCCTGGGCGACCGCGCCCTGGACGGTGCCCTCGCACGCCTCGCTCTTCACCGGGCTGCTCTCCTCCGAGCACGACTGCACGTGGGGCAACACGCACCTCGGGGAGGAGCACGCCACGCTGGCCGAGCTGATGGGGCGGGCCGGATACGCGACGGCGGCCTTCTTCAGCAACCCCTGGCTGGCGGACCGGACGACGGGGCTGCTGCGCGGCTTCAGCGTCCGGGCCGAGACGCCGATCGGCGGACTCAATGAGCTCACCGCCCCGGACGGCGACCAGGGCGGCCGCCAGGTGATGCGGACCGCCGCCGGGTGGCTGGGCGCCGCGCGCGGCGAGCGGCCGTTCTTCGCCTTCGTCAACTTCCTCGAGGCGCACCTGCCGTACAACCCGCCGGCCGAGGTGCGCCAGCGCTTCCTGGCCGACCTGCCGTTCGAAGCGCAGGTTCCCATCGACGTCGGCCACGACGTCAACGCGGGGCTGATCAACGCCAACCAGATCGATTGGCGCCGGGTCAGGCGCCTCTACGGCGGCGATGTCTTCACCGCCGACTGGCTGCTGGGCGACCTGATCGCCGCGCTCAAGCAGCAGCGCCTCTATGATCGCACCGTCATCGTGGTGACGTCGGATCACGGCGAGAACCTGGGCGATCACGGCCTGATGGATCACCAGTTCTCGGTGCACGAGACGCTCCTGCGCGTGCCGCTCGTCATCCGCGATCCGACCGGACGGCTGGCCCGCGGCCGGCGGGACGATCCGGTGCTCCTCACCGACCTCTTCGCGACCGTGCTCGACTACGGGCGCGTGGCGAACCGGCCGGTCCCGGCGCAGAGCCGGTCGCTGCTGCGCCGACCCGAGGCGCGCGAGCAGGCCCGGCCCCTGTTCGCCGAGTACACCGGCCCGCGCGGCGGCCTGCTGGGGATGCTGCAGAAGCGCAACCCCGACCTCGACGTGGCGCGGCTCGGCCGGTCGTTCAAGACGGTTCGCGTGGGCGATCTGCGCCTGACGGTCGCCAGCGACGGCAGCGAGGTCCTCAACGACCTGGCGTCCGACCCCGGCCAGAGGGTGGACCTCGCCGCCGAGCGGCCTCAGGCGGCCGCCCGGCTCCGGGAGCTGCTGGCCCGTCACACCAGTCGGGCGCCGCGAGATGCGAGGCAGCAGGCGCCGCTCGACTCGGCCACGATTCGCCAGCTCGAGTCCCTGGGTTACATCCGCTAGGCCGCGGCGCCCGGGCCGCGGGCGACCACCGGCCTGAGGCTGCCCAACCCGCGGATCGCGCCGCGACCACCGGCCTGAGGCCGCCCGGCGCGCGGGCCGCGCCGCGCCCCCGGGCCGCCGCGCGCTTGCGTCTCCAGGGTCCGGTGTGGTGAACTGGTGCGCCGTCGCCGCCGCGTGCAGCGAGGTGCGCGCAGGGGCGCGATCGTGACCGGGCGGGCGCAGACAGGCGCGATCGTGACCGGGCGAGCGCGCGGGAAGGAGAACCTCGTTGTCGGTCCCAGATCTGTCCCAGTTCGCCGGCCGGCGGATCCTCATCATCGGCGACGCGATGCTGGATCACTACATCTGGGGCGACGTCAGCCGCATCTCGCCCGAGGCGCCCGTGCCGGTCGTCAAGGTCCAACGCGAGAGCCAGCGGCTGGGCGGGGCCGCCAACGTCGCCGACAACATCCGCACCCTCGGCGGCCGGCCGATGCTGGTCGCCGTGATCGGCCGGGACCTCGGAGGGCGCCAGCTCGGCCACGTCCTGCGCCGGCGCCGGATTCCGACCGAGCACCTGGTCATCTCGAAGACCCTGCCGACGATCAAGAAGACGCGCGTCATCGCCCGCAGCCAGCAGGTCGTGCGCATCGACCGCGAGGACGTGCGCGAGACCGACGGCGAGCTGTGCGACGCTCTCTCGCGGCGCATCGCGGCCGCCCTGCCCTGCGCCGAGGCCGTGCTGATCTCCGACTACGGCAAGGGCGCCATCTCGCGCCACCTGCTCGAGATCTGGCTGCCGCGCTTCCGCCGCCGGAAACTGCCCGTGTGCGTCGATCCCAAGGAGACCCACTTCCATCGCTACGAGCGCGTGACCGTGCTCACGCCCAACCTCAAGGAGGCGTCCTTCGCCGCCGGGAGCCCGATCCGCGACGCCGGCACGCTGGAGGAAGCCGGCCGGCGCCTCCTGCGCAGCCTGCGCGCCGAGAACCTGCTCATCACGCGCGGGGAGGAGGGCATGTCGCTCTTCCGGTCGCGGCGCCGGACGCTGCACATCCCGTCGGTCGCGCGCGAGGTCTATGACGTGACCGGGGCGGGCGACACCGTCGTGAGCGCGCTGGCCGTGGGGCTCGCCGCGGGGCTGCCGATCGAGGAGGCGACCCGGGTGGCCAACCACGCCGCCGGGCTCGTGGTGCGCGAGCTGGGCACCGCGACGGCCAGCGTGCCGGAGATCCTGGCGAGCCTGCGGAAGGCGGGCGACCCGCCGATCGCCGCCGGAACGGGCGAGGGGGGCTGATCCCATGCGTCTCGAGGAGACCCGCGCCGCTCGGAAGGTGCTGGCGTTGCCCGCGCTCCTGCGGGAGCTCGAGCCCCTGCGGCGGGCCGGCCGGCGCATCGCCTTCACCAACGGCTGCTTCGATCTGCTCCACGCGGGCCACGCCGCCCTCCTGGAGGCGGCGGCCGGACAGGGCGATCTCCTGGTGGTGGGCCTCAACTCCGACGCGTCGATCCGCCGCCTGAAAGGCCCCACCAGGCCGATCGTCCCCGAGAGCGCTCGCGCGGTGCTGCTGGCCTCTCTGGCGGTCGTTGACTATGTTGTTTTGTTTGAAGAAGATACGCCAAGAGAGCTACTCGAGATCCTCTTGCCGGACGTCCTGGTCAAGGGCGAGGACTACCGGCTGGACGAGATCGTGGGACGGGAAGTGGTGGAGCGGCATGGGGGCCGCGTCGTCCGCGTGCCCCTGGTCGAGGGCTTCTCGACGACGGCCCTCCTGGATCGGATCGCCCGGCCGGGCGCCTGACCGGCGCGCGGGGCCCGCGCCCGCGCCCGCGACGCGATCGGCCGCCCGGCGAAGCGCCGGGGGTTTTGACATCACCCGCGCGCGTCTGCTATTCTCACTGACCTTTGTGTTTGGTGCCGATCGTTCCGACCTCCCCGGCGCAGGCTGCGTGGCCCGCCGCGGTTGAGCTTCCCGGCGCGATTGAGGCGCGCCGCTGCCGGGCGACATCGCCCGGCGCGGGGCGGCGCCCGCGATGGCCCGGATGAGGGGACGGGACTGGTGGCCCTCTCGGACTCCGGAGGGTGTGAGCAACGGGGTCGCCCGCGGGCGGTCACCCTATCCTCGAGGCTTCATGGGAGGACACATGCAAGGCGAACGCAGGCGCATCGTCATCCTCGGTGCGGGCGGCCGGGACTTCCACAACTTCAACATGGTCTACCGCCACGATCCCACGGTGGAAGTCGTGGCCATCACGGCGGCGCAGATCCCCGGGATCGACAAGCGCACCTACCCGGCGGTGCTGGCTGGCGAGCTCTATCCCGAGGGCATCCCCATCGTGCCCGAGGAGACCCTGCCCGAGCTGATCCAGCGGCGCGCGGTCAGCGAGGTTGTGCTGGCCTACTCGGACCTCTCGAGCGAGCAGGTCATGGCGCGCGCCGCTTGGGTCAACGCCCTGGGGCCCCACTTCACGCTGCTGGGACCGGCCGCGACGCAGGTCGTCAGCACCAAGCCGGTCATCGCCGTGCTGGCCGTGCGCACCGGGTGCGGCAAGAGCCAGACCTCGCGCAAGCTCTCGAGTCTGCTGCGGCAGATGGGCAAGCGCGCGGTGGCCGTGCGCCATCCCATGCCCTACGGCGACCTCGCCAAGCAAGGCGTGCAGCGCTTCGCGACGATCGACGACCTGGCCCGCCACAAGTGCACGATCGAGGAGATGGAGGAGTACGAGCCGCACGTCGTCAACGGCACGGTCTGCTTCGCGGGCGTCGACTACGAGGCGATCCTGCGCGAGGCGGAGAAGGAGGCCGACGTCGTGATCTGGGACGGCGGCAACAACGACATGGCCTTCTACAAGGCCGATCTCACCATCACCGTGGTGGACCCGCACCGGCCCGGCCACGAGCTTGCCTACTACCCGGGTCGCACCTGCTTCCTGCGGGCGGACGTCATCGTGATCAACAAGATGGAGTCGGCCGAGCCGGACAAGATCGATTGCGTGCGCGAGAACATCCGGCGCCACAACCCGCGGGCGCGCGTGATCGAGGCCGCCTCGCCCGTCACGGTCGAGGACCCGGCGCTGATCACGGGCAAGCGCGTCTTGGTGGTCGAGGACGGTCCGACGCTCACTCACGGCGGCATGCGGTATGGAGCCGGCGTGGTCTGCGCGCGCAAGCTGGGCGCGGCCGAGCTCATCGACCCGCGACCCTACCTCGTGGGCGAGCTGGCGAAGACCTTCGAGACCTATCCGGGGATCGGCCCCATCTTGCCGGCGATGGGCTACGGCGAGAAGCAGGTGCGCGACCTCGAGGCCACGATCGGACGGATCGGCTGCGACGCGGTCGTCGTGGCGACCCCGATCGATCTGCGCCGGATCGTCAAGATCGAGCAGCCCTCGGTGCGCGTGCGCTACGATCTCCAGGAGATCGGCCGGCCGACGCTCGAGGACGTCCTGGCGGACTTCTTCGCGCGCCGCTAGGTGTTCGCACGGAGCGGCGGGTTGCGCCGCGCTGATCGATGCGCGGCGGCCCCGCGCCGGCCGCGCGGCGACCGGCGCCGGCCCGGGTCGCGGCGGGGGCCCAACGAAAGGAAGGCCAGCGTGAACATCCACGAGTATCAGGCCAAGGCCATCTTCGGACGCCATGGTATCCGCGTCCACGGGGGCAAGGTCTGCTCGAACCCCACCGAGGTGGGTGAGGCGGCGCAAGAGCTGGGCGGTCGGGTGGTCGTCAAGGCCCAGGTGCACGCCGGCGGCCGCGGCAAGGCCGGGGGCGTCAAGCTGGCGGAGACGTGGGAAGAGGCGGCGGCGAAGTCCGAGGCGATCTTCGCGCTCACCATCAAGGGCCTGCCGGTGCGCAAGATCCTCGTCACGCCCGCCGTCGACATCGCCCATGAGTACTACGCGGGCGTCGTGCTGGATCGCGAGGCCGGGCTGCCGCTCATGATGGTGAGCCGCGAGGGGGGGATCGACATCGAGCAGGTGGCCGCGGAGGCGCCCGAGAAGATCATCAAGGCACACTTCGATCCGGCCGCCGGCTTGCGGCCCTTCCAGGCCCGCCAGCTCGCGCACGCGATCGAGCCCGACGGCAGCAAGGCGGTGGCGATCGCCGGGGTGCTCGTCAAGCTGGCGCAGGTCTTTCTGGACGTGCACGCCACCCTGGCCGAGATCAATCCGTTGGTCGAGATGAAGAACGGCGGTTTCCTCGCCCTCGACGGGAAGATCAACCTCGATGACAGCGCCGTGTCGCTGCGGCCCGATCTGGAGGCGTTGCGCGACCCGGACAGCGCCGATGCCCATCAAGAGAAGGCTCGGCAGATGGGGCTCTCCTACATTCCGCTCGAGGGCAACATCGGTTGCGTGGTCAACGGTGCGGGCCTGGCGATGGCGACCATGGACCTGGTCAAGCACTTCGGCGGCGAGCCGGCCAACTTCCTGGACATCGGCGGCAGCTCGAGTCCGGAGAAGGTCGTGGCGGCGATCGAGATCATCACCGCCGACAAGAACGTCCGGGCGATCCTGTTCAACATCTTCGGCGGCATCACCCGCTGCGACCACGTGGCGCAGGGCATCGTGACCGCGCTCGAGCGCCTGCAGACCGGCCTGCCGATCGTGGTGCGCCTGACCGGCACGAACGAGGCCGAGGGCCGCGAGATCCTCACCCGCAGCGGCCGGGCGATCTTCGCGGCCACCATGGAAGAGGCGGTGCAGGAAGCCATCCGCCGCGCCGGGATCGGGGCCTGAGGCCCGCGGGGAGCGGGGAGCCGAGGAGCGCCGGACGGCGCCGAGGGGGAAGGAACGTGAGCATCCTGATCGACGAAAAGACGCGCGTGCTGGTCCAGGGCATCACGGGGCACGATGGTTCCTTCCACGCCCGGGCGATGCGCGACTACGGAACCAAGGTCGTGGGCGGCGTTACCCCGGGCAAGGGCGGCACCAGCGTCGACGGCATGCCGGTCTTCAACACGGTGGCCGAGGCCGTGCGGCAAACCGGCGCCGACGCGTCGGTGATCTACGTCCGGGCGCCGTTCGTGCCCGACGCGATCCTGGAGGCGGCCTACGCGGGCATCCGGCTCGTGGTCACCATCAGCGAGGGCGTGCCGGCCCTGGAGATGGCCAGGGTCCTGAAGGAGATCGCACCGTTGGGAACGCGCGTCGTCGGCCCCAACAGCCCCGGACTCATCAGCCCGGGCAAGTGCAAGATCGGCATCATGCCCGGACAGATCCACCAGCCCGGCCACATCGGCGTCGTCTCGCGCAGCGGCACGCTGACCTATGAGATGGTCTGGCAGCTCTCGAACCACGGGCTCGGGCAGTCGACCGCGATCGGCATCGGCGGCGACCCGCTGATCGGCACCGGGTTCATGGACGTCCTCGCGCTGTTCAAGGCCGACCCCGAGACGCACGCGGTCGTGCTGATCGGCGAGATCGGGGGCACCGCCGAGGAGGAAGCCGCCGAGTACATTGCGACGGAGATGGGCAAGCCGGCGGTGGCGTTCATCGCCGGCCGCACTGCCCCGCCCGGCAAGCGCATGGGGCACGCGGGCGCCATCATCGCCCGGGGCAAGGGGACGGCGGCAGAGAAGATCAAGGCGCTCGAACGGGCGGGTGTGCCGGTGGCCCGCGTGCCGTCGGAGCTGGGCCCGTTGATGAAGCAAGAGCTGGCCCGCGCGTAGCGACCGCCGGCCGAGCGCGCGGCCGGCGAGGTCGCGCTGCGCGGCGTGCGCAGCGATCGAGTATGGGCCGGCGGCGCGAGGGGGCTGGGGAGACGGCGGCATGGAACGGACGTTCACGATGGTCAAGCCCGATGCGGTGGCGCGGGGTGAGACCGGGCGCATCCTGGCGCGCATGGAGGCGGCCGGGTTCCAGGTGCGGGCCATGAAGATGGTGCGGCTTTCCCCGGCGGAGGCGCGCGGGTTCTACCGCGTGCACGCGGGCAAGCCCTTTCTGGAGGATCTGGTGGCCTACATGTCGTCGGGCCCGGTCGTGGCGATCGTGCTCGAGCGCGAGAACGCCATCCAGGAGCTGCGCCGCGTGATCGGCGCGACGGATCCCGCGCAGGCGGCGGAGGGCACCATCCGGCGCGAGTTCGGGGTGGACAAGAGCCACAACGCCGTCCACGCTTCCGATGGGCCGCAGACGGCGGCCGAGGAGATCGCATTCTTCGGACTCACGCTGGCGCGTGAGGCGGGACGTTGAACACAAACCGAGGAGCCGCGTCGACGGACCGGGGGATCCCGAGATGGTCGTGCGTCCAGCACTGACATTCGCGATTCAGGAGATCCGCGAGGGCTTGTCCGAGCACGAGCTCGAGGTCGAGGCCGCCCGCCTGGGCGTGGAGCCGGCCGGCGCCGAGATCCTGGGCCCGATTGCGATCAGGCTCGAGATCTCGCGCATTCACGACGAGTTCCGGGTGCGAGGCCGGGCGGGCTTGAGCGTCCGGCAGGAGTGCGTGCGCTGCCTTGAGCCGATCGAGCAGCGCATCGACGCGGCCCTGGACGTGCTGGTCCGGCCGGTCGATGTGGAAGCGGAGGGCGAGCTCGAGCCGCCCGAGGGGATCATCTACCACGACGGCGAGGCCTTCTCGCTGGCCGACGAGGTCCGCCAGGTCGCCCTGGTGGAAATCCCCGCCAACCCGCTCTGCGGTCCCGCGTGCCAGGGCCTGTGCCCCCGCTGCGGCGGCAATCTGAACCACGGCGGCTGCACCTGCGCCACGGCCGGCGGCGGCGACCCCCGCTGGAGCGCCCTGGCTGCCCTCAAGCAGGGTTCGGGCGCCGGGGGGCCCCGGCCGGAGGGCCGGAAGGCCCCCGAGGCGAGGCGGCAGCGGGACGAAGAACGCAAGCCGGAGAAGCCGGGCGCGACCACCGAACCGAAGAAGACCAGAAAGGCGGACAGGCCCGGCGCGTGAGGCCGGCCCCTGGGACCGGCGGCGAACGCGCGCGCCGGGGGCCCGGCCTGTCGGGACCCGAAAGGAGCAATCGATGGCACTGCCAAAGAGACGTCATTCGCACCAGCGAAAGAACACGCGAAGGTCGCAGTGGAAGGCCGCCCGGCCCACCACGGTGGCCTGCGCCCACTGCGGCCAGCCGAAGCGGCCGCACCGCGTCTGCACTCAGTGCGGCTACTACAAGGGCGAAGAAGTCCTGCTCGTCAAGTCCTAGGCCTGTTCGAGGCCTCCCCGGCGATCCTTCCGGAGGGGTGGATGAGCGCCGCTCGCAGCGTACGCGTCGCGCTGGACGCCATGGGCAGTGACATAGGCCCGCAGGTCGTGGTCGCGGGCGCCGCCATCGCTGCCAGCCAGGCGGGCGATCGGCTGCAGGTCGTGCTCGTCGGTGACGAAGGGCCGATCTGGGCCGCTCTGAGCGACCTGGGGGCCGAGACGCTGCCCATCTTCGTGGTGCACGCCTCCCAGCAGGTCGAGATGGGCGAGAAGGCGCCGCAGACCTTCCGGAGCAAGCCGCAGTCCTCGATCGCCGTCTGCGCGGACCTGGTCCGCCGCGGGCGGGCCGACGCCCTGGTCAGCACCGGCAACACCGGCGCGGTGGTCACGACCGCGCTACTGTCGCTCGGCCGCCTGAGCGGCATCAAGCGCCCCGCGATCGCCAGCATGTTCCCCACGCGGGGCGGCCCCTGCGTCATCCTGGACGTCGGCGCCAACGCCGACGTCCGCCCGCTGCACCTCTACCAGTTCGCGATGATGGGGCGCCTCTACGCGCAGCTCGTTCTGGACATCGCGGAGCCGCGCGTCGGGCTGCTCAACATCGGCGAGGAGCCCACCAAGGGCAACGCCCTGACGCAAGCCGCCCACCGCTTGCTGGCCGACGCGGGCGGCGAGCTGAATTTCGCCGGCAACGTCGAGGGCCGCGACATCTTCGACGGCAAGGCGGATGTGGTCGTCTGCGACGGATTCACCGGCAACGTGATCTTGAAGCTGGCCGAGAGCATCCTGACCGTCGGCGGCGGCATGATCCGCCAGGAAGTGCGCCGCCGCTGGTCGACTACCCTGGGGGCGTTGCTCATGAAGCCGGCCCTCGCGGACATGAAGCGCCGCATGGACTACGAGACCTACGGTGGGGCGCTCCTGCTCGGCACGCGCGGCATCTGCGTGATCGGGCATGGGCGTTCCTCGGCGCGGGCCATCGCCAACGCCATCGCCGTGGCGGCCAGGTCGGTCCGCAGCGGACTCGAAGACGCCATCGGCCGGGCTGTCGAAGCCCAAGGTGCCGCCCATCTGCAGGTCGTGGCCGGCGGGGAGGCGGCCGGCAAAACCGCTTGCATTGCCCCGGGGCCGCGGGTATAGGGTTCCACTTCGGTCCTGCCATGCTCTGCCAGACGGGCATGGTCAGGGTCGTGGTATAGGTTATCCAGGGTTTCCTCGGCCCCCGCGGGCGCCATCGCGGTCCGGGTGGGGTCGGGGCAAGGGGGCGGAACCAGCATGCAGGTGCTCCTCTTCCCGGGACAGGGATCGCAGTTCGTCGGCATGGGCAAGGATCTCCATGACCGCGATGCGCGGGCCCGGGAGATCTTTGCGCGCGCGGATGCCGCCCTGGGGTTTCCCCTCTCGCGCCTGATGTTCGAGGGGCCTGAAGAGACCCTCCGCGAGACCCGCAATGCCCAGCCCGCGATCCTGACCCACTCCTTGGCGGCGTGGGCCGCCTGGCAGCCGGGGTACGCGCCGAGCGAGCTCGTGGCGGCGGGTCACAGCCTGGGAGAGTACAGCGCGTACACGGTGGCCGGCGCCCTCGGGTTCGAGGATGCGGTGCGCATCGTGCGGCGGCGCGGCGAGCTCATGTTCGCCGCCGGGCAGCAGTCGCCCGGAACGATGGCGGCGGTGATGGGCGTGGACGCCGAGATCGTGCGCGGGGTCTGCGCCCAGGTGGGCGGGGTCGTGCGACCGGCGAATCTCAACTCGCCGGGCCAGGTCGTGATCTCGGGCGAGGTCGCGGCGGTGCGGGCGGCCGGAGAAGCGCTCAAGGCGCAAGGCGCCAAGCGGGTCATCGAGCTCAACGTCAGCGGCGCGTTCCACTCCCCGCTCATGGAGCCGGCGGCCGAGGGGTTGCGCGCCGCGCTCGCCGCGACCGAGGTCCGTGACGCTGGCTTCCCCGTCTACGCCAACGCGACGGCGGAGCCGGTGACCGCGGCCGAAGCGATCCGCGCGTCGCTGGTGCGCCAGCTGCTCAGTCCCGTGCTGTGGGAGCCGACCATGCGGGCGCTGGCCGCGCTGCGGCCGGCGGGGTTCTGGGAGATCGGGCCCGGACAGGTGCTCAAGGGATTGCTGCGGCAGGTCGATCGCGAGCTGCCGTGCCGCACGATGGGCACGGCTGAAGAAGTTCAAGGTTCCGAAGTCCGTTCCTGAGGAGTCCGGATTCCGGGGTGAGCCCGGAGGGTCCAACGGATCAGCCTTGCTGTCGGAAGAACAGGAAGAAGGAGAGAACCGATGGAGAATCACGAAGACAAGATCCGCGAGATCATCGTCGAGCAACTGGGCGTGACGCCTGAACAGGTCGTCCCGGGGGCGTCCTTCATCGACGATCTGGGGGCTGACTCGCTCGACACGGTCGAGCTGGTCATGGCCTTCGAAGACGCTTTCGGGATCGAGATTCCGGACGAGGACGCGGAGAAGATGCAGCGCGTCGGTGATGCCATCGAGTATCTGAAGAAGAAGCTCGCGGAGAAGGCCTAGCAGTGTCGGGAGGCCCGCCGGCCCGGCGCCGCCGCTGCCTCGAGCAGCCAGCCCGGGGCGGCCAACGGCGAAAGGACTCCGAGGAGATGAAAAGGCGTGTCGCAGTCACCGGCCTGGGGGTCGTTTCCCCGGTCGGGAACGATCTGTCCTCCTGCTGGAGCAGCCTCAGCGAGGGGCGCACCGGAATCGGGCGACTGACGCGTTTCGATCCGGCGCCCTTCGACAGCCAGGTGGCCGGCGAGGTCCGCGGCTTCGACGCCTCGTGCTTCATCGACCGCAAGGTCCTGCGTCACACCGACCGGTTCGTCCAGTATGCCTGGGTCGCCTCGCTGGAGGCCTACGCCCAGGCTGGCCTGAGCCAGGACCGCGAAGACCCGACGCGCGTGGCGGCCATCATCGGGTCGGGCATCGGGGGCATCGAAACGCTCGAGGCGCAGCACAAGGTTCTGATGGAGCGGGGGCCGAGCCGCGTCAGCCCGTTCTTCGTTCCGATGATGATCTCCGACATGGCGAGCGGCCAGCTCTCGATCGCCTTCCAGGCCAAGGGTCCCAATTTCGCCACCGTGTCGGCCTGCGCTTCGGGGGCCCACGCGATCGGCGAGTCGTTCCGGATCATCCGCGAAGGGCTGGTCGACGTGGCGATCACCGGGGGAGCGGAATCGCCGCTGACGCCCCTGGCGCTGGCCGGCTTCTGCTCGATGAAGGCGCTCACCACGCGCAACGACGCGCCCGAGCGCGCCAGCCGGCCGTTCGATCGCGAGCGCGACGGATTCATCATGGCCGAGGGCGCGGCGACGGTGATCCTCGAGGAGTGGGAGCACGCCCGCCGCCGAGGCGCTGAGATTCTGGGTGAGCTCGTCGGCTATGGGTCGACGGCCGATGCGGGTCACGTCACCGCCCCCGATCCCGAAGGCGACGGCGCGGCGCGCGCCATGGCGCTGGCCCTCCGCGACGCGGAGATGGCGCCCGAGGAGATCGACTACGTCAATGCGCACGGCACCTCGACGCCGCTCAACGACAAGTACGAAACGCTGGCCATTCGCCGGGTCTTCGGGGCCCATGCCGACCGGTTGGCCGTCAGCTCGACCAAGTCGATGACCGGTCACCTGCTGGGTGCGGCGGGCGCCATCGAGATGGTGGCCTGCGTCCAGGCTCTGCGAACCGGGGTGATCCCGCCGACCATCAACTACGAGAATCCCGATCCGGACTGCGATCTGGACTTTGTGCCCAACGCGGCGCGGCGCCGGCCCATCAAGGCCGCGCTCTCGAATTCCTTGGGCTTCGGCGGGCACAACGTGTCCCTGCTGATAAGGGGGGTGTAACGGGCAAGAGAGAGTCCGTTGCCGTCCCGCACGGGCGCTGAGGGCCTGGAACCGACCAGGGCCCGGGGCCCGAGGGACCCTCGGGCTCCACGCAAGCGGTTGATCGACCCATGACCATCTTGGACCGCTGGAAGAAGAGGATTCGCAAGCTTCTCGCGCGCCCCCGGCCGCTGCCGCCCTTTGCCACGCGCCAGGAGATCGGCGAGGTCCTGCGCGCGGTTCAGGAGACCTTCCAGCTCCACTTCCGCGACCCCGAGCTGTTGCGCCAGGCGCTCACCCACCGATCGTTCCTGGGCGGCGAGAGCGAGCATCTGCCCGACTCGAATGAGAGACTGGAATTCCTCGGAGACGCCGTCCTCGAGCTGGTGGTGATCGAGTACCTCTACCGCCGATTTCCCGAGGATCGCGAGGGCGAGCTGACGCAGAAGAAATCGCTGCTCGTCAGCAAGTCCGTGCTCGCTGATCGTGCCGAGACCATGGGCCTCGGCCGCTTCGTGCTCATGAGCCCGGCCGAGCGCGACTCGGGCGGCGCCGAACGGCGCTCGATCCTGGCCGATGCCTTCGAGGCCCTGCTCGGGGCGGTCTACCTCGACCAGGGCGTCGCCGCGGCCGCCGCCTTGGTCGAGCGCTCGCTGCTCGTGCAGACCGAGCACATCCTGCACGACATCGAGAAGCAGAACTTCAAGAGCATGCTGCAGGAGCGCGTGCAGGCCAGCCAGCGGATCCACCCGCGCTACCGCGTGCGGCGCGAAGAGGGGCCCGACCACCAGAAAAGCTTCACGGTGGAAGTGATCGTGCGCGGCCGGGTGCTGGGCGTGGGCCATGGATCGAACAAGAAGGAAGCCGAACAGCACGCCGCCCGCGAAGCGCTCGCGTCCGACCAGCTTTCGGCCCTGATCGACGAGGAGTGACGGGCCGGCGAGCTAGTCGAGCCGGAATCCGGCCGAGATCAGCAGCCGCCGCTCGGCGACTTCCTCTTCGAGCTGCCCGCCCTCACGCGCGAACCGGCCGGTGGCGAAAGCCGCGTCGATGGTGAGCGACTCCTCGAACAGCACTCCCAGCCCCGCCGTGAAGTAGAGGCGCTCGGGATCGTGGCTGGCGCCGAAGTAGAGGGGCTCGCCGGCCTCGCTGATGTCGGTGAAGATGACGTCGTAGGGATCCGGCTCGCGCGCCACGCCGGCGCGCAGGCGCACGCCGCCAGTGCCGGACAGGTCCACGAGGTATTCCGCCCCGAGGTGCAGGTCGAGCGTGCGCCGGTAGGCCAACTCGCGCCGGCCGGATTCGTCGTAGTAGCGCAGCGGCCCCTCGTAGTCGATCTGCGTCCAGTCGGTGAAGCGCACGTCGCCGGTCACGAGCAGCCGCTGCAGGGCAGCGGAGACGCCCGCGCCAACGCTGAAGGGCATCGTCAGGTCCTCGTCGACGCTCTCGCGGGCGCCGTCGCCGTAGTCGAGATCGGTCTCCATCGTGACCCAGCGGGGCAGGTCCATGACCAGCCCCAGGCGCCCCCAGGTGCCGAGGCGCGCCTGTGCGCCGAGCGAGAAGGTGTACCCGCTCAGGTTTGTTGCGGTCGTGTTGTGCTCGTCATAGATCCCGTTGCGGAAAACCCAGTCCTGATCGTAGGAACCGCTGAGCAGCGTGGCGCGGAAGCCCAGCGCCAGGCTCGGGCTGACATCCACCGCGTAGCCGAAGCTCCACTCGCCGACGGAGCCCTCTTCGTAGATCGCCTCATCCAGGTCGGTGCCGGAGCGGGGGCTGCTGCGCACGTACTCGCGATCGATGGCGTGGGGCACGTGATAGCCCAGGGCGATCACCATGCTCCCGCGGTACGTGGGAAACGGATAGACGAAGCCCAAGTTGCTGACGCGCGTGCGCGCGACGTCCGCGTCGGACTTGCGGCCCCGATCGGTCGTGGTCCACTCCACGCTGCGGTCGAGCACGCCGCCGGAGAACTCGATGCGGCTCACGCGCGCCAGGCCGGCGGGGTTGTAGCGCAGCGCGGCGGCATCGTCCGAGAGCGCCAGATAGGCCCCGCCCAGCCCCAGGGCTCGGGCACTCGTGCCGCTGTCCTGGGTCATCGGCAACTCGGGCACCCAGAGGTCCTGCTGGGCCTGAACGAGCGGTGCCCCGCCGGCCGCGAAGGCGATTGCCACGAGCCGGGCCAGCCATTTCGTCCTCAGGCCGGTCACCGGGGCCATCAGCGCCATTAGCATCGAGGGGGCCACGAGAACGCGGATAAAGTCCATGGTTCCTCCATCCCTGTCAGGGGTCGCGGCTGCTAGCGCTTCAGGCCGCGACCGCTCGGCGGCAGGCGCTTCGGCTCGTCTTCTTCCGGGGGCTCTTGCGGCTGCGCGCCTTCCGACGTTGGGGCAGGAGGGGCGGCTGGCGAGTCCGACGCCCCGGCGACGGGGGCCGGGACGGGAGGCGGAGCCTGGGGGTCGCGCGTGCGCGGCGCTCCATCGGCGGCCTGTCCGCGGGACATGGGCACGCGGCCCCAGGCGACCCGCCCGCTGGGCCGATCGGGCTCTTCGGGGTCCTGCTTCGAGACCCGGGCCCAGCGGCTGTCGAGCCAATGGGGCGAGCCGTAGTAGTTGATCCAGCCCGCGCCGGAGTACCGCAAGTAGTCCATCCACGGCCCGTAGCCCGTTTCCACCACGCCCGCTTCGTTGTGGCAGCGCGTGCACTCGCCGGTGAATCCGGAGGTGGGGTCGCTCGCCGGCGGGTGCTTGAGCAAGGTGTAGCATCCGGCCGCCGCGAGGCTCAGGCCGAAGGCCGCACTGGTCGCGGCCGTGCGCCGCATCCAGGGATGAAACCTATGGCTGGCCCACCCGCGCACCTTCATCCTCCCGCCGTGTCCGTTTTGAATCCCCCGCCGTGCCGCGCCAGTATACTGCCCGCCGATCACGTGTGTCAAAACTCCGGCGGATTGGTCTCCCCTGATCACCGGCCGGGATCTCTCTGTACCCCCAGGGGGTGGAAACCTGTTAGCCTCCCACCGATACTACTCGGGCAGGGGAGGGATGTTCCCTTTGCCGGGCGTTGGCCGAGACGCCGGGCGCGGGGCCGTAAGGCGCCCGCTGCTGCGCTCGCGCGATCGGCAGCCGAGGGGTGTGACGGTGCCAGCATGGAGGTTCAAGAGCCGCGGGGGCCGCAGCGCGCCGGGGGCGCCAGGGGCACGCGGGTGGGCGGCGGCCGGCGCGCTGACGGCGGTCCTGATCGGCGCGCTGGGCGCCGGATGCACCAGCGTACCGCGGTCGGGCTCCGCCGGCGAGGCTCTTTCCCACCAGCCCGCCGCGCCCCGCTACGGGATCGACCTGCCGCTCTCGGCGGCCCCGCGTCCCGGCGAATCGGTCCAGGTGCCCGATTCGGTCACGGCGCGGGCCGATCGCTGGACGTCCTACTCGCTGGGGCTCCAGGAAGAGCTCGGCGGCCGCTTCGGGGAGGCGCTCGACCACTACCGGCGGGCCGGATCCGGCGTCTCCGGCAATCCCGACTTGCTCGTCCGGCAGGCGGTGTGCCTGCGCGAGCTGCGCCGTCCCGAGGAGGCTCTCGCCGTCGCCCGCCGCGCCCTGGCGCGCGACTCGACCCACACCGAGGCGCTCTGGATCACCGCGACCAGTCAGGTGGCCCTCGGCCGATTCGAGGGCGCGCTGCAGACGCTCTCCCGGTTGGTCGAGCTCGGGCCCGAGGCGCGGGCCCATCGGCTGATGGCCGGCGTGTATGAGAGGCTCGGACGACCCGCCGATGCTCTCGAACAGGTCAACCACCTGGTCCGCCTCAATCCGACCATGCCTCAGCTGCTCGAGCAGCGGGCCGAGCTATTGATGAAGCTGGGCCGCGTGGACGAAGCGCTGGCAGACTACTGGACGATCCTCGAGACCTCGCCCCAATACCCGGGCATCACCGAATCGCTGACGAGCGCGCTCGAGCGGCTCGGGCGCACCGAGGAGCTGATCCGACTCTATCGGACGCTCCGGGAGCGCCATCCCCGGCAGCTGCGCGCGCAATGGCGACTCATCGAACTGCTCCTGGCAGGCAACCGGTGGGATGAGGCCGAGGCCGAGCTGGAGCAGCTCCGCTCGCTGCGACCCGCTGATGGCTTGCCCGTCCTGCAGCTCGGACTGGTCGCCTACCGCCGGGGCGACGCCGGACGCGCCCTGGATTTGCTCAATCAGGCGCGCTTGCTCGGGACCGACCCGGCCCTGGTGTGGCGCTGGGAGATGAGGATTCAGTTCGCTGAAGGCAACTGCCCGGCCGCTCTCGTTCCCGCGGAGTCCCTGACCACTCGCAGCCCGGCCGAGCCCGAGGGCTGGCGCATCCGCTCTCTGTGCCTGGCCGAGGCCGGCCAGGTCGACGAGGCCCTGCGGGCGATCGACGCCTGGGGCAAGACCGAGCCGGACAGCGCGGAGCCCTACATGCTCGGGGCGGCCATCTGCCGCGAGCACGGCCGCGTCGACCAGACGCTCCAGCTTCTGAAGCTCGCCGCCCGGCGGGATCCGGACAACAACGGCATCAAGCTGGAGTACGCCGCCTATCTCGAGTCCATCGACCGGGCGCCGGAGGCGGAGGAGCTGATCCAGGGCATCCTGCGCGATGAACCGGAATCGGCCGAGGCGCTCAACTTCCTGGGTTACATGTGGGTGGAGCGAGGCCTGCGCCTGGACGAGGCGGAAACCCTCATCGGCCGGGCCCTGGAGATCGATCCGGAGAACCCCGCCTATCTCGACAGCATGGGCTGGCTCTGGTACAAAAGGGGCGATCTGGGGAAGGCCCAGCAATGGCTGGAGCAAGCGGTGCAGAGGGGAGGCCGCCACCCGGAGATCTTCACCCACCTGGCCCAGGTCAGGGTCGAGCAGGGCAACGTTCCCGAGGCCAGGCAGGCCCTCGAAGCAGGGCTGCGGTGGAGCCCAGGCGACACCGGACTGCTGGAGTTCCTGCAGAGCCTGGAAGGCGAGAGGTAGCATGCCGGACAGGGCCGACATGGGCAGGGAAACCGATCAGCTGGAACCCCTCCCAGGCTCCCGGGTAGAGACTGGCGGATCGGACGTAACCCGTGCACCGGACAAGCAGATGGAGCCGAAGCTGGCGGATCTCCCGGACGAAGACCTCATGGAACGGATCGTCGAGGGGAGCGAGGCCGCCTTCGCTCTGCTGGTCAGACGTTATCAGGGCAAGGTGACCAACTTGGTTCACCGGTTCATCTACGACCGGGACCGGGCCGCCGAGATTGCCCAGGAGGTGTTCCTGCGGGTCTTCCTGCACCGGAAGCGCTATCGCCGGAGCGGGAAGTTCAGCACCTGGATCTACACCATCGCGGTCAACCTCGCGAAGAACGAGATCCGCCGCAAGTCGCGGCTCAAGGGTGTCATGAGCCTGGACACCCTGCTGGAAGCGACCGGCGACTCGGGCGCCTTCTTGGCCGATGCCAAGCCGGGGCCGGTGAGCAAGACGCATCAGCATCAGATCGAGGAGATCGTGATGGCCGCCATCCAGAAGCTGCAGCCCAAGTACCGCGAGGTCATCCTGCTGCGCGATGTGCAGCAACTGACCTACGAGGAGATCGAGCAGGTCCTGGACATCCCCGGCGGGACGGTCCGCAGCCGGATCAACCGAGCGCGCAATGCCCTGAAGGAGATGCTCGAGCCCATCATGAAGAGGAGGCCGGTGGAATGAATTGCACCGAAGCCAGACGCCTGCTGTCGGCTTGCCTGGACCGGGATTTGACCTTTGCCGAGGACGAGGAACTGCGCCGTCATCTCCGGGAGTGCGCCACGTGCAGCGAGGAAATGACCTGCCTCGAGAACGTGCAAGCCATGCTGCGCAGCCTGCCAGAGACGCAGCCGGAACCCGGCTTCTTCGAATCCGTGTGCCGGCGGATCGCCGAGACGCAGGCTCAGCCCGATCGGATCGCCGCCCGTTCGGGCTTTTCCCTGGGCGGCTTCTTGAAGGATGCCTTCGCCCCGGCCTGGTTGCGGCCGGCCGCGGGCGTGGCTTTTGGATTGGTCATCGGCTTATTGATCCAGGTCCACGGCGGACCGGCGGACTCGCCGGCCACCCGCTCGGATGGCGGCCGCGATCTGGCGGCCGAGGCCGACGTCGCTCCCGGCGTGCCGACCGAGCTTGCGGTCGAGCTGCCCGGCTCGCCGGCCGGCGCCCGCTCTGAAGGGCCGCTGGCCGACCTCGCGTTGCCCGACTCGAGCCTGATGGACCCGGAGTACATCCACGATCCCTTCGTCTCCGGCCCGCAGGGCAGGCCCGTCCGGATGCAAGTGGGCGCTTCCAGGGAGCATAATGCCTACATCACGTTCTAGGTTCTTCCGCGGCTCTGGGAGGGTCAGGTGGGGCGGGGCGGCGACCCTGGTCCCCGCCTTGCTCATCTCCGGCTCCCTGGCCGCGGCGGAACCCACGGGCACGCCCCCCTCGCCCTATCACTGCTGGCTAGAAAAGGAACTGTCGCAGCTCTACGAGGAGGTCAGCCCGGCGATCGTCAGCGTCGTGAGCTATCGCGTGCGCACGACGACGGACGGCGCCACGCCAGGCCAGGGCGAGCGCGGTCTGGCGGGCACTTCCTTCACCCTGCGCCGATTGGTCGCCTCGGGCATCGTGGTGGATTCGCACGGGTGCGTGGTCACGGCGGCCCGCGTGGCCCTGCCCGGAGACAGCCTGGTGGTCCACTTTCCGGGGGGCCAACGGGTCAGCGCGCGCTACAAGGGGATGGACCCCGCCACCAACATCGCCGTGCTCCGCCTGGCCTCGACGGGCCCGTTTCCATTCCTCGAGCCTCCCGGCGAGGGCGATCCGCTCTTGCCGGAGTGGGTTGCCGCGGTGGCCTATGGACCGTGGAGCGGTCCGAGCCCGGGATGGCCCACGCTGAGCCTGTCGCAGAAATCAGCGATCAAGCGCTGGGAGGCGAAGTACGGGCAATCGAGCGGCGAGATGTGGCAGCTTCACGCGCCCATCATGCCCGGCAACCAGGGCGGCGCGCTGGTGAGCTTGAGCGGCAAGTGGGTCGGGCTGATCACCGGTGTGGTGACCGGCGAGCAGGGATCGGCCAATTCCAGACCCGCGCTCGAGGCTGAGCGGCGTTCCGCCCGCGTCGAGGGCGTCATCGTGCCCGCGGCTGTCGTCGCCCGCGCCATCCGGGAGATCGAATCGGGCCAGCGGCCGCTGGCCGGCTTCCTGGGCGTGCAGACCGAGCCGGCGGGCGGGGGCGCCGCCGCCGGCCCGACTTCCGGCGTGGTGGTTCTCGACGTGCTGCCCGAAAGCCCGGCGGATCGGTACGGAATCCTGCCGGGCGATTTCATCTTCGGTTTCGAGGGCCAGCCGGTGAGCAGCGTCGGGGAGCTGACCCAACTCGTCCAGAACGCCAGACCCGGAGCGTGGGTCAAGGTCGACATTCTGCGCGAAGACCGCCGGCGGCAGATGAATGTGTGCGTCGGGGACCGCGATGCGGCCGAGCTCTTCCTGCACATGCGCCGCGACCAACTCAACGAAAGCCAGGAGCTCCAGCAAGAGCTTCGCCGGCTGGAGAGCCAGCGGGCGCAGATCGCACGCCGCCTTCGTCAGATTGAGGCCTCGGGCAACCGCGCATCGGGATCCTGAATCAGGATTGCCGCCCCGTGTCACGCGGTTGTTCTCGAGGATCCCCCGCCGGAACCGAGGAGTGCTGGACGCGAGCCACGGGCTGGCATAGCCTTCCCCTCGGAGGCGGCCGGCCGGGGCCCCGGCCGGCGGTGCGGGCCCGAACTGCAGGGAGGGGCAAGGAGGCGTGATGAGATCTCACGGGCGGCTGGCGGTCTGGGGATTCGCGTTGGCGCCCCTGCTGTCGATCGTTGTGCACCTGGCCTGTTCCCGGAGCAGCGTCATTGCCGAAGGACCGAACGGCGAGGCCACGCTCTTCAGCGACATTCCCATCGGAGACGACCGGCGTGATCTGGCCCGCGGACTGCTCGTCAGCTGGCAGGACACCCCCGTCCGGCCCGAGCGGGCCTTCAAGCTCGAGGTCTCCGACTCCACCGGCTTCCGCCTGAGGCGCAACTGGCGCAATCTCGCGTTTCTGGCCGACATGCGCTCGCGCTCCTGGTCGGCGGGCCAGGCCCGCAAGATGCTGCCGGAGGCCACATATCGCCAGCTCACCACAAGGCCGGCGGGCTATGCCTTCGCCAGCAACGCGCTGGCCGACGGGCAGACGATGCTCTTCCTGCACGCGACCAGCGTCGAGGCGCTCGAGGCGCTGGTGCGGGAAGAAGGTCGGGCCATTCTGGACGGCTTCTTCGATCGGATCATCGCCGGGCTGGGGCGCACGATGTTCTCCTCGGGCGAGCAGACCCTGATGGCCCAAGGCATCCAGCGCCGTCACGGATACAGCATTCGTATCCCCGCCGGCTTCTTCGTGGAGGAACAGGTCGAGAATCGGTTCGTCAGGATGAAGCAGGTGATGCCGTCGGGCGCCGTGATGTACCTGTACGTCTACTACCAGTACCAAGCCGGCGACAGCCTGACCGCGCCGGCCTGCATGGCCCTGAGGGACACGCTGGCCACCGTGTACTCGGGCGGCGATCGCATCGAGCCCTCGCGGACGACCACCCGGCCGGTGACGTTCCTGGGCAGGAACGCGGTCGAGATTTACGGCCTCTACCAGAACATGAACCCGCCCATGGGGGGGCCCTTCAAGTCTTTCTGCTTCCATGACGGCGGCCGGCTCTACATGATCGACATGTCGGTCTTCAACCCGCCGGGCGACAAGCTGCCCCAACTGCGTCTGCTGGAGGCAATTGCCCGGACTTTCGCGGGCGAGAGGCCTGCCTGACCGCGCCGGGGCCGGATCTCCCTGCGGGCGGGTGTCTATGCGGTTAGTTCTTTGATATGCAACAAGTTAGGTGCGACCTCCCGGTTTGACACCCGGGCTGTCTTTTGCTATCGTGCACCGATTGCGGACCGCCGCCCCCGTGAAGGGGCGAGCGGGTGGACGATGGCACCGGACCCGGGCGGGTTCTGAAGGGTGGGAGAGGGGCAGATGGCGTCGACGGCGGATTTCCGCAACGGCATGGTGATCAATCTGGAGGGGACGGCGTTCCGGATCATCGATTTCCAGCACGTGAAGCCCGGCAAGGGCGGCGCGTTCGTGCGCACCAAGCTGAAGAACGTCCTGACCGGGGCGGTCATCGAACGCACCTATCGCTCCGGCGAGAAGTTCGACGAGATCCGGTTGGAGCGCCAGGACGCGCAATTCCTCTACTTCGACGGAGACCTGTTCCACTTCATGGATGTGGAGACCTACGAGCAATTCTCGATGTCAGCCGGGCAGGTGGGGGATGACGCGCGGTTCCTGAAGGAGAACGGGACGGTCAAGATGCTCAATCGCGACGGCAAGCCGTTCCTGATCGAGCTGCCGTCGCATGTCGTCCTTTCGGTGGCCAAGACCGAGCCGGGCGTCAAGGGCGACACCGCGACGGGGGCGACCAAGCCGGCCAAGATGGAGACGGGCCTCGTCGTTTCCGTTCCGCTCTTCATCGAAGAGGGTGACCAGCTCAAGATCGATACGCGCACCGGGGAGTACCTCGAGCGGGTCAGCGCCGGCAGGTAGACCGCCCGCGGGCTGCGCCGGAGGGCGCCGGCGCTGGCGGGTGCTGCAGGAGGGGGGCGCGATGCGTGTGCAGGAGATCAAGCGACTGATCGAGCTGGTGGAGACCAGCCAGATCGACGAGCTGGAGGTGCGCCGGTGGTGGAGCACGGTGCGCATCGCCCGAGTCCGCCGCAGCGCCAACGGGCGGGGCGAGCACCCCGCGCCTGCATCGGCGGCCGACCGCGGATCCAGCCTCGCGCCCGCCCCCGAGGCGGCCGCGGCGGGGGCGCCGGTGGCCGGGCAGGGACAGGCCGTGCGGGCGACCCTGCCGGGCGCCGGGCCGTCCGACGCGGGCGCCCACGCTCACCAGGCGGGCCTGATCGCGATCGTCTCGCCCATGGTGGGGACCTTCTACGCGGCCCCGTCGCCGACGGCACCGCCGTATATCCAAGTCGGGTCGCGAGTTTCCTCGGGCCAGGTCGTCTGCATCATCGAGGCGATGAAGCTCATGAACGAGATTGAGGCGGAGATCTCGGGGACGATTGCCGAAATCCTGGTACAGAACGAACAACCCGTGGAGTTCAACCAGCCCCTCTTCCTGGTGCGGCCCGGCGCCTGATCGAGCGCGGGCGCGCCGGGGGGAGCACCGGCGCGCCCGCGCGCACCTGCCGCCGGCCGGAGAAGCGCCCCGCATGGCGCCCCGGCGATCCGAAGGCGGCCGGTCCGGACGGCCAAGGGAGCAAGCCCGTGGACTTCCGCAAGATTCTCGAAACCATGATGGAGCGTGGGGCCTCCGATGTGCACATCAAGGCGGGCACTCGCCCCGTGTTGCGCGTCGACGGCACCCTGGAGCACATGAACGTCACGCCGCCGAATCAGAAGGAGCTCGAGAGCATGGTCGAGCAGATCCTGACCCCCGAGCAGCAGGAGACGTTCGCCCGGGCGCGCGAGCTCGACTTCGGCTTCGGCATCACCGGTTTGGCGCGCTTCCGCTCGAACTTCTACTACCAGCGCGGCACCATCGCGATGGCCATCCGGCACGTCCCGCTCGGCGTGCCCGCCTTCGAGGACCTGAATCTGCCGCCCGTGCTCGGACGGATCGCGATGCGCCCGCGCGGCCTGGTGCTCG
>CAZRWW010000044.1:0-36724 GCA_964603725.1 uncultured bacterium
TGGTCCTTAATAGAACCCGACTCATGCTCCGCCACGCGAACCATTGATTCTCCCACCGTCCCCCACCGGCGGCGGGCTGGTGTCATGGTAAGGAAGTGTACACCATCCGCTGCTGGTCTGCCTCACACCCGACTTCCGCCCCGGCACGAGAACTGCTAAAGGCTATCGCGGATGCCCGCGGCTGGCAAGCGGGTTGAGGGTAGTGCCGCCGGAGGGGAATGCGTGCGAGTACGGCCGTCGTCCGAAGGGAGGGGATGTTGGGTTCTAGTCGGCGCGCGCAGTGGCGAGTATCACAAAGCATCGTGCGGCGCGTCTTGTCGGGAAGTACCAGTGTAGGAGGAAGTTGCGATAGCAGGGGATTCGGGTGGCGTGCAACCTGTGGTAAGCCGCCGGGCAAGAACGGTAGGCGCCAGACCAGGTGAGTGGCAAGGACGGGTCGACCAACATGGCGGACGAAATCGGGCAGTGGCTGGAGGGATTCGATCGATGGCTTCGCGATCGGAGGCTGGCCCCTGCCCACCGGATTCCGCACTTCACGCGGTGGGTCCAGAGGTTTCTCCGCCTGTGGCGACAACGGCCGAGGGAAGTCTGGCAGGACACGCTGAACGTGTTCATCGACGATCTCGACACGAGCGGCACGCCGGCCTGGCAGGTGCGCCAGGCTGCCGACGCGGTCACACTGTTCTGCGGCCAGTACCGTTCAGGCGTGGCAGCGGCTCGGCCGTCCACCAGCCCCGTGGCCCAGCCTGCGGCCCCGCCATCTCCCGCCGTGCCCCCGTCGGTTCCGCCCGCGGCCACGCACGCTCCGCAGGCCCCCGCGACGCCTCCCCCGCCCGCACCTCCGACCCCCACGCCGGCGACCCTCGACACCCCCACCGCGCTGGCCGAGATGCGGCGCGTCTTGCGCCTTCGTCATTACTCCCCGCGCACGGAACGCAACTACCTCGGATGGGCGCGCCGCTACCTCCAGTATCATGACGCGCAGAGCAAGGAGATTCCCGGCACGGCGGATGCCCAGGCCTACCTGAGCCGGTTGGCGACCGTTGCGCGCGTGTCCGCATCCACGCAGAATCAAGCCTTCAACGCGATCCTCTTCCTGCATCGTCGCGTTTTCGAAAGCGATCTGGGCGACATGGCCGACACGGTTCGCGCGCGGCGCGGGCGCAAGCTGCCCGTGGTGCTTTCCGTTGATGAGGTTCGCGCTGTCCTGGCTGAGCTGCGCGGCACGACGCGCTTGATGCTCGAGGTGGTCTACGGCGCGGGCCTGCGCGTGAACGAGCTGATTGAGCTGCGGGTCAAGGACATCGACTTCGACGGTCACGCGATCCTGGTGCGTTCCGGCAAAGGCGACAAGGACCGGGCCACGCTGCTCCCGCGCCGTCTGGAGGCTGACCTGCGGGCCCACCTCGCGAAGGTCAAGGCGTTGCACGAGCGGGATCTGGCCGCCGGCGCGGGCGAGGCGCCGCTGCCTGACGCGCTTCGGCGCAAGTACCCGCAGGCCGGCCGGGAGTGGGGGTGGCAGTACGCCTTCCCCTCCGCCAAGCTCTCGCCGAACCAAGAGACACGGACGATCCAGCGCTGGCACGTCGCGAGCGCGACGGTGCAGAAGGCCATGAAGGCCGCCGTGCGCAAGGCCGGGATCGCCAAACCCGCCGGTCCGCACACGCTTCGACACAGTCACGCCACCCACCTGCTCCAGCAGGGCGTCGACATCCGGCGAATCCAGGAGCTGCTCGGCCACAAGAGCGTGGAGACCACCATGATCTACACGCACGTGCTGCCGTCGGTGGCCCCGCCCGTGCGCAGTCCGCTCGACGACCTTTGATGCGCACCCACGGCTTCCCGGCGAGGCTCTCGAGCGGGGCGTTGCTGGCTGGGCCTGCCGATCGGGGCGTCCTGGCGCTGCCTACCGGGCGGGAGTTCCTGGCCAAGCCTGAATGAGCGTCGGGCAACGCGCCCAGAGGAGACGCACATCTCCCAATGCATTTCCAGGGAACAAGATACAGCAGTCGCGAGTTGATGGCGTCTTCCAACCAACGCCTGCGCCGGTACCGCATCAACAACTCATTGCAGGTCAATAGATTGCGTTCTCGGTCGGGACCGGCTGCCCCATGCCGCCATGGTATAATACCTGAGGTCGAACCAGGTCCCTCGAATCGGTTCGCAACCCTACGGGAGCCCTATGGTGTCCACCTTGGTGACTCGTTCCCCGCGGCTGGTAATCCTGACCTGTCTGGCGGCCGGCCTCTTCTGGACGGGCGCCCCCTGCGCGAGTGAGGCCTGCTTCACTCCGCCGGCGCCGGCCGGCGCCCGGCCGGGCAGCCTCGAGCGAATCATCCTGCAGGTCGACGGTCTCCTGGAGCGGTCCTTCCTGACCCCGCCGGACTCTTTGGCCGGCTACTGCCGCCGGGCAGAAGCCCTGCTCGTCGAGGCGGGCGGGGAGGAGCCGGACGATGCGCGGCTGCTCGCACGTCTCGGGCTGGTGAACGCCCGTCTGGCGGAGATCGCGGGCAACGCGGAGAAGATCGACCGGGCCTGCCGAACGGATCGCTACTGCCGCGCGGCCATCGCGCGCGGTTCGACAGAGGCGCTGCCCTACGTGCTGCTGGGCGTCCTCAACTATCGCATCAGCACCATGGGCTGGGTCGAGCGGACGCTGGCCAAGACGTTGGTGGGCGGCTTGCCGCCGGCCTCATTGGGGGATTCCGAGAGGTTTCTGCGCCAGGCTGTCGTGCTGAGTCCGGGCAGCCCCTTCTATCACTATGCGCTCGGTCGCACGCTCCAGGCCCAGGATCGCGAGACCGAGGCGGCTGACGAACTGCGCCTGGCGCTGGCCCACGAGCCGACCACGCCCCTCGATGCGTGCTACCAGGAGAAGGCCCGCGCGCACCTACTGGAACTGGAACGTCCCAAACGAGCCGCGCGCGAGTCCTTCCGCGAGCCGGGAGAATCCGACAGCTAGCGGTCCGCCCCCGCTCCCCGCGCCCGCCTCCAAGCGCCGTGATCGCGGCTCGCGAGCCGCGCGAGGCGCCCGCCCGAGCGCCCCGACCGCCGCGACCACCACGCGGCGCCATCTCCTCATCGAATCAGCAGCATCTGCCCCGCGACGGTCCGGCCGCCGGCCGTGACGCGCGTGAAGTACCGTCCCTGCGGCAACGGGCGCCCAAGCTGGTCGGTGCCATCCCAGACAACCCCGGTGCGACCCGCCGGCCGCGCGGCATCGAGCAGGTGGGCGACCCGGCGGCCGGCGGCATCATGGACCGTGACCACCACGCGGCCCGGCTGCGGCAGATCGAGCAGGATCTGCGTCCGGCCGCCGAACGGATTCGGGTAGACCCGCGGCGGCAGCTCGACGAGGGACGTGCTCGCGTCGATGTCGCTCATGCTCTGGATCGTGCGGATGATCCAGATGTCGGGATCCAGCGCCAACGCGGTGGGCGCGCTATCAGTGTGAAAGGTGAAAGTCTGCGTCTGGAGCGAGTCCCAGGCCACAAAGGTCTGCGGGCCGAGCGCCGTCGTGATGCGCACGTCGATCGGCATCTTGAAGATCGGGCCCAGGGTCTGCCGCTGGCGCAACGTGAGCATGACGTCGTAGCCGCCGCCGGCGGGCTGCGACCACCAGACGAGCTCGTAGATCGGGTAGCCGGGGTGATAGATCCACTGGTCGAAGAACCAGCCGAGATCCATGCCCGCGGCGGCCTCGAACGCCGCGCGCAGGTCCTCGGTGTCGCCGTGGCCGTACATGAGCGCCGGATCGTTGGCATAGCCGTAAACGCCGGCGAAGAAGGCGGCGTCGCCGATGACATGGCGCAGCATGTGGAGCACCCAGGCGCCCTTGTAGTAGATGGCCGCGTGCATCACCGGCTGGATGCCGTAGAGCTGATGCGGCGCGTAGTTCAGGATGTTCATGCCGTTCATGTATGAGTGGTAGTAGTTGTGTCCGTACAGGTGTTCGAAGTAGAGCGCCTCGCAGATGGTGGCGAAGCCCTCCTTGCACCAGGCATGGCTCCACGCGCTCATCGTGATCATATCGCCGACCCACGAGTGGGAGAGCTCGTGGGCCACGACCCAGTCGTACTGGTGCGTGCCCGTCACCCACGGATAGCCCATGCTGGTGGCCGTCTGGTGCTCCATCGCGCCGGTGTGCTGGAACTCCGCGATGGCGTACTTCTCCGCCAGGAAGGGGTACTCCCCGAAGAGCGTCGCATAGTACTCCAACATCGCGATGTTGTTGCTCCAGCTTACCTGCGCGCGGGTGAGGTCCTCCGGGTAGGCGTAGTAGTCGACGTCCATCGTGGTGATGCCGTCGAGGGCCGTGTAGACCTCGGTCCAGCTCGCGAAGTTCGTCACCGCGATCGAGAAGAGGTAGGGCGACATCGCGTAGTTGGTTTCCCAGTGATAGGTCTTCGTCCCGTTGCCGTTGTCGACGACCTGCGTCAGGAGTCCGTTTGAAACCGCGGTCAGGTTGTCGGGGCACGTGATCGCGATCGCAAAGGTGGCCTTGTCCTTCGGGTCGTCCTTGCACAGCCACCATGCCGGGGCTCCGAAGGGCTCGGAGTAGCTGAGGACCATGGGCGTGCCCGCGTGGGCGGCCCACCGGAAGGGCAGGGGGTTGCCGGGAAAGAGCGGCGTGCCGTGAAACGTGGCCGCCACGGTGAACGCCTGGCCCGGCTGGTAGGCTTGGTCCAGCACGATCGTGAGGATGCCGTTGGCATGCGAGTAGGTCGTCGGACTCCCGCCCGCGCTCACGGCGTCGACGTGCATGCAGGCGTAGAGGTCGAGGTCGACCTGCGCGAGCCCGGCGACCTGCGCGACGGCACGCACCACCACGGTGCCCGTCAGCACCTGGGTCGGGATGTCGAGGGCCAGATCGATCTCGTAGCGTGTGACGTCGTATTCGTCGTGCACGGCGCGGTGAAGCGCGCTCGGCTCCGCCGCCGGCGCCAGGGCCTCCTGCTCCCAGGCGACGAAGCTCGCGCGATCCGCGGCCGACGGGAGCGGCGGCGGGACGGCCGGCGCCTGGGCCCCCGGTGCCGCCAAAGTCGCGAGCGGCGCCTGGGGCGTCGCCGCCCGCGCGCCCGGAAGCACACCCAAGATGGCGCTCAGCATGACGCCCAGCAGGGCACCGAACAAGGTGCACCGAACCGCGCCTGGGACCGCGGCCGGGATGAATCGGCCCGCCGGCCGGGCGCCGCTTCGCCGGGCGCCGCGCCGGACGGCGCTGGCGGGGAGCCCGGGAACAAGACCTCGAGATGCCATGCTGATCGCTCCTTTCGCGCACCGGGGGGTGTTAGGGGACGAGCCACGTGGCTCTACGAGATCATAGCACGGCCGGTTGCTGCTCTGCAGGCGCGTTGATCACACGGGGCCGGTCACACCGGAATGCTGGCCAGAAAGGCCTCGTTGGTCGGATAGGGCCCCAGCGCCTTGAGCAGCGCGCGCATGGCGCTGTCCGGCTTGCGCCCGGCCAGGGCCCGGCGAATGATCGCGACGCGCTTCTGCTCGGTAGGATCTCGCAGCAGCGCTTCCTTGCGCGTGCCGCTGGCGGGCAGATCGATCGCCGGGAAGATGCGCGCCTCCGCGAGCTGGCGGCTCAGCACGACCTCGCTGTTGCCCGTGCCCTTGAACTCCTGGAAGATCAGCTCGTCCATGCGTGAGCCGGTGTCGACCAGCACGGTGGCGATGAGGGTCACCGAACCGCCGCCCTCGATGCTGCGCGCCAATCCGAAGAAGCGGCGGGGAACCTCCAGAACCCCCGCCTCCAGTCCCCCCGACATGGTGCGACCGGTGCCCGACCCCTGCACGTTGAAGGCGCGTGCCATGCGCGTGAGGCTGTCGACCAGGATCACCACATCCTGCCCGCACTCCAGGAGGACTCGTGCGTGGGCCAACGTCAACTCGGCCAGCTCGATGTGCTGGCGCGGGTTCTCGTCCTTGGAGCTGGCCAGCACTTGCGCTTCCACGCTGCGCCGGAAGTGCGTCACCTCCTCGGGCCGTTCGTCGATCAAGAGCACGATGATGCGAGCCCGCGCGTCGGCCGCGCGGATGGCCCTGGCCATCGCCATCAGCAGGGTGGTCTTGCCCGCCTTGGGCGGCGAGACGATCAGCCCCCGCGTGCCCTTGCCGATCGGCGCGACGAGATCGACCATGCGCACGCCCAGGTCGGTCGAGGCGTCCAGGCGCCAGCGCTGAGTCGGATCCACGGGCGTGAGCTGCTTGAGCGTCGGGCGTGCGCTGAAGGCCTGCGGGGTCATTCCGCACACCGCGGTCACCGCGCTGAGCACCGACCCCCCGCGCCCGGTCGCCACCGGCCCCTCCAGCTCAGCGCCCTCGGGCAGAGCGTGTTCGCGCACCAGGCGGGCGGGCACGCGCACGACGTTCGCTCCGGGCCGGAACGAGCGGGACGGATCGCGCAACTCGGCCTCGCCGCGCGCGACGAGCTTGAGGACACCGCTCGCGGTGTTGGACATCGCTCGACTCCGGTTGCTTCAGGTGGCTGGGGAAGGCCGCGGACTCGCCCGCGGCGGCAGCCGCGACGCCGCATTCTACACGCCGCGCGACGCGGGCCAAGAAGAAAAAGGATGCTGCCGTGCCTCACGCCGGGCTGGGTGGCGCGGCCGCCACTCGCCCTACCCACCCGATTCCCGCGGACCACGGAGCTGGACCTGCAAGACAAGACAGGAACCGCTCGCCCGGCTTCATGGGTTGATTTCCAGGGCTTGTATCCAACCTCCGCCCGCCCGTACACTATTCTCGCTGATCTGCGTTGCCTACAGTGATGAGAGGAGGGAGCGATGCGACGCGACATTCTGAGCCTCATCGTGTTCGTAGCTGCGGGGCTTCCTGCTTCTGCCGCAACACTTATCGTCAGACCCGATGGAACCGGCGACTTCCCGAATATCCAAACAGCGATTTCTGCTGCTGCGAACGGTGACAGCATCATACTCGGAACAGGGATCTTCACGGGACATGGGAATCGGGATCTCGACTATACTGGCAAGAGGCTTGTAATACGCTCAGCGACGGGTGATCCACAAATGTGTTACATAGACTGCGGGGGAAACGTGACTGAGCCCCACCGCGGTGTGTTGTTTCGATCCGGTGAAACCACCGAATGCGTGTTCAGCGGCGTAACTATTATGAATGGATACGCCCCGAGTACCGGAGGGTGGTCGCGCGGAGGCGGGATCCTGTGTGTGAATGGATCCTCCCCGACAATCTACTCCTGTGTATTTCTTAGGAACGCCGCGGGCAAGAGCGGAGGAGGTCTTCATTGCCGTGAAGGTTCCTCGCCCGGAGTCCACCAGTGTGGGTTCCTGCATAACACGAGCAGCACAGGTGCAGCCATCTGTTCTGCCGAAGGAGCGAATGCTGTTCTGACTAGCTGCACACTGGCAGCGAACTGCGGGACCAACCACGGCAACATCATCTACCTTGGGGCTGATGTCAATATCACCATCACCTCTTGCATCATCGCCCAAAGCGTTGAAGGAAGGCCCGTCTTCTGCGATGACGGCACCGCACTGCTAACGTGCTGCGACATCTACGGGAACCCAGACGGAGACTGGATTGGATGCATTGCCAATCAGTACGGGATAAGCGGCAACATCTCAGAAGATCCGCAGTTCTGCGATCCTGATGCTGGGGACTTCTCTATCCACCGGACATCGCCGTGCGCTCCAGAGAACAACCCCGTCTGTGGCTGGATCGGTGCATACCCCGTAGGCTGCGGAATCCTGCTCACGGTTGAACCCGACGGATCAGGGGACTACCCCACCATCCAGGCTGCGATCAATGCGGCGGTCAATTCTGCAGTGATCCAGTTGGGAAGCGGCCGTTTCCACGGTGAAGGCAATCGGGACCTGGATTTCCTCGGCAAGGCAATCACTGTCGAGTCAGAAGCTGGCGATCCTGAAGCGTCCGTGATCGATTGCGAGGGTGCTTGGATCGAGCCCCATCGCGGCATCACCTTCCAGAGTGGCGAGGGCAATCGCTCTGTCCTTCGGTGCGTCACAATCAGCAACGCGGCTGCTATCGGGGATGGAGGGGCGATCCTGTGTGTGGGTGCGTCTCCGATTCTCGACAACTGCATACTGCGCGGCAACAGAACAAGCGGTTGGGGAGGCGCAGTCGTGTGCCGACAGGGCGCTGCCCCGCTGATCCAGCGCTGCACCCTGTGCGCGAATCATGCGGCTGGTGGCGGGGGAGGCCTGTTCCTTGATTCGTCCAATCCGTCGATCCTCGCGTGCACGATCGCAAGCAACAGCTCCCCGATCGGATCTGGGTTGGCGCTGCAGGCGTCCTCGCCAGATCTCGCCAAGACTATCATCGCCTTTGGGACGTCTGACCGAGCGGTCCGGTTGGATGCCGCGAGTAATCCCGTTCTGGCGTGCTGCGACATCTACGGGAACGAAGGTGGTGATTGGGTTGGTCCGCCTCGCTTTGCGTACCAATCAGAGCAGAACGGCAATCTCAGTGCGGACCCATGCTTCTGTGACCCTGTAGGGGAAGACTACCGTTTGTGGAACTTCAGTCCCTGCAATCAAGGTGGCCCGTGTGGGCTCATTGGCGCGTGGCTCGTTGGCTGCACGGATCCACAGAGCCTGGGGCCTGTGGGCGCTGATGCCGGCGATGTGTCGTGGTTCGGATGCTACCCGAGCCCAGCGACGAGTGATGCACGGTTCACATACTTTGTGCCGGCGACTCATGCTGGGAATCTCGCCCTGAGGGTTGTCGATGGAGCGGGGCGACAGGTGCGCATCATGGCGCTCGTCGCCCGACCAGGGGAGGTCAGTACAGCTGGCTGGGACTTGCGCGATGCGGCCGGGTCACCGGTGCCCGCTGGTGCCTACTTCGTCAGGCTGATGATGAACGGGCGTCGGCTGTCCACGACTCGGCTTGTTGTGATAAGGTAGAGTAGGGTGCGGAGTGTCTCAACCGGTAGGCAGTGCCGGTAACCACATCGCTCGCGGTTGTCCTGGTCGGCCTCTCCTGTGCTTTCGCTGGGCGGTGCAGCTGATGCACAGCTGCAAGATTGCCACGTGTCACACATCGCACGGGAACCTCTGTAGTTCAAGCGGAACGTGGCCGAGAAGGCTCCAACTGCTGGGGGGTTACGCATTGCCACCGCAGCAGCGTAGCCGTTACGAACTCGGAACGACGGCGAACGCGCGGCGGCCTCGGCGCCACTGGGTGCCGAGGCCGCCGCTTCTCCAACGCCTCGTTCTCTTCGGTCTGAGCCGATGAGAACGGCCCGTTATCGCTCCACGACCACCTTACGCGCGAGCGTCTCGCCGTTCGCCTCGAGTCGGGCGAAGTAGACGCCCGCGGGCAGGTCGCGCAAATCGAGCTCGTGATTGGTGACGATGGCGGGCTGGAACTGCTCCAGCACGGGCTTGATCAGGCGGCCCTGGCTGTCGAACAACCCGATCTTGATGTTGCCGGGCCGGTGCGTGCCGAAGCGCAGCACGGCGCTGCCCGCGGACGGGTTGCCGAAGACGTGCAGGGTCAAGTTCTGGACCTGCGGCCGCTCGTCGACCGCCGCGAAGGTCGAGATGTCGACCTCCCACAGGCCGCGTCCGTGCGTGCCCGCGCGCAGGAGCCGCGCCGAGTCGTGCACGCGCAGGTCGGCGACCACGACGTGCGGCAGACCAGTGTTGAACGGCTGCCAGCTCGCGCCCTCGTCGAAGGAGACGTACACGCCCAAGTCGGTCCCCACGTAGTAGATGTTCGGATAGGTCGGATCGATCTCGATCGTGTTGGCCGGCTCCTCCGGCAGGCCGTTGTCAATTGCGAACCAGGAGAGGCCGCCGTCGATCGTCTTCTGCACCTGGTGGAACGACGGAGAGTACTTCTGCACCGTCACGACCATGACGTCGGGATTGGTCGGGTGAACGTGGATGTCGCTGATGCCGGCGCCGGTGATGATGCCGTTGGTGATCTCCGTCCACGACGCGCCCCAGTTGGTGGTCTTCCAGATCCGCGCGGGCCCGGCCACGACCACGATGTCCGGCACGGCGCGGCACTGATGGATCGAGCGACCGCTGCCCAGACCGGTGGGCAGGCCCATGTCGGACCAGCTCACCATGGCGTTCGTGGTCCGGAAGACCTTCGTGTTGTGCGCGGTCCAGATGACCTGCGAGTTGCCGAGGTCCATGTGGGTCGGCGTCGACCAGGGGCCCTGCTCGGTGATGCCCGAATTGGCATTGATCATGGTGCTTCCGCCGTTCGTGCTCCGGCGGTGATCGCCGTAATAGAGCTCGGCGTAGAGCATCTGCGGGTTGGTGAAGTCGACTTCGCAGAAGAAGCCGTCGCCGCCCAGGATGGGCGTCCAGTTGGGGTTGTTGTCGTAGCGGTAGGTGCCGTTGTCTTGCGTGCCGCCCAGGGCGCGCGTCGGCTGCGACATCGCGTGATTAACCGCGTAGAACTGCATCGTCGTCAGGGCGGTGTTCTTGGGCAGGAAGCTGCCGCCGGCGTTCGTGCTGCGGTAGCAGCCGCCGTCGGTGCCCAGCCAGAAGTGGGTCGGGTCGGAGGGCGCCCAGGCGGTGGCGTGGTGGTCGACGTGCACGTTGCCCGCCCAGGTCTGGAAGTTCGTGCCGCCGTTGCTCGAGTAGTAGAAGTAGACGCCGCCCGAGAAGACGCGGTTGCTGTTGAGCGGGTCGACGTCAAGCGTCACGTCGTACCAGCCCTGACTGCCGTAATGGTTGTCGCACGGGATCTGGGTGAAGCTGGCCGCCCCGTTGGTCGACTTGTAGAGCCCGAGCATGGAGCCGTTGCTGAGATTCGCCACGCCCCAGTAGATGACGTTCGGGTCGGCAGCGGTCAGAGCGAAGCGGCTGTTGCCGACCGTGACGGTTGGGACGCCGACGGTCGTCTTGGTCCACGTCGCGCCGTCGTCGTTCGAGGTCCAGAAGCCGAAGTCCGCGCTCCCGAAGCCACAGGCGTACATGGTCGTCGTGGAGCCGCGCCGGTACTCGACGTCCGTCCAGGTACCGTACTGGAAGACCTGGGTGAAGCTGGCGCCGTGGTCGGTCGAGCGCCACATGCCGTTGTCGGCGGCGACCATCAGAGTGCCGGCGGCCGGGTTGTATTCCAACTCGAACACGTCGCGCCCCGACGACATCGCGTAGGTGTAGCCGGTCGGCTGGAAGGTGAGGCCGCCGTCGAACGTCTCGAGCACGCCGACGCCGTGAACCGCGTCGACGTTGCCCCAGCCCTCGCCGGTGCCGATGTAGATGTGATCGGGATTGGTCATATCCATCTCGATGGCGCTGATCGCCAGGGTGGGGAGGTAGTCTCCCAGCGGCACCCACGTCGTCCCGCCGTCGGTCGTCTTCCACAGGCCGCTGCTGGCGAAGCCCGCGTAGACGATGTTCGGATTGGTCGGGTGGATCTCGATCGCCAGGCAGCGGCCGGCCACGTTGTTGGGGCCCAGGTTGAACCAGGTGTTGCTGCGCGTGCCGTTCTGCTGCTCGAGCCCACGCATCTGCTGCCAGGCTTCCCAGCGCGCCCCGGGGATCATGTCGCCCGTCAGGTCATCGATGCGATTCTGGGCGAACCAACGGAAGCGCTGGTATGGCTTGAAGCCCGTGCCGCGCGTTACCTCGCCGGGCTGTCCCGCCAGGTCCGCATAACGCGCATCCATGTACTCGAAGTACTCCCGGGTGTTCTGCCACGGCCGCGTCGACTGAGCCTCGGCAGCCTGTCCCACGAAGCTCAGTGCGAGCGCTGCGATGAGCAGGCTCCCCAGAACTCGGTCAATGTGCTTCATTCCCTTCTCCTCCACACGGAACTACCCCGCGAGAGCTTGCCTCCGAACCTCTGTTCCGGCAGGCGGCCCGCGCCGGCCCGCCGGCGCGGCCCTGCGCCGAACATCGGAGGGCCGGTGCTCTCACCGGGAGACTCAACCGAGGACGGATCGAATCCTCAGGTCCAATGCACCCATGCCCCGGAAAACCACCTATGCCGCTACCGGCTGGGGCGCCGCGAGTTCCCGCCCCTGGCCGCCTGAGGTTCACCGGCGCGCAGATCAGCGGCCGCCGCCACAACAGGTCTGGTCCCCGCCGTGGCCGCGGCCGCAGGCGCCACCCCGCGGGTGCGCGAACCTCTTTCCCAATTGGATGATAGCACAGATTGGCCCCGGCGGGGCAGCCCAAGTGCAGAACTCATTCGCTTCGAGGAGGTTGGACCCAGGGGCGGCGTTCTGCGGCACCTGCGTTCTGCGGCGCCGGCACTCAGGCTCACCCGCTCCGCCCCTTGACGCGGCTCCCGGCGGGGGCGCCGCCCGGCTCCGGCGCAGCGGGCGCCGCTCCGCCGGCGGGCGAGGGCGCCGGGGCCGCGGGGCCCGGCTCGCGGTCGCGCTCCTGTTGCTCACGTTCCAGGCGCAGTTGCTCCAGGCGCTCCTTGCGCTTCTTCTCTCGCCGGGCGACGCGATCACGCTCGCTGGCCTCGGTCGCGGCCTGGGCCGTGGCCTCCACTTGCGGATCGTGCGGGAGGCTCTCGTCGAGCACCGCGGTGCGGCCGCTGAACTCCACGATCTCGCTCGCGGGCGAGACCACCACGTGAGTCACGGCGACCGCCACTCCCCGGTCGCCAGAGCGGTTCACGATCGCGCCGCCGAGCCGAACAGGCTGCTCGTCGCGCGCCTGGTGGACACCGCCGAGGATGAGATCGATCTCGGGGATGGAGTCTGCAACGTCCTGCATGCCCCGCTGGTCGAGGTAACCGAGCAGAACGAGCAGGTCCACTCGCTCGCCGGCTATGCGCTTGACCTCGCTCTTGTCCAGGATCCGCGGTGATCCGCCGGCGCTCGCTCCCTTCAGCAGACGAGCCACCTCCCGTGTGGTCGGGATCGCGGGCAGCATGCGCACCGCGCCTTTGGTCTGCTCTAGCGCGTGGCTCGAGGTGCGCCCCTCGGGCAGGACGCTGATGAAGCCGACGCGCACCCCGTCCACGTCCACGATCCGGTAGCGCGCCCCGATGGGCTTCCACTCGCCCTCGCCCGCGCGGCGCTCGATGTTGGTCGTGACGAGCGGCAGCTTCGTCCCGAGCCGCAGCAGACTGTCGGTCAAGGACCACTGGCGCAGCTCGAGCTCGCCCAGGGCAACGGCGTCGTACTCCAGACGCTCCATCTCCCGCCACGCGACGATGCTCTCGCGCCAGCGATCAATGGGGATGCGGTGGAAGAAGTCGCCGCCGTCGGCGAGCAACACGCGGCCCAGGGCGACCCGCTGACTGTCCACGAAGGCGGCCCGCCGGGCCAGCCCGCCCTTGCGGCCGTGTCACCCGCAGGGGATGATCTCGCCCTGGAAACAGCTCTGTGACAGGAAATGCAGCGTGACATTCTCGGTGCGCGGCGGGCGGCTCTCCCGGCCCGCCTGCGGCGCACACCCGGCCAGCGCCATCAGGACCGTCAAGGCGGCCCAGCGCGACGCGGCAATGTGACGGTCACCCGCTCTCAGCAAGTTCCGTGCTCCGACCAGACCGCTCCGATCGTGCCCGTTCGTGGTCCCCGGGACCGATCACTCCTCGCGGCCGCCCTTGCCCTCGTCGCCCGCCGGCCTCGGCGGCGCCTCTGGCTGGGGCGCGGTTTGCTGGCGCCGCTGGGTGCGCTCCCGGACCATGCGCTGCCCCTCTTCCTTGGCGAACTCGGCCGCCTGAGCGATTTCGGGATCCTCTGGAAGCCCGGGCTCGAGCGTCACGTTGATGCCGCCGAAATCGACCAGCCGGCCTTCAGGCGACACGATCAGGCGCGTGATGGCCACGTGCTGGCCCCGCGTGCTCGCGCGGTTGATGATCGTGCGGGCGGACTGGACGGGCCCCGTGTCGAGCTGGGTCATGTGACCGCCCAGGATCACGTCCACATCGACCAGGGTGGCGGCATACTGCTCCATCGCCTGCGGGTCCAGATGCGCCAGGAGCACGATGACATCGGTGCGATCCTTGATCTCGGCTATCGCCGCCTGGAGGGATTCCACCGGCGGCAGCATGCGCACGCGCTCACCCGCGGTGCGCACGGTCGAGGGGCTGAATTGCGACGGCCCGATGACGCCCAGGATCCCGACCTTGATCCCGTTGATCTCCACGATGCGATAGCGCTCGCCCACCTGCTGCCATTGCCCATCGCGCAGGCATTCGACGTTCGTGCACACGACGGGCAGCTTGGTGTTGCGCATCAGGCTGTCGACCATGTCCCACTGGGCGAACTCGAGCTCTCCCAAGGTCACCGCGTGGTAACCCGTGCGCACCATCTCGTTCCAGGTCAGCAAGCTCTCGAGGTAGTTGTCCCTGCCGTTGCGGTGGACGAAGTCGCCGCCGTCCACGAGGAGCAACGGCCGACCCTTGACCCGCACGCTGTCGATGAAGGCGGCCCGCCGGGCCAGCCCACCCTTCTTGCCGTGTCACCCGCAGGGGACGACTTCGCCCTGCAGGCAGCTCTGCGACACGATGTACAGCTCTACGTTGGTGGGTCGCAGGCCCGGGCTGTTGAGCTGCGATGCCAGCCCGCTCGCGACTCCCGCGAGGAGCACTCCGGCGCCCAGAAGAGCCGGCCTGAACAGGCCCCGTGTTCTCATGACCTTCCTCCCACGACAACTCCCGCCCGGCGGCCCAGGGGCGGCGTTCGGGTGAGCCACAGAACTGGCGAACCCACAGATACTAATCGAACCGATGGCTTCGCTGCACCATCACGAACTGCTTGCCGTTCGATCTCGACCATCTGCCTGGGCACTGCCTGCGCGGCGCCCGAGTGACCAAGTGGGAGCGATCGGGCCTTCCCGACGCCGATCGCTCCCGGGACCTGATCCATGCGCGCCATCCTGGCTCGCCGTGACGCGCGGTGGGAACCCCATCCTGGGATTCCTCCGTGCAATGGCCCGGCTCCGTCCTGGCGCCCTGGGCCCAGTAGGTCGGTGCCGACCCACGGACGACCGGACGGGCGGGCACCTGATCGATGGTTAATAACGCCCTCGATCCGGCGGGTTCCAGCCTATCTCGAGCGCGGACGGGGGTCCAGACCCGCAACTATTTGGCGGGCCTACACTTCACGAAGTTCATACCTCCTGCTTCCCAGCCCCGCACGCTCGGCGTGCCCGAGCTGGACGCCGGGATCGACCTCGGGCCAGGCTTCGCGGAAGACATCCCGGCTCGCCTCCCGGCAGGCGAGGTCATAGCTGGCCTGGTCGACGGCCACCGGGTCCACGCCGGCCGCAATGCCGATGTCGGGCGCCAGGCAGTCGGGGGTGGCGCCCATGCAGTCGCAGTGCCGGGAGATGTGGTTCAGGAGGTTCACATAGACCGCGCGGCCGTGCACGGCCCGCTGGACCGCCAGGGCGTACTCGGCCGTCGCCTCCTGAACCTGGGCGCTCTGGCGCGACCAGTCGATCGTGATGGCGCCAGTGGGACAGACCGCCAGGCATTCGGCGCAGCCGATGCACGCGTCGGGCAGGATGCGGGCGGCCTGGCCCGCGTCGATGATGGCCTCGGCCGGGCAGACGCCCAGGCAGGCCAGGCAGCGGCTGCATTTCGCGGGCTTGACCGAAGGGCTCACGGAGGAGTGCTGGGCGAGCTTGCCCGCCCGCGACGCCAGGCCCATGCCGAGGTTCTTCAGGGCGCCGCCGAATCCGTGGACGAGGTGGCCGGTCAGATGGGAGACGACCACAAGAAAGTCGATGTCCCGCACGATCGGGGCCAGATGGGCTTCCTGCACGCGCCGGCCGCCGATCGCCACCGAGAAGCTCTCGCGGCCGCGCAGGCCGTCGCTGAGGATGATGGGGGCCCCCACGGCCTCGTGGGTGAAGCCGTGCTCGCGGGCGACCTCCAGATGGTCGACCGCGTTCTTGCGGCGTCCATTGTAAAGCGTGGACGTCTCGGTGAGCAGCGGCCGGGCGCCGCGCGCGCGCACGAGATCGACGATCCGACGGATGAGGGCCGCCGGCGGGTGGCCCGTGTTGCCGGCCTCGCCGAAGGTGAGTTTGATGCCGACGAACTGGCCGGCGGCGATCGGGTCCAGCAGCGCCGACGAGTTGAGCAGGGCCGTTGCGTGTTCCGCGACAACGGACTCCTGCGACCAATCGGGGATCCGACGCAAGAAGACCTCGTTTGGCATGGGCTGTTCCTGCTCCAGGTGGATGGTGGTATCGACCGGCCCGGACATCGCGATGGGGGAGACTCTAGGCCGCCGGCCGGGTGGTCGCAAGCCGGCATGCCCGCCTTGACGAGGCGAGCGCCGCTTGCGACGCTGGCTTGCGGGGAGGCGCGCAGTCGATGTCAACTCAGCTCCGGTCTGGAGTTCCCGCACGAGCCACGCGATGGCGCGCGGGGGCCCTGCTCGTTCTGGCGGCCGCCTGGGGGGCCGGCGGGCTCGCGGGGCGAACCGGGGAAGCGGCCGCGCCCAAGGCGAGCGGCGCCGGAGAGCCGGCCGCCCCTCAGCACGCCTGCCGGTTCTGGGGTCTCGTCGGCGCCGGCTACGACAGCGCGCTCATCCTCAACCACCTGCGCGACGATCCCAGTCGGCCGTTCAAGCGCCTTGGCGCGTCCAACCCCGACGGGTGGGGCTTCGCGGCCTTCCCGAGCGAGACGCTGCGCTCGACCTGGCCGCTCGTGCGCCGGGGCCGCCCCCCCGCCGGCCACCCGCACGCGCGGGAGTTCGACCTGGCCCTGGCCGAAATCGACACGCTCGCCCCACGCGCGATCCTCGCCAATGTGCGCCTGGACGACATCCGCCACCTGGGAGTGCCCGATCCGCACCCGTTCCTGCACGAGGGGTTCGCCTTCATGCACAGCGGCAACATCCGCGACGTCGACGCGCTGGAGAGTGTCCACCTCACGCCCGGGTACCTGATTCAGCACCCGCCGGATTACGCGGGCCCCGAGATGGACTCCGAGCTCCTGTTTCTCTACCTGCTGAAGCTCATGCGCGAATCCCCCGACCTCATCGAGGACGCCATCCACACGGCGGTTGTACAACTCGCCCCGACGACGGGGGACGATCGACTCGACTGCGTCTTCACGCGCGGTGACACCCTGTACGCCCTGCGCTACGCCGGCGCGGACACGACCGCGCCCCTCGTGTACCACCCGCTCGTCGGTGGGGGCGCCGGCGCGTCAGCCTATTGGGTGGTGGCGACGCAGGTGCTGGGCGGCGCGAACGTCGCCTGGGGCGAGATCCCGCCCCGCACGCTGGCGGTGTTCGTTCCCGGCGATCCGGCGCGCTTCGTGCCCGTGGGGCCGGGACGGGCCAACCTGGGCGCGCCGCTCCCCGGGCTTGGGCGGGCCAACCTGGGCGCGCCGCTCGCCGGGCGTGGTCGGCCGGCCTCCGACGGCGCGCCGGCCGTGCCGCTCAAGACCCGGTTCTGGGCGCTGGTGGGTTCGAACCGCCCCGCGAAAATCTGCGCCGAGCACCTGCGCGGATCCCAAGGCCTGCAGGCCTACGGTGTGGCGGGCACGCAGGGGTGGGGCCTGGCCGCCTTCGCCGGCGAGGTGGCGCCCGGCGATCTGCGCCGGCCCCTGTTCTACCGGGGCGGACCCTCGGCCGCCGACCCCTACGATCCCGACTACGACCGCGCGGCCGAGGAGATCGCGCGGCTGCGACCGCGGGCCACGATCGGCCACGTGCGGGCGGCCAGCAGCAGCCACCCTGATGTCCCCGATCCGCATCCCTTCCATCACGACGGCCTGGTGTTCGTGCACAACGGGAGCCTGGCGGCCGCGCCCCTCTACGACTTTCTGATGAACACCGAGCCCCGGGACTTCCTCGAGACGCATCTGCCGGAGTACGTGACCGGCCACATCGACTCCGAGCTGTACATGCTCTACCTGCTCAAGCACGGCCTCGTGCATCCCCAGTCGGAGCGCGCCGAGGCGCTGCGGCTGGCGGTGCGGGCTCTGTCCGGACAGATCGGCGTCAGTCGACTCAACTTTCTGATGACCGCCGGCGACACGCTCTTTGCCCTGCGCTACAACGATGGAGCGGGCGTCGTCTTCGGGCCGGGCGATCTCGTCACAGCTTCACCCTACTGGATCGTGGCCTCCGAGGGCGTGGGTCGCGGCGTTCCGTGGCACACGATACCGGAGCACTGCCTGATCGCCTTCGTGCCCGGAGAAGCGCCGCTGCTCTACCCGATCGACGCGGGCCAGGAGCCGGCCTTCGAGCTTGCCGGGATCCGCGTCCGCAAGCTGCGCGATCAAGACGGCGATGGCTGGTCGCCCCACGTCGCGGTCTGCTGCGATCCCAACGTCGAGTGGGGCGGCGTCCAGGTGATTCTGCGGCTGCTCGCCCGCGCGCGCGGGGGCGACTGGCGCCTCCTGCTGGACAGCGAGCCGCTCACGATCGTCGGCGACGCGGCCGACACCTCGTTCTGCCCCGACTTCCGGGTCGAGCCCGACTCGTTGCCCCCGGAGCGCTGGGACCTGTGGCTGCAGCTTCTCTCGGACGCCTATCCGGGCCGGGTTCTGGCCGAAGCCACCGGTCAGAGCCACCCCGGATCCGGGCTCAACGACCTGGCGGTCGAGGGCGCGGCGCGCGATACCGTCAGCGACCTCTTGCCAAGCCTGAGCGTCGTCGGGCTGGACGTCCGCGGCGAGGTGGATCTCGACCAGGACGGGTACGCCCGCTCCTTCGAGATCCACTGGGAGACCGCGCTGGAGCGGGCGGACCGGCTCGACGTCTATGCGAAGATCTACTGGTCGGACGGCCTGCATCTGCCGTCCTACCTGCGGGGCGAGACCTATCAGATCCAGGCCGGGACCCCCACCGCGTCCAGCTTGGAGCTGATCGCGCGCCCGCCGATCCTCAGGCCGGTGACCTGGGAGTGCTACCTCGAGCTCTTCGACGCCGTCGCGGAGACCCTGGCGACCCGCGTGACCGCCGATGAGTTCGCGGCATTGAGAGGCATCCGCGTCGAGGGCGAGGCGCACGACGATCCCGGATCGCCGCCCGCGGTCTGGATCGGCGCGGTCCGGCCCAACCCCGGGGGCGGCGCGATCGAGGTGCCCGTCGGGATACCCGCGGGCGGCGCGCGCCTGCGCCTGACGGTGTTCGACGCCCAGGGGCGCCTCGTGCGCGCGCTCGAACCGGCGCGGGGCGAGCCGGGCGTGACCGGGCTGGTCTGGGACGGCCGGGACGAAGCCGGCCGTCCGGTCGCCGCCGGGATCTACCATCTCGAGGCGGAGGTGGGAGGAAGGCGCCGGGTGCAGCGCTGCGCCTTCGTTCCGCAGCGCGCGCGCTAGGCCGCCGCGCGATCCTCGCCGCGGTCGGCGCCCGAGTCGGGGAGCGTCAGATCCTCTGCTCCACCTGGGATCACTTCCCCCCGGGCCGCGCGCGCCAGCGCTTCTTCCAGGGCGCGCACCACGCCGGGATCGAAGCGCGTGCCAGCCTCCCGCGCGACCGCGCGCAGCGCGGCGGACTCACCGGCGCTGGCCTCTGGTCTGGAAGCGTGGGTCAGCGCATCGAAGGTCTCGGCCACGGCGATGATGCGGGCATGCAGGGGAATTCGATCGCCCGCCAGCCCATCGGGATAGCCCCGGCCGTCGAAGCGCTCGTGATGATGCCGGATCGCGGGCAGGATGGCGTGGAGCTGCGGGATGGGCGCGAGCAGATCGCAGCCCTGCAGAACGTGCGCGCGCACCACTTGCTCCTCGTCGGCGGCCAGGTCACGCCGCCGCGCGAGCAGCTCTCCCGGCGTGGCGATCTTGCCGACGTCGTGGAGTAGCGCGGCCCAGCTCAGGCGCTGCCGATCCTCGGCCGCCAGACCCAGCTCCCGGCCGATGCGCAGGGCGAGGCGGTGCACGCGCTCGGAGTGCCCGCGCGTCTCCTCATCCTTCGCGTCGACGGCGGCCACCAGGCTCTTGATCGTGTTGAAGAGCATGTCGCGCAGCTCGCGATAGCGGTGGTGACGCTCCGCCGCGTGGGCCAGCTCGCCAGCGAGGCAGCGCAGCACGGCGATATCGGCGGGGCCCAGCGCGCCGGCGATCCCGGCGCGCAGGATCCCAACGAAGCCGATGACGGCCCCTTCGCTCACCCAGGGCGTGAATACGCCGTCGACGGCGCCCCGGGGAACGGCGATCTTGCGATGAAGCACGACGTGGCCCTGGCCCGCGCCGGCGGGTCGAGCAAGATCGGCCAGAATGACGCGGGCGACTTCCTCCGCGCCGCTCCCGGCGCTCTCCGCACTCTCCGTGCTCCCCCCACTCGCTGTGCTCCCCCCACTCGCTGTGCTCCCCGCACTCGGGCCCTCTCGCTGGCTCGACCGACCGAACGGGTCCGCGGCGCCCGGCGAGATCCACTCGGTTCTCCCCCCGACCGCCAGGCACGCGATCGGGGCGGCGTCGTCCAGCAGATCGCCGCATTCGACTAGCAGGTCCCGGGCCGCGGCGGCCAGATCGCGCTCCGACCGGCGGGCGCGCGCCACGTGGTCGAGCAGGTCGATCTCGTGTCGCAGCGCTCCGATCACGTCGATCTCGCGCTCGCACTCGCGCTCCTCGCCAAACTGGCGGGCGATCTCGGCGGCCAGGGCGGTCAGCATCGCTTCGACGGCGGGCCCCGATAGAGACGTGCTCAGGAAACCGAGGCAGCGCTCCGTGGGGCGCTCCCGGGCATCCAGGTGCTGCAGCGCAGGCGTGGGGGCGGGCAGGACGATGGGCACGCGGGTCGGACCGTCAGTCGCGGGTCGCGACTCCGCCTGGCAGTCCCCGCCGTCATCGGCGGACAGCCGGGCGCCCGGATGAGTGATGGGCCGGCCATCCGGGTCAAGGAGGCACAGGCGGGCGCCCATGACCCGGGCGAGCGCCCGCAGCAGGTCGCCGAAGGTCTCGGCGGCGAACTCGCGGAAATCCTGAATCAGCCAGCGGTCCATCGCTATCAGGTACGGCCGGGCGGGGCATCATCTGAAGGAGCCCTCCCAGGCCCGCGGCCCGGTTTGGCTGGGTCGCGCGGAACGCGCGCCCGTCCCGGTCCGTCGCCACCTGGCTGCAGTGTGAAGACGGGTGGCGATGGGCCCTCCGTCTCCTGTCCAGCGGACGATCGCTCTTGTGCCAGTCTCAGGCCGTGCTCGCGAGGAGTTGGCGGGATGTAAGATCTTACTTGAGTTTCAGATAGGGGCGAACCGACAGCGGTCTTTCTCTGGCGACGCGCCGGCTGCCGGGGGCCGCGGATCCCCTACGCGCCGCAGAGCCTCGCAGCCGCGGTGGCGCGCGCGGTGCGGAGTCTGTACGCTCGCATGAGCAGGCCTGGCGGGCTCCCCCAAGGCGAGCGGGTCTCGGGATGAGCCGCCCCGGGGAGCCGCCCCGGGGATGATCGCCACGGACCCGCCGCCGCAGGCCGGAGCAGGGAGGTGGGGTGCGCATGGCGGATGGGGTGCGCAGGGCGGATGGGGTGCGCAGGGCGGATGTCACGCGGCTCGTCACGCGGGCGCTGCCCGCCGCGCTGCTGCTGGGGCTGTGGGGCGGTTGCGGCTCGGGTGATGAGCCGAAGGGACCCGGCCCGGTGATCGAGCCCGACCCCCGGCTCGTGATGGCGCCCCACGACCTGACGTTCGCCGCGGGCGCATCGTCGGCGGCGCTGCTCATCCGCAACGCCGGGACCGGCCGGCTCGTCTGGTCCCTGGCCCCGGACGCGGTCTGGGTGCGGCTGTCGGCCGCGGCGGGAGTGACGACCGCGGAGACCGATACGGTCACCGTGACGGTCGATCGCTACGGGATGGCCGCCGGCGGCTACGCGGCCACGATCCTGGCCGCCACGAACGCGGGGTCAGACAGCGTGATCGTCGATCTGACCGTGGTTCCGCCGCCCGTCTACGGCTATGCCGTTCTCAGCGTCCACCCCCATGACCCGGACGCTTTCACACAAGGTCTGGTGTACAAGGACGGGCTGCTCTACGAGGGCACGGGACGCCACGGCGAATCATCGCTGCGCGAGGTCGATCTGGCGACGGGCGACGTCCTGCGCCGGCGCGACCTGGACGAGGCCTACTTCGGCGAAGGGGTCGCGATTCTCGGGGGGCGCATTTTCCAGCTCACGCTGTCCCATCACCGCGGCTTCGTCTACGACCTGGTGACCTTCGAGCCGCGGGGGCAGTTCGAGTACCCGGTCGCCGGGTGGGGACTGGCCTGCGACGGAGCGCGCCTGATCCTGAGCGACGGGTCGGATCGGCTCTTCTTCCTCGATCCCGAGAGCTTCGCGTTCGCGGATACCCTCGCGGTGCGCGATCTCGATCAGCCCGTGCGCGCGCTCAATGAGCTGGAGATCGTCGGCGGCGAGATCTACGCCAACGTCTGGCCGACCGATCGGATCGTGCGCATCTCGCCCCGCACGGGCGAGGTCCTCGGCTGGATCGACCTGACCGGGCTCCTGGCGCACGCCGAACCCGGCTCCCCGGCGGCTCACGATCCCAATTTCCTCAACGGGATTGCCTACGACGAGGAGGGCGGCCGGCTGTTCGTGACCGGCAAATGGTGGCCCAGCCTGTTCGAGATCGCGCTCACGCCGCCGGCCGGCGACGCGCCGGGTGCGCGGCCACCGCGGCCAGGATCGCCAGCAGGGCCGCGATCGCCAGCAGCGCGATCGCCTCGTGCGCCCACGCCGGCAGATCGAGCGGCACCCCGGTGATCTTGCGACCGCCGCGCACGGCGACGTAGAGCGCCAGCAGCACGCCCGTCAGTCCTCCGCCGCCCACGAGCCCCGAGCCGAAGAGCACGCCGCGCTCGCGGCGCTCCTCGGCCACGGCGGGCGTCCGCCCGCGGATCAGGAGGTGTCGAAGCAGGCCGCCCAGGAAGACCGCCGCCATGGTGTCGAGCGGCAGGTAGACGCCCACGGCGAAGGCCAGGACGGGCAGGCGCAGCAAGGCCGCCCCGCCCGCCAGGGCCGCCCCGATCAGGATGAGCGCCCAGGGCAGGTTCCGATCGAGAACGCCGTCGATCACGAGCTTCATGAGCACGGACTGCGGCGCGGGCAGCTCGGGCCCGCCCAGTCCGCCTTCCGCGCTGCGGTGCAGCAGCATCACGACCAGGCAGACGAAACCGGCCGACGTGATCACGCCCACGAGCTCCCCGATCTGCTGGCGGCGCGGCGTCGCGCCCAGGACGAAGCCGGTCTTCAAGTCCTGGGAGACGTCGCCGGCAATCGACGCCGCGATGCACACCGCCGTGCCGACCATCAGGGCGGTCGCCTTGCCGATCGCATCGGTCCACCCGAGCAGGTAGAAGACCACGCTCGTGCCCAGCAGCGTGGCGATGGTCATCCCGGAGGTTGGATTGGAGGTCACCCCCACCAGGCCGACGATGCGCGAGCTCACCGTGACGAAGAAGAAGGCGAACACGCCGACCAGGAGCGCGGCGACGAGGCGGGCGACGAACGCCGGGATGTAGCCCAGCACGCCCGGAATCGCCGCGAGGGCGAGCAGGACGATCACCGCCCCGATCAGCACCGCCCGCAGGGGCAGATCCCGATCGGTGCGATCCGTGCCGGCCGGATCGGCCGGCGACCCCGCGGGCGCGGGCGCATCGCCGTTCGCGCCGGGGGTCTCGTCGCCCCGGCGCAGCCGGCCGAACCCGAGCCGGAAGGAGCGCACCATGGTGGGCACCGTGCGGATGAGCGTGATGATCCCCCCCGTCGCCACCGCGCCCGCCCCGATGTAGCGGACATAGCGATTCCAGATCTCACCGGCGGACATCGCGCTGACCAGTTTCACGGTCTCCGGGAAGACCGGCGCGCTCTGTCCAGCGCCCCAGGCGTTGATGAGGGGGATGATCACCAGCGCCGACAGCGCGCCCCCCGCGACCATCACCCCGGCCACGCGCAGGCCGAGAATCCAGCCGACGCCGATCAAGGGGGCCGAGACGCCGGCGGCGATGCCGGCCTTGAACGGCAGTCCCAGCGTGAACTTCTCGGCCACCAGCTTGAAACCGTCGGTCAGCAGCTTGAAGATCATGCCCACGCCGATGCCGAGAAAGACCGGCGCGGCCTGCTTGCCGCCCGCCTCCGATGCGACCAGCACCTCCGCGCAGGCCATGCCCTCGGGATAGAGCAGCCGGCCGTGCTCCTCGCGGATGAGATAGCGTCGCAGCGGGATCATCGCCAACGTGCCGAGCAGCCCCCCGGCCATCGCCAGGAGCGTCAGGCGCGCCAGGCCCGGGTTCATCCCCCACATGAAGAGCGCGGGTATCGTGAACAGCACGCCCGAGGCGACTGACGAGCTGGCCGAGCCGATCGTCTGGGAGATGTTGGCTTCGAGGATGCCGCGGCGCACGCCCAGCGGCGCGAGCAGGCGGAACAGCACCACGGTCAGGACCGCGATCGGAATCGAGGTGCTGATCGTCAACCCGACCTTGAGGCCGAGGTAGGTGTTCGCCGCGCCGAACAGGATGCCCAGCAGAGCGCCGGTCAGAACCGCCTTGAACGAGAACTCCGGCTGGTCGCCGCCCGTGACGTACGGTGTGAAGACCTCGCCCGGCCGGAGCCGATAGGCGGTGCTGGGCAGCTTGCGGACCGTCACGCCCGCTTCGGCGCCCGCACGAGCTGCACCGCCACCGCCGCGGCCAGGCACATGACGCCGGCGACCACGAAGGCCAGCCGGTAATTGCCGACGGCGAACATCTTCTCGACCGTCTGCCCCGCCTCGACGACCTGATAGGGCACCTTGGTCGCCACCCGCATCAGCCAGGCGGCGAGGAACGGTCCGAACAGCCCGCCGGCGCCGTAAGCCGAGAACATCCAGCCGTAGTTCACGCCGTAGTGGCGCGTGCCGTAGTAGTCGGCCGTGACCGCCGGGTAAAGGGCGAGGTAGCCGCCGAAGCAGAGGCCGACCACGCTGATGCCCGTGAGGTAGAGGCCATAGACGCGCAGCGAGTCGAGGAAGAGCATCGCAACGCCGCACAGGATGAACATGATGAAGAGCGTCGGTTTGCGGCCGATCACGTCGGAGATCTTGCCCCACAGGATGCGGCCCAGCGAGTTGAAGATCGCCAGGATCGAGACCGCCATGGCGCCGGCGGCGCTGATGGCCCCGAAGGTGGTGGCGTCGATGGGCGGCGTGAGCTTGCCGACGGCGAAGGACTGCCAGACGGGCGAGGCCTTCATGATCACCTGCAGCCCGGCCGTGCAGCCGGCGAAGTAGGTGATCCACAGCAGCCAGAATCGGCCGGTCTTGAGCATCTCACCGGGTGTGAAGTCGGCCTTGGACGGGGCGCCCGCCTTGGGTGCCGGTGGCGTCCAGCCCACGGGGACGTAGCCCGGCGGCGGATTGCGCAGGAGCTGAGCACCGGCCACGACGGCGATCAGGAAGATGATGCCGAGCGTCATGAAGGTGCTGAAGACGCCGAGCTTCGGCAGGCCGAAGAGACTCGCGCCCAGCAGCTGGTACTGGCCGCCGGCGATGAGGGCCTTGGCCAGCGGGGCGAAGAAGAAGGCCCCGGCACCGAACCCGGCGACGGCCAGACCCGTGATGAGCCCGCGTTTGTCGGGGAACCACTTGACGCAGGTCGCAATCGGGCAGACATAGGCGACGCCGATGCCGATGCCGCCGAGCAGCGAGAAGGTGAGCACGAGCCAGAAGAGCGCTCCCGAGGGGCCGAAGTTGCCGGTGAAGCGCGCCAGGATGAGGCCCAGCCCCAGGATGATCCCGCCCGCGGTGGCGACCCTGCGCGGGCCGAGCTTGTCCTGGATGCGCCCGCCGAAGATGACCGCCGCGGCGAAGGCCGCCAGAACGATCTGGGCCGGCAGGGTCACGTTGGCCTCGGTCCAGGTCGGGAAGACCGCCTTGAGCGGGGTCTGGAAGACGCTCCAGATGTAGACCGCGCCCAGACTCACCTGGATGATGAGCGCCCCGATGACCACCAGCCAGCGATTCATGATCTTCTCATCCGCCATGACTGCTCCCCCCACGTCCGACACCGGCGATTGCGCCCACGCGACGGGCTGCCGGCGAGGCTGCCCGCCCAGGTCGCTCCCCTCACACACGAAGGGGAAGGACCCGCGGAAGAGTCCTTCCCCTTGAGCATCGAGTCAACACCACGCTGCGCCGGCCGCTCGGCGGCCCAGCGCCGTCTAGGCCGCTACCAACGGCAGGGCCCGCCGGCGCGCGGACGCGCGCGTGCGCCGCTCTACTTCTCCTTGAGCTCGACGAGCTTGTCGACCACCGAGGGGTCGGCCAGCGTCGTCGTGTCGCCGATCTCCTTGAACTCGCCCGAGGCGATCTTGCGCAGGATGCGGCGCATGATCTTGCCCGAGCGGGTCTTCGGCAAACCGGGCGCCCAGTGGATGACATCCGGCGAGGCGATCGGCCCGATCTCCTTGCGCACGTGCGCCACGAGCTCCTTGCGCAACGCCTCGGTGTACTCCTCGCCGACGTTCAGCGTGACGTAGGCGTAGATGCCCTCGCCCTTGATCGGGTGGGGGAAGCCCACGACCGCCGCCTCGGCCACCTTGGGGTGCGAGACCAGCGCGCTCTCGACCTCGGCCGTGCCCATGCGGTGACCCGAGACGTTGATGACGTCGTCGACGCGTCCGGTGATCCAGTAGTAGCCGTCCTCGTCGCGGCGGCAACCGTCGCCGGTGAAGTAGAGATTCGGGAACGCCGAGAAGTAGGTTTCCTTGAAGCGCTTGTGGTCGCCGTAGACGGTGCGCATGATGCCGGGCCAGGGCGCCCGGATCGTGAGGATCCCGCTGGCCGGGCCGTCGATCTCCTTGCCCTTGTCGTCCACGACCACGGGCTGCACGCCGAAGTAGGGCAGCGTGGCCGAGCCGGGCTTCAGCGGGTGCGAGCCGGGCAGCGGCGTGATCAGGATGCCGCCGGTCTCCGTCTGCCACCAGGTGTCCACGATCGGGCAGCGCTGGTCGCCGACCACGTTGTGGTACCAGCGCCAGGCCTCCGGATTGATCGGCTCGCCGACCGTGCCGAGCAGGCGCAGGCTCTTGCGGCTGCGCTTGGCGACGTGCTCGTCGCCCTGGGCCATGATGGCGCGGATGGCCGTGGGCGCCGTGTAGAAGATGGTAACCTTGTACTTGTCGACGACGTCCCAGAAGCGGCCCGGATCCGGGTAGTTGGGCACGCCCTCGAACATGACCGACGTGGCGCCGTTGCAGAGCGGGCCGTAGACGATGTAGGAATGGCCGGTCACCCAGCCGATGTCGGCCGTGCACCAGAAGATGTCGCCGTCGTGGTAGTCGAAGATGTACTTGTGGGTGTGGGCGACGAAGATCATGTAGCCGCCGGTCGTGTGCAGCACGCCCTTGGGCTTGCCGGTCGATCCGGACGTGTAGAGGATGAAGAGCGGATCCTCCGCATCCATCCACTCGGGCGGGCAGTCCGCGGAGGCCGTGGCCATGACCTCGTGCCACCACAGGTCGCGGCCCTTCTCCATCGTCACGGGCAGCTCCTTGCCGACGCGCTGGTAGACGATGCAGGTGGTGACCTCGCAGCCGCGCTCCTTGGCCTTCTGCATCGCGGCATCGGCGTTCGACTTCAGCGTCACCGCCTTCGCGCCGCGGTAGACGCCGTCGGTGGTGATGACCACGCGGCAGGTCGAGTCGAGGATCCGGTCGGCGAGCGAGTCGGCGCTGAAGCCGCCGAAGACGACCGAGTGGATCGCGCCGATGCGAGCGCAGGCGAGCACGGCGATCACGAGCTCGAGCACCATCGGCATGTAGATCGAGACGCGATCGCCCTTCTTGACGCCGCGGCTCTTGAGCACGTTGGCGAACTTGCACACCTGCTCGTGCAGCTCGCGGTAGGTGACCCGGCGGTCCTCGCCGATGGCGTTGCCTTCCCAGTAGTAAGCGATCTGATCGCCCCGGGTCGCCAAGTGCCGGTCGAGCGCGTTGTAGCAGACGTTGGTCTTGCCGCCGACGAACCACTTGATGTCGATGTTCTTGTCGAAGTCCCAGCTAGAGACCTTGTCCCACTTCTTCTGCCAGTGGAAGGTCTGGGCGAACTCGCCCCAGAAGCCCTCGGGGTCCTTGACGGACCGCTCGTACAGCTTGCGGTACTCGTCCAGACTCTTGATCCAGGCCCGTTCGGTGAACTGCGGGCTGGGCTTATAGACGTCGCTCATAGTCTTCCTCTGCCTCCCCCAACATCGAGGTTCCTGTCGCCGGCCGCGTTCCAGCCCGCCGCCCGTCGGGTACCGGACGCAACCGATTCCCTGACCCCGAGTGCATGCACCTGGAAACGGGCGAAGACTCTCTGGATACGGCGTCCGTCACCTTGCATCCGACCCCGCCCGCGGGCGGGCGAGACACCGTTTCAAAGAAATCAGTAGGGGAGCTTATCGTAGGACGAGCGCGCCGGTCAACCCAGGAATGCCCGCCGGGCGGCCGGCTGCGCGCCCGTTCCGCGCCCGTCCCGCGCCCGTCCCGCGCCCGTCCCGCCGGGTCCCGCGCGGATCCAGCCGGGTCCTGCGCCGGCCCCGCCGGGTCCCGCCGGGTCCCGCGCCGGTCCCGCGGGGGCGACCTTGCCTCCGGGGACGCCGGGCGGGTAGGATCCGCCTCCCACCCGGCGCCCATCGGGCGTCCCGGGGCAGCTGGCGGCCGCTCGCGCGGGGAGGAGGGGATGGAAGCGAAGACGCACGCTCATCGCAGGCAGGTGCGGATCGGGGGACAGACCCTGGAGCTCGAAGTCGGGCGGCTCGCGCGCCAGGCCGGGGGTGCGGCGCTGCTCACCTGCGGCCGCTGCGTCGTGCTGGCGACCGCCGTGGCGGCCCCCGAGCCAGGCGAGGGGGCGGAGTTCTTTCCCCTCACCGTGATCTACCGCGAGAAGCTCGCCGGGGCGGGGCGCATCCCGGGCGGCTTCCTGCGCCGCGAGGCGCGACCCACCGATGAGGAGACGCTCGCGTCGCGGGTCATCGATCGCAGCGTCAGGCCCCTCTTCCCCGAGGGCCTCGCGAGCGAGACCCAGGTGCTCGCGACGGTGCTAAGTCACGACCCGCAAGTGGATCCGGCGGTCCTGGCGATCACGGCGGCATCGGCCGCGCTGACCCTCTCCGACATCCCCTGGGGGCCGCCCGTCGCAGCGGTGCGCATCGCGCGCGTGGACGGCGAGCTGCGGCTTCAGGCGTTCGAGTCCGAGCGCGACCGGGCAGACCTGGATCTGGTCGTGGCGCTCAGCCGCGAGGGCCTGGTCATGGTCGAGGGCAGCGCCCGGGAGGTTCCCGAGGAGGCCTTGCTCGCGGCGCTCGACGCGGCGCAGGCCGGCGCGGCGCCGCTCCTGGAGGTGCTGGCTGAGCTGCGCGGCGCGCTCGGCAAGGAGAAGCGCGCCTTCCCGGGCGTCCCGGTGGACGACGCGCTGCGGAGCGTGGCGCGGGAGCATCTGTCCGGCCGGATCGACGAGCTCTACGCCGCGGGCGACAAGCAGGCGCGCCAGGCCTGCCTGGAACGGCTGGCGACCGAGGTCGAGGCCGCCTGGCTGGCCCGCCGGACGGCCCAGGAGCTCGCCCCGGCGGGCGGCGCGGCGCGCGGCCCGCGGGAAGCGGCCGAGAGCGTGTTGCGCGAGCTCATCCGAGAGCGCGCCCTGGAGGGGCGCCGGCTCGACGGGCGCGGCCCCGAGGACGTGCGGCCGATCTCGGGTGAGACGGGCTGGCTGCCCAGCCCGCACGGATCGGCGATCTTCACGCGCGGCGAGACGCAGGCCCTGGTGACGTGCACGCTGGGGACGAGTCAAGACGAGCAGCTCATCGAGAGTCTGGATGGGGTGCGCAAGGAGCCGTTCCTGCTGCACTACACCTTCCCGCCCTACTCGGTCGGCGAGGTGCGGCCCCTGCGGGGGCCCGGGCGGCGGGAGATCGGGCACGGGGCGCTGGCCCGCCGAGCCCTGCTGCCGCTGCTGCCCGATCAGGAGGCGTTCCCGTTCACGATCCGCGTCGACGCCGAGATCAGCTCGTCGAACGGCTCCTCGTCGATGGCGACGGTGTGCGGCAGCACGCTCGCGCTCTTCGACGCGGGGGTGCCGCTGCGACGCCCCGTGGCCGGCGTGGCGATGGGCCTGATCGCCTCGGGGGAGCGTCGGGTGGTGCTCACCGATATCCTGGGCGACGAGGATCACCTGGGCGACATGGACTTCAAGGTGGCGGGCACGTCGGAGGGCGTGACCGCCGTGCAGATGGACAACAAGATCGGAGCGCTGCCGCGGGTCGTGCTGGGGCAAGCGCTCGAGCAGGCCCGGCGCGGGCGGCTGCACATCCTGGCCGAGATGGCCCGCATCTGCCCGAGCCCGCGCCCGACGCCGCGCCCGCACGTGCCCCAGGTGCGCTTCCTGCGCATCCGTCCGGCGCGCATCCGCGATCTGATCGGTCCGGGTGGCCGCAACATCCAGGCGATCGAAGGCGACACGGGCGCCAAGCTGAATGTGGGCGAGGACGGCCGCGTGCGCATCTTCGGCCACGCTGGCGCGCGCCTGGATGAGGCCGAACGGCGGGCGCGCTACCTGACCGGCGAGCCCCGCGTGGGCGCCGTCTACCGGGGGCGCGTGACCGGAATCACGGACTTCGGCTGCTTCGTCGAACTCTATTACGGCATCGAGGGGCTGGTGCACATCTCGGAGCTGGGCGAGGGACGCGGCGACCACCCCGCCAGCGTGACGGCGGTGGGCGAGGAGCTGCTCGTCAAGGTGCTGGGGACGAATGAGGAGGGCAAGATCCAGCTCTCCCACCGCTCGGCCAGGGACGCCGGGCCGGGCGAGATCGAACTCTAGCGTCTGCGGCTCACGAGCGCACGTTCCAGTGGAGGATGCGCTCGCCGTCGATGAGGCGCAGCTCGTGGGCGGCCTTGCCGGGGATGGCGATGAAATCGCTGTTCAGCAGGTCGGCCGCGGCGACGATGGCGGCATCGCCCATCTGCAGTCGCCGCGCCAGTCCGGGCGACACGTCCAGGAAGTGGATCTGCCCGGTCGGGTGCGTGAAGTAGAAGCGCCGGGGACCTCCCTCGCGGGCCATGAGATTGCCGTCGCGCAGGAGCCCCGCGACGCGGGTCCGCCGGGCCTCCTGCTCGCGCTGGGTCTGATGCTCGCGCTCGCGGGCCAGGTCGGCGGCCTTCTTGCGCTCCCGCTCGGCTTGCCGATCGGCCTCCTGGCGCTCCCGCTCGGCGGTGAGACCCTCGTCGCCGACGTCCTTGCGGTGAACGCGATCGCCGTGCTCGGCCTGGCGAACCTGCTTCTGGGAGACGAGCCCGGCCTTGCGCAATGCGTCCTTCATGTCGGCCATCTGTCGGCCCTCCCGGCTCCCGCTCGATGAGGTTGCCGGCCGCTGACAAGAACAGGGGCCGCGGCCTCAGGCCGCGGCCCCTGAATCTAGCACACTAGGCAAACCCTAGTGACCACTCTTGTAGAGTACCTTGATGCGGCCCCAGGTCGTCTCTTGCGTCGGCGTGGCCGCGCAGGGATTCGGGACGCACGAGGTGATCTGGCCCTTCCACACGCCGCCGGCGGCGAGGCAGTCGAGCTCGGTGGTGTTCACCTGGCAGACCTCGCCGGGCAGGCAGCAGACGCGCTTCGTGCAGGGATCCGGGGCGCAGCTCGTCAGCTCGGAGAGGAAGACGCCGCCCTGGTCGGCGCACGCGCCCGGACGGAGCACGATGCACTGGCCGCCGGCGCAGCAGGCGCGCAGCAGACAGGGCTGCGCGCTGCAGCTCGTCAGGCTGGAGAGCCACACGCCGCCGGCCTGGCCGCAGTCAAACTCGTTCAGGAGCTGGCAGGTCTCACCGAGGCAGCACGCGCGCTCGACGCCCGTGATGCAGGGGTTCGGATTGCAGACCGTCTGGCCGCTGCGCCACACGCCGCCGGCGTTGTTGCAGGCGCTCTGCGTCAGCAGGGCGCAGGTCTCGCCGAAGCAGCAGGCGCGGATCGGGTTCGACGGCAGGCACGGATTCGGGGTGCAAGTCGTGGCCTGGCCCTTCCAGGCGCCGCCCGACTGGACGCAGTCGACCTCGCCCTGGATCGAGCAGAGCGTGCCAATGCAGCAGGCGCCGCGAGGCGACTCGCACGGATTCGGATCGCAGGAGTCGAGCAGCGCAAACCACCCGCCGCCCCCGGCCAGGCACTCGGCCAGCGTGACGAGCGCGCACGTCTCGCCGAAGCAGCACACGTGACGCTCGTACTCGCACGGGTTCGGATCGCAGCTGTCCAGCCCGACGTACCACGTGCCGCCCTGGGCGACGCAGTCGACCTGGTACAGGATCTCGCAAGTCTCGCCCGTGCAGCAGACCTTCATCGGCGGGTAGCACGGGTTCGGTTCGCAGGACTCGTAGATGATGAGCCAGGTGCCGCCGGCCAGCCCGCAGTTGGCCTCGGTCATGAGGTGGCACTCGACGTCAAAGATGCCGGGGCCCGTCTGGATACAGCATGCGCGCAGGGGCGGGCAGGGGTTCGGCGTGCAGGTGCCCCACTCGGGATGGAGGATGCCGCCCGCCAGATCGCACTCCTCGGCCGTGGCCATCTGGCAGCTGCCGTCGCTGAAGCAGCACGCCCAGCGCGGATACTCGCAGGGATTCGGCTCGCAGCTCGTCCACTCGGGGTGGAACACGCCGCCCAGCGTGGCGCAGTCGTCGGGCAGCTCGATCGTGCAGGCTTCACCCAGGCAGCAGACGGCCGGCTGCGGGCAGGGGTTGGGCGTGCAGCTCGTCCACTCGGGATGGTACACGCCGCCCATCAGCGCGCAGTCGTCGGGTAGCTCGATCGTGCAGGCGCCGGCCAGGCAGCAAGCGGCCGGCTGCGGGCAGGGGTTCGGATCGCAGCTCGCCCAGGTCTCGTGGAAGACGCCGCCCAGCGTGGCGCAGTTGCCCTCGGTCGTGATCGTGCAGTTTCCGTTGTCGAAGCAGCAGGCCGCGAGCGTGAGACACGGATTCGGATCGCAGGTGTCCCAGTCGGAGAACCACTCGCCGCCGAGAGCGAGGCAGTCGGCTTGGGTCAGGATGCGGCACTCGTCGCCCAGGCAGCAGACCATGGGATTGAAGACCATCGGGACGTCGGGATTGCAGCCCGGTTGCGCGCTGTTCCATGAGCCCACGGCATACGGGCAGGGCGCGGGGCCGATGATGGCGTCGGTCGCGTGGCCCGACGCATCCCAGAAGCGGATCCAGCCGTTGACGGGGTGCGGACCCAGGGCCGTGTGGGCGCCGCCCAGACCAGGCTGCCCGGAGATGTAACAGATGGGCACCTCGTGGCTGGTGAGCGGCGTGTTGTACTGATAGCGGATACCGGTGTGCGCCCCCGGCCAGCCGGAGGTGGGCGTCATCAGACTCGCCAAGCTGCCGGAGCCGCCAATCGTGATCGACCCGGTGACGTCGCCCAGCCCGAACTCGATCGCGGCGATCTCGACGCAGGTCGTGTCGGGGAACACGGCCACGACCCACATCATCGGGGGCTGGACCGAGGGGGCGATGTCCGACAGGGCGGGATTGAGGTCACCGCCGTAGGTGCAGGGGTGGAGGAGCCTATAGTCCTCGCAGTTTTCCCCCGGGCCGAGCTCATCGCAGCCGTATCCGGCGTCATAAAACTTATCGAAATAGTAACTTGGGAAATGGCCGGCGAGCTCCATACGGATGGTGCGATCGAAGTGCACCATGAGCACGCCGCCGCCGTTCTTGCCCATGGCCTGGGCGGGCGGGACTGCCCCTACGGCCACCACGGCGATCAGAGCCACGGCGGCAACGACCTTGAACCAGTTGTTAGTGCTCATCGAACACTCCTCCTGTCCAGATAGGAATCGCCGGCCAGACGCCTGGCCTGGCACAAACCAGTGTGCTTTGTCTCAGAGACTCTCATTGGCGACAAAGCAATTATACCGCAATCCCACCTTCATATCAACGCGCCTCGGCGATGCTGTGCAAGTCCTTTCAGAATAGTAACTTGAGAATATGCTATGAACAATGTCGCATTTAGCGCCCCGTGGATCGATCCCAGGCCTGTCCGTCTCCTCACCGATACAGGTCCTTGATGCGGCCCCATGTGGAGGCCACCGGCGCCTCTCCTGGCGGCGCCTCTGGGACGCCGAGGTTGTAGGGTATGACGGTCGCGCCGAGCCCCAGAGATCTAACCGGAGGACTCCAAAGAATTTCCGGGTGTCGCCAACCCGATGGGAATCCCACGCCGGGGGCGACGTTGACCCACGGCTGGCCGGGATTCCCCGAGCGATCGGATGCGATGAACCAAGTGCAACAGATTTGCGAAAAGTTGGCCCAGAAGCCGACGGAGAAGTCTCCCGGCGGCAGCAGCGCGGAGACGCTCAGACGGTTCTCCGCCACGAGCGGCCACATGGGCACATTCTGCAGCTGGCGGCCCGCGGAGAGGTAGAGGACGAGTCCCGGGGGACCAGCCACCCCGCCGTGCCAGATGTACAGGTCGAGGGGCTCAGAGCCGTAGTACCCGACCTGGGTCACCCACAGCGCGATCTCGGATATCAGGTAATCCTGCCGGCCGCTGGTAAACCCCTCGGCGAAGGCCCCGTAGTGCGGCGGCGCGACGCCGGCAAGCTGGAAGCAGAAGGCGTCCTCGAAGGTGCCGTCGTGGTGAAACCGCAGCTCGCGCGGCGGTTGGGGCTCCTCGGCTTCCAGGGCGACCGGGGCGGGGCCCGGGCCGAGCGAGCGGTAGCCCGCCGCGAGCGTCGCCGTTCCGAGGCCCACCCCGGCGGCCAGGCAGAGGCAGATCTCGAGCGAACGCGCTCTGCTTGCGATAGCGGCTCTGGCCGCCGACAGCCGGCCGGCAACCATCCTAGACTCCAGTAGACCGTCGTGGCTTGTCTGGGCCGGGCGCGGGCTCGCGCGCTTATCCGCGGGACCGACGCGCGGGCGAGTGGTGCTGGACGGGAAAGGTCTTGGCGGCGGAGGGAATTGAACCCCCGACACGCGGATTATGATTCCGCTGCTCTGGCCAACTGAGCTACGCCGCCGGCCAGCAATGAGGGTATCCAATGCGGGGCGACGGGGGCAAGGTTGTTTTTCGCGAGCCGTTGTCGGCGGTCGTTGCGGCGTCCGTCGAGGGCTGTTCACGGTCGGACACCGATCCGCTCGCGGGGCTGCCCACCTTGACATGCGATTTGCGGGTGACTATAGTGCAGCAATCTAAATCCGCGTCGCGCATTCGGTTGTCAGCAAGCCGCCGGCGCAGGTCACTGAGCCGTACTTCGCCGGGGGCAAGTCGCGGCAGGAATCGAGAGAGGGGCGAGGGATGAACGGGCTGAGACCATGGATTGGCGTTCTCCTGATCGCGGTGCTCCCGGGCGTGTGCCAGGCAGGAATCGGTCCCGAGTACGAGGACCTCGCCAGCTTTGGGATCAGCGTGGGCGCCATGCGCTGGCTGGCCGACGGCGATGCGGCCGACTATCCCGGTGACACGCACGGCCCCGGCGGCGCGGCCCAACTCCGGCCGGCCGGTCGGGCGGCCTTTCGCTATCGCTTCAGCAGAACCTGGGCCATGTCGGTCGAGAGCGGCTTCGGCTGGAACAGCTATCCCGAGTCCGACAACCTCGTCCTGTGGGCCATCCCGCTCACGTTCGGCGCCGAGCGGCGCGTGGGCGAGGTCATGGGCGCCACGACCTCCTTCTGCTTCGGCGGCGGGATCTACGTCTGGGGGCTGCGGCGCGGCGGCACGTTCATCAAGGACGCCAGGACGCAGCAGAACTATCACGCCGGGGACCCGGGCGGTTACGTGGGGTTGATGGGGGAGTTTCCGGTCTCGCGGGTTCTCACGGCGATCGTCCAGACCACGGGGAACTTCATCTACTCGGCCCATGCGGATGACTTCGAGGACCGGTTCGGCGGGAGCGACTTCTACATGGATCTGCGCGTCGGCTTGCACTACTACTTCTCGACGCGCGAGGGGCTTGTTCACACGCCCAAGGAGGGCGACCGGGAACCTGTGCGGCGGCCCAGACCGATGCCGGAGCCGGAGGAGGACGAACGCCCCTAGCGCCACAGCGCGCGGAGGCAACCGGGCCGGCCCCTGTGTCGGCCCTTTTCGTATACCCGTCTGGTTGGACGGCCCGCGCCCCGCAGATCCCGGCGGCCTGGCCGCGGGGTGGTGCGGACCGGCGCGACTCCGAAGGGAGGAAGACCCGATGAACGAACGAATCGTGGGCGAAGGCCTCACCTTCGACGACGTTCTGCTCTTGCCGCGCCGCTCGGAGATCATGCCCGCCGAGGTCGACACATCGGTGGATCTGAGTCCGGGATTGCGGCTCAACGTCCCGATTCTGAGCGCGGCCATGGACACGGTCACCGAGTCGCGCATGGCGATCGCCCTGGCGCGCGAAGGCGGACTGGGGGTGGTCCACCGCAATCTGACCATTGACCAGCAGGCGCACGAGATCGACAAGGTCAAGCGCTCCGAGAGCGGCATGATCACCGACCCGGTCACCCTGCCGCCCGATCTGCCCGTGGGCCGCGCCTTGGAGGTGATGGAGCGCTACCGGGTCTCGGGCGTACCGATCACCGAGGATGGCCGCCTGGTGGGGATCCTCACCAACCGGGACCTGCGCTTCATCGAGAACCGTTCGGTGCTGATCCGCGACGTGATGACCAAGGACAAGCTCATCACCGTGCCGATCGGCACCGACCTCGAGCGCGCCAAGCGCATCCTGCACGAGCACCGCATCGAGAAGCTGCCGGTCGTGGACGAGCAGTTCCGCCTGCGAGGTCTGATCACCGTCAAGGACATCATGAAGCGCATCGCGCACCCGCTGGCTGCCAAGGACACGCTCGGACGGCTCCTGGTCGCGGGCGCCGTGGGCGTGGGCGGCGCGGATCTGG
>CAZRWW010000044.1:36734-43813 GCA_964603725.1 uncultured bacterium
AGGTCATCGTGGCGGCGGAGAAGGTCCCCGGTCTGGGCGGCGCGGCTCTGGAGCGGGCTGAAGAGCTGGTGCGCAAGGGCGCGGACGCCCTGGCGATCGACAGCGCCCACGGCCACTCCGCCAATGTCCTCAACACGCTCCAGAGCTTGCGCCGGCGCTTCACCGACCTGCCCATCCTGGCGGGCAACGTCGCTACCCGCGAGGGCGTGCGCGATCTGGCCGAGCACGGGGCGAGCGCGATCAAGATCGGCCTGGGTCCCGGCGCGATCTGCACGACCCGCGTCGTGGCGGGGGTCGGCGTGCCGCAGATCACGGCGGTGCTCGAGTGCGCCGAGGAAGCCGCGCGGCTGGGCGTGCGCGCCATCGCCGACGGCGGCATCAAGCACTCGGGCGACATCACCAAGGCGCTGGCGGCGGGGGCCAGCGCGGTCATGATCGGCAGCCAGCTCGCGGGCACCGAGGAGAGCCCGGGGGAGACGGTGCTCTACCAGGGGCGCACCTACAAGACCTACCGGGGCATGGGCTCGATCGGGGCGATGCAGCAGGGCAGCGGCGATCGCTACGCGCAGGACGGGGTCACCGACGCGCAGAAGCTGGTCGCCGAGGGCATCGAAGGCCGCGTGCCGTACCGCGGCAATGTGCAGCTGCTGATCTATCAACTCGTCGGCGGCGTGCGCGCGGGCATGGGCTACTGCGGCGTACGAACGATCGACGAGCTGCGCACGCAGACCCGCTTCATCCGCATCACCAGCGCGGGACTGATCGAGAGCCATCCGCACGATGTGACCATCACGAAGGAAGCGCCCAACTACAATCTGGCCTGACCCCGCCCGCCGGCCGGGCGAAAAAGCGCCCGCCCCCGGCGCCGGGGTCCCAGAGGGACCGGGCCGGGGGCGGGGGCTCGCGGGAGGTGACGGTCGAATCGCTGCGCTGGCCGGCTGCCGGTCAGGTCTCCTTCTCACCGCTCGCTGCTGCCGCACGCGGACGCCCAGCGGCGCCCGCGCTCTAAGGGAGTTCCCGGCCGACACGCCCCGCGGGGGGGGACGGAGCATGTCGCGAAGGGGGCCGGGAACTGGCTGGCGCGCGTCAGGCCGCGTCCGTGCGCGTCCGGGGGAACTCGAACGTGAAGCTCGGATCGATCGCCTTGATCTCACTGACGAGCTGTTCGATCTGCCCGCGGGTCTCCGCACTGCCGCTGCGCTTCCATTCCATGTACAAGTCGAGGAACCGGTCCTGCTTGGACTTGAGATCCTCGGACTTCTTGAGCGCGTCCACGTGGCGTTCGAGATGGAACACCTCGCCGCGCGATAGCCTGTCCATCAGATTCAGGTATTCGCCCCGCATGTGCGACAGAATGCGCACGTATTTCTCGAAGCCGGTCGAGAGCTTCTCCATGACCTCGGTGATCGCCGACTGGGGGTTGTGGATCTGCTGGCTGTACGTATAGGCGAATCGATAGTAGGTCTTCCCTCGGCCGATGTAGGCTTCCTCCTGCGGCTGGAGCCGGCGTTTGTCGGGGGACATGCAGTTGGACGGATTGACCGGGTCGAAGGCCTGCGGATTGTCGAAGATGCCCAGAGAGATGAGCAGGAAGTCGGCATTTGTCTTGTACAGCGTGTACTTCAGTCGGGCGTCCTTGGAGTTCTCGAGTCGCTTGAAGACCTCGGTGTCGTACTTCGAGAGGTACTTGCCGGCCCGCTGGACGTACTCGGGACTGATGAAGGAATTCAGCAAGTGGGCGATGTAGACGTTAACGTCCTCATCGTAGTAGTCTTTGTTGGACACGAGTCCGGTCTCCATGCGCGAGTAGAGCAGACACTTCATCACGAAGTAGTAGGTGGGCTTCAGGTCTCGTGACGTACCCTTCAGCTCCAGGTAGTTGTCTCGCGAGACCATCGCTCGCACCCCCTTCTTGCGCAGTGGCCGCAATCGTCGCTCGCGGAACCCGGAAATCTGTTGACACCCACGGCCTTCGCTTCCATCTTGGCCTTACCGGGTTCCGTGGGGGAGTTCAGCAACGGGTGTGCCAGGGTCCCGAGCCTGCCGGCTGGGGACCGGGCCGCGGGTTTTCGACATCCCTCGGGGAGGCAGCCCCGCGGGGGCCCAACGGCCGTGCGCGGCCGCGTGCCATCCGGCTAAGCCGTGCCGGACAGGCTGGATATCGGACCCCTCCGGTAGCGCCGCCGGCGCCGCTCCCTTATCGCGCGCGCCGATCCTCCCCGCTCCCGCGCACTTCCCTCGGCCCGCTGGGGGGGCGCTGGTGGATCAAGCCAGCCAGCCCGACCAGGGCGGGAAGCCCACGGGTCATGCGTTCTGCAGCGGAGCTTGCATGGCCGGCTGCAATCTGCGGGCTCCGCGGAGACGTGCATGGCGACGGCGACGTCACAGCAGATCGCTGCACAGGCTGCGCGCCGGGGCGCGCTGCGCGGGCGGCTGCTCCTGAGCTTCACGATTCCGGTGCTCCTCCTGGGCGCCGGCGCCATCGTGCTGCTCGAACTGGTGGCCGGCGACGACGGCATGGCGGGAATGCGCCTGTCGGTGGCGCGGGCCATCCTGGCGGGGTTCCTCCTGTTGGCGCTGCTCGTGGCCTCGGCGCTCGCCCTCCAGGCGGGCGATCGCTTCACCCGTCCCGTGGCCTGGCTGCTGCGCGCCATCGACGCGGGCCAGACGCGCGCCCTCAGCCAGCTTCCGCCGCCCGCGGCGGACTGGGAGATGGGGATGCTCTGCAACCGCGTGCGGGTCCTTCTGCGGCAGAATCTCTCGGGCGCGAAGGCGGTGGAGGAGCTCGAGACGCTGCGCGAGGAGATCGGCGCCGTCCTGCAGGCGGCGGTCACGGTGCGCCCGGAAGCGAGTCACTGGCCGCGCGAGAAGGCCACCCATGAGCTGACGCGCCAGCTGCTGGCCCACTTCGAGGAGCAGAGGGCGCGCGCGCGCCAATGCTCCGAGGGCGTCGACCGGCTGCAGACGATCCTGGAGCAGGACTGGCGCGATGAGACGCAGGCGGTCGAGCAGCTCGTGAGCCGGGCGGAGCGCGCTTTCCTGCAGCAGACGCAGCTTGCGATCGAGCTGGAGCGCGTCGAGCGGCTCTTGCCGGTGACCAAGCGCGAGCTGGAGCACTGGTCCGAGCTCGAAGGCCTGCTGGCCGATCTGCGGCTGGGGATCGAGCGCTGGCGCGACGAGGTTGCCGGTCACCTCGCGGCCGCCGGGTACGACCGGCCCGGGGCCGGGGCCGATGCGCGCGTCGCGGGAGCGCGCCGGAGCTTGGGGCCGCGCCTGAGCGATTGGGACGCCTGGGTCGGCGAGAGCCTGAAGACCCTGGACGAGACGCTCAATCGATCGCGCGCCCAGCGCGAGGCGTCGGCGCGCCGCGTCACCGGCGCCCTGGAGCGCGTGGCTGCAGTCGTGGCCGGGTCAGGGCAGGAGGTCGGGGGGTTGTCACAGGAGATCGTTCAGCTCCAGCGAGCCTGGGGGCGCCTGGGCGAACGGTTGCGGAGCTTGATGGTCAGGGTCGATGAGGCCCACAATGGGAACGGGGTTCCGGCGACGACACGCGAGGAGGGGCGCGAGGAGGGACCTGACGGTGATGCAGGGCGCTGAGAGTGAAGTCCAGCACAGTGTCCGCCGGTTGATCGGCTTGTTCGGGCAGGTGCTGGTCGAGCTGGGCAATCTGATGGGGGCCCATGCCCAGGCGGCCTTGCCCGCGGGAGCCTCCACGCCGGAGGTTCCGCGCGCCGCGAGCGTGCCGGAGGTTCCGCGCGTCGCGAGCGCGCCGGAGGTTCCGCGCGTCGCGAGCGTGCCGGAGGTTCCGCGCGTCGCGAGCGTGCCGGCGGCCGGATCCGGCGCCCAGCCTGAGGATGTGCGCGAACGCATCGAGCGGGCGGTCGACGCCGGGCTCTCCATGCTGGTCCGCGAGGAGCGGGTGGCGCAGGCCGATGCGCGCCAGGGATCCTTCCTGAGCGAGCAGGGCGACCGCCGAGCCGACCCGCCGGCGCGGCCCGTCCCGCCGACCCCGCCGCCGCCGGCGGCGCGAATCCTGCGCCCTGCCTGGATGCGGGCGAGCGCGCCGCCATTTCCGGGCGAGGACGCGGGACGGGCGTCCGAACCGGAGCCGAGCGAAGGCAACGGCGCGCCGGACGCCGCTGCCGGCGGGCGCGATGCGCCGCCCAGCGGGGCGCGGATGCCGGAGTCCCCGGCGGAGGCGACCCCGGAGCCCCTGCCCGAGGCCTGGACGCGCTCTCCCCAGGCCTTCCAGGCCGGCGACCTGTTCCTCGTCTGCTCGGGGCAGGCCGGGCGCAACCTGGCCATCCCATGGAACTGGGTCATCGACACCCATCTCTCGGCCCGCGGCACGCCGGAGGCCTTCACGCTCTCGACCGGAGGCGATGAACGCCAGGTCACCGTGAGCACGGTGGTGGGCATCTGGACCAAGGCCGAGCTCGAACGGTGGCAGGAAGAGGTGCGCTGGCTCTCGAGCCTGGAAGCGCTGCGCCCGGTTGCTCCGGACGAACGAGCACCGCAACCTCTCCCCCCCGAAGCTCTTGCAGGTTCCTCTCTGCCGGCCGCCTTCGCCGGCCCCGAGCCCGGCGGCGCGACGGCCGGCGCGGCGCAGGCCCCGCCGATGCCCCCGCTGCCGGCCGGCGCGGCCGAAGCGGGCCCGGCGTCGGGTTCGATCCCCACCCCCACCCGCGTGCTGTGGGTCGTGTCGCCCTCGGCCCTGGCGCGGCGCTTCCTGCTGCGCCACCTCGAGCACAGCGGGCTCGAGATCCGTGAGGCGCGAGACCTTGATGATCCTCTGCTCCCGGCCGATCTAGGAAGTGCGGGGGCCCTCTTTCTCGACGAGTGCCTCCTGGAGCAGTGGCGCGACCATCCCACCGGCCGTTCGGGCGGCCCACCGCTGGTCCTGCTGACCGTGGACGGCGTGCTGCGCGTCCCGCCGGCCGGCGAGCGCCCCTCCTCCGGGGCGGTGCTGCCGCGGCCCTTCGAGCGGTCGGAGGTCGAGTCGGTGATCGGCTGGCTGCGCTCGCTCTGGCACCCGGACCGGTCAGGGGGAGACGAGGATCATGGAGACGAAGAAGACGACACCTGGCTCTTTGCCGACCCCTTTGGATCGGCAGGGCCTTGAGAGCATCCTGGTGGTCGATGACGACGTGCGCGTCATCGAGCTGCTCCAGATCACGTTGACCGGTCGCGGCTATACGGTGCACACCGCGTTCGACGGAGACGCCGCCCTGGAAGAGGTCCAGCGTCGCAATCCGGATCTGGTCGTGCTCGACGTGCGGCTCCCGCGCAAGAGCGGTTTCCAGGTGCTCGAGTCGATCCGCTCGGCGCCCGAGACGGCGCACCTGCCGGTGATCCTGATCTCGGCGAATGGGGCCAACGAGGCCCGCATTCAGGGCCTGCGCAAGGGCGCCGATGACTACCTCATCAAGCCCTTCTCTCCGCGGGAATTGATCATGAAGATCCGTCGCATCCTCGACCGGGTCGCGGACCAGAAGCTGCTGCGCGTGCGCAACGAGGCGCTGGTCGAGGAGGTCCGCAAGCAGCGCGAGGAAATGGCCCAGGCGCAGGCCGAGATGAGCCGCAGCCTGCTGCGCGTCGGCACGCTGCTCAACCGCGTCGAGGAGATCAACGATCGGCGCAGTCTGGACGAGGTGTGCGAGGACTTCGCCCGCGCCATCGCCGGCGACATCGGGATCGAGCCGGTCTGCGTCTTCATGCGCGACGAGCAGGAGCGCGCCTTCGTCCCGCGCATCTGGCGCGGCACGAGCGAGGCGGCGGTGCTGAATCTGCGTCTGGGCGCCGAGGCCTTTCTCTGCCGCGTGCTGAAGCTGGAGGGCCGCACGATCCTGCTCGATGAGCTGGGCGCGCACCCGCAGGCCTCCGAGGACGTGCGCCGGCTGTCGGTCGCGGGTTTCACGCACTTGACCCCGGTGTCGGTCGACGCGGAAGTGGTGGCGTTGATGGCGGGCGGCAACCGGGGCACGGAGCCCATCGACCGGCTCGACGTGCACCTGCTCTCCGTGCTGGGCCGCTCGGCCGCCACGGCCATTCAAAACGCCGCCGCCTTCGATGAGGTGCGCCGCACCTTCATCGACACGACGGCGCAGCTCGTGGCGGCCGTCGAATCGCGCTACGAGAACCTGGCCGGCCACTCCCAGCGAGTGCACGATCTGGGTCTGCGGCTCGCGGAGCAGATGGGCCTGTCCGCGGCGGATCGCCGGGCGGTCTCTTATACAGCACTGCTGCACGATCTCGGCACCCTCGAGGAATACGACCACCTGTACGCGTCGCGGGCGACCATGAGCGACGAGGAGCGCGACGACCTGCGGCGGCGGGCTTCGGGGGCGGTTCACCGCATGCTGGCCCACGCGCAGATGCCCGCGGTGGCCGACGCGGTTTACCACCTGCACGAGCACTGGGATGGCAGTGGCGTCCCGGACGGCCTGGGCGGAGAGTCCATTCCGCTGGCCGCGCGCATCGTCGCGGTGGCGAACGCCTACGACGCCCTCACGCATTCGCGGCCGCACCGCGGGGCTTACGCGCCCCAGGACGCCGCGCGGATCATCCAGGAACGCGCCGGGCACCGGTTTGATCCCGAGGTCGTGCGGGTGTTCCTGGACGTGCTGCCCGGCGTGGGGGCCACGGCGCCCGCCGATCACCGCACCAGGTAGATGACACCCACCGCCGCCCCGATCGCGACCACGATCCAGCGCAGCACGACCGGGCGCACGTGTCCGGCCAGTCGGCCGCCGAGCACGCCGCCGGCCAGCGCCCCGAGGGCCATGGCCGCCGCCAACAGCCACGCCACCTGGCCGGAGAACAGGAAGAAGACGGCCGCGGCGATGTTGACGCTGAAGGCGACGCTCTGCTTCAGCGCATTGAGGCGGGTCAGCGAGTCATCGAGGATCAGGGCCAGCACCGCCAGGACGATCACGCTCAGACCGGCCCCGAAGTAGCCGCCGTACACGGCGGCCAGGCCGACCGGCAGGGCCCCCCAGCGCGGCGAGCCCCCCGCCGCGCGCGCCGCGGGCGCCGCGGGGGCCGCGGGGCTCTCCAGCCAGCGCACGAGCCAGCGGCGC
>CAZRWW010000045.1:0-42788 GCA_964603725.1 uncultured bacterium
CGCCGCCGACGATTGGCCACAGCTCCAGCACGACGCCGCCCGCAGCGGCTGGACCCAGCCAGCATCGGCCGATGTGTCCGAGCCCGCGAGCGATCCACCCGAGCGCCTTCACGCCCCCCCGGCCAGACAGGAGCAAGCCGCGGCCGAGGATCTGCGCCGCCCCCGCGACGCCCTCCGCCACGAAATCCCGCAGCGGGCCGGGCAGCCCGAGTCGCGCCAGCAGGATCGTGCCGGTGGCGGCCAGCGTCGCCAGGGCGATTGCGTGCTGCGCGTGCGCGGCCGGGCCGAAGAAACCGGCGACCGCGTCGCGGAGCAGATAGGCCAGCCGGCCGTGATCGGGCGCGTGACCCGGGAGCGCACCCACCGCGAGTCCGAAGGCGTCCCACGCCACGACCGTGGGGCCGGTCAGGACCGACAAGCCCCACAGAAAGCCGCGCGGCCAGCGCGCCAGCAGGCCCACGCCCCACAGCAACCCGACCAGCAGGATCACGGCGAGCCCCGGGATCCCGAACAGGCGCACCCACAGGAGAACCCACACCTGCCCGAACGGGCCAGTGGCTCCACCCGGCTCCGGCCCGATCAGGCTCAGGCCGGTGAGCAAACTGACCGCCAGCAGGAGAACACCGAGGATCCAACGCCGAGGAGGCTTGCCGGGGCCGCGCGCCATACCACCCTCCGGAGACCAGCACCACCCGCGCGCCGGCGTCGAGTCCGGCCCAAAGACGGGTGTGCGTCACCGCGCCCACCCGTCGCAGCGTGCGCGGGCGGCGTAGTTGTCATGCTCCCGGCCCCTCGGGTGGGCCGCCAGCCATGGTAGGCAAGGCCGGCGCCGGGGGCAACCGCGATTCGCGGCGCGCGGCGGCGCGCTTGCGCGGTCCACCCGGGGAATGCCGGCGACGCGCGGCGCGGCCCTCGGCCCCCCGCCTCGGCTAGTCGCGCTTGAGCGCCTCGACGCGATCGACCCTCTCCCATGTGAACTCGTCCAGCTCGCGACCGAAGTGGCCGAAAGCGGCGGTCCGCTCGTAGATCGGCCGCCGCAGCCGGAGGGCCTCGATGATCGCCCGGGGCGTCAGGTCGAACACCCGCCGGATGCGCCGCTCGATCTCCGGATCGGGGACCGCTCCGGTGCCGTAGGTCTCGACGGCGACGCTGACCGGCTGAGAGACGCCGATGGCGTAGGCCAGCTCGACCAGGCAGCGGCGCGCCAGGCCCGCCGCCACCACGTTCTTGGCGATCCAGCGCGCCGCATAGGTGGCCGAGCGGTCCACCTTGGTCGGGTCCTTGCCCGAGAAGGCCCCCCCGCCGTGCGGCGCCGAGCCGCCGTAGGTATCGACGATGATCTTGCGCCCCGTCAGGCCGGTGTCGGCCTTCGGGCCGCCGTGGACGAAGGCGCCGGTCGGATTCATGAAGATGCGATCGCGGATGCGCGCGAAGTCGCACAGCTCGCGCGGGATCGACTTCTTGATCACTTCCTCGAGCAGCCCCTCGCGCACCTTCTCGATCCCCACGTCCTTGTGCTGTGCCGAGAGCACGATGCCCTCGACCGCCACCGGACGGTCGTTCTCATAGCGCACCGAGACCTCGCCCTTGCCGTCGGGCCGGAGGAAGTCGAGGCTTCCGTCGCAGCGCGCCTCCTCGAGCCGGATCATCATGCGGTGCGCGAGCATGATCGGCAGAGGCATCAGCTCGGGCGTCGCGTCGGTGGCGTAGCCGAACATGATGCCCTGGTCGCCGGCCCCGATGTCGGCGGAGCCGGCGCGCTCGACGCCGCGGCTGATGTCGGGCGACTGCTCGTCGATCGCGGTCAGCACGGCGCAGCTCGCCGAATCGAAGCCGATCTCGGGGTCCTCGTAGCCGATCCGCGCCACGGTGCGCCGCACCACGCTCGGGATGTCGACGTAGGCCTCCGAGGCCGACACCTCCCCCGCCACCAGGACCAGACCGGTCGTGACGAGGGTCTCGCACGCCACGTGCGCGGTCGGCTCCTGCTCGAGAAACGCGTCCAGCACGGCGTCGGAGATCTGGTCGGCGACCTTGTCGGGATGGCCCCGGGCCACCGATTCGGACGAGAAGAGGTAATTGCGCGCCATCCGCCCACTCCTTTCATTACCCGCAGCGGCTGCCAAAGAAGCCCCGATGATAACGCCCCGGGCGGCCAGGGACAAGCGCTCCGCCGAGCCCCCCTCGCGTGCGCGTCGGTTGCCGGCTGCGCCGCGCGGGCCTCGCGCGCGCCGGCCGCGCGACTACGGTTGTATCCCCCCGGAGAGGTCGACCTCCGAGGAATCGCCCACGTTCAGCCGCTGGAAGGAGCCGCGCACGATCGCGTTCTCGCCGACCACCGAGCGCTCGAGGAGCATGTCCTCGACGAGCGCCCCCTCGTTGATGATCGCGTCCCGGACGATCGAGCGGCGGATCACCGCCCCGTCGGCCACGGAGACGTCGGGGCCGAGGATCGACTTCTCGATGCGCGCGGTCGGCGCCACGAAGACCGGGGCCACGAGCGTGACCCCGGGAATCGGGGCCGGCTGGGGCACCTTGCGCAGCATGTGCTGGTTGGTCTGCAGCAGCGTCTCGGGCTTGCCGCAATCGAACCAGCCCTCCACGGGGGAGATGCGCATGCGCACGCCGCTCTCGAGCATCGCCTGCAGCGCATCGGTGAGCTGGAACTCGCCCTTGGTCCGGCGTCCGGCCGTCATCAGCTCGCGCAGCTTCGCGTGCAGCACGCCGGCCTCGGGGAAGTAGTAGAGCCCGACGATCGCCAGGTTGCTGGGCGGCTCGGCGGGCTTCTCGATCAGACGCAGCACCGTCTCGCCGCGCACCTCGACGACGCCGAAGCGGCGGGGATCCTCGACCTCCTTGACGCCGATGATCGCCTCGGCGCCTCCCAGGTAGGCGCTCCAGTCGGGCTCGACGATCGTGTCGCCCAGCACGATGAGCACCGGGCCGGATGGCACGACCGGCGCCGTGACCCCGATGGCGTGGCCCAGCCCCAGGCGCTCGGTCTGCTGCACGACCTCGATCGGCATGCGGTAGCGCTCGCGCAGGTATTCCTCGATCCGCGCGCCCATGTAGCCCACGACCACGACGATTCGCTCGATGCCCTGCTCGATCAGGGCGTCGAGAATGTGACCCAGAATCGGCTTGCCGGCCACATTGACCAGCGCCTTGGGCACCGTGTGCGTCTGCGGCCGCAGCCGCGTGCCCACTCCCGCGGCCGGAACGATCGCCACCAGCTGGCGGCCAGGACTGCTTGCCACGATTCTCCTCCGTTGCTGCAGCGTTCGCGCCCCGGCCGCGCCCGGCGCCGGGCGGAGCCACCCTAGGTCTCGGGCTCCCAGAGACACACCAGGCGGTGACCTTGCTCCTCGATCCGCAACTGCGGGTAGGCCGCCAGCCCATCCTGCAGGCACCGGCGCACCTCGGCGCCGCAGGCCGCCTCGAGGCAGCGGCGCGCCAGCGCCTCCAGGTCCGCGGAACGGACTTGCGCGAGCAGGCCCTTGATCCAACCCACTCGGATCGGCGTCACGCTCAGCTCGTCGATTCCCAGCCCCACCAGGATCAGGGCCCCCAGCACCTCGCTGGCCAGCTCGCCACAGCAGCCCACCTGCAGTCCGGCCTGGTGCGCCGCGCTCAGGCAGTGGTGCACGGCGCGGAGCACCGCGGGATGGAGCGGGTCGTAGAGCGCCGCGATGCGCTCGTTGCCCCGATCGACCGCCAGGAGGTACTGGGTGAGATCGTTCGAGCCGATGCTGAAGAAGTCGGCCTCGCGCGCCAGCGCGTCGCTGAGCGCGACGGCCGCGGGCACCTCGATCATCACGCCCAGCGGGACGCGCCGCTCCACCGCCAGGCCGCGGTCCTCCAGCTGCGCCGCCGCCTCGTCGAACAGCGCGCGGGCCCGGCGCACCTCCTCGACGCTGCTGATCATCGGCAGCAACACCCGCAGGCGTCCGTGCGCCGACGCCCGGATCAGGGCGCGGGCCTGCGCCCGGAAGACCTCCGGCTGCTCCAGGCTGAGCCGAATGCCGCGGAGGCCCAGGAACGGATTGGCTTCCGGCGGCAGCCCGAACAGCGAGGCGGTCTTGTCGCCGCCCAGGTCGAGCGTGCGCATCGTGACCGGCCGGTCGGCGGCCGCCGCCAGGGCCGTGCGGTAGGCCTGGTACTGCTCCTCCTCGGCCGGGAGGCCCTCGGCGCCCAGGAACAGGAACTCGGTCCGGAAGAGGCCCACGCCCTCGGCGCCGGCCGCCAGGGCCGCCGCGGCCGCGTCGGGCCGCTCAATGTTCGCCTCGACCGGCACGCGCCGCCCATCCAGCGTCCGCCCCGGGCTGCGCTGCGCGGCGTCGAGCCGCGCGCCCAGCCGGGCCTCGCGCCGGCACCGTCGCTGGTAGGCCTCCACATCGGCGCGCGTCGGGGCGGCGATGATCTCGCCGCGCTCGCCGTCCACGATCAGCAGATCATCGGCCGCTACCTTGGCGGTGAGATCGGCGACGCCGATCACCGCTGGCACGCCTCGCGAGCGCGCCAGGATCGTCACGTGCGAAGCCAGGGTACCGTGCTCGGTCACGAAGGCGCCGACGCAGGCGGGGTCCAACGCGGCCGTCTCGCTGGGCGTGAGCTCCGCGGCCACGATGATCGCGCCGGCCGGCACCTGCCCGGCGCCGGGGGTCTCGACGCCCACCAGCTGACTGAGCAGGCGGTGCTCGATGTCGCGCACGTCGGCCGCGCGCGCTCGAAACGTCTCGCTCGGCAGCGATTCGAGATAGCGCGCCTTGCTCCACAGCACCGTGCGCACGGCGTGGGCGGCATTCAGGCGCTGCGACTTGATCGCCGCCGCGATCTCCCGCACGAGGTCGCGATCCTGCAGGAGCAGCTCGTGCGAAGCCAGGATCTGCGCGGCCGGATCCGACTCCGCCGGGCCGAGCCGGGCGCGCACCTGGCGGATGCCCCCCAGGGCCCGGCGCAGCGCCGCGCGCAGTCGCCGCAGCTCGGCGGCCACCTGGACGGCCTCGACGCGCTCGGGCGGCATCTGGAACTGCCGGGGCGCGAGCACGTGCGCCGGCCCCATCGCCAGGCCGCGCGAGGCCCCAATCCCCTTGAGCAGGATGCGGCGGGTCTTTCGGCTGTGCGGCACGATCCCTCTCCCTGCCCGGCGCTCACGCCTCCTGGAACTTCGCTTCGACCAGCGCCACCAGCGCCTCGACCGCTTGTTGCTCGTCCGGTCCCTGGGCCCGGATGGTCAGAACGGTGCCGGTCTCGGCAGCCAGCATCATCACGCCCATGATGCTCTTGCCGTTGACGGTCAGCTCCTGGGTGGCGAAGAAGATCTCTGACTTGAACAGGCTGGCCTTCTGCACGAGCTGCGCGGCCGGCCGCGCGTGGATGCCCGGAATGTTGCGCACCGTCACCTGAGCCTCGTACACCCTCGGCCTTCCTCCCCCGCTACCAGCCCCCGCCGCGCCCCAGCGCGGCGGCCCCGACCGCCGCCGCCCCGCAGATCCAGGCCCACGACAGCGGGCGCGACCCGAGCGCGGCGCCTAAAGGAACACCCAGGATAAACGATGCGCCCCCCAGACTGAAGAGATTCGCGGGCGCCCCCGCGCCGCCCGCGGCGCCCGCGGCGCGGCCCAGGGCCGCGGCGACGCTCGCGGCCGCGATCACGGCCAGCGGGGCCAGGCTCCGGTCGGCCGCCCCCGGCATCCGCCTCCAGACCCAGCTCCGCGAGCCCCGCACCACGCCCCATCCGGCCGACCAGCCCCAGCCGTAGAGCCCCACGCGCGCCCCGAGGGTGAGCGCCAGCGCGGCGGCCGCATAGGCTGCCGCCGCCGCCGGCCACGGCGCCGCGCAGGCCAGCGCCACAAAGCCCAGCGCCGGACGCACCGCGCCCCAGATCGCCCGATCGCCCCACTGCGCCAGCAGCGAGCCGCCCAGCTCGAGCAGCCGCGTCACCGGGCGCGGGGGCGGCTCGCGCCGCGCGTCGGCCAGCGCCCGCTCGGTCGCGCCCAGCAGCGCGGCGGCCATGATCGGCTGGGTGTTGAGGGGCGCTCCGCGCAGGATCTCGTCCGCGAGCGCCTCGGCCCCGGCCACCGCTCCCTCCGCGCAGGCCTGGTCCCGGGCGGCCCGGCGAGTTGCTCCCGCCCCGAGCAGCAGAAAGTAGAGGAAGCCGCTGCGCTGCATGTAGCGATTCCCGAACCCCGCCTGCAGGGCGACCAGGGCCCACAGCCGGCGCGCGCCCAGGGCGGGCGCCCGTGCGGCTGCGCCCGTGGGGTCGGTCTCGGCCCGCTCGTCGCGCGCGCGCCGGGGCGTGGCCGGGGCCGCCCCCCGACGGGTCAGCCAGCGGCGCGCGATCCCCCCGATGAAGCCGCCGAGGGCGAACAGGCTCGTCAGGCCGGCCGCCGCCACGACCGCGCCTCCGGCCGCGGCCCTCTCGAGCCCGTCCACGCCCCCCCACGCGTCCAGCAGCGGGACGCCCAGGGCGCGGGCCAGGCCGAACGGCAGGATGACGAAACCGGCCAGGACGCCGCCTCCCGCCAAGGCGCACTCCAAGACCCCGAGATGAATCAGCGCCCCCAGCCGCGCGCCGCGCTCGGCGCTCGGCGCCGCCGCCAGCGCGCAGTCGCGGCGATCATTGCGCGCGCGCAGTCGCTCTTCGATGCCGATGCCGGCCCAGGCGGCGGCCACGGCGGCCGCGATCGCGATCGGAAAGCCCGCCACGCCGATCCCCGCGGGCAGCAGCGCCAGCCACAGAGCCCCCACCGCCGCGCCGGGACCGGCCCAGGGTTGCCGTGATCCACCCAGGGGCTGCAGGCCCGGCCAGACCGACTGCAGCACGAGCCCCATGAGCCAGCCGGCCGTGGGATGGCCCACCATGAGGCCCGCTGCTCCCGCGGCGACCAGGGGCTCGCGCAGTCCGAGCGGCCCCAGCGCGCGCTCATCGGCGGCGACGGCCATCGTCCACAGAACGAGCAGGCACGCGGCGATCCCGGTGGCGAGAGGCTGACCCCCGGGTCGCGGCCCGGCGCCGCCGGGCAGACCGACGGCGGGCGCCCCCAGGATGAAGGTCAGGGCGAGGGCCAAAGCCATCGCCGCGGCCGCTGCCGCGACGGCGGCCGGCCACCAGCGGATCGCTGCGCGCGCTCGCGTCTTCACCCTCTGGGCCCCAGCCTTTGCCGCGCGGGGGATCGCCCGCGACGCTAGGTCCTGACCCGCTGCCGCGGCCGGGCACCCGCACCCGCCTCGCGCGGGCGGGCCCGACCGGCGGCGGGGGTCTCGGTCGCGGTCGGCGGCGCCTCGACGACCTCGGGCTGCCCGTCATGCACGGCCAGGGTCAGCGCGAACTCGGCTTCGGCGCCCGGAGCCAGATCGAGCGGAAAGTGCAGCACCAGAGCCAGCCCCTGATCATTGCTCTCGGCGCCCGACTCCGACAGGCTGACCGTGCGGACCGGGTAGCGGCAGAAACCGACCGGCCGGTCGGGCTCGAGGCGCACGTGCCACGCGCGCCAACCCTCGACCACCGCCAGCCACCCCAGCGCCTCGCTCGCGCTGGTCGCCCCGAGGATGGGGGGGTGGGTCCGGCGCCCGTCGACGACGACGTAGCGGTCCGGCGCATTGGCCGCCAGCAGATTCACATGGTTCTCGATCCCCGCGTGAGCGCGCAGCGTCGTGTCCGAGAGATTCCGGTAGCGCCAGCGGACCGCGAAGCCCCGCTCGCCCGCCGCCAGCCGGACGGTCTTCTCCACCTCGAGGGCCTGGCACCGTCCGTCGCGCCAGAGCCCGCCCGCGCGCACCAGGCGCGCCGTCACCGCCTGCGGCTCCTCGGTCACCGCGACCGTGAAGGGCTGATCCACGAAGTCGCCGATCTCGTGGACTTCGCCGCGCGCCAGGCGCTGCGGATCGGGGGCGACGTCGTAGAAGTGATCGGTGAGCGCGGCGCGCTCGTACCAGTCGTACGTCAACAGGTCGCGCAGGCCCGATTCCTTCGTCTGAATGCCCCCGTGGATCGTCTCGGGCTTCTCCTGCGCCACGTGCGCCCGCTCGGCCACCTGGCGATGATAGAACTCCGGCCGGCGGCTGAGCACGTTGATCAGGTTCATTTCCGCCGAGCGGTCGTCCCACTCCACCAGCCGGCCGCCCAGATCGGGGTCGAGGAACAGCGCCAGCCGATCGTTCTCGAGCACGACCTCGTTGCGCCCGTCGACGTCAAGATCCGCCTGCCGGGCGGCCGCCCAGGCGCCTCGCCCGTGCAGGCCCCGCACGACCAGGGATTCGCCGCGGATCAACTCGGCGTAGATCCCGTGACGCAGGTGCGGCAGGTAGAGACCGCCGAAGACGCCGTGCCAGTAGGCGCAGTTGCACTGCGCGCGCCACAGGTGGTCCCGAGCCTGCTCCCAGACGGGGCCCTTCAGCGCGCTGCGGAATGACCGGCAACGGCCCGAGGCCTCCAGCACGCGCATGTGCATCCAGTTGCTCTCGGGGTAGCGAGCGAAGAAGTTGCGCCAGAAGCCGCCGCGCAGGAACAGGTCCGCCTCCTGCTTCAGCTCGTGCTCTACCAGCGCGCGCTGCGTGCGCTCGAGCGCCTCCTGATAGACCGGCGGCAAGGACCACGCGCCCATCTCGGCGTAGGAACCGGTGGGCAGATAGGTCAGGCCCACCGGCGCGTGCTCGGCCACCTCGCCGGAGAAGCTGGTGGTCGCGATCCGGTCCGCCGCGCCCTCGAGGGCGGCGAGAAACCGGTGCAGCCAGCGCTCCTGGTAGACCAGCTTGTGGGTTCCCGGCCAGACGCCGAACTTCTCGCCGTCGTCGGCGTAGACCGCCAGGCCCTGGCCGCCGCCGGGAAACGGTTCGCGCAGAAAGCCCACGACCTGCTCCGGATCATGGTAGGGAATCCGATAGCGCAGCGTCATCAGCGCCGGAAAGATCCGCAGGCTGCGCCCCGCGCTCTCGGTGAGGAACGAGCCGCGCACGCGCTCGGGCGCGACCCCGACCTGGTGCAGCTGCGTGTCGTCGAGCGGCAGGTGCGTGATCCCCGCGGCCACCAGGTCGACCGGCAAGTCCGGCTCCCAGACGCGCTCGGTGAGCCAGAGCCCGCGCGCGTCGACGCCGAAGCGGGTCTTCAAGTAGGCGCGCATCTTCTCGATCTGGCCGCGGCGATCCTCCGGCGTGAGCGCCGGCAGCACGGGCTCGTAGAACCCGCCAGCCAGGAGCTCGATCCGCCCGGCGGCGATCCCCTTGCCCACGCGATCGATGTACTCGGGATGGTGGTCCTCGAGCCATTCCCACAGGCAGCCCGAGTTGTGCAAGGTCCACTGCAGGCTGCGATGCTCTTCCATCACATCGAGGAACGGCAGGTAGGCGCGCTGATAGGCGTCCTCGATGACGTGATCGAAGTTCCCCACCGGTTGATGGTTGTGGACGCAGAAGACGAACCGAATGCGACCCACCTCGACCTCCCTGTATGACGGGCCGTCCCCAAGCGGCGGCGCGGGAAGTCCCCCGCCGGCCCCCCCGAGCGGCGATCAGGGCCGGGCGAGCGCCCGGCGCAATGCCGGTCCCTCCCACCGCGCGGATCCTGGGAGATCCTGCGCGTAGAGCGCCAGACCCTCATCGAGCAGGGCGATCAGGTCGGCTTCATCCTCGGCCGTCAGATGCAGGTACGGCAGAACCTCGCGGCTCCCCGGGCGCGCGTGCAACCCGCCCAGGTTGACCCCCCCGGCGGGCCGGAAGCCCCGCCCAATCAGTCTCCTCAGTTGCCCCAGACCCCGCAGCAGCACCACGGTTCCCTCCGTGGGCCACTCGCCGCCCGACCCGGCCCCGAACGCTGCGAGCCCGAGCACGCGCACCTGCGCATCCGGCGGCGCCGCCGCGACGAAGGCCTCCCGCTCCCAGGGATCGCCGGCCGCATCGTCGTCGACGATCACATAGGCCCGCGGGGCGAGCCTCTGTCCCCAGCCTAGCACGACCTGCCCGTGCAGCAAGCGGTCATCGACGCGCACCAGCAGGTAGCCGCTGCCCCCACCCTCAGAGCACATCGTCCCAGCCCACGCAGCTGACCGCCTCGCGGCCGCGCTCGATCAGCCTTCGCCGCAGCTCGCCGCGACCCACGCGCGCGCGGTGGTGCAGAAACTCGATGAGCATCGGCAGGTTGACCCCGCCCGCCAGCAGGAGGCTCGGCTGGCGAGCCACCAGTGCGCGGCAGGCCCCGCCGCAGCTGCCCGCCAACAGGTCGACGAAGACGACCACCGGCTCCCCGGCCGCGAGGGCCGGGCTGGCCGCGCGGGCGACGGCCTCGCTCAGGCTCGCATGGGAGTGGCCGACGTTGGAGACCGCGACGATGCGCTCCTGGCGGCCCAGAATCGCCTGAACCGTGGCGAGGAGCTCCTCGCCCAGGCGGCCGTGGGTCACCAGCACGCCCAGCATCGGTTGGCCCTGGGGCAGCGCGCTCACTCGAGGTCCCCCTCGGCCAGCCGGGAGAGCGTGCGCTTGCGGCGGATCGTCTCGAGCAGGTTCTCGCTGAAGCGAGCGGCGGGGTTGTACCCGTAGGCCTTGACCAGGTAGTTGAGCGCGATCGTCTCCGAGATGACGGTGATGTTCTTGCCGGGGAAGATCGAGATGACGACGCGCGGGATCGCCACGCCCAGAAAGACCGACTGCTGCTCCTCCAGCCCCAGCCGCTCGTAGTCTTCCTTGTCGTCCCAGTCCCGCAGATTGACCTCGACCTCGACGCGCTTGAACGCTCGGATGGCGCGGATGCCGAAGATGGCCTGCACGTCGATGATGCCGATCCCGCGGATCTCCATGCAGTGGCGCAAGAGCTCGTTGCCCGAACCGATCAGGATGTTCGGCGAGCGGCGGCGGATCGTGACCGCGTCGTCGGCGACGAGGCGGTGGCCGCGCTCGACCAGGTCGAGCGCCGTCTCGCTCTTGCCGATCGAGGAGCGGCCGGTGAAGAGCAGCCCCACGCCGTAGACGTCGACCAGCGAGCCGTGCACGGTCGTCGCGGGCGCGAAGGCCTCCTCGAGGAAGGCGGTCAGCTCGTGGATGAAGTGGGTCGTGTCCGCCGGCGTGCTGAAGACCGGGATGCCGTTCTGCGACGCCGCCTCGGGCAACCCGTCCGGCACTGGGAGGCCCTTGGTGACGACGATGCAGGGGATGGCGAAATCGAGGATGCGGTCGAGCGCGGCGCCGCGCCGCTCCGGGCTCAGGCTGGCCAGGTAGCGCACCTCGGTCTCGCCCAGGATCTGCAGGCGATCCCAGAGGAAGTTCTCCACGAACCCGGTCAGGGCGAGCTGCGGGCGGTTGATGTCGCTGGTGACGAGGCGGCTGCGCGAGTGCAGGCTGTCGCCGATCAGCCGCAGCTGCAGCCGCTCGCGCGTCTTCTCGTAGAAGTCGGCCACCGTCATCCCGACCATGGCTGCTCGAGCTCCATCGGCGCCGCGGCCCAGGGCGGCCGCCGCGCCGTCTAGTTCGCCTCCACGAGTCCGTAGTTGCCGTCGGGTCGCAGGTGCACCATCGCCGGACGCCGCGTCTGGACGTTGGTGAACAGCAGCAAGTCCTCGTCGCGCTCGCGCATGATCCGGATGGCGTCCTCCACCGTGACCGGCTCGGGGTGATACTGATTGCCGCGCACAACGACCGGAGCGAAGTCCTCATCGGCATACGAGCTCAGATCGAGCTCGGCGGAGATCTCCGCGTCCAGGGCGGCGGCGGCGCGGCTCTCGGTGGCCTGGCTCTCCTCCACGATGGCCAGCTTGGGCGAGCGCCGCTGGCCGCGGTCGCGCCGGCGCGCGTGGAGGCGCTTCAATTGTCGCTCAATGCGGTCGACCACCCGATCGATCGACGTGACCATGTCGTCCGACTCGTCCCGGCCGACGATCTCGGTCCCCCGGGCACGCAGCGAGACCTCGGCGATGCGCCGGTGCTTCTCGGTCGTCAGGATCACGTAGACCTCTTCGACGCCTCCGAGAAAGCGCTCCAGCTTCTCCAGCCGCTTCTGCGTGTGTTCCTTGAGTCCCGGTGTCAATTCGAAGTGACGGGCGGTCGTGATGATGTCCATCTTACCCTCCTCCGCTTCCAGCCGCCTGCGCGCGGTCGCTGGCGGCCGGCCTTGCCTGATCATGCCTTCCTGCGATAGGAGGCCTTGGCGATCCTCATCTGGTCGCGGTACTTCGCCACGGTGCGGCGCGAGATCTTCACGCCCTCCAAGCGTAGCATCCGGGCAAGCCCCTCGTCGGTCAAGGGCCGGGCGGCGTCCTCCCTCGCGATCAGCTCCCGCACCCGGGCCCGAACGCTGGCGGGCGTGCCGCCGGGTCCGGCCGGGCCGAGGAGGCCCTTCGAGAAGAAGAAGCGCAAGGGAAAGACGCCGCGGGGGGTCTGCACGAACTTGTCGCGCACGGCCCGCGCGATGGTCGACTCGTGCACGCCCAACTTGCCGGCCAACTGCCTGTAGATCAAAGGCTTGAGCCGATGCACCCCGTCGTCGAAGAAGGCCCGCTGCTCCTCGACGATCAACCCCATCACGGCGACCAGGGTGCGGCGGCGCGCCTCGAGCCCCTCGAGCAGCCAGCGGGCCCGAGCTGTCCTGCCCCTGACGAATTGGCCCGCGAGGCTCGGCGAGCGGGCCAGCCGCGCGGCCGGGGGAACGAAGCGCAGGCGCGGCAGGAGGCTCTCCTCCGCCACGACCTCGTAGCCGCCGCCGACGCGCTCGACGCGCAGATCCGGGTAGATCGGCCGGGCGCAGTCGGGCTCGATGAGCCGCCGCGGGCAGGGCTGCAGTCGGCGGATGGCCGCGGCCGCGCTCCGCACCGCCCGCTGGCTGGCGCGCAGTCGCCGCGCCAGAGCGGCGTATTGCTGCCCGGCAAGCGCCTCCAACCCCGAGGCCACGATCCTGGCCGCCAAGGAGCCGCATAGCCCCTGCACGTCGAGCTGCACCGCCAGACACTCCCGCAGATCCACCGCCCCGAGTCCGGGCGGATCGAGCCGCATCAGTCGCTGCCGGACCGCCTCGATCGCCGCCCGCGGCTGTCGCAGGGCGCGGGAAGCGTCGTCAGTCCCCCCGGGGAGGTATCCCCGCTCATCCAGGCTCCCCAGGATATACTCGGCCACCAGCACTTCGTTCTCATGGCCCCCCAAGAGCCGCAGCTGCCCCAGGACCTGCGCGCGCCAATCCGGCGCGGCCACCGCCGGCGGGCGATCAAAGACCGGGCCGGGCGTCCCCGGGCCGGGCGCCCATTCCCAATCGGCGTCCTCGCGGCCCGGGTCGCCAGGCCACCCGCCGGGGTCGGCGGAGCACCGGTCGCCCTGCGGGCCGGCGGGCGTTTCGCCCGGGGCCCCCGCCGCCACCTCGGCGGAGCGGCCCGGGGCTTCGTCGTCCTCCTCGAGAAAGGGATTGCAGGCGAGCTCCTCGCCGACGATTCCCGCCACCTGGGTCACGGGCGCCTGCAGCAAGCGCAGGCGCTGTTCCATCCGGGCCGTCAGCACCAGCTGCAGGCGCTGTCCGACCTCCAGGTCCGTGTGGAGTTCCACTGCCGGGGACGACCCCCGGTGCGTGTTCGCGATAGGGGCAGTCCCCTAGAGGCGAAAGTCCTTCCCCAGGTAGAGCTCGCGGGCCACCGGGTCGTCGGCCAGGTCGCGGGCGCGGCCGTGCAGGCGGATGCGACCCTCGTACATCAAGTAGACCCGGTCGGTGGCGGTGAGCGTCTCACGGACGCTGTGATCGGTGATCAGGATGCCCAACCCCAGCTCCCTGAGCCGCACGATGTTCTCCTGGATCTCGGCCACCGCGATGGGGTCGATGCCCACGAAGGGCTCATCGAGCAGCATGAACGAAGGCTCGGTCACCAGCGCGCGGGCGATCTCGGTTCGGCGCCGCTCGCCGCCCGACAAATTGTACCCGCGCCGGTCCGCGATCTGGGCGATGTCCAGCTCCTTCAGGAGACGCTCGCAGCGCGCCTGCCGCTCCGCCTTCGACAGCCTCAACGTCTCGAGCACCGCCATGATGTTCTCGCGCACGGTCATGCGCCGGAAAATGCTGGGTTCCTGGGAGAGATAGCCGATCCCGCGCCGGGCCCGCTCGTGCATCGGCAGCGCGGTGATGTCCTCGCCGTGCAGGAAGATCGACCCGGCCGAGGGCGCCAGGAGGCCCGTGATCATGTAGAAGCTGGTCGTCTTGCCCGCGCCGTTAGGCCCGAGCAGCCCCACGACTTCTCCGCGCCGCACCGTCATTGACACGTCATTGACCACGGCCCACTTGCCGTAGAACCGCACCAAGTGGCGGGCCTCCAGGACCCCCCGCACGGCGGCGTCCGGCACCTCGCCGCTCTGCCCGTCGCTCGCGGCGGGCGGGCGCGGGGCATCGTCCCGGCGCGTCATGGTGATGGCTCCCGGCTCTCCGAGCCCCGCCGAGCGGGAGCGGGCGCGCCGTCCTCCTCGCGCAGCTCTCCGGACACCTGGGAGAGAATGCGGTAGGTCCTGAGCGCCGCGTCGCTCTCGATGCCTACCCCGGTCACCACGCTGCGCCCGCGCGTGAGCCGCACGAAGCGGTCCGATATCACCTTCTCGGTCTCCTGCACCCAGCGCAGCTCCTCGGTCTGAAGCCGCGTTCCGTCGTGCGTGCGCACGTCGACCGAGTCGCGGGCCATCAGATCGCGCTTGACGGGGTCCATCTCGCCCTCGCGCGCGGTCAGCCTGGATCGTACGCTGTCGCCGGCGGCGTTGTAGAAGTCAACGTGCACCCCGCTGAGCCGCGTGCGCTGACCCTCGCCATAGTAGAAGGCCGAGTCGGCCCGCAGCACCCAGCTCAGCCGCCCCCCCTTGCTCTCGCGCAGCACCATGCCGGCCACGACCTGTTGCGGAAGCTGCTCGCCCCCGGCCGGCGCGGGCAACTCGCGCTCATGGCCGCATCCCAGCCAGAGCAGCGCGGCCAGCGCCAGGGCCCGTCCGAGCCTGCGGGGCAGCGCCGTCGCGCTCTCGCCGCCCGAGGGCCGCTCATGCAAACCATGTGCCGTCATCGCTCACCCGCACTTCCGGCGTGGCCCCAAGTCCGCCCGGGTCGCGCGTCCCGCTTCCCGCCGCTGGTGGCGCCAGCGCCGGTGGAACCAGACCCACTGCTCCTCCCAGGGCCTGATCGCGGCGCTCAGGGCCGAGCTGCAGCGGGCCGTGTTGCGCTCGAGGCAGGCCTCCTGCGCGCTCGGCGCGGCGCCCGGGGGCGGGGGCTCCAGCGTCACCTCGGGCCCGATCATGAGCACATGCGTGCCGTCGGGCCGCATCGCGACCACGAGGGGCACGACCGGGGCGCCCGTGCGCATCGCCAGTCGGGCCGGCCCCGTCGGGGTCCAGGCCGGACAGCCCAGGAAAGGAACCCGCGCCGAGTCGACCTGGGTCCGCTGGTCGATCAGGATCCCCACGAGGGTCCCGCGCCGCAAGCTGCGCAGGATCCGCCGCGCGTCGCCGTCGCGATCGAGGGTCTCGATGCCCGCCCGCGCCCGGCGCGCCGTGACGAAGCGGTGCAGCTCCGGCGACCGCAGGTGGCGGTAGACCACCGCCACCGGAAAGCCCTCGGCGCGCAACCGGCCCGGAATCAGCTCCCAGCAGCCCAGGTGCGCGCCCAGGCAGATCACGCCGATCCCCGGACGGCGGGCACGCTCGAGATTCTCGAGCCCCTCGATGGCCACGAGCGCGCGCAGGTCGTCCAGACTGTAGCCGCGCAAGCGAATGAAGTCGAATGCGTTTCGCCCCAGCATCTCCATCGTCCGGCGCCCGAACCGCCGGCGCTTGGGCAGCGGCCACTCGGGATGGATCAGCCCCAGGTTCTGCAGGATCGTCCGCCGCGTGCGCGGGAGGATGACCCAGGCGAGTCGGCCCAAGCGGCCGAAGACGCGCAGGCCGATCGCGCGCGGCAGGCGCGCCGGCGGCGCGAGAATCGCGAGCAGAAGCCAGAAGCGGATCCGCCGGCGCATGGTCGTCAAGCGCTTCACGGCCGCCCCGCGGACGGGCGCAGGCAGTCGTGGATGTGAATGACGCCCGCGGGACGCCCCTCGGCGTCGACCACCACGAGAAACGTGATGGCGCCCGGCTGGTTGGTCTCCATCTGCTTGAGCGCCGTGACCAGCAGGGCCTCGGCGGCGATCGTCCTGGGCTCGCGGGTCATGACGTCGCCGGCCCGCAGCCCGGCCAGGCTGCCCCCCGTGCGGTGCAGAATGCGCTTCAGGTCGCCGTCGGCGATCACCCCGCGCAACCGCCCGCTCGCGTCCACCACCGTGGTCATGCCCAGCCGCTTGTCCATGATCTCGACCAGGGCTTGCGTGAGGGGCGTCTCCTCGCTCACCCGGGGCAGATCGGGGCCGGCGTGCATGACATCCAGCACGCGCTGTGAAACCTGGCGGCCCAGGATGCCGCCGGGGTGGAGAAAGGCGAAATCGGCCGAGGAGAAGCCCTTCAGCCGGCAGAGAATCACCATCAGGGCATCGCCGGTGACCTCGAATAGGGTCGTGCTGACCGTGGGAACCTCGTCCAGGGGCGCGACCTCCTCGACGGGGCCGATGTCGAGGACGACGTCGGCCGCGCGCGCCAGATCGGAGTCTCCGTGCGCCGTGAGCGCGATGATCGCGACGCCCAGGCGGCGGAAAGTCGGCACCAGCGCCGAGACCTCCCGATTCTGGCCGCTCTTGCTGATCAGCAACGCCACGTCCTGCGGGTCGACGACCCCCAGGTCGCCGTGCAGCGCCTCGACCGGATGGACGAAGATCGAAGGCGACCCGGTCGAACGCAGCGAGGCGGCAATGCGCTGGCCGGCGAGGCCGGACTTGCCCAGGCCGCAGATCAAGATCCGCCCGCGGCAAGCCTGGAGCAGCTCGACCGCCGCCCGAAAGGCCTCGCTGCCGAAGAGCGTCGCGAGACCCTGGATGCCGCGCGCCTCGGCGGCCACCACGTCGAGCGCCAGTCGCCGGATCGTTTCGCGGTCGGCCGCTGGCCCGCCGGGCTCCCGCCGCTGGCCGCGGACGCCGCGCCCCATCTCATCGCCGGTCGCCATGTCCGCCTCCGCCGCCACGCCGCGCTCCTACCCTGTGGGCGTTCCAGACTCCAGCCCCGGCCAGTCAGGCCCCGCCAGGGGCCCCTCCCCCGCCCCGTGCTGCGCCGCGAAGGCGCCGAAGGCGGCCCAGTCGGCGATCCAGGCCGGCGCGTCGGCGAGGGCGAGCTGCGTGCTCGCATCGCACAGCGCGCGGGGCGGATCGGGGTGCACCTCGGCGAAGATCCCCTGGGCCCCGGCGACCAGCGCCGCGCGGGCCAGGTGGCGCGCGAAGCGCCGGTCGCCGCCCGCTCCCGGGCGCTGGAGCGAGTGGGTGGCATCGAACACGACGATGCCCAGGGAGCGCATCAGCACGATGGCGCGCATGTCGACCACCAGGTCGCGATAGCCGAAGAATGTGCCGCGCTCGGTCAGCCAGACCTCGGCCGCCGCATGCGTCTCGCGGACCTTGGCCGCCGCGTGCGCCATGTCGGCCGGCGCCAGGAACTGGCCCTTCTTCAGGTTGACCGGGCGACCCGTGGCGCCGCAGGCGCGCAGCAGGCGGCCCTGGCGGCACAGAAACGCCGGCACCTGGAGCGCATCGACCACCTCGGCCACCGGCGCGACCTCGTCGACCGCGTGGACGTCCGTGAGCACCGGCACGCCGACCTCGGCGCGCACCTTGGCGAGGATGCGCAGTCCCTCGTCCAGGCCCAGGCCCGCGAAGGCCCCGGCCGTCGTGCGGTTGTCCTTCAAGTACGACGACTTGTAGACGAAGACGAGCCCGGCCGCGCGCGCTGCGGCCGCCAGGACCTCGGCCACGCGCAGTGCCAGGGTCTCGCTCTCGATGACGCACGGACCGGCGATGAGCAGCGGCCGGGGCGCGCCGGCCGGAAACAGGGGCGGCCGCGCGGCCGGCGTGGGCTGCGGCGGAGTGACCATCACGCCCCCCGCGTGCGCGCGCCCGCTCCGGCGAGGCCCGGCAGCGTCGGCTGCGCGCTGGCGAGCTCCTTGGCCGCCTTGACGAACTCGCGGAAGAGCGGCGCCGGCCGCCGGGGGCGGCTCTTGAGCTCGGGGTGGAACTGCCCGGCCAGGAACCAGGGGTGGCCCGGCAGCTCGATCGTCTCGACCAGATCCTGGGCGGCGTGGATGCCGGTGATGCGCAGACCGGCCGCCTCGAACCGCGCGCGATAGGCGTTGTTGAACTCATAGCGGTGGCGGTGGCGCTCCGAGATGCGCTCGGCGTGGTAGGCCTCGTAGAGCAGACTGCCCTCGGCCACCTCGCAGTCGTAGGCCCCCAGGCGCATCGTGCCGCCCTTGGGCACATCGCCGCGCTGCTCGGGCATCAGGTCGATGACCGGATGCGGGGTGGTGGGGTCGAACTCGGTCGAGTGGGCGCCCTCCAGCCCGCAGACCGAGCGGGCGAACTCGATCGCCGCGCAGTGCAGCCCCAGGCAGATGCCGAAGAATGGCACCCGCTCCCCGCGCGCCCACCGGATCGCGCGCACCATGCCCTCGATGCCGCGCACGCCGAACCCGCCGGGCACCAGCAAACCGTGCACGCCCTTCAGGACCTTCTCGGGCGGCTCGCTCTCCAGCAAGCTCGACTCGATCCAGCGCACCTTGACGCGCACCCGGTTGGCCACCCCGGCGTGCACGAACGCCTCGACGATGCTCTTGTAGGCGTCCTTCAGGTGGGTGTACTTGCCGACGATCGCGATCTCCACTTCGCGCGGCGGGTCGAGCACCGTCTGGACCATCTCGCGCCACGGGCCCAGGTCGATCTCGCGGGGGCCTTCCAGACGCAGGATCTCGAGCACGCGATCGTCCAGCCCCTCCCGGCGCAGCATGAGCGGCACCTGGTAGACGGTCTCGCAGTCGAGCCCCTCGATCACGCAGTTGCGCGAGACGTTGCAGAACAGGGCGATCTTGTTCTTCAGCTCGTCGCCCAGCGCCACCTCGGTGCGGCAGATGAGCAGATCGGGCTGGATTCCGATCTCGGTGAGCTTGCGCACGCTGTGCTGGGTCGGCTTGGTCTTGAGCTCCGCCGCGGCGCGCATGTAGGGCACCAGCGTCAGGTGCACGAAGACGACCCGCTCGCGCCCGAGCTCCAGGCGCAACTGGCGGATCGCCTCCAGGAACGGCAGCCCCTCGATGTCACCGACCGTCCCGCCGATCTCGACGATGTTGATGTCGGCGTCCTGGTCGTGGGCGGTGTGCAACATCCGGCGCTTGATCTCCTCGGTCACGTGCGGGATGACCTGCACGGTCTTGCCCAGGAACTCCCCGCGCCGCTCCTTGGAGATGATCGTGTCGTAGATCTGCCCGGAGGTCGTGCAATTGGCCCCGGACAGGCTCTGATCTGTGAAGCGCTCGTAGTGCCCCAGGTCGAGGTCGGTCTCGGCGCCGTCGTCGGTCACGTAGACCTCGCCGTGCTGGAAGGGGCTCATCGTGCCGGGGTCGACGTTCAGATAGGGATCGAACTTCTGCAGCGTCACGCGAAACCCCCGCTCCTTCAGCAGCAGGCCGAGCGAGGCCGAGGCGATGCCTTTGCCCAGCGCCGAGCAGACGCCGCCGGTGATGAACACGTGGCGGCGCTCGCCCCCCGCGAGGCCCGCCCCCCCTGGCGTGAAGGTCTTCTGAGTCAACCCGATCCTCCCTGTTGCTGATTGTCCGTCCCCCCGGCGCCCGTGGCCCGGGTCGCACCCCGCTCCCCGCCGCCGCCGGGCAGCCCCGCTTCCGCCTCGAGCAGCGGCCGAACGCGCTCGAGGTCCTCCGGCGTGTCCACCGCCTGGCTGCGCCCGCCCAGCGGCAGCACGCGGATGCGCACGCCGGCCTCCAGGGCTCGCAGCTGTTCCAGTGACTCGAGCTGCTCGAGCGGCGAGGATGGCAGCGCGCACAGCCGCCGCAGCAGGTCGAGGGGATAGCCGTAGATGCCCACGTGGGCGCGCGCCACGCCCCGGACCCGCTCGAAGGCCTCCGCGGTCGGACCGTCCTTCGTTCCCGGGATCGGGGCCCGCGAGAAGTAGATCGCCTCGCCCCGCCGCGTGACGACGACCTTGACCACCGCCGGGGCGGTCCACTCGGCCCGATCGGCGAGGGGCGCGCTGCAGGTGATGAGCTCCTCCCGCGTCGCTCGCACCGCCCGGCAGACCGCCTCGATCGCCCCGGGGTCGATCAGCGGCTCGTCGCCCTGCACGTTGACGACCCACGCGGGCGGCGGGTCGATCGCCGCCGCCGCCGCCGCCGCCCGATCGGTGCCCGAGCGGTGATCCCCGGTCCGCACGACCCGCGCGCCGAAGCGCTCGGCCTGCGCCGCGATCTCGTCACTGTCCGTCGCGATCCAGACGCCCCGCGGGCCCCGGGCAACCCGGGCGCGGCCCCAGGTCCACTCCAGCACGGAACGACCCGCCACCCTCGCCAGCAGCTTGCCGGGGAAGCGCGTGGCGCCCAGCCGCGCGGGAATCACCACGGCCACGCCGCCGTCCATGCGAGGAGCCCTCCCGAGACCCGGAAGTCCGCGTGACGGCGGTTCCGGGCACCTGTCGTTCCCGCACCACGATAGGATTGGCTTCGCGGCCGGGTCAATCGCATACTCCCGCCGCGGCCCCCGGTCACCCGGTCCGCCGGTCGCCAAGCGAAGAGCCGGCCCCCCCGCTTCGGAGGGAGAGCCGGCTCGGGTGCTGTCCGCGGCGCGCGGCCCGGGTCAGGCCTCGACCGGAACGATGCTGACGCGCCGGCGATTCTTGCCCTGGCGCTCGAAGTGCACTCGCCCGTCGATGAGCGCAAAGAGCGTGTCGTCCTTGCCGCGGCCGATGTTCGGGCCCGGGAGGATGCGCGTGCCGCGCTGGCGAATGATGATCGCCCCGGCGTTGACGCGCTCGCCCCCGTAGCGCTTGACGCCCAGGAACTGCGGATTCGAGTCCCGGCCGTTCCTCGAGCTGCCGACGCCCTTCTTGTGAGCCATGGTTGCCTCCCCGAAACGCAGCCCCTCAAGGCCGCACAATCTCCGTCACCCGGATCTCGGTCAAGTTGGTCCGGTGGCCGCGGCGGCGGCGATAGTCCTTCCGGCGCTTGTACTTGCCGATCAGGACCTTGGGGCCGCGCAGATGGCCGAGGATCTCCGCCTTGACGCTGGCGCCAGCCAACGTGGGGGTCCCCACCTGCACGTCCTCGCCGTCCGCGATCAGGCGCACGTCCTCGATCGCGATCTGGGCGCCCTCGGCGCCCGCGAAGGCCGGCACGCGCAAGACGGCGTCCTTCGTCACGCGGTACTGAAACCCCTGCAGGGATACGATCGCGTACACAGCCCACCTCCTGGGCATGGATCCTCTACGAACGACAAGTGACAAAGCCGCGAGTATACCGGCCCGCGTCGGGCGCGTCAAGCGGGACCTCGCCCGCGCTGTGCGGCCCCCGGCTCGCGGCGGCGCGCCGGCCGCCGCGAGCCGGGAAGCCCGGGGCAGACTCCGCGACCGCGCTGCCGGGGCCCGGGAGGCCCGGACCGGGGAAGCCTAGACCAGGAAATCGGCCGTGACGTCCTTCTTCATGCGCGGCAAGTGGATCCGCATGCCGTCGGGGCCAAGCCGCGGATCCTCGCGGATGTCGAGCCTAAAACCGTACTGCCGCTCAAGTTGCTCCAGGCGATGCCCGCGCTTCTCGAACAAGTAGGCGGCCAGCCCGGGGTGCACGGTGAGCTGCACCTCCTTCTCCTTGGTGTTGCCCCCCAGGCGCCGCAGGCTGCGCTCCACGCGCATCGCGGCCGCCGGCAGCGACGGAATCCGCCCGGTTCCCTGGCAACACGAGCAGTCCTGGCTGAAGTAGTTGATGAGCGGCTCGCGCACGCGCTGGCGCGTCATCTCCACGAGCCCCAGCTCGCTGACCGGGAAGACGCGCGTGCGCGCGCTGTCGTGCTCGAGCGACTTGATGAAGGCGTCGAGCAGCGCGCGGCGATGCGCGGCCTCCTCCATGTCGATGAAGTCGATGACGATGATGCCGCCCAGGTCCCTGAGCCTGAGCTGCCGGGCGATTTCCTGCGCCGCGGCCAAGTTCGTCTTGAGGATCGTGTCTTCTTGCGAGCGCTTGCCGGTGAAGCGCCCCGTGTTGACGTCGATCGTCACCATCGCCTCGGTCGCCTCGATGACGATGTAGCCGCCCTTCTTCATCCAGACCTTGCGCTCGAAGCTCTTCTGGATCTCCGCCTCGATGTCGTACTCGTCGAAGACGGGGCCTTCGCCCGTGTAGAGCTTGACGCGAGTCTTCAAGTCGGGCGCCACCATGCGCAGGTAGCGCAGGATTTCCTTGTAGACCTCCTTCGAGTCCACCACCACGCGATCGACCTGGCTGGTGAAGATATCGCGCATCAGGCTCGTGGTGAGCCCCATGTCGTGATGGATCAGCGCCGGCGCCGGCGAGCGGGCGTCCTTCTCTTCGATCTCCTTCCACAGGTCCACCAGGTACTTGACGTCCTGGGCGAACTCCTTCTTCGACATCCCTTCGCCGACGGTGCGGCAGATGACGCCGGCGTTCTTGGGCTTCAGCTCGCGCAGGATCTTCTTCAGGCGCGCCCGCTCCTCACGGTTGGCGATCTTGCGCGAGACGCCTATGCGGTCGAGCCCCGGCATCAGCACCAGGAAGCGCCCCGGCAGACTGAGGCGGCCCGAGACCTTGGGCCCCTTGGTGCCGATCGGCTCCTTGATCACCTGGACCAGGAGCTCCTGGTCCTTCTCGAGCAGCTTGTCGATCGAGATGTCCCGCGGCGGCGGGCGCCGCACGCTGCCCTCGTCCAGATCGAAGGCCTCCAGGTCCATGATCGAGGCCAGCATGTCGGAGCTGTGCAGGAAGGCCGCCTTCTCCAGGCCGATGTCCAGGAAGGCCGCCTGCATGCCCGGCAAGACCTTGTTCACTCGCCCCTTGTAGATGTCGCCCACCCGGCGCAGCTCGTCCTCGCGCTCGACAAAGAACTCGACCAGCGTCGCGTCCTCCAGGACCGCCACGCGGGTCTCGGCCGGATCGGCATTGATCACGATTTCCCGGAACATGCTTCTTCCCCGACTCCCGCGGCCACGGCCCGCCTCGCTCGCCCACACCGCCCTCCCGCACGACGGGCGTTCGCACGCTACCACAGCCCCGCGACGCCCACAATCGTCCGCCGCCTCATCGCTCGGCCACGACGCGGCCCGGGTGCCGGGGGCGCGGCGTCCGCGCGCCGGCGAGCAGGTCCACCGAGATCGCCCCGGCCGCCAGCAGCGCTCTCCGGCAAGCCTGGAAGGTCGTTCCGGTCGTGAACACGTCGTCGACTACCAACAGACGACCCCAGGCCCCATGCGCCGCCAGGGTTCCCGCGAGCAGGCGCCGCCGCGCCAGCCGGCCGTGCCCCGTGAGCGGCTCGGCGTAGCGGATGCGCCGTAGCGGGCGCACCACGGGCAGGCCCACCAGGGACGCGACCCGCCGGGCGAGTCCGTCGGCCGCGTCCCAGCCCCGGGCGCGCCGCCGCACCGGGTGCGCCGGCACGGGCACCAGGGCGTCCCAGCCGCACACCCCGGGTGGAATCGCGGACCGCGCTTGCGCGGCCAGCAGCGCCAGCGCCACCGGGTCCTGGCGGTACTTGAAGGCGTGCACCAGGCGGCGCAGGTCGCCGGCCAGCGGGCCCCCGGCCAGGACGAGGTAGGGACCCAGGTCATCCTCCCGGAGCACGCGCGACACGGGCGCGGCCCCGGGCAGGCCGCACGACGGGCAGGCATCCGCTCGCGCCAGCGCCCGACCGCAGAGTGGACAGAGCAGCGGCGCCAGCAGGTCCAGCGCCGTCCGCCAGGGGCTCCTCAGTCGCGCCCGCCACATGCCCGGGAAGTAGCGCGGCTCATGCCAGCTCGCCCTCCTGCCGGGCGCCGGGCGCGTGCGGGGCGCGCAGCCAGAGCAGCGCCGCGACGATGATCAACAGGAGCGAGACCCACTGGCTGTGCGCCAGACGCAGCCCCGCCACCGCGATCCGGTCGCTCGCCTCGTAGTAGCGCGTGAAGTCGACGAAGAAACGAGCGCAGGACGAGGCGGCCAGGTAGACGGCGAACAGCCGGCCGGCTCGCGCCAGGCGCTCGCCCAGCGGCAGCAGGAACAGCAACAACGCGAAGTTGGCCAGACTCAAGTAGAGCTGCGAGGGATGCACGCTCGTGGGTCCGAGCACGGCGTGGGCATGCGACCCGGGCGGGAACCGCACGGCCCAGGGCAGCGCGCACTCGTGCCCGAAGCAGCAGCCGTTGAAGTAGCAGCCGATGCGCGTGAGGCCTTCGCCCAACGCCAGGGCCGGCGCGATCAGGTCGCTCACCGCGCGGAAACTCCAGCGGCGCGAGCGAATGAAGAGCCCCCCCACGATGAGGGCGCCGATGAGGCCGCCGTACTGGGTGAGTCCCCCACGCCAGATCTGCGAGACCCCGAGCCAGTTGTCCGCGAAGTCCTGGGGATGCTGCAGGGCGTAGTAGAGACGCGAGCCGATCAGCGAGCTCACCAGGATCCACCAGAAGAGGCGCATCAGCTCGTCTTCCGGGTAGCCCTGACGCCGCCCGCGCCGCGTGACCAGCCAACTGCCGACCAGGAATGACACGGCCAGGGCCAGGCCGTAGGCGTGGATCCGGAAGGGGCCCAGCTCCAGCAGGATCGGCTTCATCCGCGTTGCACCTCGCCTTTCCCCCGCGCCGGGCCGGCACCGCGCGGCCCGGCAAGCGCCGTCTCAGCGCTCGCGCCGCCGCGCGATCACCCCCAGCAGCAACCCCACGCCCGCCAGGGTCGACACCATGAAGGAGCCGCCGAAGCTGATGAACGGCAGCGGCAAGCCGGTGACGGGCGCCATGCCCACGGTCATGCCGATGTTGATCGCCACATGATAGAAGAGCAGCGAGATCATGCCCACCGCCACCAGGCTGCCAAAGCGCGACCGCACGACGCGCGCCAGCGCCAGCGAGCGCAAGAGCAGAACGCCGAAGAGCAGCAGCGTGAGGGCGGAGCCCACGAAACCCCACTCCTCCCCGATGACCGAGTAGATGAAGTCGGTGTGCTGCCGCGGCAGGAAGGCCAGCGCCTTCTGCGAGCCGCGCCCATAGCCCTGGCCCGTGACGCCGCCCGAGCCGATGGCGATCTTCGACTGGATGACCTGGTAGCCGGCGCCGGCCGGCTCGCGCTCCGGGTCCAGGAAGGTGCTCAGGCGAGCGCGCTGATAGGGCTCGAGGCTGTTCCACATGCGGGGCGCCTCGAAGGCGATCGCCGTCTGCAGCGCGACGAAGACGCCGATCAGGAGCCAGGGGATGCGCCGCCAGCGCAACAGCAGCCCGGCCAGGACCAGAAAGGGCGCCCAGACGTAGACCCAGCGCGAGAGCAGCGCCGTCACCAGCGGGGCGACGAAGACGAAGAGCGTTAACCAGGACAGGCCAGCCCAGATCAGCATGCCGACCCCGAGCGCCACGAAGCCGAGCGCCGTGCCCAGGTCGGGCTCCTTGAGCACCAGCACCGTGGGCACGCCCAGGATCAGGAGCGCGCCGGCCAGCGACACGAACCGGCGCAGATCGCAGCGCTTGCCCGACAGGTAGTGCGCCAGGAAGAGGAGCGTGGCGATCTTGGCCGGCTCCGAGGGCTGGAACCGGATCGGACCGAGCACGAGCCAGCGGCCGGCGCCCCCGCTCACCTCGCCGGTCAGGAGGACCACCACGAGCATGAACACCGCCACCACGTAGAGCAGCGGGGAGAAATCCCCCAGCGCGCGCGGGGGCACGGAGGCCAGCGCCGCCGCGGCGCCGAGCCCGAGCAGAATCGAGATCAGGTGCCGTACTGCCATTCCGATCTCGCCGCTGCGCGCCAGCGCCGTCGCTGAATACACGGTGACCAGTCCCCCGAGCAGGAGGATCGCGGCGGGCACGATGATCCCCGGCTCCCAGAACCCGGATCTCGGCCGCAGGAGCGTGATCAATCCCCGTCCCTCCCCGCCATGGCCGCATCCGACTCCGGACCCGCGGCGATGGGCGGCCCCCCGGCCGGGGGCGCGGTCTGCTGGCCGGGCTGCCCGGCCGGCAACAGGAAAGCTTGCAGCACCGCCTGGGCGACCGGGCCGGCCACGGACCCGCCGTGGCCGAAGGACTCGACCACCACCGCCACGACGATCTCCGGACGCGGCATGGGCGCCACCCCCACGAACAGCGCGTGGTCCTCACCGTGGGGGTTCTGGGCCGTGCCCGTCTTGCCACCCACCCGAAAGCCCTTGACGCGCGCCCGCCCGCCCGTGCCCCGCGGGCCCATGACGACCTGCTCGAGCAGCGGGATCATCAGCCGCCGGTGCTCCTCGGCGATCGGCAGGCGCCGCACCTCGACCGGCTCACCGTAGTTCCAGACCTCGGCGCCGTCCGTGCTCACCGCGCGCAGCGCCACGTGCGGCCGCCGCACGACGCCGTCCGAGACGACCGCGGCGACGAAGCTGGCGAGCTCGATCGGCGTGAGCATGATCTCCCCCTGGCCGATCGACAGGTTGAGCGCGCTGCCTTCCGGGGGGCCCGTTCCCAACCGGGCGCGGTACCACTCGACGGTGGGCACGAGGCCCTCGCGCTCCTGAGGCAGGTCGATCCCGGTGGCCGCGCTCAGCTGCAAGCGCGCCAGCGCGCCCAGGAACCGCTTGATCCCCAGCGCGCGCCCCACCTGGTAGTAGTAGACGTCGCACGACTGCTCGAAGGCGTGCAGCAGGGGCAGGCGCCCATGCCCCTCCGGTTTCCAACAGCGGAAGACCCGGTTGCCGAACGGGTAGCGCCCGTAGCACGGCGTGTCCATGAGCGTCTCGGGCGTGATCACGCCCTCGGTCAGCCCCGCGATCGAGGTGGCGATCTTGAACACCGATCCGGGCGGGTAGGCGGCCTGCGTCGCCCGGTTCAGGAGCGGATGCGACGCCTCGTTGAGCGCGTTCCACTGACTCGCGGAGAGACCGTGCGCGAAGTGGTTCGGATCGAACGTCGGGCTGCTGGCGCACGCCAGCACCTCGCCGGTCCACGGGTCGAGGGCGACGACCGCGCCGCACACCCTCACCGGGGGCTCGCCGGGCACGGGCTTGCGGCCGTGCAGCCGCGCCGCCGCCAGCGCCGATTCGGCCGCCGCCTGCACGGGCAGGCTCAGGCTGAGGTACAGGTCGGCCCCCGGGGTCGACGGCTTGGGCGGGACGTTGGGAAAGAGGTCCATCTTGCGCCCGAGCGCATCGACCTCGACGTACGTCTCGCCGTCCTCTCCCCGCAGCAGCGCGTCGTACTGGCGTTCGAGCCCCGAGCGGCCCGTGAGCTGACCGCGGCGCAGTCCCTTGCCGGTCGGCTGCTGCAGCTCCTCTTCGCTGACCTCGCCCACGTAGCCCAACACGTGGGCCGCGCGGGTCTCGTGCGGGTGCCAGCGCAGCGACATCTGATCGATCGTCAGGCCGGGGATCGGCTGGAGCCGCTCGACGAAGGGCGCCAGGGTGACCATGTCCACGTCGCGCGCCAGCATGAGCGGCTCGTACATGCCGGTGAGGCGCCGGGCGCGCTGCTCGAACGCGTCTTCGGGGCGGCCCAGGATCCGGGCCGCCTCGGCCAGCACCTGGCGCAGGACCTCGGGATCCTTGTAGGCGGAGTGGCCCGTGTCGAGGCCCAGGCTGACGCTGACGCGGCTGCTGGCCAGCAGGTGTCCGTCGCGGTCGAAGATGGCCCCCCGCACCGCCGGCAGCCGCTCCGTGCGCACCATGTTGTCGCGGGCTTGCTCGGCGTAGTACTCGCCCCGGACGATCTGGAGGTAGACCAATCGCCCCGCCAGCACCGCCAGGATCGCCGCCATCAGCCCGCCGAAGAGCCAGGCGCGAAGGCGGCGCTCGCTCAAGGTCTCAGGAGAACGCACGGCGCGCATCTCCGAGCAGAACGGGCGGCAAGAAGGTCGCGGCCGCCGGCACGATCACGGCCGTCAGCACCGCGCTGGCCGGCGCGGCCCTCAGCCACATCGCCAGCCCCCCCACGACGTCTCCCGACGAGACCGCCGCGGCCCGGAGCAGGTCGTGGCCCAACAGCAGCACCGCGATCAAGCCGCCCTGGGTGAACGGGTGCTTGCGGTTGACCATCGACGAGGTGCAGGCAGCGGCAAAGCCGACCAGGCACATCAGCAGCAGGGCCACGCCCAGCCAGTCGGGATCCGCGCAGCCGCGCACGAGGCCCATCAGGGAGCCGAAGACGATTCCCGCTCGACACCCGCCGAAGAGGCCGGCGTAGACCACCGTCGCCAGGCCGAAATCGATCCGGATCGGCCCGATGGCCAGCTGCCGCGCCACCGTGGCATCCAGCAACAGGGCCACAAAGGTCAGCAGCAGATAACGCCAGTAGAACATGCTCTACCCCTGCCCGCGCGTCGCGGAGCTCTCCGCGGCCGCGGGCATCGCCGCCGGGACGCGCGCGGGCCCCGGCAGCGGCTTCCCCGCGGGCGCCGCCGGTTGAGCGCCGCCCGCCGCCTCGGCCGCCGAATCGCTCGCGGCCGGCTCCGGCGTGGGCGGCGGCGGGACGATCAGCTGGCCGCCCGGCGCCAGGAGAAACACCTCCTCCACCCGATCGAAATCGGCGGCGGGCCGCACGTAGATCTCCTTCACAAGGCCCGTGCTGTCATCGGCGACGCGCACGACCGCCCCGATCGGGATGCCCTTGGGGAAGATCCGGCCGTGACCGGAGGTCACCACCGCCATCCCGTCCTTCACGTCGCTGTGAATCGGGATCCCCTCGAAGCGCAGCAGCCGGTGACGCGCGCTCCAGCGCAGCATTCCGACATAGCGCGATTCGGCCAGCAGGCCGCTCACCGGCAGGCCCCCGTGGCGCAGCGTCTTGGCCCAGCTCTCGTGCGCTTCGGTCCCCGTGACGACGCCGATGAGGCCGCCGGGGCCGACCACCGATTGGCCTTCGAAGGCCCCATCCGCCCAGCCGCGGCTCAGCGTCAAGACCTCGCCGAAGCGATCCGCGCCCTTGCCGATGACCTGACAGGGGAGCAGCTCATGCACTTGCAGGCTGAGGAATCCGAGCTTCTCGCGCAACCGCTCGTTCTCGAGACGGGCCTCGAGCAGGCCGGCGGCATCCAGATCGGTCTGCGTGAGCGCGCGCCGCAACCGCGTCAGCTCCCGGCCGGGATCGCCCGGCCCGACGCCGTAGGCGGTCGCCAGGCGGGCCGGCAGGAGGATCGTGCCGCGCAGCGACCCCGCCAGGCTGTGACGAAAGGAGGCGCCTGCGAACTGGAGCATCAATGACAGCAGCGCGACCACCGCCAACGCCACCCAGTCGCCGACCCGCGGACGGGGGGCGCCCTTGCGAACCATTGCAGAACTCCGAGCCGCCTGGCTAGGCGTTGCTCCTCATCAGCACCTGTTCGTAGGCCTCGAGATTGTCGAGGATCTTCCCGCAGCCCAGGACGACGCAGAGCAGCGAGTCTTCGGCCACCGTGATGGGTAGATTCGTGGCTTCGCGCAGGAGCATGTCGAGGCCGCGCAGGAGCGAGCCGCCGCCGGTCATCACGATCCCGCGGTCCACGATGTCGGACGCCAGCTCGGGCGGCGTCTGCTCGAGAGACTGCTTGAGCCCCTCCACGATTGCGCTGATCGGCTCCTGCAACGCCTCGCGAATCTCCACCGATGTGACCTTGATCGTCTTGGGGATGCCCCCGATCAGATCCCGGCCCTTGATCTCCAGCTCGAGCTCCTCTTCCAGCGGAAACGCCGACCCGATCTCCATCTTGATGCGCTCGGCCGTCCGATCCCCGATCAGCAGGTTGTACGCCCGCTTGACGTATTGCTGGATCGCCTCGTCCATCTTGTCGCCGGCCACGCGCAGGCTCGTGTCGTGGACGATGCCGTTGAGCGTCATCACAGCGATCTCGGTCGTCCCGCCGCCGATGTCGATCACCATGTTGCCCAGGGGCTTCTCGACGGGCAGCCCCACGCCGATCGCCGCCGCGATGGGCTCGGCCACCAGGAAGACCTCGCGCGCTCCGGCGCGCTCCGCCGAGTCGCGCACCGCCCGCTTCTCGACCTCGGTGATCCCGGAGGGAACACTGACGATGATCCGGGGGTGAACCAAGAAGCGGTGCTTCTGGAGGTTGGAGATGAGCTTGCGCAGCAGCTCCTCGGTCATCTCAAAGTCGGCGATCACGCCGTCTTTCATGGGACGGACAGCCTCGATCGCCTGGGGCGTCTTGCCGAGCATCTCCTTGGCTTCCGCCCCGACCGCGAGGACCTTGCGGCTGGCCTTCTCGACCGCAACGACCGAGGGCTCGTTGAGGACGATGCCCCGGCCTTTCACATAGACCAGGGTGTTGGCGGTGCCGAGGTCGATCGCCACGTCGTTCGACATGTACCCGATGAGCTTGGAGAGGAACATGGGCTCTGGCTCCCCGGACAATCCCTGTCCAACGGCAGGGGAATGGCCTAAACTTCAGCCGACCGGCGAGATAGCCTTCGCACGATCAGGCCTGACGATCGCGCGCACGGTAGCAAAAGCCCCAGAACGGCGCAAGCTTTTCACTCAGAAGTCCAAGGTTTCTTTGGTCTTGACCGTCATCAGACCGGTTGCTACCGTCCTCGGCGAGTTTTGCTGCGGCGCCCGCGGGCCGACGGGGCATACGCCGCGCCGGTCATCTCCAAGGAGGTGTATCGAGGTGAGACACTTGCGCTTCGCGATTCTGGCTATACTGCTGCCGTCGCTGCTCTCGATCTGGGCCGGTGGCGCAGCGCGGGCCCAGGAGGGAGCACCCGCGACCGCGACCCTGGAGCGGACCCCGGGCATCCTGAGCGGGAAGGCCACCAGCGCAGGCGGCGGTCTCCTGGCGGGGGTCGCCGTCAAGCTCTTCGAAGAGGGGTTCCTCCAGACCGAAACGGTCACAGCGGCCGACGGCTCCTACAGCTTGGAGGTCAACTACGTGCCGGACATCGACTGGACGGTCATGGTCTGGTACGTGCCGCAGGACCCGAACCTGATTCCGGAGATCGTCATCCTGCGCGAAAGCCTGAGGTCGAAGGAACTGGGCCTGTGGAGCGTCTGCCTGCCGCGCGTCGATCTGCGCCCGCGCATGAGCTACGATGTCCTGTTGATGAACGAGGAGCAGAAGCTCGAGCAGATGACGAAGATGGACTGCATGCGGGACGCAGGGCAGTAGGCCCGCGAGGACTGGGGCTGGAGGTTGAGCCATGGTGCGTACAGGTTGGCTGGCGGCTCTGTCGGCCGTCATATTCCTGGCCGGGGCCTGCAACAACGATCCCGATGTCACGCCGCCGACGGACGAGGGGCCGGTGCCGCCCACGTGGGTGCATGTGTCCCAGACGACGCCCGACTCGATCGCCCTGGGCTGGACTTCGACGACCGGCCAGGCCGCCCGGTATGAGGTGTACCGCTCAACTCGCCAGAACGACGGTTTCGTCGCCATCGACACGGTCGCCGTGGAGCGCACGCGCTATGCCGATCGGGCCGTCACGCCCGAGCAGCGCTACTACTATCGGCTGCGCGCGGTGGACACGATCGGGCGCCGGGGCCGCCAGAGCGAGACCGTCTGGGGCTACGCCGTGTCGAACGGGGCCCCGCAGATCGCGCGCGACGCGGGCGACGTGACGCCCGCGGACGGCGCCATCAACCTCCGGAGCGTCGACCGACTGACGTGGACCGCCACGGATCCCGACGGAGAGACGGTCTACTGCAACGTGCACTACAGCGACTCCCGGGCCGACCTCGAGCAGAAACTCGTCGCCGCGGCGGAGACGAGCGGCCAATACGCGCTGAGCACGACCCCCGAGTACACGCGCTTCTACTACTGGCGCGTGGTCGCCTCCGACGACCACGGCGCCACGACCCTCTCGCCCATCTTCAGCTTCGGCATGTTGATCGAGCACGTCGGCGTGCCGGCCGGACATGTCGTGCGGGGGGACTGCGGGCTCTTCTTCCCCGACGACCCGCTCAACTACTGCCCGACGACGCGCGTGGCGTGGGTCGACGCGTTCAACATCGACAAGTACGAGGTCTCGAATCAGCTCTTCGCCCAGTACCTGCAGAAGCAGCGCGACGAGCTCTTCATCATCGTGGAGAATGGCCTGGTCTACGACAACCTGCCCATTCAGGAGCGACACCTGCTGGCCAAGACCTATCCCGCGGGCGACGAGCACGCCGGTATCGCCTACGACCCCAACCTGGGTGCACGCGGCACTTTCACGCCCCGCCCCGGGCGCGAGAACCATCCGGTGATCGAGGTCACCTGGCACGGCGCGCTGGGCTTTGCGACCTACATGGGCCGTGCGCTGCCGACCGAGGTGCAGTGGGAAAAGGCCGCCCGCTGTACGCTAAGTACCGAAGGGACGGTCACCGAGGACGTGGGCTCCGCGGCCGTCACCGTCGGGATCGGCACACCGTACCCGTGGGGCACGGAGTCCGACGCGCGCCGCTACAACTTCAGCGGCAGCGGCGATCCCTTCGACGGGCGGGTTGGCGTGGGCACGACGGAGGCCGGCTTCTACGACGGCACGAGCCACCTCGGTTACAGCACCCGCGACGGGTCGAGCTTGTACGGCGTGTACGACCTGGCCGGCAACGTGGCCGAGTGGTGCGCCGACGCGTACCTGCCGTATCGCGGCGGATCCAACCAGGGAATGAAGGTGGTCAAGGGCGGCGGCTGGCGATCGACTGCCGCCGCCTGTCAGACCTTCTGGAGGCAGGCCGCGTTTCCGGACAGCTCCGACAACAACATCGGATTCCGCACCGCGGCGCCGGGGCTCGAAGGCGGGCGCTGATCGACCCCGCGCGCGGATGACGGCGATCCGCCCCCTATCGGTCCGCTGGGTGGCGCGCCGTGGCAACGGGCAGCACCGCATCCCCGGGGCCGATTCGCTATATCGGGCTCCGGAGCGCCCCGCGGCGATTGGGCCCGGAGAGAGGAAGCAGCCATGGTTCGTGTTGAATTGCCCGACGGCAGCGGCCTGGAGGTCGAGCCCGGCATGCGCCTGGCCGAGCTGGCCGCGCGCATTTCATCGCGCCTGTCCAAGCAGGCCGTCGCCGCGCTGGTCGACGACCAGGCGCGGGACCTCGCGTGGGCGCTCACGCGGGATTGCCGCGTGCGGTTCCTGACGCCGGCCGACCCGGAGGGCCTGGACGTCTTTCGCCACAGCTCCGCGCACCTGATGGCCGAAGCGGTGGTGGACCTGTTCCCGGCGGCCAAGCCCACGATCGGCCCGGTGGTCGAGGAGGGGTTCTACTACGACTTCGATCACCCCCCCTTCACCGAGGAGGACCTCGCGCGGATCGAGCGGCGCATGGCCGAGATCGTGGCCGAGGGCCGGCCAGTGGAGCGCGTCGAGCTCACGCGCGAAGAGGCCTTGCGCATCTTCCAGGACAACCCGTACAAGGTCGAGATGATCTCCGAGCTGCCGCCGGGCGAGACGATCAGCGCGTACCGGCAGGGGCAGGGCTTCATCGACCTCTGTCGCGGGCCGCACGTTCCCAATCTGAGCCACATCAAGGCCTTCAAGCTCCTGAAGCTGGCCGGGGCCTACTGGCGGGCCGATGCCGGCAAGGCGATGCTGCAGCGCATCTACGGCATCAGCTTCGCCGACCCCAAGGAGCTCAAGGCGCACCTGGCCATGCTCGCGGAGGCCAAGAAGCGCGACCATCGCGTCATCGGGCGGAATCTGGACCTCTTCTCTTTCCACGACGAGGGGCAGGGATTCCCCTTCTGGCACGACAAGGGCACGATCATCTACAACACGCTGGCCGACTACATCCGCAGCGAGTGCCGCCGGCGGGGCTATGTCGAGGTGCGCACGCCGATGATCCTCAATCAGGAGCTCTGGCTGCGCAGCGGCCACTGGGACCACTACGCCGAGTCGATGTACTTCGTCGACATCGACGAGAAGCCCCACGCGGTCAAGCCGATGAACTGCCCGGGCGGCCTGCTGGTCTACAAGAGCCGGCTCCACTCCTACCGCGATCTGCCCATCCGCCAGGCGGAGCTCGGTCTGGTGCACCGCAACGAGCTCTCCGGCGTGCTGCATGGCCTCTTCCGCGTCCGGGCCTTCACCCAGGACGACGCCCACGTCTTCTGCACCCGCGAGCAGCTCACCGACGAAGTGGTGAAGCTGATCGAGTTCTGCATCGACGTCTACCGCACCTTCGGGTTCCCCGATCCGGAGATCAAGCTCTCGACCCAGCCGCAGAGCCACATCGGCGAGCAGGAGATCTGGGACCTCGCGACCGCGGCGCTGCGCGCCGGCCTGGACCACCTGGGGCTCACCTACGTCGTGGCCGAGGGTGAGGGCGCCTTCTACGGGCCGAAGATCGACTTCGACATCCGCGACAGCCTGCGGCGCCGCTGGCAGTGCGGCACGGTGCAGGTCGACTTCTCCATGCCGGAGCGGTTCGACCTCCAGTACGAAGGGCCCGACGGCCAGTCGCACCGCCCGGTCATGCTCCATCGGGCGATCCTGGGGAGCATCGAGCGCTTCATCGGCGTCATGATCGAGCACACCCTGGGCAAGCTGCCGCTGTGGATCTCGCCGGTGCAGGCGCGCGTCGTGCCGGTCGGTGAAGCGCACGCGGCCTATGCCCAGAGCGTGCGGGCCCGCCTGGCGGCCGGGGGCGTGCGCGTCGAGCTCGACGCCCGCAATGAATCGCTGGGCAAGCGCGTGCGCCAGGCGCAGCTCGACCAGGTGAACTACATTCTCGTGGTCGGCGAGCAGGAGATCGCCGCGGAGGCGGTCAACGTGCGCACGCGGGACAACCTGGTGCACGGCCCCTCGCCGGTGGACGCGTTCCTCGCCAGGGTGCAGGAAGAGATCCGCACGCGCGCGCTGTCCTAGCCGCCGCCCCCGGGGGCCGGCGCCGGCGGGCGCGCTGTGCGCCGCCGGTCGGACAGGATCGCCGCGAAGAGCTCCTCGTAGGCATCCAGGGTGCGGTCCAGCGAGAATCGGGCGCGCGCCGCGCTCGCCACTTCCGCCAGCGGCGCCGCCGCCTGCTCGAGGCGCCGCAGACCGGCGGCAATCGACTCCGGGTCCCCCGCGCGCGCCCGCCACACCCCCGCCTCGCCGCCGAAGCCGGGGATCGCCAGAGCCTCGGAGACCAGCACCGGGCATCCGAGACACAGCGCCTCGAGGATCACGAGCGGGAGCCCCTCGGGGCGGGTGCCGACCTGCACCACCAGGTCCGCCGCCCGCAACAGGTCGATGAGGCCCGCGCGCGGGATGGCGCCGAGCAGGCGCACGCGCCGCAGCCCGTGCCGGCGCGCGAGGGCCCGCAGGCGGCCCTCATCCCGTCCGCCCCCGGCCACCAGGATGGTCATCCGCTCCCGGCGCTCCAGACGCGCGTAGGCCCGCAGCAGGTCCAGGGCGCCCTTCTCGCGAATCAGCCGTCCAGCGGTCAGCACCACGCGCTCGTCGGGCCCCACCCCGAGCGCGGCCCGCACGCTCCCGCGGTCGCGGTCGCCGCCGTCCAGCGCGGCCAGGTCGATCCCGTTGGCGATCTCGACGATCCGCTCGCCGGGCAGAAAGCCGTAGGCGCGCCCGGCGAAGTAGCCCCGGACCGCGGGTCCCACCGCCACGATGCGCTCGTAGCGCGGCAGAAACCGGCGTTCGGAGTCGAGGTAGACCCACAGCCGGTACAGCCCGCGCGGGTCGCCCGCGCGCAGCTTGACGGCCGCCTCGGCCCACGAGCTGCCGTGGGCCTGGAAGACGGCCGGGATGTCGCGCCGCCGCGCCACCAGAGCCCCGGCCGCGAAGGTGGCGGTCAGGATCAGGTCGGGCCCCGGCTCGCGCCGCCCGGCGTCCCAGCGCACGAGCTCGCGGGCGAAGCGCGCCGTCGGCACGCCGCTGGGCGCATCGAGGGCGTGCACGGCGACCCCGGACGGGGCGGCCGCCTCCGGCGCGGCCAGTCGCGCGGTCACCAGCGACACCTCCCAACCCCGGCGGGCCAGGCCGCCGGCCAGCTCGTAGACCACACGCTCCAGGCCGCCCCACCCGTGAGCGGGCAGGCGCCGAGAGATGAACCAGAGCCTGCCGCGCTTCATCCGCGCGCCCCCCGTGCCACGTGAGCCACGATCATCCGGCGGGTTTCCCGGCGCGTGGCCAGCGCCGCGAGCCAGTAGCCGGCCGCCGCCACCGCCTGGAGCCCCAGCCCGGCCAGGCCCTCCGCCGAAACGCGACGCAGCGCTCCGGCGATCAGCAGATACGGCGGCACGGCGATGAGCAGGTGCCAGCTCGTGCGCCGGAGCAGGCCCCCGAGCGGTCCGATGGTTCGCAGATAGTAGAAGAGCGACCCGAGCGACCCGAGCGCCACTCCGAGCCCGAGCGCCAGGATGCCCAGCGACCGGAAGAGCAGGACGTTGCAGCCGACGTTCAGGAGGATCGCCAGAGCCTCGGCGCGCAGCACGACCTGGTTGCGCAGCCGGGCGTTCAGGATCCGCTGGAGCACGTGGCTCGCGCCGAAGGACCACAGGCCGACGCTGAGCCCCAGGCAGGCGGCCGTGGTGATGCGCAGCGACTCGGTGTCATAGCGCCCTCGCAGATAGAGAACCGACAGCAGCTCGCGGGCGTTCATCGCGACAAAGGCGCTCAGCGGCACGAGGCCCACCAGGAGCAGCGCGATGAGCCGGTCGACGCGGGCGAGGGTCTCCTCCTCGCTGAGCGTGGCGAAGAGCGACAGGCCGAGCAAGCCCAGCGGCACGGCCACCAAAAAGTGGGCGGACTCGGTGAGGAAGCGCGCGTAGTCCAGGGCGGCGACGCTGCCCGGGCCGATCAGCGACGCGATGTGGCGCTCGATCAGGATGTTCGCCTCCACCAGCACGGAGAGCAGCGCGAGCGGGCGCAACAGCCGCCACAGCGCGCCGCCGGTGGCGCGAACCAGACCCGCCTCCCAGGTCGCGCGCCACCGCAGGTGGCGCCGCCGCACCAGATGGACCGTGGCCCAGAGCGCGAGCAGCGCGTACGTGGCGCTGAATCCCAGGGCCGCCAGCGCCGGCTCGCCGCGCCAGGCGGCGACGGCGATCAGGATGACCATCCCGAGGTTCTGGGCGGCGGGCCGCAGCGCGGGGATCACGAAGTCCTGCCGGGCCATGCCCAGCGAGCTGAGCACGCCGCAGTACACATAGGCCGGAACGCCCAGGGCCATGATGCGCACCATCTGTGCGGCCAGGTCGGCGCGCGCGGCATCGAAGCCGGGCAGCACCGCCCGCACGAGCGGACCGGCGGCCGCCGCCAGGGCGCCCGCGGTCAGCACGCCCAGGCCCACGAAGAAAAGCAGCAGCGACTGCAGCAGCGTTTGGGCCTTCTCCGGCTCGGTCGCCGCGTAGCGCGCATAGAGCGGCACGAAGCAGGTCTCAATCGCCTTGGCGGTGAGCAGGTGCACCGGCGCCAGGGTCAGCGTCAGCGAGCCCCGATAGGCGTCGGCCACGGGCCCGGTTCCGAAGTAGCGCGCGAGGAGGATCTCCCGCGCCCCGCCGATGACCTTGCTCAGCGCGCCGCCGCCGGTCAGCTGGAAGTAGGTGCGCCTCATGTGCCCTCGGCGAGGATCCGCCCGAAGGCCTCGCGGTAGCGCTGCGCGATCGTGCGCCAATCGTAGCCGGCGCTCGACGGCCGCGCGTTCGCCCGCAAGCGCGCCAGGAGCGCCTCGTTCTCGAGCAGCCGCTCGAGCGCCGCCGCGAAGGCCCCGGGGTCGCGATCCACGAAGAGCCCGTTCTCCTCATGGCGAACATAGTCCTCGAGGCCGCTCACCCGGGTGGTCACCACCGGGAGCCCCGCGGCCAGCGCCTCGAGTCCCACCAGGCCGAAGGCCTCGTAGTTCGAGAGCAGCACGAACAGGTCGCAGGCGGCGTAGAGCCGCCAGAGATCCGCGCGCGGACCGAGGAACCGGACGCGAGCCTCGATCCCCAACGCCCGCGCGCGCTCGCGAAAAGCGCCGGGGCGATCGGCCCCCACGACCAGCAGGATCGGTCGCGCGCCGCTGCGGCAGGCCGCCAGGCCCTCGATGACGAGGCGCAGCCCCTTGCGCTCGAATTCGTTCGCCACGAACAGCAGCAGCCGCTCCTGCCCTGGCAATCCGAGCTCGCGACGCAGCGCGACGCGGTCGCTGGCCGGCCGGTAGCGGGCGCGATCCACGCCGTTGGGGATCAAGAAGATCCTCTCCGCCGGCAGGCCGTAGTAGTGCTGGTACTCCCGCGCCACCCCGCGACTGATCGCCACCAGATATGGCCGGCGGCCTCGTCCGAAGATCCACGCCTCGCGCAGCAGCACGAAGCCGTGGAGCGGGTAGAGCATCCAGCGCCACGCCCCCTGGGCGCGCTTGGCCGCCACGGCGGCCCGATGGCAGCTGTGGGCCACGTAGACGTCGCCGATCAGCGAGTCGCCATGCGACAGCAGCACGTCGCCGGGCTGGCGCAGGCGGCGGGCGACCAGCGTCGCCCAGAGGGTGAAGAGCGGCACCTCGCAGACGAGGCGCAGATGCGGGTGGCGCAGCGCGCGCATGAGCCGCGCCAGGCGCGGCGCCGTGCGGCACTCGCCGATGCCCGGCTGGACGGCCGGCGACGCGGGAAACCAGGTGAGGCTCACGACCGGCAGGCCGGCGGCGCAGAACTCCCGCGCCAGATGGTGGGCCACGTAGGCGATGCCGCGGGTGGGATCCAGAGACCGCGTGATCTGGACAACGCGCATCGACGCGGGCTCCACCCTCTTGTTCCCACCCCTGCGCATCCGCCTGCAAGGATATGGCCGGCGGCGAAACAGGCCGGTAGTATAGGGCCCGCCCCGGGGGCTGTCCAGTTCGCCGCCCGGGCGCGAGGCAGGCATGCAGGCATCAGCGTCCCCACCCGACATCTTGTGCTTCGGCTCGGCCGACTTCGAGGAGCCCAACTGGGTCAACGCCCAGCATCTGATGTGGCGCCTCGCGGAGCGCCACCGCGTGCTCTACGTCAACAGCCTGGGGTTGCGGGCGCCGCGCGCCGACGCCCGCGATTTGCGCAAGGTCGGCCGCCGCCTGCGCGCCCTGTCGCGCGCCGCGACCCAGCCCGATCCGCAGCGCGCCCTGCACGTGCTCTCGCCGCTCGCCCTGCCGCCCGCGCGCGCCGGTCTGGCCGCGGCGGCGGGCAGCCGGCTCCTGGCGCTCCAGCTGCGCGGCGCTCTGCGCCGACTCGCGCTGGCGCGACCGGTGGCCTGGACCTTCTTGCCGGCGGCCGCCCCCGTCCTGGCCCGTCTACAGGTCGGTCCGGTGGTCTACCACTGCGTGGACGCCTACGACGCCAATCCCGGCGTGGACGGCCCCCTCATCCGCGCGCTCGAGGAGCGCTTGCTGGAGCGGGCGGCCGTGGTGGTCGCCTCCTCGGAGCCGCTGCGCCAGCGCCTGGCGCCGCGCCATCCGCGCGTCCTGCTGATGACCAACGTGGCCGACCTCGCCGCGCTCCCGCCGCCCGAGGCGCCGCCGCCCGAGCCGCGCGACCTGCGCCCGATTCCCCGCCCGCGGGCGCTCTACCTCGGAAACCTCGCGGCCTACAAGTGCGACCTCGACCTCCTGGCGCGCGCGGCCCGGGCGCGGCCCGATCTGCACTGGGTCTTCATCGGCGGGATCGGGCGGGGCGAGGCGGGCACGCCGCTGCGCGACCTGGCCGCGCTCGGCAACGCGCACCTCCTGGGCGAGCGCCGCGCCTGCGAGCTGGCCGGCTACGTGCACCACTGCGACGTGGGCCTGATCCCTTTCGCCGACAACGAGGTCACCCGCCACAGCTTCCCCATGAAGTTCTTCGAGTACCTCGCCTGCGGGCGACCGGTCGTGGCCGCCGACCTGCCGAGCCTGGTGGAGCACGCCCGCGAACCCTGGGCCTTCACCTACCGCGGCTTGGAGGAGTTCCTGCAGGCGATAGACCGTGCCCGCGCGGCGAACGATCCGGCGCTGGCCCGCGAGCGCCGCCGGCTGGCCGAAGGCCACTCCTGGGACCGGCGCGTCGCCGAGGTCGAGGCCTTGCTTCAATCGCTCCAGCGCAGCTCGTAGTCGCCGTACCCGGTCCGGTCCACGAAGACGAACCGGCGGCCCAGCCGGTCGTAGTACCACACCTCGACCGATCGCCCGCCGCTGTAGTAGGGCTCGCGACGGACGTCGTCGGGCGGGCCGTGGACGATGTAGGTGCGCCCGCGATCGGTCTTCCAGCCGGGCCGCAGGACGGTGAACTCCCGGTTGGCGAAGTGCAGGCGGCGAAAGAACTCTTCCTTGAACTCGTTGTGGCCGTCGCCGGGCGTCGGGTCGCGCTTCGCCCAGAACTCGTCCCACCGGCGCTGGCGGTCGTCGGGAGCCGCCATGCGCAAGGGCGCGAACTCCTCTTCATCCGCGATGTAGGCCAGCACGCCCAGACCGTCGCGGAAGAAGGCGGCCAACGCCGGGTCCGATTCGGATCGAAGCGCGATGGACGCCGAGCCGCTCGCCTGCTGGCCGGCCGCCTCCACGACCACCTCGAGCCGATAAATGTCGAGCCACAGGTCGCCCAGCTCGATCTCCCAGGCGAGGCCGGTCGTCGCGCCGGTCGACCCGCGGACCAGCCGGCCCTTGCGCACGGCCTCCCCGGTCGACGCCCGCAGGGTCCAGCCGACCGTGAGCGAATCGGCTCCGCCCTCGTCACGATAGGCCTCGAGGTAGGCGCAGACCGCGCTCAGGCGCTCCTCGATCTCCCCCGAGATGCGCGGGTCGCGCCGCAGCTCGCGGATCGACCCCGTCAAGCCGCACTCCCCGACCAGCACCGAGGAGAGCAGCAGCCGGCCCGGCGCGCGCAGCGGCACCTCCAGACGCAAGCACAGGCGCCCCTCCTGCCCCGCCCGCGCCTCCGAGACCCGGACGTCGAACTGGTATTCCCCGGGCTGCAGGGCGAACGGAATGTCTTTCACGAAGCGCGCGCCCCTGCCCGTCAGGTCCGCGCGCCCGGCCGCCGCGACGCGCTCGGACCAGACATCGCCGCCCACCTGCCGGTCGCCGCGGAAGACGTGCACGATGAGGTCGAAAGCGGACTCCAGCGCATCATCGGTCTTGCGGAAGGAGAGCTCCGCGTAGGGCACCTCGATGTGCAGCACGGCGTAGGTGGTGTCCGCCTCGAGGAGGGCGGTCGCCTCGGCGGTGAAGCGCGGGCGCGTCAGGTGCCGGCCGTGCGCCGTGGCGCGGTCGTCGCAGGGCCCGCCGGCCGCGGCCGGCCAGGGGCCGGCGCCCAGGATGGCCAGCAGCCCGCCGCCCAACGCGAAGCGCCGCGCGGCCAGAGCGCGCCGGCGCTCACGCGCGGCGCTTGACCGTGCCCTGCCGTACCGAGCGGGCCACATGCTCCCCCGTCCTATTCGTCGCCGAAGCGCGTGCCGACGCTGCGGGCGACGCGCACGATCTCCGAGTCGGGATCCACGCGGCGCAGACTCTGCACCGCCTCGGCCAGCGGCACCTCGGTGATGTTGGTGCCGCGCAGGGACACCATGATGCCGCGCAGGCCCCCGGCCGCGCAATGCGCCGCGTGCACGCCGTAGCGGGTGCCCAGGATGCGGTCGAACGCGGTGGGCGTCCCCCCGCGCTGCAAATGTCCCAACACGGTCACGCGCACTTCGGTTTCCAGCTGCTTTTCCAGCTCGCTGGCCAGCCAGGCCCCGATCCCGCCGAGCCGCAGGGCGTCGGGGGAATCCTCCACCACCTTGGCCACGTGCAGGTCGCCGCTCTGGTCCTTGGCGCCTTCGGCGATCACCACCAGCGTGTAGTACCGCCCCTGGAAACGGCGGTCCTTGATGGCGGCGACCACGCTCTCGACGCGGAACGGGATCTCCGGTATGAGGATGATGTCGCCGCCGCCGGACAGACCGGCTTGCAGCGCGATCCAGCCCGCGTAGCGTCCCATCACCTCGAGCACCATGATGCGGTGGTGCGACTCGGCCGTGGTGTGCAGCTTGTCGAGCGCGGCGCAGGCGGTCGAAAGGGCGGTGTCGAAGCCGAAGGTCACGTCGGTGGCCGCCAGGTCGTTGTCAATCGTCTTGGGGATCCCGATGACCGGCACGCCCTTCTCGGCAAGCTGGTTGGCGATCGTCAGACTGCCGTCACCGCCGATCACGACCAGCAAGTCGAGCCCGTAGCGCTCGAAGTTGCGGACCGCCTCGTCGGAGCGATCCTCGAACCGCAACTCCCCATTCGTCTTGACCGGCACGCGAAATGGGTTGTCCTTGTTGGAGCTTCCCAGGATGGTGCCCCCGCGCGCCAGAATCCCCGAGACGGCGTCGGAGTCGAGCCGCTTCGTGTGGTCTTTGATGAGTCCCGCGAAGCCGTCGACGAAGCCGACGACCTGCATGTTGTGATCGAAGGCCGAAGCCTTGACCAGCCCCCGCAGGACGGCGTTCAGGCCTGGGCAGTCGCCCCCGCCCGTGAGCACCCCCAGACGCGTCACTTTGCTCATCGCCCCCTCCTTGGGTCGTGGCCGGCGCGGAGCCCTCCTGGACCATCACTGGCGCGCCTCAGCCAATCTGCTGCAAGAACAGCAATTGGCCCCGCGCACGCTTTGCCGGTCCGAGCCAATCTACCCGATTCACCGGCGAGTTGCCAGGCATCGCACTCGACAGAATCAACGTCGGCGCGCAGAATGCCGAACTGAAGATCACGGACCCGCGCGGGCCCTGTACGGTGAGAACAGACGCAACCAGGACGGAGGACCGGCAGCCCATGAAGAAGAAGGCCAGCAATCGGCCGGGGTCTCGGCGGTCCGCGGATTCGGCGGCCAAGCCCAGTGGGGCGCGCAAGTTGCCGCGGGCCGGCCAGAAGCG
>CAZRWW010000046.1:0-41887 GCA_964603725.1 uncultured bacterium
CTCGGAGACCATGTCCCTTACCTCACACTCGCACCGGGCCTTTCACTCAACCTCTATTATCAGCCCGCTGGCAGCGGGGTCACAAGATGAAAGTGCATGAGCGGAGCGGCGTGGGTGCGCCGAGGCCACGGTCGCCGTACAGCCAGGACAGGATGGGAAGCTCCGCGCCTCGGAGTCAGGCTGCCGCTCGCTCGTAGTGATGGTGCAAGCCGCCCAGGTGCTCGATCTCGACGACGCGACCCCGGCCCACGGGGTGGACTGCACGGGGGTAGGGGCAGTCCATCGCGAGCGATTGATGGCAGCGCGAGCGATGATAGTAGTCGAAGTAACACGTGAGGATACGTCTGAGGTGTCGCTCGTTGAGCACGATCACGTGATCAAGGCACTCGCGCCGGATCGAGCCGATCAGTCGTTCCACGAACGGAGTCTGCCAGGGCGACCGAGGGGCGATGACGACTTGCTCGATGCCCATGTTCTTCACCCGACGATAGAAGTACTCGCCGTAGATGCGGTCGCGATCCCGCAGCAGGAAGGGTGGGGCTTCGTTCCACGGGAATGCTTCGATGATCTGCTGAGCCGTCCACTCCGCACTTGGGTTGGCGGTCACGTTGAAGTGCAGCACGCGCCGCTGATGATGGGCAAGGACGAGGAAGACAAAGAGGATCTGGTTCCTCACGGTGGGGACGACGAAGAAGTCGACCGCGGCAATGTCCTTGACGTGGTTCTTCAGGAACGCGCGCCAGGTCGCCGATGGGGGCTTACGGTGACGGACCATGTACTTGGCGACGGTGGACTTGGGGAGGTCGATGCCGATCATGGCGAGTTCACCGACGATCCGGGGGGCACCCCAGAGCGGGTTGGCCAGGGACATTCGGCGGATCAGATCGCGCACCTCTCTCGCCACGGTCGGTCGCCCGGGCTTCCCCGACCTGCTCAGCTTTGCCCAGTACTCGCGGAACCTGCGGCGCCTCCAAGCGATGTCCGTCTCCGGCTGGACGATCACGAGTGACTCACGCCAACCGGACCAGACTCGGGAGAGGCACGCCCAGAAGAAGCGGTCCCGAGCCCGGATTTGGGGACGCCGACAAGTTCGGCGGTAGACGCCCAGTTGATGCCGGAGCGCGAGGTTCTCAATCTGGATGGTGGCGTGGGATCGGATGATCCCGGTGATCATGGCGAGCAGAGTGCGAAGCCAAGTCATGGCAGAGGCATCCTGGGGTTCCTCGACAACTGACGGCGGGACACGGGGGGAAGAATCGGGCAGGGGAGCCCCAGGCCGCAACTGCGATCTCGGAAGGGCGGAGATGTCAGAAGGGCAGATCCGCCAGATGTGGCTGCCGGATAACGCCAAGACTGGTAAGGAGATGAGGTCCTAGAGAGAGACGGGGAGAGGCGCGTGGATTGGGCCATGGATTTCAGACTCAGCAGAGGGGCACAAGATATCGGTTGCAGATTCTTGCGCAGACCGTTAGGATCTGCGACCGAGATGAAGACCTCCGCGAACAGCCACGCCGGCCGCCTCGTCGAGGAACTGCTCGGCCAGGGGCGGTACACGTTCGCTCGGGAAGAGGCCGAGAGATGGCTCGGGCGATCTCGGGCGGCGACGTACATGGCGCTGCACCGCTTGGTCAAGGCAGGATGGCTGACGATGCCCCGCTCGGGGTTCTACGTGATCGTCGATCCGCAGCATCGCGCCGCCGGCACGCTTCCTCCGGAGTGGTTCGTAGGGAGCCTCATGAAGCACATGCGGCGACCATACTATGTGGCTCTGCTCTCAGCCGCGCAGTTGTACGGGGCCGCGCATCATCGCCCGCTAGAGTTCCAGGTGATGATCCCGCGCCGGGCGGTGCGCCCGATCCGGTCCGGCAACGTCCGGATCCGGTTCTTCGGCAAAGGTGCCTTTGATCGATCGGAGATCCAGGACACGAAGACCCCGACGGGCATGATGAGGGTCGCGACGCCCGAGACTACCGCGTGGGATTTGGTCCGCTTCCCCAGAGCCGTCGGCGGCTTGGACAACATCATCACGGTTCTCGCGGAGCTATCCGAGAAGCTCCAAAGGAAGAGGCTCCGCACGGTGGTGCAGCGACACGAGGAGATGGTCGTCGCGCAGCGTCTCGGCTACCTGCTCGATCGCATCGGCCGGCAAGGCCTGGCCGAAGGGTTGGCGAGCCTGGTCGCAGATGCGCCCGTGCGACCGCTGGATCCGGGCGCTCCTGTTCAGGGTGCCGCAGAGAGCCGGAAGTGGCATCTCCTCGTCAACGTGAAGCTGGAGCCCGAGGTGTGATTCCCGAGGCTGCGATCACCCACTGGCGAAATGTCGCCCCCTGGCCCCAAGACGCGCAGGTCGAGCAAGATCTGATTCTCTCGCGCGCCCTGATCGAGATCTTCCAGGATCCGGGGCTGTCAGAGGCGCTCGCCCTGCGCGGAGGAACGGCGCTTCACAAGCTGTTCGTCCAGCCGCCTCGGCGCTACTCCGAAGACATCGATCTCGTGCAGCTGGAAGCCGGCCCCATCGGTCCAATGCTCGATGGCATTCGGGCGCAGCTCGATCCTCTGCTGGCGGCGCCGATTCGTGAGCTGAACCCGAGTAACGCCACGCTGCGCTACCGGATGGCGTCCGAGATCCCGCCCGTGACGCCACTGCGGCTCAAGATCGAGATCAACACGCGCGAGCACTTCTCCGTCTATGGCATCCAGGCTCGTCCCCTCAGCGTCGACTCGCCATGGTTCGAAGGCCGCGCCGAGATCCGGACCTACACGCTGGACGAGCTCATGGCCACGAAGCTGCGCGCGCTGTATCAACGACGCAAGGGGCGCGACCTGTTCGATCTCTGGCTCGCGCTCGAGACAGGCGCCGTCGACCCCAAGAGGATCGTGCACGCGTTCCGGCGTTACATGGAGGAAGAAGGAGCCCGGGTGAGCCGGGATCTCCTCGACAGCAATCTTGCCGCGAAGGTGAAGATGCGGTCGTTCCACGACGACCTGCGCCCGCTGCTGGCCGCCAACATGTATTACGACGCCACGGCAGCGGCAATGCGCGTCACCGCGGAGCTCGTCTCCTTGCTGTAGGCTCGGAGAACGTCGACTTGCTCTCCCCGGCATTTGCGACGCCAGGTGCTGCGCAGTTTGCGTTCCCGGGCCACTCGGGCGGCAGGGCGCCACCGGTGCCGTCTTCGAACACCGCCTTGGCTCCCAGTGCCACCTCAACCGTCTGTTCGCGGAGCTGGGCCGCCCGTGATCCGTTGCCTCCGCCCGCGGTGATGTGGAGGATCCGGAGTCAGATCTCGGGGGATGCGATTTCTGCCGAGTGGTTCGAATACCGTTACATTCGGGGAGCAGAACAGAACGGAGCGGAATAACCGCGTCCTTCCGGTTAGCGGAGAGCCCCGAGAGCGAGAGCGCTCGGGGCTCTACCGTAACCTCTAGGAATCAAAGACATCTACGCCTGCGGCCCCGCGCGCCCGGGATTCTCTGTTTCGAGAGGGGCCGTTCGGGGTCCGATCGCAACAGTCCACAGTTACATTCGCACCCCGAACGAACCTATCCAAAACTCTCGGACTCTCCGTTTAACAGCGCACGTTGGGTTGACAGCCCTGTTCCCGTCGGGACCCCGAACGAACGGTTCGAACCTGGCAAGAGATGGGTGCGAACCGAGGGCATGCGCGGTCTCTCAGTTTCCCGCGTTCCCTGTGTTAGTCTTTGAACAGCGTCTTGATCTGCCCCCATGTCGTGGCGACCGTCGGCGTCGGGCCGCACCCCACGGGCCATGCCCCGATCAGGTCGCACTCGGGATTGGGGGGCGTGAACGGCGCGCAGGGAGAATCCGCGTGCAGGGTGAAGTCCAGGTTCTCCGGGTCGCAGAAGAGGGGGTTGTCCATCCCGCAAACCCCATCTGCTGCGCACGCAGTCCGCGGATGCCACGTCCCTTGCCTCACAATCGAACCGGGCCTTTCACTCAACCTCTATTGTCAGCCCGCTGGCAGCGGGGTCACAAGATGAAAGTGCATGAGCGAAGCGGCGTGGGCGCGCCTGGGCCACGGTCGCCGGACAGCCAGGAGAGGATGGGAGGCTCCGTGCCTCGGAGTCAGGCCGCCGCCCGCTCGTAGTGATGGTGCAGGCCACCCAGGTGCTCGATCGCGACCACGTCGCCGCATTCGGCAGGACAAACGGCCCGGTCATCCGGGCAGTCCATATCAGCCCCTGGTGTGTGCGCCACCGATGATAGTACTCGAAGTAACAAGTGAGGGTGCGCCTCAGGTGGCGCTCGTTGAGCACGATCACGTGATCTAGGCACTCTCGGCGGATGCTGCCGACTAGCCGCTCGACGAATGGATTCTGCCATGGCGACTGAGCGGCGATGACGACTTGCTCGATGCCCATACGCTCTACTCGACGGGAGAAATGGTGACCGTAGATGTGGTCGCGATCGCGGAGCAGGAAGCGGGGTCCATCATCCCATGGGAAAGCCTCGACGATCTGCTGCGCTGTCCACTCCGCGGTTGGGTTGGCGGTGACGTTGAAGTGCAGAACGCGGCGTCGTTCATGGGCAAGGACGAGGAAGACGAAGAGGACTTGGTTGTGCACGGTCGGGACGACGAAGAAGTCGACGGCGACGATGTCTTTGATGTGGTTCTTCAGGAATGCACGCCAAGTCGCGGACAGCGGTCTCCGGGGGCGGACCATGTACTTCGCCACGGTCGACTTCGGGAGTTCGATACCGATCTTCCCAAGCTCCCCGACGATTCGGGGTGCGCCCCAAAGCGGGTTGGCTGACGACATGCGGCGGATGAGATCGCGCACCTCGCCAGAGATCGCTGGTCGTCCGGGCTTTCCCGACCGGCTCCGCCTCGTCCAGTACTCCCGGAACCTCCGGCGTCTCCATGCAGTGACCGTCTCCGGTTTGACGATCACCAGAGCCTCGCGCCAGCCGGACCAGGTTCGGGAGAGCCACGCCCAGAGCATGCGATCAGCTGGCCGGAGCCCGGGCCGAGCGGCTGTCCGCTGGTAGACGGCGAGTTGATGCCTGAGAGCCAAGATCTCGATCTGCAGGGAGAGCCGGGAACGGAAGAGGCCGTGGACGAACGCGGCCGCTGCGCGTAGGATTGGAAGTGTCGGCACGGGTTGCCCCGAGATGCGTGTCCCAAGGTGCCAGGACGATAAGCGGGGGAGTGTGAGGGACGTGGGCCGCAACTATCAAGATGGGATGGCGTTCGAGTTTTCGGGAGGCACACCTGCCGGCCGCCGCTGAACCGGGGCGTCAGCCGGGCGGCTGCGTCAGAACGGGGACCACCGCACATGGAGACCGCGAACCCTCTCCAGATCGTGATCATGGGCGTGTGTGGCAGCGGCAAGACGACCGTTGCCACCCTGCTGGCGCAGCGCCTGGGGTGCACCCTGGCGGAGGCGGACGACTTCCATTCCGAGGCCTCGATCGCGAAGATGGCCTCCGGCCAGCCGCTGGATGACGCGGATCGCTGGCCCTGGTTGCACCGGCTGGCAGCGTGGATGAGGGAACGGGCCCTCGAGGGCCGTTCCTCAGTGGTCACCTGCTCGGCGCTGAAGCGCGCGTACCGGGATGTGCTGCGCACAGGCTCCACGAACGTGATCTTCATCCATCTCGATGGCTCCCGTGACCTGCTTCTCGAGCGGCTGGACGGCCGGCAGGGTCACTCCGTGCCTTCCAGTCTGCTCGAGTCCCAGCTGGCCATCCTGGAGCCCCTGGAGCCGGACGAGAGAGGGGCCAAGCTCGACGTGAGCGAGCCTCTCGAGGCGCTGGTTTCCTCTGTGCTGGCCCGCCTCGAGCGCACGCCATGAGCTTCTGCTCGATCACGGGCGGGAACGCTCCCCGCCGTTCCCGAACACGCCCTGGTGCGATACAATGCCCCGATCCGGGAGGATGCGCAGCGGTGGCTCCCTGGCGGGACAGTCGGTCTGGCAACCGATCGGAGCCGGGTTCTTCGGCCAGGGCGAGCGGGGGCGGTCAAGCCGAGGATCGAGACTGGAACGGGGCATGGAAGGAGGCAGGAGCCGATGTTTGATGCAGAACGGCTGCTTTCGGGCCTGGTCGGCGGTGAGTTCACGGGCCGTCGTCGCCGGCAGAAGCGATATCGCTACCATGGCGGCGGGCTGGGTGGCGCGGTCGGCCGGGCCGCCCTTTCTCCGCAAGGATTGACCATCCTCGGTGGGCTGGCCATCGCTGCCTACGAGCACATGAAGGCAAAGAAGCAGGCTGCCGGCGCGACGCCGGCTCCGACATCCACGGCCGCGCCACCTCCGTTTCCTTCGTCCCCGGTGCCACCCCCGCCGCCTCCAGCAGCCTCCCCGGGCGTGGGTTTCCCAGCGCCGCAAAGCCCTCCGCCTCCGCCGGGCGCCTCGGGCGCACCGGCGCCCGCGCCGGTGTCGGACGTGTCCTTGGACCCGCAGGCCAGGGCTCTACTCCTGATCGAGGCGATGGTTCACGCGGCCAAAGCCGATGGGCGGATCGACGACGGAGAACGGGCTCGGATTCTCGAGCACCTCGAGCGCCAAGGCGAGGACTCCGAAGCGCGCGACTACCTCGAGACGCTCATGTCAGGGCCGACCGAGATCGAGCGGTTCGCAAGCCGTGTGCACGATCCGCAGCTGGCGGCCGAGGTCTACGCCGCGTCTCTCCTGGCGATCGACCCCGACACGCCGGCGGAGCAGGCATACTTGGCGACCCTCTGCGCGCGGCTCGATCTCGACCCGCGCATGGCCCGGGCCCTGGAGTTGCGTCTGGAAGGGCGCGAGGAGGAGGCGCAGTCATGAACCAGTGGTTCTTCCATCACCAAGGGCAACAGATCGGCCCCCTCGACCAGGCCGCGGCGGTGGCTTTCGCCCGGGCCAACCCCGGAGCCTTCTGCTGGCGGACCGGTTTCAGCGAGTGGCTCCCCGTGGACCGTGTGGCCGAGCTGTCCGGGCAAGTCCCGGCGGGCCCCCCTTCCTCGGAAGTAAGGCTCGCGCCCCACTCCGACGAGATCGACTTCAGGATCGTGGGGAGCGAGATGCAGTTTGTGGAGATCGAGCTCGATCCGGGCGAGAGCGCGGTCGCCGAAGCCGGCGCGATGATGTACAAAGACTCAGCTGTCGCCATGGAGACCTATTTCGGTGACGGCTCCGGAGAGCAAGACCAGAGTTTCATGGACAAGCTCGTCGGCGCGGGCAAGCGTCTACTCACGGGCGAAAGCCTCTTCATCACCGCCTTCACCAATCAGGGTCCGGGCAAGGCCAGGGTGGCCTTCGGCGCTCCCTACCCCGGTAACATCATGCCCATCCGCCTGCGCGACCTGGGCGGGCGGTTGATCTGTCAGAAGGACTCCTTTCTGTCCGCGGTCAAGGGTGTCTCCATCGGACTCCACTTCCAGCGGCGCATCCTGACCGGGCTCTTCGGCGGGGAGGGGTTCATCATGCAGAAGCTGGAAGGGGATGGCTGGGTCTTCGTCCACATGGGCGGGACCGTGGTCGAGCGAACCCTGGCCGCGGGAGAAACGCTGCACGTCGACACCGGGTGTTTGGCTGCCCTGACCGATTCGGTGCAGTTCGACGTTGTGCAAGCCGGTGGGATCAAGACGATGCTCTTCGGCGGCGAGGGGGTATTCTTCGTCAACCTGACCGGACCGGGAAAGGTCTGGTTGCAGAGCCTCCCCTTCTCGCGACTGGCCGGGCGTATGCTGCAGGCGGCACCGCAAATGGGAGGATCGAAGGAGGAGGGTTCCGTTCTCGGAGGACTCGGGCGCATCATGCGCGGTGATTGATTCCCGTGAGGGCGGCGTGGGCTGCACAGCCGGCCGGCCCGCTTTCCCTGATCGGCTCAGCCTGGCCCAGTTCGCACGGAACCTCATTCGCCGCCAGGCGATGATGGTAGGCCGACGCGGGCTTTGGGAGACGCCCCTGGGTTGACCAAACTAACGCCATACGTTAGAATGGGCGGCATGAAGCAGCGGTCGCTGGCCTCCGTTCTGGTCGAGCTGGCATTCTCGGACCACAAGATGGCTCTCGTGTCTGGGCCGCGCCAATGCGGCAAGACGACGCTGGGCAAGATGCTCCTTCGCGGCCGCCGCCGGGGACTCTACTGGAATTGGGACGAGGCGAAGTTCCGCCGCCTCTGGGCACAGGACCCATCTGCGGCATTCCCTGCCGTGAAGGGAGGAAGCGTCCCGCTAGTGGTCCTGGACGAGATCCACAAGCATCGTCTCTGGAAACGCCACTTGAAGGGTGTCTATGACACCCTGGAGGCTCCCTGCGACATTCTCGTGACCGGCAGCGCCAGACTCGACGTCTACAAGAAGGGAAGCGACAGTCTCCTGGGGCGGCATCTCGGCTTCCGCCTCCACCCTTTCTCGCTGCGCGAGATGCAGCACGCTGATGTGCCGACACCGGACGAAGCCTTGGAGCTGCTATTCGGCGGAGGAACTCGAAGCAGGAAGGCGGCGGAGAGCGACCTGAAGGCTCTCATGACCTACGGTCCGTTTCCTGAGCCGCTGCTGGTCCAGGACATCCGCAAGACGCGCCTGTGGCGGCGCAATCACGAGCGGCTGGTTGTGCGAGAGGATCTGCGAGACTTGAGCCGGCTTCCCGAGCTCGACCGGATCGAGATGTTGAACGCCCTGCTGCCCGATCGTGTCGGATCGCTTTTCAGCCTTGCCTCGATTGGCCGTGACCTGGAGGTCAGTATTCCCACCGTGAAGAGGTGGATCACCTATCTGAAGGCGCTCTACTACCTCTTCGAGGTCAAGCCGTGGCACCGCGGCATCCGCCGATCCCTCCGTCGCGAGGGCAAGATCTATCTGTGGGACTACGGTGCGATCCGAAACGAGGCCGCGCGATTCGAGAACCTCGTCGCCAGCCACCTCCTGAAGACATGCCACTTCTGGACGGACGGCGGCCAGGGAGAGTTCGAACTACGCTATCTTCGGAACAAGGAGAAACGGGAGATCGACTTCCTCATCGTGCGCGATGGTGTTCCTTGGCTGCCGATTGAGGTGAAGTCCGGAGGTCTGGAGCCCTCCGACAGCTGGAGGGTCCTGGGACCGTTCCTGCCACGCGGACTTGGTCTGCAGGTGGTGCGCAAGCCAGGCCGGCGTTTCTTCGAAGTCGGGGTGACGCAGGTATTGGTGATCGGTGCCGCCGACGCGCTCAGCTGCTTGGCGTAGCCTGTGCTTCCCGAAAACCCCGTCCGAGCCCGTAACCGACCCTGGAATCCGGCTCCGCTGCATCACCATCGCACACAATCCTTCGCTCTGCCTCAATTGTCGCGCTGCAGCTGGCCGGCCAACAAGCCGAATCTGCACGAGCCAGTCCACCGGGGCGCGGCTCGGCCACGGTTCGCAGACAACCTGCTGCGAACGGAGATCCGACCCGCGCGAAGGCGTCAGGCCGCGGCGCGCTCGTAGTGGTGTTAGCGGTCATGACAAAGCGTAGGATTCTGGACCGGCGCTTGCTTCACGTTTGTGGCCCTCCCTTCGCTCGCCGCATCTTCTGCGCGGCTTCGGCCTCCCGACGTCGGAAGCTGTCGCCTTCGATGGCCATTGAAGGGCTGAGCCACCGGGCACGACATCGACCCGGAGCAGGAGGGAACTTGAAGAACTGACCCGGCGGGAAGTACGATGGCGTTCAACTGGGTCTCGGGATGCGTGGATCAAGACCTTGAGAAACGCTGGATCAAGATCCCGAGAATGGCCCGCATTGGACTGCGCCAGAGCACTACCAGCCCTCGGCAACTGGCAGACGTCGTGTTGAGATGCATTGGTGCGCAGGCACAGTGGCCGCCGATTCCTGTCAACGGGGCGCGATTGGCGGCCGTGGCGATCGCTCGCTTGCTGTGATGCAGGTGCGCGGCGGCTGTCTGAGAGCGGACTTCGCGGGGTTGGCCTTGCACGCCGCCGCTGAGCCGGAGCGCCAGCCGGGCGGCCGCGTCAGGACCGGGACCGTCTGGACCTGCTTGGCTTCGCCCAGTATTCGCGGGACCTGCGGCGCCTCCAGGCAATGACCGTCTCTGGTCTGACGAACACCAGAACCTCGCGCCAGCCCGACCAAGGGCGGGGAGCCAAGCCCAGAGGATTCGGCCCGCGGGTCGCACCCTCGGCCGAGCACCGGTCCGCTTACCCCCGATTGGGTGCCCAAGGAGCCGGGCGATGAGCGGGGGAGTCTGAGGGAGCCGGGCCGCATCCATCAAGACAGGCGGGCGACTGAATCTCGGGGAGGCTCTGACAGACCAGCGGCGGGAAGCGTCAGGTAACTCACAAAGCTGCAATCGGATGCGGTGTCGTCAGGGCAGCAGGCAGCCCTCGCAACTGGTCCACGTGGCTGTTGCCTGGTCCATGCCATCCTTGCTCGGTCGCCGAACCTGGGTCATCATCCGCCGCAGAAGGCGGTGCCGTCGGAGCTGGCAGCGGGGCATCCGAGACCGCTGTGAGGTCGATCAGGAGACGAGCCTGCCGGCAGGATGAGTCCAGCTCCGTCTGGCTGCGCAAAGGACGAAGACGATGGCGTCGATCGGAATCGAAATCCCGCACAAGCGGATTGAGGCCTTCTGCCGTGCCAATGGAATTCGTAGACTGGCGTTGTTTGGCTCCGTTCTCCGCGACGACTTCACGCCTCACAGTGATGTCGACGTGCTTGTGGAGTTTCAGCCCTGGGTCCGGGTGGGCTTGGCCTTCATCCGGTTGCAGGATGAGCTGTCGAGCATTCTCGGCCGTCGGGTCGACTTGCACACACCCGGGAGTTTGAGCAAGTACTTCCGGGCCGAAGTGCTGCGCGAGTTGGAAGAGATCTATGTCGCGGCGTGAAGATGCCGTCACTCTCCGGCAGATGCTGGACCATGTGGAGGAGGCAATCTCCCTGGCCGGCGGCCGAGTTCGGGCGGACCTCGACACCGACCGTGTGTTCTTCCTTGCTCTCTTGAAACTGGTCGAGATCGTCGGAGAGGCGGCCACACGCGTCTCCGACGGCATGCGAACCGCACGCCCGGAAGTCCCCTGGAGGGAGGTCATCGGAACCCGCAATCGGCTGGTTCACGGCTATGACGCCGTGGATTGCGACATCCTCTGGGAGATCGTCGCCGCGGACTTCCCGGTCCTGGCTGGACAGATCAAGTCGATCCTGGACTACGCTTGACTGAGCGCACCGTCGGGATTGCCCACCGCGCCGCACGCGATCCGGACCTGGTGTCGGGAGATGCGGTGTCTGCGGTACGGTTCGTAGTCCGGCCCATTCGGGGAGCCGGAGAAACCGGAGCGGAACAGCGGCGTCCTTCCGGTTAGAGGAGAGCCGCGAGAGCGAGAGTTCTCGGGGTTCTCGCGTAACCCGTAGGAATCAAAGAACTCTACGCCTCCGGCCCCGCGCGCCCGGCGTTCTCTGTTTCGAGAGGGGTCGTTCGGAGTCCGATCGCAACAGTCCACAGTTACGACCGCACCCCGAAGAACCCCACCCAAAATTCTCCGACTCTCCGTTTAACAGCGCACGCTGGGTTAACGACCCTGTTCCCTTCGGGACCCCGAACGAAGGGTTCGAACTCGGGGTGGCTGGGCGACTACTGCGAGGCACGTCGGCCCCCCGTCGGGAGACCAGTCCCTAACGCCGAAACGTCGACTTGATCGCGCCCCAGGTCTGGCTCTCTGCCGGAGAGGGGGTGCTCGTCACCGTAACCCCGATCCCCATGCTGACGCAGTTGGGGTGAACCACGTTGGGGTGCTGCCAGCCGCTAGGATATCCGGTCCCCGGCGCTATGCACGTCCAGGGGTAACCCCCGCTGCCGTTCTCGTCGGCGGCGCAGAAGAGCTCGCACAGAGTCTGCGACCTGTCGTCCCAATAGCCGACCGTGAAATCGCCGTTCACACAGCAGCCGATCTCGAGGTTGCACGCGCCGATGGCCGGCCAATAGGGGACGTTCTGGACCGGGACTCCAGAGGCCACGTAGAGCACGTTGCCCGGAGGACCCTGCAGTCCGCCATCCCAGATGTAGATGTCGATCCACTGGGTGAACGACCCCGGGGCCGCCGTGAACCAGTAGACCCCGCACTCGACGGTCACTTCGCCGAGATCATACGCCTCACCCCATGCCCCATAGTATGGCGGTGTGCTAGGCGCGCCTTCCCAACAATACCCATTCTCGAAGGAGTCGTCGTGGTTATACACACGCGCACCAGTACACTCGTAGCGACCTGCGCTCTGGATCACCGTGTCCTCACTGTAGCCACAATCGACGGCGCCCTCTTGACCGGTTGTTCCCTTTGCCGTAAACGCCACACAAACAGCAAACAGGAACCCGATGACTGATGACCACATCACAGTATCCTCCTGTGGGTCCCGAAAACCTCGGCTGGAATGCGCGCGGTCATAGGAATGCATCTCCACTGCAGCACAGCCGCATTGAGCACTGCCCGACACCTCTATTGTCGTCCTTCCGGTGGCTTACTCACAAGGCAAGAGTGCATGAGCGGGACGGCGTGGGAGCGGATCGGCCACGGTCCGAAGCCCGCGGGCTGGGAGCAGAGGCTCCGCGAGTGAGGATGCGCCTCAGGTGTCGCTCGTTCAGCACGATCACGGGATCGAGGCGCGCGCGCCGGATCGCCCGCCAGATCGCCGCTGGGGGACGGCGCCGGCGGAGCACGTGCTTGGCGACGGTAGACTGGGCAAGGTCGCTGCCGATCGTGGCGAGCTCGCAGGCGACGCGGTTGTCGCGTCTGCCGGGCAAGTGTTTCAGAGACAGGCCGATGCGATTCTCGAGATGCGCCGGACAAGACGCCCTTCTCCTGCTATAATGGCGTGTCTGTCGATGCTGAACCTGATCCAGGTCTTCTCTGGGGAGCGGAGCACGGACGGTGGCCGGCAGTCCGGAGACGATGGACGATGCGACCCGACGATTCATACGCCGAAGCGATGTGAGAGGTCCCGATGCGTTGTACGATCTTGGCGGCACTTGTCCTGCTCGTTGCGCCAGCGCCGGTGATCGCGCAGGAACCCTGCGACGGAGAGACGCTGATTTCACCCCTGTATTCCAACGATACCTATCTGATCGACATGAACCTGAATGTGATCAAGACCTGGCACTGCGGCAGTCAACCGGCGTTCATCGCCTATCTGCTCGAGGATGGCTCCATCCTGCGGCCGTGCACGCACCCGGGCGGTGCCTTCTACTATGGCGGCCTGGGCGGCCGTATCCAGAAGTACGATGCTGGCGGCAATCTCACCTGGAACTACCTGTTTTCAACCTACGACCGTGCACAACACCACGATGTCGAGCCGATGCCGAACGGCAATGTCCTGTTGATCGCCTGGGAGCGCAAGACCCGGGAACAGGCGATTGCCGCCGGGCGCCAGAACATCTACGGAGAGATATGGCCGGAAGCGATCTTCGAAATCGAACCGGTCGGAGCCACGGGTGGGAATGTGGTCTGGGAGTGGCACCTGTGGGACCATCTGATCCAAGACGTCGATCCCACCAAGGCCAATTACGGTGTCGTCGGTGATCATCCGGAGCTGCTGGACATCAACCTGGGGAGCGTGTCGGCAATGGGGGGAGGCGACTGGATCCATGCCAACGCGATTGACTTCCACCCGGAGTTGAACCAGATCACCTTCACCTCGCACTATCTGGACGAGCTCTACGTCATCGATCACAGCACCACGACAGCGGAGGCGGCCGGCCACACTGGTGGCAACAGCGGCATGGGGGGCGACATCCTCTATCGCTGGGGCAATCCGCAGAACTACCGGGCCGGGGACGAAGGCGACCGCGTCTTCTTCATCGTTCACGGGGTCAACTGGATTGACCGCGGCTGCCCAGGCCAGGGGAACCTCCTCGTCTTCAACAACGGCGATCGGCCGGGGGTCGCGAACGATTACTCGAGCGTCGAGGAGATCGTCCCGCCGCTCAACGGCTTTACCTACCACCGCGAAGCGGGGCAGCCCTTTGGGCCGGAGGCTCCCACCTGGCTCTACTCGGACCCCGGCTCGTTCTACTCCGGCCATTGGTCGGGGGCCTACCGCCTGCCGAATGGCAATACCCTGATCACCGAGGCGATGAGCGGCTATGTCTTCGAGGTGACCCAGGCCGGGGAGAACGTGTGGGGCTACAACGCCCCCGGCTCCCTGGCGCGCGCCCCGCGATACAACATGGCTGCCGCCTCGGTGGATCACGCGGCGCCCGCCCGGCAGTCTGGCCGGGTGCTGCGGAGCCATCCGAACCCATTCAGTCTGCTCACGAGCATTTCCTTCCAGTTGGCGCAGCCGGGCCGCGTGCGAGTCGAGGTCTTCGAACTAGGTGGCAGACGGATCGCGACGCTGATCGATGCAGCCCTCGCGGCGGGACGCCATGACGCCGAGTGGAACGGCCGCGACGAGAGTGGGCGCGACGTGGCCTCCGGGGCCTACCTGGTCCGCCTGCGTGTCGATGAGTCGGTTGAGGCCGAACGCCTGGTCATGCTGCGCTGAGTTCACCTGGCGCAGCGCGCCATGACGGGTCCTGTCAGCACACCTTGTCAGGAGTTGTCTGCAGTGAACATCGAATCTCGCCTGGCGCAACGCGCCCAGGACCGGCAACCGTCGCCCATCCGGGCGATCTTCCCGCTGCTCTCGGTGCCCGGCATGATCTCCTTCGGCGGCGGCTATCCGAACCCGAAGACCTTCCCGTTCGCACGGCTGGAGCTGGCCTTTCACGGCGGCGAGCAGATCGAGATCACCGGCCCGCAGCTCGCGCCCGCTTTGCAGTACGGGCCCTCCGACGCCGATCCCCAGCTGCTGCCCCGCCTTATCGCGTGGCACGCCGCCAAGGATGGCATCACCCTGACCCAGGATACCGTGGCCGTGCTGAACGGATCGCAGGAGGGGCTCTTCATCGCCGCCTTCCTCTTCCTGGAGGAAAGCGATTCCGTCGTCATCTGCGAACCCACCTACCCGGGCGCGCTCTCAGCCTTCACGGCCTTCACGAAGAACTTCATCGCGATCCCGCTGGACCGCCACGGAATGGACACGGCCCGGCTCGAGGCGGTCCTCGCGAAGCTCCGCGCCGGCGGCGAGCGGCTGCCGAAGCTGATCTACACCATCCCCAACGGGCACAATCCGGGCGGCGTGGCGCTGTCGGCCGACCGCCGGCGACACATGCTGGCCCTGGCCCGCGAGCACGACCTGCTCGTGCTGGAGGACGATCCGTACCAGCTCCTGCGGCTCGATGAAGCGCCCGCCCCTCCGACGCTGCAATCGCTGGACACCGATGGGCGCGTGATCCGCCTCGACAGCTTCTCGAAGATCTTCGCGCCCGGCCTGCGTGTCGGCTACGCCAGCGGGGATCCGCGGATCATCCGCCAGTTCGTGCTCTTCAAGCAGTGCGCCAACTTGCACACTGGTTCCCTGGCGCAGCGGGTGCTCGCCGCCTACCTCGACGCTGCGACCCCGGAGGGGTTTCTGGCCCAGATTCGCGAGAAGTGCCGTCTCTACCGCACGCAGCGCGACGCCATGGTCGCGGCGGCCCGGGAGTTCCTGCCGGACGACGTGCGCTTCAACATCCCCGGCGAAGGCCTCTTCATCTGGTTCGAACTGCCCGAGCGGTACGACGCCGCCCGCCTCGTGGAGCAACACAGCCGCGACCTGAAGGTGCTCATGGTGCCGGGTCCGGCATTCTCGACGCAGGGCGGTTGCCGCAACTGCATGCGGGCGAGCTTCTCGATGGTCGATACCCAGCAGATCCGCGAGGGCATGGCGCGCTTCGGCCAGATGCTGCGGAGTTGATCCGGGGGACTCCGATCTCGGGGTGCCGCCCGCCGCGCTCCGATCGCGGGGTGCCGCCCACCGCGCTGCGGGTGCGACCATCTGGGCAGCCCGCCCGCGGGCGCGATGACCCGGGTGCCGCCACTACCAGGCGAGCCTGATTCGTTCCCCTTGACATACATTGCAGAGCAATGTATTGTGCTGCCAGGTATACTGGGTTCGGGTTCATGAACGTCGGGCGAGACCATGAGCTCTTAGCGAGGCGTGGACTCATGGAGATCAACAAGGACCTGATGGCCGCTTCCTCGACTCCCATCGTCCTGGCAATCCTGGCCGAAGACGACAGCTACGGCTACGCCATCATCAAGCGAGTTAGGGAGTTATCCGGAGGGCGCCTGGAGTGGACGGACGGGATGCTGTACCCCGTTCTGCACCGGCTCGAGCGGCTTGGCCACGTCGAGGCGAGGTGGGAACTCGCGCAGAGCGGCCGCCGCCGCAAGTACTACCGGATCACATCCGGTGGCCGCGCTCAGCTCGCCGACGAACGCAGGCAATGGCAAGCGGTGGACGCGACGCTGCGGGGCATCTGGTCGGCGCTCCCCAGGTCCATACCGATCAGCCTCCCGGCGTCAGCCGCGCCGCTTCCCCAGGGGGCCTGAAGCGTGACGACTCCGCGTCAGATGGCATCGCTCGAGGAGCAGATCGGCCAGTGGCGGAGCTATCTCCGCCGCCGGCAGGCAATCCACGCCGTTGACGTGGCGGAGCTGGAGGACCATCTGCGCGAGCAAATCGCGGAGCTGGTCGGCGCGGGGCTCGCCACCGACGAAGCATTCCTGGTGGCGGTCAAGCGCATGGGCAACCTCGACGCCCTCTCACGGGAGTTCGCGCGCGAGCATTCGGAGCGCCTCTGGAAGCAGCTCCTGGTCGACCCCTCCGATTCCGGGGCACCACGCGGGCGAGCCCGGATGGAAGCCATTGTTGCCTTCTGTCTGGCGGTTGCGGCGGCGGTGGCCGTCAAGGTGCCGGCGCTCTTCGGGATCCCATTGGACCAGAACGCAGGATTCTACGGCCGCAATCTCAGTCTCTTCGCTCTGCCCCTCCTGACCGGCTACTTCGCCTGGAAACGGCGGCTCGACGCCCGCACGCTGTGCTGGTTGGCCGTGGCGTTTGTCGCGGCGGGCGCGTTCGCCAACGCCTATCCGTTCACCCCGGGTGGCTCCAGCGAGGCGCTTTCGGCGCTGCACCTGCCGATCGCGCTCTGGCTGGCCGTGGGCATCGCCTATGCGGGCGGACGGTGGGGCCAGGCGGGCGGCCGCATGGACTTCATCCGGTTCTCGGGCGAGCTCTTCATCTACTACGTGCTGATCGCCCTCGGCGGCGCCGTCCTCGCGGCGTTCATGGCGATGATCTTCCAAGCCATCGGGGTCGACGTCGAGCCCTTCTTCGAATCGTGGTTGCTGCCGTGTGGCGCCATGGGGGCGGTCGTGATCGGCTCCTGGCTGGTGGAGGCCAAGCAGAGCGTGATCGAGAATATGGCGCCGGTGCTGACGCGCCTCTTCACGCCTCTGTTCGCCGTCGTGCTGGTCGCGTTTCTGGCGGCCTTGCTGTGGACCGGGCGCGGAATCGACATCGAGCGCAACGTGCTCATCGCGTTCGACCTGCTTCTGGTGGTGGTCCTGGGCCTGCTGCTCTATTCGGTGTCCGCGCGTGACCACGGGTCGCCTCCCGGCGTCTTCGATGTGCTCCAGGTCGTGCTGCTGGTCAGCGCGCTGCTGGCCGACACGGTAGCGCTGTGGGCGATCGCCGAGCGCATCTCGGAGTTTGGCTTCACCCCCAACCGCGTGGCCGCATTGGGCGAGAACGCGATCCTGCTCGTCAATCTTGCCTGGTCGGCCGTGCTCTACATCAGGTTCCTGCGCGGGCGAGGCTCGTTCTCGCTCCTCGAACGCTGGCAGACGGACTACCTGCCGGTCTATGCCGTATGGGCGGCCATCGTCGTGATCGTCTTTCCGCCGCTGTTCGGGTACCGGTGACAAACGTCCAGCGGTGGTGGTGCTGCCGACACTCTCCAACAGATGCTCGGCCATGTCGAGGAAGTCGTCTCCCTGGTTGAGCGTCGAGTGCGTGCCGACCTTGAAACCTGCAGCGGCTTCGCGTAGGTGGCGTCCAAGTAGAGTCCTGGGATCAGGCTCCGATTGAGCGCCGTGCATCTTTGGCTTGCGGTCCACCGACTGTGGAGCGACCATGAGTCGACTGGGATCCTGCCTGCCGAGGGACGTGCGCGGTCCTGCACGGAGGGGACGATGAATCGGGATCCATCCCAGCGCGCGCAGGAGATCTTACAGCGCATCGTGGATCGCCCGACGGCGGAGCGAAACGCGATCCTGCAAGAGATGTGCGCGGGTGATTCCGAGCTGCGGGCCGAGGTGGAATCGCTGCTGGCACGTGACGTCCACTCCACGGGTACGCACGTTTCGCTTTCGGCCAGCAGTCTTCCGACTTCTCCGCTTCGTGAGCCTCCGGATGACGCACTGACGCTCCCAACGAGCACCACGAGCGGTCCCCTGGTGCACGGAACCCTCCTGGGCAACCGCTACCGCATGGTGAGCCTCCTCGGGCGGGGCGGCATGGGCGAAGTGTGGCGGGCCCACGACCTGAAGCTGCAGGTGGACGTGGCGCTGAAGTTCCTGCGCAGAGAGTTGTTCGCCGATGCCCGCGCGCTCGAGTTGCTGCGCAACGAGGTGCGCTCGGCGCGCGAGGTCATCTCTCCCAACGTCTGCCGGATCTTCGACCTGGCGGAGGAGGAGGGCTGTGAGTTTGTGTCGATGGAGTACATCGACGGGCAGACGCTGCTTGCCTTGCTGAAGGAGCGGGCGCCGCTCCCTATCCCCGAAGCCACGCGGATCGCGGCGCAGTTTCTGGCGGGACTGGAGGCCATCCACGAGGCCGGGCTTGTGCATCGCGACGTCAAGCCCGAGAACATCATGATCACCCGCACGGGGCGGGTTCTGCTGATGGATTTCGGCCTTGCTCGGGGGAGTACGGGGGACCAGCGCGGAACGGTGTCGGGAACGCCGGCCTACATGGCGCCGGAGCAAGGGCGCGGGGAAGCGGTGGATGCGCGTGCCGACATCTTCTCCGCCGGGGTGACGCTGACCGAGATGATCGCCCCGGCCGGGCTGCACGATCAGACGACGCGCAAGTCGATCTGGGAAGCGGTGCGCCAGGAGCCGGTGCGGTTGTTCCCCAGCCCCTGGCGGCGTGTGCTGGAGCGGGCGGTGGCGGCGCAGTCGTCGGAGCGCTATGCCTCGGCCCGCGAGCTCCTGCGGGCGCTGGAGGAGGTGCCGCAACGCATCGCGGGGGCGGAGGAGAAGCGTCCCTACCCGGGCCTGGCCTCCTTCACGGAAGCAGACGCCGAGTTCTTCTTCGGCCGCGAACTCGAAGTGGAAGCGGTCTGGAAGAGGCTCGCGCGGGCGAACCTGCTGGCGATCATCGGTCCGTCGGGGGCCGGGAAGACATCGTTCCTGCAAGCGGGGCTTCTACCCGCCAAGCCGGACGGCTGGCGGCACATCCTGTTCCGGCCGGGGGCATTGCCAATCGCGGCGTTGGCGGAAGCCCTCGGGGCGGAGCTGGCGGCGGGTCAACAGGCGAACCCCGAACTCCTGGGAGAGCTCCTGCGCATCGAGGATCCGACGCAGGCGACCGAGACGGCCGGCCGCTGGCGCCAGAGCTGCGGTCAGGCACTGATCGTGGTCGATCAGTTCGAGGAGCTCTTCACGCTGTGCCGGCCGGAGGTCCAGGCCAGCTTCGCGAGTCTGCTCGGAAGGCTGGCCGATGAAGCCGACGTGCATGTGCTGCTGGTCCTGCGCGACGACTTCCTCTTCCGCTGCCATGAGTACGCGGCATTGGCGCCGATCTTCTCGGAGTTGACGCCGCTCGGGCCGCCGGCGGGAGGCGCGCTGCGCCGGGCGCTCGTGCAGCCCGCGCTGCTCTGCGGCTATCGGTTCGAGGACGAGTCGCTGGCCGACGAGATGCTGGCGGCCATCGAGGGCGAACGCGGCGCCCTGCCGATGCTCGGCTTCACGGCGGCCCGCCTCTGGGAGAACCGGGATCGAGAACGGGGGCTCTTGACGCGCGAAGCGTATCAGCACCTCGGAGGAGTTTCGGGCGCGCTGGCCCAGCACGCAGAGGCAACGCTCGAGCGGATCGGCATCGAGCGCGAACCGACCGTCCGTGAGCTCTTCCGCAATCTCGTCACCGCCCAGCAGACCCGGTGCGTGATCGACTCCGGGGAGCTGCTTTCGGTCTTCCCTGAGCAGCAGCGTAGCGATGCCGGCGAGGTTCTCAGGATGCTCGTCGACGCCCGGCTCCTGACGAGCTTCGAGGTCGAAGGTCCCGAAGGGAAGCGGCAGCACCGGATCGAGGTCGTGCACGAGAGCCTGCTGCAACGTTGGCCACGGCTGGTGCGCTGGCAGGCGCAAGATGCCGACGGCGCGCTGCTGCGGGATCAGCTTCGCCAGGTAGCGCACCTGTGGGAGGAGAAGGGGAAACCCGCCGACCTCCTGTGGACCGGAACGACCTTCCGCGAGTACCAGGTGTGGCGGGAGCGTTACCCCGGCGGCCTCTCCGCGGTGGAGGAGTCCTTCGGTCGGGCGATGACAGAGCTGGCGGACCGTCGACGCAGGCGGAGGCGGGTCGCGTTCGCTGGCGCGCTGACGATTCTGCTGGCAACCACGCTGGCCCTCTCGCTGCTGTGGCGCAAGAGCGTGGCGGAGACCCGTCGTGCCGAGACCGCGGCGCGCCAGCAGGAGGCGGCGAACCTTGTCTCCCTCGGGCGGCTGCGTCTCGGGGATCACCCCAACGCGGCACTGGCCTACGCCATCGCCAGCCTCGAGCGCGTGGACAACGAATCTGCCAGGCGCATCGCCGTCGAGGCGCTCTGGCAGGGCCCGCCGGCGCTCTTCCTACCGACGCCGAGGAACACGTACAGCGCTGCGTGGAGCTCCGATGGCCGCTGGCTGGTCACCGGTGGCGCCGACGGTGTCGTTCTCTTCGAGCGGGAAACGGGGGACAAGCGCCAGCTAGGTCGGGCCTACGAGCCGGTCCTGGGCCTGACTTCGGACAACCGGCGGCTCGTGACCTTGGACTATGGAGCGCAGCCGCGCACGGTCCTGCAGATCCGAACGCTTCCCGATGGGCAACTCGAGCGCACGCTGGAGCTCCCGGCAGAGACGGGATTCGATTTCCTCGGCGACCATCTGCTGACCTATACCCCTGACCCCAGATCGCTTTCCGGCCAAAGTTCGTGCCTCTTGCGCCGGCTCTCCCTGGCCGACTCGACCGCGCAGGTGCTCGGATGCTGGGTACCGCATGGCGCTGTGACCTATTGGCCTGACCCAAGCGAGACGTGGCTCGCCTCGATTCAGGAAGGTCGGGTCGTGCAGCAGCGGCTCGATGCCCTTGGAGCGCCGCCGCGGGAGTTCGGGATCCACCGAGGCGATGTCCGTCTCTCGGTCCTGCCGTGGCGCGACCGGTTCGTCACCAGCGATGACCAGGGCGAAGTGCGCATCTGGGACGTGGCGTCGGGCCGCCTGGCGCGCACACTCAAGAGCCCCGCGGATGCCCGGCTGGTCGGCCTCGACCCCCAGGGGCGGTATCTCGCCGCGGGCCCCGGGAATATAGCGATGGGACTGCGCTCGCTCCATCTCTTCGACCTGGATGCTCCCCGCACGGCGGAGCCGGTGCCGCTGCTCGACAGCGAGCTGTCCTATATCAACCAGTTCAAGTTCAGCCCGGACGGAGCATGGCTCGCTGGCGTCTGCGTCGCGCCGGTCGTCCTGTGGAACATGGCGGGCCCACGCTCGGTCGTGGTCGGCCGACAGAAGCCGCACGTGTCTGTGGTGTTCACCTTCGACGGGCGCCTGGTCTCGGTCTCCGACCAGGAGGGGACCATGCGGTTGTGGACGCTGGATCCCCATGCGGCCGGCGAGGCCATGCGTGTGTTGTGGTCACAGCAGGGCCTGGTGGGCTGCTCCCTCACCGATGTGGGTCCCAAGGGGCGTTTCGTGGTCATGCCTTTGACCGTGTACCCCTCCGAGGGGAAGATCCTCTTGGTGCCGCTCGACGGATCGCCGGTCGCGACCCATGAACTGAAGGGCCGGTCGGGCGAGTGGATATGGATCGGCGCCGGGGGCGGGCTGGATCCCAGCGGCGGGTTCATTGCGGTTGTCGCCAAGGGGAGTACAAACCCCGCGGAGACCTCACTGCGGATTGTGGAGATTGCCACCGGGTCCCAGCGCATCTTCGACCCCCACCCTTCAGACGAGGAGAAGTGCTACGCCCGCGGTGGTCCAGATGATGGGCTGGTCCATCCTGTCTGGCTCGCGGACGGGCGCCTGGTCACGGATGGCGATGGCGGACTGCGCCTATGGGACCTCACGACCGGAACAAGTCGCCAGCTCCGACCGTGCCGGCCGGAGTGGCAGACCAGCTACATGCTCCTTGCCAGCCGCGACCCCCGGACGATCGTGCGCCTCGACGGGGCCGACCAGGCCGGTCAGACCTCGACGCTCTCGGTCTTCGATCTTGCCATGGGTGCGACGCGGGAGATCACCTCGCATGGCAACCGGCTCGGGGTGTTCGCCCTCGATCCATCCGGCACGATCCTCGTGACCGGCGGCCAGGACGGCATCATTCGCGTCGGACCGATCAGCGGCGAGGAGCCCCGCCTCCTGTTCGGCCACACGGGGCCGGTGTGGACCCTCGTGGTGTCACCCGATGGCCGCTGGATCGCTTCCACCGGCGATGACGGCACGATCCGATTGTGGGCCATGCCGGACCTGGCGAAGCCGCCGCTCCACACGCTGCCGCACGACGAGCTGCTAGCAAAGCTGCGTTCGCTGACCAACCTGCGCGCGGTGCGCGATCCGTCCTCCGAGACCGGTTGGAGGATCGAGACCGGCCCGTTTCCCGGCTGGGCCGAGGTCCCGGAGTGGAACCCCTGAGCCGCACCTGTCGCGCAAGCCCTCGGCCTCACCTCAGCCAGATCCCGGCGGCACGCGGCTCCTCTTCTCTGGGCACGAGCCGGATGGCGCCGGTCGGGCAGGCGGCGCGACAGACGCCGCAGCCGAAGCAGCGGCTCGGATCGATGTTGACCTTGCCCAACAGGGACGAGTAGAACTGCGCCCCGAACTGGCACTGCTTGAGGCACTCCCTGCAACCGCTGCACAGGTCCGCGTCCACCTGGCAGACGTACTCGGCGCGAAAGAAGCTCGGCACGCCCCGCTTCTCGATGTATCCCTGGTAGGCCAGGCAGTCGCGGTCGCAGTTGCAGATCCCGATCAGGTACGGGGTCAAGCCCGTCCAGACGCTGTGGATCAATCCTTCCCGGTCGAACTCCCGGAGCATGCGCTTGGCATCTTCCTTGGCGAGGACCTCGAGGGACGAGGACCGATCCGGCAAGTCCTTGAGGGCCCCCAACGCTGTGACACCCAGCCCGAAGCAGTACCGGGCTCTGGTCTTGCCCGTGGACAGGAAGCGGCAGCCGCAGGGCTTGCGCGTGATCGAATCGGCCTGATCGGTGACCTTATCCACGTCCTCGATGGGGAGCACCTGTCCGAAGTGCGTGATCTTCCGCTGCTCCAGAATCTCCTCCTCGCTCGCAGCGGGGCCACGCAGCTCAGCGGTCGCGGCGATCGCCATCCCAACCTCGGCGAGGGCTTTCGGAATGCCCGTGGCGGCCGGTTTCTCGTAACAGTCGAGGAAGCGCTCAATCCACTCGGAGCGTGTTTTGGCTCGGACGGCCTCCTGCTGCCGCGTGGACAATTCCGCGTGCAGAAGCTCGTCGGCGTAGTTCTTCATCTGCAGGTACCACTTCTTCCCCTCGCCGTGCTCGGTGCAGAACTGGCACCTGTCCAATCACCCTCTCGCGTCAGATACCCCCTTCACAGGAGGGAGCTCCCGGGCCCTGCTACTTCCTCTTCGACCGCACCTCCTCCTTGATCCGCTGAATGTGCCCGCGCCCCAGCCCCTTCACCTCGCAGCCGAGCTCGAAGTACCGCCTGATCTTCTCGTCGCTCAGGATGCCGAAGCAGTCGACCACGGCGATGGGCTTGCCCGCCCAGGCCACCACGTCATCCGCCGAAAGCCCGAGGTACGGCGCATGGGGCACCGCCAAGATCACCGCCTCGACTCCCTTCAGCGCCGCCGAGAGATCCTTCTGCACGCGCAGGCTCGTCAGGTGCTCCTGGTTGCGGAAGAAGTGCGACCAGGAGTGTCCCGGCGCGGGGTAGGAATCCTGCTTCTCGAACTCGTACCAGTGGTCCACATAGGGGTCGTGAACGCGCATCTCGGCCCCCATCTCGGTGAGCTTGCGAACGACGATCTCGGAGCCACTGTAGCGCGTGTCGCCGACGTCCTGGCGGTAGCTCGCGCCGCAGATCAGCACCTCGGCGCCCGCGATGTAGCGTCCCATGTTGCGCAGGGCATCGCGCGTCAGCGTTGCCACGTGCAGGCCGCGGGTGTCGTTGATGTCGATCGCCGTCGTGCTCATCTTGAAGACCTGATCGCCGTCCTCGAAGCCCAGGATGTGCTTGTACGCCCAGTAGCCCAGGCCGCCATCCTTGGGTAAGCAGTAGCCGCCGATGCCGGGCCCCGGGAAGATCATGTTGCTGTGCGTGGGGCGTTTCTTGATCGCGGCGATCACCTTGAGCAGGTCGACGCCGTTGCGCTCGGCAAAGAGGCTCCACTCGTTGAGGAAGGCGAGCGTCGTCGCGCGATAGGAGTTCTCGACGATCTTGGTGGTCTCCGACTCGATCGGCCGATCCATGACCGTGAGCTCGTACTCCTCGGTGTTGAGCACGTCCCGGAGGAATCGTTCGACCCGCGCGCGGGCCTCGGCGGTGCAGCCGCTACAGACGCGCCAGAAGTCGCGGATGCTGGAGACGTACTCCCGCCCGGGCATCACGCGCTCGAAGCTGTGGGCCAAGAGCGGTGTGCCCCGCAGGCCGCGCGCGGCGAAGGCCTTCTTGAGGATCGGCCAGGCGACGAACTCGGTCGTCCCGGGCGCGACGGTCGTCTCGATTAGGACCAGGCAGCTCTCGGGGATCCGCTCGCCGATCGTCCGCAGGGTCGCCTCCAGCGCGGCCATGTCGGTTTGTCCGGTGCGCATGTTGCCCAGCTCCTGCTTGGCGTAGTCGCACTGGACATCCACCACCACGCAGTCGGCGAGCTTCAGGCAGTCGCTGTTGTAGGTCGCGATGAGCGTCTTCTTCTCGAGCACGCACCGCGCGATCATGGGATCGACTTCGGGGTCCTCGGCCTTGACCGGGGAGACGCCGCGGTTGAGGAGCGGGGTCTTCCAGTAGCTGCGCGTGCTCGGCCGCTGGCAGCCGATGACGAACTTGGTGGGTTTGCCTTGCTTGTCGGTTGAGTCCGCGACGATGGCGGCCATCACCGCGCCGACGAATCCCAGCCCCATGACGACCACCACCTCCAGGCCGCCTGCGCGGGCCTGGGCCGCCAGGGCTTCGAGGCGCTGAAACTCGGCCGCGTAATCGTCCTGGCTGGGGAGGGGGAACTTCTCGCCAGTCGGGCTCACGGAGTAATCGACCATGACGCGCATCCTTCCTGCAAACGAGTCCTTGTCCCGCGGCGGCGCGCCAGGGAGAGGCCCGCCGCCTCTGCCGCCATTATCGGGCAAGAAGGGACCGTCCTGCCAGGCCCCTCATCGCCCCGCTGAAGGAAGGGCGCCCCCGCGGGGACGCCCTTCCGTCTCAACCTCGGCGGACCGGCCCCTGGGCCGGGATCCGTCCGACGTCACTCTCAGCGCTAACGCTTGGTCGTGAAGCGCCAGGTCGCGGAGTACGCGCTCGTGCCGTAGGCGTTGCTGGCGCTGACATGCCAGTAGTACGTGGTCCGGCCATTCAGCTGCGGCAGCGTCACCGAAGTCGAGGTGATGCCGGCCTGATCGTAGACCGTCGTCGTGAAGGACGAACTGGTGGAGACCTGGACGCGATACGAAGTCGCGCCCGAGGACGCGTTCCACTTCAGCGTCGGGGTCTTCGAGACGTTCGTCGCCCCGTTCCTTGGCGAGGACAGAGTGGGGGCGGACGGCGGGCTGCCGGCCGCGGTGGTGAAGCTCCAGGCTGTTGACCAGCCGCTGGTCCCCGCGGAATTGCTGGCGTTCACGCGCCAGTAGTAGGTCGTGCCCGCGACGAGGCCCGCCACGGTCGTCGAGGTGGTTGTGACCGACTGGTCGTAGACCGTCGTCGCGAAGCCCGAGCTGGTGGACACCTGGACCCGATATGACGTCGCGCCGCTCGAAGCGTTCCAGCTCAGCGTCGGGCTGGTCGAGATGCCGGTCGCGCCGTCGGCCGGCGAGAGCAGGACGGGCGCCGCCGGCGGCTCCGGAGGCGGGGTCGAGCCGATCAGCGTGTAGAGCAGCAGGTTCACCGTCCCGCTCGGAACGCCGCTGATGACGCCCGGCGTGCCGAGGGCGACCAGGCCGCTGGCGACCTGCGCGGGGGTGGCGGTCGGGTTCGCCTCCAGATAAAGCGCCACCGCCCCGGTGACGTGCGGCGTCGCCATCGACGTTCCAGAGATAGTGTTGGTCGCCGTGTCGGAGGTGTACCAGTCCGACTTGATGCTCACGCCCGGAGCGAGGATGTCCAGGACGCTGCCGGCGTTCGAGAAGCTGGCCCAGCGGTCGCTGCTGTCGGTGGCCCCCACCGTGATCGCCTCGGCCACGCGCGCGGGCGAGTAGTTCGAGGCGTTGGCGCCGTAGTTGTTCCCGGCCGCGACGCAGTAAGTGACGCCGTCGGCGATGGAATTGCGGACCGCATCATCCAGCGACGACGCGGCGGGCCCGGTCAGCGACATGTTCGCGACCGCGGGACGGGTCGTGTGGTCGCCGGTCACCCAGTCGACGCCGGCGATGACCTGCGCGTAGGTGCCGGATCCCGAGTTGTCCAGCACGCGGACGGCGACGAGGCGCACGCTCTTCGCGATCCCGTACGAGGCGCCCCCGGTCGTGCCCGCCACGTGCGTGCCGTGGCCGTTGCCGTCGTTCGCGGTGCCCCCCGGCGTGATCGCGTCATAGCCGGTCACCGCGCGGCCGCCGAAGTCGACGTGCGTGAGGCGGATGCCCGTGTCGAGGATATAGGCATCCACGCCGCTGCCCGTCTGGTTGTAGTTGTAGGTCTGGTTGAGCGGGAGCGCGCGCTGATCGACGCGGTCCAGACCCCACGACGGCGGGTTCGTCTGCGTGCCGACGGCGCGGGCCACCATGTCCTGCTCGATGTAGGCGACGCGCGGATCGCGCCGCAGGGCGTCGACTTCGGGTGCGGACAGGGCGGCGGAGAAGCCCTTGAGCGCGTGCCGGTAGCGGAATCTCGCGGTGATGCCCTGCCGCAGGCTGAGATCGTCGACTTCCCGGTCCACGTCGGCGACCGTGGGCTTGAAGACGACGATGTAAGACCCGGGGACGATCTCCGCGCCGGCCGCGGGCACCAGCAGCGGCGCCGGCCCGGCGGAACCGTCCGTGGCGGGGCCGGTGATCGTCGCAGGCTCACGCGAGCACCCGAACGCCAGCAACGCGAAAGCAATCCCGACCAAACCGAAGAGCAGACCGAGGCGTTTCATGGGGGGGACCTCCTCAAAGCGTGCCACTCGTCTCCGCGCCCCCGGCCCAGGGCGCTCAACTCCTTGCAATGATAGAGATTGTGGGCGGGCCTGTCAAGGTCGCCTCTCGTTGGCCCTCGCCGGCCCTCGCAGGCCCCCGTAGGCCCCGGCGGGCACCCCGGCGGGCGTCGCCGTCAGGCAGGCCGCGAGATAGCCTCGATGGGATCGAGGCGCGAGGCCTTGAAGGCGGGATAGCAGCCGAAGAGGAGGCCGACTCCCAGCGCGAAGCCGACGCCGAGGATCGCCCCCGTGCCGGAGACGGGGATCGTGAACTCCTGGCCGGCGCGCGACGCGAACATCGTGATCAGCCTGCAGAGCCCCGCTCCCAGCAGGAGGCCCAGCAGCCCCCCGAAGGCGCTGATCGTCACGGACTCGACCAGGAACTGCTGGAAGACGGCCAGATTCCGGGCGCCGACCGCCTTGCGGATGCCGATCTCGCGCAGCCGCTCGTTGACGGAGATGATGAGCACCGAGAGCAGTCCGAGGCCGCCGACGACGAGCGACACGGTGGCGATCGCCCCCAGGATCATGGTCCAGGTCCGCGTGACCCGGTCGACGCCCGCGAGGGCCTGCGCGATGTTCTGCGCGACGTTCTCGATCTGGAAGTCCTCGACTTGACGGTGTTCCCGCAAGAGGATGTCGTGGATCTTCCGATAGGCGGCCGCGATGTCGGTGCCCGCGTGCAGCCGCAGCGCGAGGTAGTTCAGGCGCCGGGACCCGGTCAGGTAGTGCTGGGCCGTCGTGATGGGCACGTAGATCTGCTCGTGGTACTGCTCCTGACCGCTGCGGCCGAACATCGGGCTGAACGCCTTCATCCGCAGCTCGCCGACGACCGTGAACTTCTCTTCGCCCACGAGGATCGTCGCCCCGACCGCCGGGGCGTCGCCGAAGAGCTTGCCCTTGATGATCTCGCCCAGCACGCAAACCCGCGCGTGGTTCTCCACGTCCGCCCACACGACCTCGCGGCCGCGGCCCAGCTCGAACTTGAGCAGTGGGAAGCCGTCGGGGGTGATCCCGAAGATCTCGGCATGTCGAGCTTCACTGCCGGCCCGCACGACCATGTGGGTCTCCGTCGTCGGGCACAGGTACTGGATCTCGGGCGCCTCGGCCCGCAGCACCTCCGTGTCCCGCAGGGTCAGGCCCTCGGAGGCATTGAGGCGCGCGAGGTTGTCCGGGTTGAGGGCGCGCATGCCGCCGACGAAGAAGACGTTGTCGAACCCGAGGTGCGCGAAGTCCTCGAGGACGCGCGTCCTGATCCCGCTCACGAACGAGAACATGGCGACCACCGAAGCCACGCCGACGATGATGCCCACCAGCGTGAGCACTGACCGCAGCGTGTGCGTGCGGATCGAGGAAAGGCCGCTCGCGATGCTCTCCAGCAGGTTCACACTACTCCTCCCGGGCCGGACCGGCGCCGGCCCTCACCCCGGGCCGAACCTGCGCCGAGCCCTTGCCCGCCGCAGATCACTGGTAGCGCAACGCCTCGACCGGACTCAGCCGGGCGGCCCGGATCGCCGGGAACATCCCGAAGACGATCCCGACGCCGATCGAGGTTAGCAGGGCGATCCCCACGATCGTGGGGGTGAGGTCGACCGGCATGCCGAGGAAGCGCTCGACGGTCGCCGTCAGGCCCAGGCCCAGCAGGATCCCGACCAGACCGCCCGACGTCGTGACGACGATCGCCTCCAGCAGGAACTCCACAAACACGTCGTAGCTGCTCGCCCCGATCGCCTTGCGCACGCCGATCTCGCGGATCCGCTCGGCGATCGAGGCGAGCATGATGTTCGCGATCACGACGCCCCCGACGAACAGCGAGACGAAGGCCACCGCCGAGAAGATGATGTTGAAGAACGCTCCCTCCTGATTCTGCGCCGCGATCTGCCCCGACTTCGACTCGATCGTGAAATCTTCCACCCCGTGGTGCCGCAGCAGAACGGTGCGGGCCTCCTCCGTAAGGGCCGGCACCGCCTCCACTGATCGCGCGGCGATCTCGAGGCCGTCGAGCCGATCGTTGACGGTGAAGCGCTTGACCATCGTCGTGATGGGTATGTAGAGACTGCGGTTGAACCACTCGAGCACGTTGCGGTCGCTCCCGCCCCCGCCGCCGCGGAAGTAGAACTCCTTCTTCTGCATGATCCCCACGACCGTGAACGGCACGCCCTGAATCACGATCGTCTTGCCGATCGCGTCTTCGTCGCCGAAGAGGTCCTGCTTGTAGGTGGGTCCCAACATGACCACGTTGGCATAGTTCTGGCAGTCCTGATCGCTGATGAAGCGGCCCTCCGCCACCGGCATGTCATCGGCGTAGGGGTAGTGCCGATTCGTTCCCAGCACCTTCATCAGGAAGCTCTTGTCGCGATACGACGCGCTCAGAAAGCGAGTGATCTCGGGATCGACCGTCAGCACGGCTGGGCAGTCGGCCAGAATGGCCTGGGCGTCGCGATAGGTGAGGCGCTCGGAGGCGCGCTCGGCCGCCGTCATGAACACCCGGTCCGTGCGCGTATTGGTGATGCGCAGCTCCTGGGCGCCGCCGAGCTCGGCGAAGTAGGCCTCCGTCTGCTGCTGCCCGCCGCGCATGAGCGACAGCAGGGTCACGACCGAGGCCACGCCCAGCATGATCCCGACGGTCGTGATGACGGCCCGGGCCTTGTTGGCGGCCATGGCGCGCGCGCCGGCATCGATGCTCTCGAAGAAGTTCATCGGTTCCCTCGGTCCGTCCGCGCGCTCATGCCCGGTCCTCCCGCGCGATCACGCCGTCCTCGATCTGGACGACGCGTCGCGCGTGGGCGGCGACGTTGGCGTCGTGGGTGACCAGGATGACGGTCCGACCCTCGCGACTGAGGCCGTTCAGAATCTCCATGATCTCCTTGCCGGTCTTCGAGTCGAGGTTGCCCGTGGGCTCGTCGGCCAGCAGGATGCTCGGCTCGTTCACCAGCGCCCGGGCGATCGAGGCGCGCTGGCGCTCGCCGCCCGACAGCTCGTTGGGCCGGTGGCGCAGCCGGTGCCCGAGGCCGAGGCGCTCAAGCACATCGGAGGCCCGGGAACGCCGCTCCTTCTTGGAGACGCCGCCGAGGTAGACCAGCGGCAGAGCCACGTTGGCGACGACGTCGATGCGCGGCAAGAGGTTGAAGTTCTGGAAGACGAAGCCGATCTCCTCGTTACGCACGCGCGCCAGCGCGCGGCCCCCGAGGCCGCTGACCTCGCGCCCCGCCAGCGTGTAACGCCCCGAGGTGGGGGAGTCGAGGCAGCCCAGGATGTGCATCAGTGTCGACTTGCCCGATCCGGAGGGGCCCATGATGGCGACGTACTCGCCCTGCTCGATTTCGAGCGTGACGCCCCGCAGCGCCGCGACTTGCGCCGCGCCCAGATCGTAGGTTTTCCGCACGTCTTCGGTGGCGATCAACATGGCCAACCTCACCTGCGCCTGGCTTGGGCCGCCATCCGCTGGCGGCGCAAGGAGTCTTCGTCGGCCGCGCGGCCCTCGATCTCGGGGTCGTAGCGGGCAACGACATCGCCCTCGGCCAGCCCGGAGATGACCTCGATCTTCTCGATGTTGGCGACACCCGTCACGATTTCGCGCTCGGCGGGCTCGCTCGGGCTCCCGTCAAACACGTAGGCCACGTAGCGACCCTGCTTCTTGAAGGCCGTCTCGATCGGCACCGTGAGCACGCCCTCGCGGTGATCGCCCCGGATCTCGATGTTGGCGGTCATGTTGGGGCGCAGCCGCTCATCGGAGTCGGTGATGTCGATCTCGACGTCGAAGATCTTGACGCCCTGCTCGTCGCGGGCGGCCGGCGCCACGTGGGCGATGGCGCCGTGGAAGGCGACCCCGGGGTAGGCGTCGACGTCGACCTTGACGTCCTGGCCGAGCCGCACCTTGCCGATGTCAACCTCGTTCACGCCCGCCTTGATCTGCATGGCCGACAAATCGGCGATCGTCATGAGCGTCGTGCCGCTGGTGGAGGAGAGCGCGCCCGAGGTCACGATCTCGCCCTCCTCGATCTCCATGTTGATGACCGTGCCCGATGCCGGGGCCAGGATGTCGAGGAGCTTGGCGGATTGAGCTCCGAGGTCGATCTGGCCCACGTCCGCCGCGGCCAGGTCCATCTTGACGCCGTCTTCCTCGGCGAGCTGCATCTGTTCGAGGGCCGACTGGTACTCGATCTTGGCGATGTCGTAGGCGTCCTGCGTGAGCTTGAGCTGCGTGTCGGAGATGTGGCCCTGCTTGTGGAGTTCCAGGTCGCGCTCGTAGTCCTGGCGGGCGCGTTCGAGGTCGACCCGGGCGCGCCCGTACTCGCTCTTCAGGCTGGCGACGGTGCGCGCCTGCGCCATGTCGGGCTCGACCGTGGCGAGCCGCGCGCCCTGGCGGACGTGGTCGCCCTCCCGAACGTCGAGGCGCCTGATCTTGCCGCTGACCTTGGACTTCACGAGGACCATCGTCTTGGGCTGGATGATGCCGGTCTCCGTGAGGTGCACTGACACATCCCCGATCTCGACCTTGGCCCGGCGCCCGTCGACGGCCGCGACCGGCTGCTCACCGGCGGCCGCCTGCGAGTCCGATCGCAGCGCCCGGAGACCCAGGATGAGGGCCGCGATCACCACGATCGCGAGCGGGGCGAGCCACTTGAGGCGTTTCTTCATGGTTTCCTCCGAGCCTGGGGGGGCTGCCAGTGACGACGGGGCTGGGGGGAAGGCCGCGTTCAACTGCCGATACGCAGGGGGCAAGCGCGGGGTTGCCGGACGACCGGGGCGTGCGGCGCCGGAAGCCCGGGAGCCTCCGGCACGGGAGGCCCGCTCAGGCGTTCACGCGCATGAACTCCAACCGGTGGTTGGCGTCGGGATTACGCATCGACGGGCCGGCCACGAGGATCGCGACCGCGCCGAGCACCCCGTGCTCGCGCAACCAGGCCTCGGCGAAGTCGCGCCAGCGATCGGGCTCCTCGGGCAGGTCGACCGCGTGCACGCCGTAGGAGAACGCCAGGCCCTGGCAGACCGCCGGATCGCGGCTGAGGGCCACGATCCACACCGAGGGCTTGTAGCGCGAGATCATGCGCGCCGTGGTGCCGGTGCGGGTCGGGACGAAGACGGCCGCGCAGGGCACGGTCTCCAGCGCGTGCTCCACGACCGTCGCGATCGCCCGCGTGGTCGAGGAGCACGCCGCGCCGGACGCGGTCGCTCGGGCCGTCGCGTGGCACCCCGGGCCGCAGGCGCCCGCTCCGGACGCGGGGCGGCCCTCGCCACCCACGCGCGCGGGACGTTCGACGTCCAGACAGGTCGCCGGTCGGCTCGCTTCCGTGGCCGCGGCGATACGCGCCAGCATGGCGACCGACTCCTCGGGGTACTTGCCCATGGCTGATTCGCCAGAGAGCATGACGCAGTCGGTGCCGTCGAGGATGGCGTTGGCGACGTCGGTCGCCTCCGCGCGGGTCGGCAGGCGATGGCTGACCATCGATTCGAGCATCTGGGTGGCTGTGATGACGGGCCGCCCGGCCAGGTTGGCCTTACGAATCAGCTCCTTCTGTCGGAGGGCGATCTCTTCGATCGGCACCTCGACACCCAGATCCCCGCGGGCCACCATGATGCCGTCGGCCACGCCGAGGATCTCGTCGAGGTGGGCCAGGGCGCCGGCCCGCTCGATCTTGGCGATGATGAAGGGCTGCCGGCCGAGGGCCTTCGACGCGGCGCGCACGGCCTCGATGTCGGCCGCGGTCTCCACGAAGGACTGACTTACCGCATCGACGCCCTTCTCGAGCGCGAATGCCAGACAGGCCCGGTCGTGATCGGTGAAGGCGCTGATCCCGAGGTTGATCCCCGGCAGGTTGAGGCCCTTGCGCGAGCGCAGCTCCCCGCCCACCACGACGCGGCAGACGACCTCGTCGCCCGCGGCGCGCTCGACGGCAAGCTGCACGAGCCCGTCGTTGAGGAACAGACGATCGCCCGGTCTGACCACGGTCGGGAGCTGCGCGAAGGTCATCGCGGCGCGGCGCGCGTTGCCGGTGATCTGCTGGGTGGTCAAGCTGAACTCGTCGCCGGCCCGGAGCTGGATCGGCTCCGGTTCGATCTGGCCCAGGCGCATCTTGGGCCCGGGCAGGTCGGCCATGATCGCCACCCGCCGGCCGGTGGCGCGCTCCGCGGCACGAATGCGCCTGATCACCTCGGCGTGCCCGCTGAAGTCTCCATGCGAGAAGTTGAGCCGCGCGATGTCCATCCCCGCTCGGATCAGCCGCTCGAGCATCTCCGGCGACTCGGAGGCCGGGCCGATGGTGGCGATGATCTTGGTCTTGTGATCGCGCGGCGTCATGGGTCTTCGACTCCGTTCTCGGATCCCAGGTCGTACATCGGCCGGCAGGTCGGGCGGCACGCGCGCCGGCACGCCGGCCGGGACCTCGGCCGGCCGACCCGTCGGCGTGCCTGTCCGGCGGCCTCCCGCTCCAGCCATCCTATCGGCGCGCGCTACGGCTTTCCCGCGCGGCCAACGGGGGGGCTCTCCGCTGTGGGCGGCGCAGAGCGCTCCAGACGGAGCCGCTCGCGCCTGACGGCGCAGCCGTCCCCCCCTGGCTATTCCCAATCCAGCAGCCGGCGCTGGCCCGTGAGCGCGCGGATTCCCGTCACATCCTGACTGACCTCCAGGCAGCCGCGATAGGCCCCGGCCGCGTCGCGCATGGCGTAGTACCGGATGTGGATGAACCGGCCCTGCATCTCGATCCAGAACTCGGCCACGTCCTTCGTCCCCGCGCGGAAAGCAGCCAGGATCTGCTCCACCACGTCCACACTCTTCGGCGGGTGGCACTTCTGGACCTGGCGGCCGATGACCCCCGGGCTGCGCGGGAAGATGCGCTCCTTGCCCTCGGAGTAGTACCGCACCGTGTCGGTCTCGTCGACGAAGGAGATGTCGACCGGCAGGTGGGTGAGGAGGAGGTCGTTCTGCTCGAGCGTGAGGGCGCCGGTCGCCAGCTCGTGGAGCGCCTCAGCGCCGGGCTGGCCGAGAGCGCCCGCGGTGCGGGTTGCACTCGCCCCGCCGGCGGTGCTCGCGGAGGCTGCGGCACCGGCAGGGCTTGCGGTGCCGGCCGCGCTCACGGCGGCCATGGCATCAGCGGCTCGCGCGGCGCTCTCGGCGCCCGCCGGCCACGGAGCCGCCGGCTGGGCCAGCACGTAGCCGAGCACATCCTCACCACGGCGAACCTCGGCCCAGTCGGCGTTGGAGAGCGTGTCGATGGCCATCGGGAGGAGAATCTTCTCTTCCTTGTAGATCATCTCCACGAGGTCGCGGGCCAGGCGCGGCGCTCCGGTCGCGAACGCACGAGAATCGCCCCGCCGGACGGCCTCACGGACGGTCTTGAGCTGGGCGCGGATCTCGTCATGGACGCCCCACATGACCTGCGAGGGACCGGTCACGTCGTGTCGTTCGAGGAATGGAAAGAGCTGATTCTCCTTGCGCTGGTAATGGTTCTCGACGCCTGCCAATCCATCCAGGACCTGCGCCGCCTGCTCCAGGATCGCGCCGCTGCCCCGCGCACCGTCGCTTCCCTCCGCGCCGCCCGGTGCCTGGCCGCTTCCCTCCGGGCCGCTCCCGCGCTCCGCCTCGCGGGCCAGGGCGCCGAGACGATTGGCGAGCTCACTGATGACGCGGTTCGCGGCCAGGTAGGTGTGGACCGGATGGCCCGGCGGCGCGTGCACGCCGGCGTGCTCGTCGAGCGCCTCGCGGAACGCGCCCACGTGCACGTCGCACAGACGCTGGACGTCGGCTACGGGCAGCCCGCCGCGAATCAGCTCTTCCTCCATCGCCGCGATCTCGGAGGCTTCCACGTCGCCGACCGCCTGTGCAAACCTCTGCCGCGCCGACTCGAGGTCGCCGCCGGCGTGCAGATCACTGATGATCTTCTTGAGGATGCCCAGCCGCTGTTCGCGCGAGAGCCCGGACGCGACGGCCTGCCCGGGACGCGTCCCCGTGCGGCGCTCGATCTCGGCCGCTACGGCCGCCAGCAGCGCCTGCGGCTCTACCCCCGCGATGCCGGCCGCCGCGCCCAGCGTCGCCACGCGCCCGATCGTCGCCCGCGCGGTCTTGCTCCCCAAGAGCTGGAACCTCGGGTGGTAGGCGGACAGGAATTCCTCGAGAAACGGGTAGGCCGACAGCAGATCGTGGACTTTGGTGTTCGCCGACAGCTCCATGGGCCCCCCACGGTTAAGCGCAAATGTGTAGCTAGTGCAAGACCCTTGAATACAATCAGTTACTGAGTTTTGTGCCCCGGGGCACAGCCAGCAGCCTCGCAGCTGCCGGACGAAGCCCCGCTGCTACCGGACGAGCACGATGGGCACCGCCTCGGCCGGCCCCGTCCCGCGCAGCCGCGCATAGTAAACGCCCGCGGCCGTTCCCTGCGCCGGCGACCAGGACGCCACCGAGCGTCCTCCCGCCGCGAGCACTTCGACCAGACGGCCCGACGCGCTGTAGATCTCGACCGCCGGCGCGCCCGCGCCCGTCTGGGCTGTCAACGGTTGTCCAGTCGGAGCAATCCGGAACTGCGCGGACCCGAAGAAGGGATTGGGCTCGACGCTCAGCTTCCAGCGCCGGACCGCGTCCAGGGCGGCGACGCTCGCGCTGGCGCCGTGATCGCCGAAGACGCCGGTGTTGCGCTCATTGATGTTGCGCATGGGCCAATCGGCGCGGCCGAACAGGGCTTCGCCGGGCGTGTCCCAGGCGTAGACCCAGCCGTCCCACGTCGCAGCCACCATCTCGAAGAGTCCGTCACCATCGATGTCTCCGACCGCCACGCCCGAAATCGCGGCCGCCACCATCGGCAGGGGATATCCGGGGAGAAGCTGGCCCGTGCGGGAGATCACCCGCACGTCGCCGCCGCCGGTCGAGATGCAGACTTCCTGATAGCCGTCGTTGTCGACGTCGGCAACGGTGGGGAAGCCCTCGGGCCAGTAGGGGAGCGCATAGGGCCAGCCCGGCAGAACCGTTCCCGTGGCCAGGTCGACGGCATGGACGCGGTAGTCGGAGCTGAGGATCTTGCCCGTGGCGAGCAGCTCCGGGACGCCGTCGCCCGTCAGGTCTCCCAGACCGATGTAGAAGAGCTGGTGGCCCGTGGCGATCTGGATCGGGAAGCCCGTGCAGGGCGCGCCGTCGTGATGGTAGGCCCGGACCCGGGTCGCCCCGCTGGTCCATGCGCCGAAGAGAATCTCCAGGTCGCCATCGCCATCCAGGTCCGCGACGATGGGCGGCCCGAAGGGCAGGGTCTCGCCCGCCAGCGTGTACAACGTGCGCGGATAGCCGGCCTGCTCGTTGCCGTTGGCATCGAAAGCGTGCAGGCGCAGTGCTTGTCCCAGCGCGGCCATCGCGAACATCTCGGCGGCGCCGTTGCCGTCGAGATCGCCGAAGTAGAGCGAGAGCGTGTTCTCGGTCGCTTCCAGATCGCGCGTGAAGAGCCGGTTGCCCAGGTGGTCGAACGCCGAGATGCGGTAGTGGACGAAGTTGTTGCCGAGCGTGTGCGGGCTCCACGCCTCTAGGTCACCGTCCCCGTCGGTGTCGCCCAGCACGAAGGGCACATCCAGCGCATTGGAGTAGTCGCCGGGCGCGACCTGGGGGAAGTTCGGCATGTTGCTGCCGTCGAAGTTCCGGCCGTTGAAGCACCACATGTGGGCGCTGCCCGCGTACCAGTCGCGCTCGGACCACATGATCTCGACATCCCCGTCGCCGTCGACATCGGCGCACGAAGGCCCCGGCTTCTGATCGTTCGTTCCGTACCCCATGTAGATGTGTTCCGTCGTCGGCCAGCCGGGCAGGAAGGTGCCGTCCCCGCGCAGGCCGAAGGTGTTGCCGCCCGTGAGGAAGATCTCGTCGGCCCCGTCGTGATCGCAGTCGAACAGGGTGGGCGTGTACGGGAAGCCAGCTCCGGGTGCGTGAAGATTGACCGGCCAGCTCCGTTTGAGACCCGGGCCGCCGGCCGCCGGTGCGGGCACGGCGAAGGTTTCCGCGGCGGGCGCTACGGCGGCCGCGGGGGCGAGGAGCATCTCCGCCGGGCAGGACGGTTCCGGAGTGACCGTCTGTGGGGCGAGCTGCGTGCTTGATGGTTCCGGACCGGCGAGATCGGCTGAAGGCCGGGTCGCCAAGTCCGCTGATGTGGCCGCACGGACGCCGGGGCAGACGAACCCGATGCCGGCGACTGCGACCGATACGAGGATGACGATTCGGCGGGAGCACAGCATGATGGCACCTCCTTGCGCAGGTTTCTGAGCTTCTGGCAGCGGGGGCATTGTAGCAGCACCCGGCCCGGCGGGCGTAGCCCTGTAGCATCGTCGCCAGCACCCGGCCCGCGGGCGTAGCCCTGTAGCATCGTCGCCGGCGCCCGGCCGTCGTCGCCGCCGCGCCCCAAGGTGCCCCAAGGTGCCCCAAGGTGCCCCGAGGTGCACCGACGTGCCCCAAGGTGCCCGGGGACAGGCACGCGGGCGCCGCGAGGGTCGCCGCGGGGAGGTCCGCCGGGCGGAACATCGCCGGTGCGGGGGCGTAGGATCTGGCGTAACCTACGCAGGCCGAACCCTTGCGGTCGGGCCGCCGGCGCCCTGGGGCGGCGTTCCCGCACACGCGCAATCGAGGAGACCCTGATGTCGGCGAGAGCCCAGCTCATTCGACGCCTGCCGAGCATCGCCCTGTTGGCGGTGCTCGCCGGCATGCCGGTCGCGGCCCATGCCGCCGAGCCCGAACACGTCGGTGCCCGCCCTGCGTCGCTCCTCGATCACAGCTCCTATGTGCCCGATATCGCCACCTTCATGCAAATCGGGGGCTCCGGGCCGCTGGGGTGTAGCTGGGACGGCGAGGATGTTTACATCGGCAGCCGCCTGTCGGGCACCTTTCAAGTCTATCGGCTGACGCCTGAGGGCTGGCCCTACCAGCTCTCGGCTTTCGCGGACGGCATCAGCTTCTTCGAACTGTCACGCGGCGGCGATCTGGCCATTGTCGGCGCCGCGCCGGGCGGGTCCGAGCAGACGCAGCTCTACTTGATGGACACGCGCACCGGGCGCCTGGAGCAGCTCACGCGCTTCGAGAAGGTCCAGATCACGAACGTGGCCTGGGCGCCGGACGATCGCGCGATCTTCTATCGCTCGAACCAGGAGAACGGCCGCGACTTCTTCATCTACCGCATGGACATCTTGAGCGGCCAGGCCGTGAAGGTCTTCGGCGCGACCGACGGCGTGAGCGGCTACAACTCGGTCATGGATGTCTCTCGCGATGGCCGCCGGATCATCGTCTCCAACCTGCATTCCAACGCGCACAACGACCTCTATCTGGTCGACGTGGCCGATGGAACCCATCGGAAACTGACGCATGATGAGGAGCTCGTTCGCCATGGGAACCCCACGCTGATGCCGGACGACCGCACGATCTGGCTGACCTGCAATCGCACCCCCAACGGTCTGGCACGGGTCGCGCGGATGCGGGTGGGGTCGCCCGAGATCGAGTTCGTCGAGGACGGCTGGATCGACTTGCGCTGGGAAGTGGAGAGCCTGTGGTTCTCGCGCGACTACGCCTGGATGTTCGCGCTGGTCAACGAGGATGGCTACGCGCGCCTGAAGATCCGGAGCGCCTCGTCGCTCGAACCGGTCCCGGGCCCGCCGCTGGACGGCATGATCGGGCCCGTGTTCGAGGACTCGCGCGGGCGCGTGGTCTTCGGCTTCAACAGCCCGACCCGCGCCCCCGATGTCTGGCGCTGGGATCCGGCCTCCGGGGAGCTGGCGCAGCTCACCTTCGCCTCCTATCTCGGCATCGATCCCGCCTCGTTCCGGGAGCCGGCGCTGGTGCGCTACCGCAGCTTTGACGGTCTCGAGATCCCGACCTTCTTGTACTTGCCGCCAGACTACCAGCCGGGCAGGGCGATTCCATTCATCGTGAACGCGCATGGGGGCCCCGAGGGACAGTCGCGCCCCCACTTCCAGCGCAATGTCCAGTATCTGCAGCTCAACGGGTACGGCGTGCTCGAACCGAACGTGCGAGGATCGTCAGGCTATGGCCGTCACTACCTCAACCTCGACAACTACAAGAAGCGCCAGGATTCCCTGAAGGACTACAAGGCGGGGATCGATTGGCTGGTCGCCAACGGCTTTACCGAGCCCGGGATGATCGGCATCCGCGGTGGCTCGTATGGCGGCTACGTCGTCCTCGGCATGATCACGGAGTATCCCGACCTGCTGTCGGCGGCGGTCGACATCGTGGGCATCGCCAACTTCGAGACCTTCCTCGAGAACACAGCGCCCTACCGGCGCGCGCTGCGCGAGGCCGAGTACGGCCCGCTCGAGGATCGCGAGTTCCTGCGCTCGATCTCACCCATTCACAAGGCCGATCGGATCAAGACCCCTCTGCTGGTCATCCACGGCGAGAACGACCCGCGCGTGCCGGTCAGCGAGGCGCGCCAGATCATCCGGGCCATCCAGGCCCACGGGGGCGAAGTCGATTCGCTGATCTTCAGCGATGAAGGCCACGGCGCGGGCAAGCGCGACAACACCGTGGAGGAGTACACCAAGCAGATCGCCTTCTTCGGCCGGCACCTGCGGAAGTGAGCCCCCTACGGCAGCGCCAGCAGCCGGCGGCTCGAGGCGTACCCGCGCTCGGTCCGTAGCTGCATCCAGTAGAGCCCGGCGCCCAGCCGCCGGCCGCCGTCGTCGGCGCCGTCCCACACGATCGTCTGCTCGCCCGCCTCCCGCGGCCCGTCGACGAGCGTGCGTACCTTGCGCCCGCTGACGTCGAAGAGCTCGAGCGTCGCCCGCCCGGCCTGCGCCAGCGTGAAGCGCAGCGTCGCCCGGGCGTGGAAGGGACTGGGCCGCGCCGGATGGAGGTAGTCCACCGGTCCGCTCAGGTGCGTCACGGGTTGCTGCTCCACGCCCGTATCGACGCAGGGATAGCGCCAGGGCTCGAACGGATTGCCGGGGTCCTGCAGCCAGTCGAGCATGGGCGCGAACAGAGCGATGCCGCCCGCCACGCGCGCGGCGCTGTCGGCGCTGCAGTCCTCGCCGCCCCAGCCGCGCTCGGAGAGGTAGTGCAGGCTGAAGCCGTTCACGACGCTCATCCAGTTGGCCACGCCCGGCTGGGTCTTCTGCCGCACGACCTGGGCGTAGTCGACGTAAGTCTGGGTGCCGGTGCCCTGGTAGCTGTAGAAGCGCAGGTTGCCCACGACGTCGGGCACGCCGGGATAGACACTGAGGACGCTGTAGTTGTATTGCTGCGGGCAGCCGTTGCCGAAGAGGCCGATGCCGGGCTGCGCCGGCGCGAAGACAGCGCCCTGGGTCGGCTCGAGGTAGACGCAGTAGGCGTCGTCGTCATTGTACACGCGGTAGCGGTAGTCGACGAGATCGAAGCCGAGGACCGTGTGGGTAAAGTTGATGGCCAGCCCCTGCACGGGGTCGCCCCCGACCGCGGCGATCCCGTTGCCGTCGAGGATGAGCCCGCGGCGCACATTGGCCAGGCCGCAGTCGGTTGTCACCAGCCACTCCTCGAAAAGGCCCCAGTCCTCAGGTTCGGTGGCGCCATATCCAAACAACCCGAGGCTGAACAGCACCAACCGGTACCCGCAGAGTTGCTCAACCGTGAGGCCGTTGTTGCCGTAGCCGCCAGGATTGTAACCCGTCCCGCCGAGGTCACGCCTCAGCGATGCGTTGTATCAGCTCGATGTATCTAGGTAATCGAATCGGTCGAAGGACAGCCCGACCTCATTCAGCGCCGCCCCGATGTAGCGCTCTGCGCCACCGCGGTTGTAGGCATCCACGTACAGCACGCTCGGCCACACAACGTTGTATTCTTCCCCGGGCATGATTCTCATCGTCGGCAGGATTTCGAACTCTGCCGGCCCAAGGACATAGTAATCGCTCGGCGGCGCCCCGCCGTTGAACCAGTAGGACCGGAAGTAGTACTCAACGCGCGTTCCGGGGACGAAGACGCCGTCGGGCAGGATCTCCTGGTGGGTGCGGAAGTCGGCATAGGCGGGATCGAACCCGGGGTCGTTTTCGTGGAAGTAGGTGCCGAACTTGTTTCGCCAGATCTGGGTGTGGTTGTTGGTCTCGAGGGAATCCATCAGCACGCACACGAAATCGGCCTCCGGATCGCTGGCCAGACGCGCCCGCCAGGCCTGGTACTCGGGGATCATGTGCTGGCGCGCGCCCGCGCGCGGTATGCGGAAGCAGAAGTCGCACAGGAAGCGAGCGGCCTCCGAGCCCACGATCGGCCCGGAAACGACCGAGCTGTCGCCGTGCCAGTCGTTCTTTTCAATGTTGCCCATCGAAAGGTCGAAGGAGATGTTCGCGTTGCCCCGGTCGGTGGGCTCCAGGTACGTTGGATAGCTCTGCCCGTAGCCATCCATGAAAAGCCCGCCGTCGATCAGCGTGATCGAAGGGGCGTCAGGCTTGTGGATGAGCCCGACCCTGAAGTTGTCGAGCACCGGTGCGCCGCCCGTGCAGCCCTCATCCACGCACACCGACGTCGGCGTCGTGAAGGCGT